>NZ_JBIAHV010000001.1:0-652547 GCF_042870895.1 Streptomyces sp. NPDC006294
CGCCCGGTTACATTCCGAACCCGGAAGCTAAGCCTTTCAGCGCCGATGGTACTGCAGGGGGGACCCTGTGGGAGAGTAGGACGCCGCCGAACAATTATTGTGGGAAGGCCCCGCACCTCTGGTGCGGGGCTTTTCTGCGTTCCTGGTGAGGACCGCGGACAGCAGATCACCTTCGTACATGTGCCCCTCTGCCATCGGGTTCTCCCGCAGTACCTCCACTGCCAGTGGCAGAAGGTAGGGCAGCCCTATGCTCTGCCCGATCAACAAGCGCATGTCCTCGACGGTCAGCTCGCCGATCGGTCGACGCCGCAAGGCGTGTGCAGTGGCGATAAGGCGGGTGGAGTCGGCTTCCGGAGCCGGCCAGCAGGCGTGTTCAAGTTCTTCAAGGGAGCGGTCACGGTTCAGGCGTCGTGTCATGGCCTGATTGTCTACGGAGATCTCAACGCGCCTCAGAGACGCCCGGCGGCCTTGAGCGCGAGGTAGGCGTCGGCGAGGGCCGGGGCGAGCTTTTCCGGTGTCGCGTCCACGACCGTCACGCCGTGGCGCTGCAGCTGCTCTGCCGACCGGCGGCGCTGGGCCTGGGCCTGCGTACCCGCAGCGGCGTCATAGACGCCTTCGGCGGAGCCCCGGCCGCCGGTCATCTTCTCGATGTGCGGGTCGGCCACAGACGCCACGAGGACCGTGTGCCGCTGGGTCAGCTGGGGAAGTACGGGGAGCAGCCCTTCCTCGACCGGAGCGGCTTCGAGGCTGGTCAGCAGGACGACAAGGGACCGGCGGGGAGCGTTCTGCAGTGCGGCCGCGCTGAGACCACGGGCATCGGTCTCGACGAGCTCGGGCTCCAGCGGGGCGAAGGCGTTGACGAGCGCCGGCAGGATGTCGCCGGCGGAGCGGCCGAGGACCTGCGCGCGGACGCGGCGATCGTAGGCCAGCAGGCCGACCCGGTCGCCGGCGCGGGCGGCGAGGGCACTGAGAAGCAGTGCGGCGTCCATCGCGGCGTCCAGGCGGGGCACGTCTCCCACTCGACCGGCCGAAGTCCGACCGGTATCGAGGACGATGAGGATGTGACGGTCACGCTCCGGCCGCCAGGTGCGGACTGCGACCGTGGACCGGCGCGCGGTGGCCCGCCAGTCGATGGAACGTGTGTCGTCCCCGGGCACGTAGTCGCGCAGGCTGTCGAATTCGGTGCCCTGCCCGCGGACGAGGACGCTTGTGCGGCCGTCGAGTTCGCGGAGGCGGGCCAGTCGTGAGGGCAGGTGCTTCCGGCTGGTGAACGGCGGCAGCACGCGGACCGTCCAGGGGGCCTTGTGGCTTCCCTGCCGGGCCGCCAGGCCCAGGGGGCCGTAGGAGCGGACGGTGATGCGTTCGGCCCGGCGGTCGCCCCGTCGTGTGGGCCTCAGGACCGTGGTGAGACGGCGGCGCTCACCTGCCGGAATGGTGAGCCTGTGGCGCGAGGCGGCCTGCCCCGTGCCCGGCAGCCAGCTGCTGGGCGGCCAGGCGTCACGGATGTGGGCCCGCAGCGTGCGTCCGGAGGGATTGGCGACGGTCAGCTCGACCTTGGCGGCGTCACCGAGTCGAACTGTTGTGTCACCGCTTCGGGTGAATCGGAGCGTTCGCACTGGCGCGGCGAGGGCGTAGTCGCACAGGATTGCGAGTGAGAGAGGCGCGTTGACAGCGAGCATCCCCGTCCAGCTCGGGGCGAGGATGCCCACGGGGAGAGAGCCGAGAGCGGCCAGGAGCGCAGTCCGTCCGGTGAGGGCCATCGGTCGCCTCAGCGGGGGACGGGGACGTGGGCGAGGATCGCGGTGATGACGGAGTCGGCGGTGACTCCCTCCATCTCCGCCTCGGGCCGGAGTTGGAGCCGGTGCCGAAGGGTGGGCAGTGCCAGGGCCTTCACGTCATCGGGGATGACGTAGTCGCGTCCGGTGAGCCAGGCCCAGGCACGGGCGGTGGACAGCAGGGCTGTGGCGCCTCGGGGAGAGGCGCCCAGAGTGAGTGAGGGGGACTCGCGGGTGGCACGGCAGATATCGACGACATAGGCGGCGATGTCGGCGGAGACAGATGTCTTGGCTACGGCGGCACGCGCCGCTTCCAGTTCCGCGGGGCCGGCGACGGGACGCACCCCCGCCGCTTCCAGGTCGCGCGGATTGAAACCGTCGGCGTGCCGGGTCAGGACATTGATCTCGTCCTCGCGGGAGGGGAGAGGCACGGTCAGTTTGAGAAGAAACCGGTCCAACTGAGCTTCGGGAAGGGGGTAGGTGCCTTCGTACTCGACAGGGTTCTGCGTCGCTGCGACGAGGAACGGCTCCGGGAGGGGGCGCGGGGTGCCGTCGACCGTGACCTGGCGCTCCTCCATCGCTTCGAGGAGCGACGACTGCGTCTTGGGCGGAGTGCGGTTGATCTCGTCGGCGAGCAGGAGGTTGGTGAACACCGGCCCGGGCTGGAAGGAGAACTGTGAGGTGTGCGTGTCGTAGACCAGGGATCCGGTGACATCGCTGGGCATCAGGTCGGGGGTGAACTGGACGCGCTTCGTGTCGAGTTCGAGGGAGGATGCCAGAGCGCGGACCAGCAACGTCTTGGCGACGCCGGGGACTCCCTCGAGGAGGACATGGCCGCGGCAGAGCAGGGCCACGACGAGACCGGTGACAGCGGGGTCCTGGCCGACGACGGCCTTGGCGATCTCGGTGCGCAGGGCCTCCAGGGAGGAGCGTGCGCGGTCCGAGCTCTCGGCTGTCTCGGGGGTCGGGGCGCTCATGAGGTGCGTACCTCTCTTTCGAGGGCGTCGAGTTGGCCTGCGAGTCGTACAAGGGCTGCGTCGTCGGCCGGGGGCGCGCCGAAGAGCAGCTCGCGGGTGTCGTGCTCCCCGTCGGGGAGGTGCGCCGAGACCGCGGGAAGCAGGGCGTCGGGTGAGTGGGTCTCGGCCGCGGAGACGCCGAGGAGTGGGGCGAGGCGGGTTCTGGTGGCGGCACGGAGCGAGGCGGCGGCACGGTCCCGGGCGTTCACCTTGCGGTAGAGGCGGGCGCGTCCTTCGGTGGCTTCCGAGGCGCGGATGGCGACCGGCAGCCGTTCGCTGACCAAGGGGCCGAGCCGACGCGCACGCCAGACGGCGGCGAGGACGGCGGCCAGGGCGAGTTGCAGAGTGCCCCACAGCCAGCCACCGGGGATCAGGTCGAAGAACGGGTCCTCGCTCTCGCTCTCGGCGTCACGGCCGCCGGTGTCGTCGCCCTCCCCGTCCGCAGGCTCCACCGCGGAGGGATCGGCCGGCGAAGGGATGTACCAGACCAGCTCGGGTCGGGACCCGAGGAGTTGCAGGGAGAGAGAGGCGTTGCCGTGCTTGTCCAGACGATCGTTGACCAGGATGTCGGGGGAGCCCAGGAGGACGGTGTCGCCGTCGTTCTCGGCGGGGATCCTGACCAGGGAGGGCAGTCCGTCGCTCGGGTAGCAGCTGTCGGTGCCGGGGGCGTCGACCGTGTACCGCTCGCCGCCGACTTCGGCGCTGCCGGCGCTCCGGGCGGCGGCGAGGTCGCACTGCGGGCCGCGGACGGAGACATCGGCCGGGGTGTCGACAGCGACGCCGGGGGCCAGGGTTTCGACGGACGCCCAACCCGGTGCGACCAGTACCGTACGGCCGCCGGCCGTGGCCGTCGCGGACCGGAAGTCCCGCTGCTGGGTGTCTGTGAGCGTGTCGGGTTGTGCGACGAGGATCGTGGCGTCCGGGCCGGCCGCGGCGGTGGCGTCGTCGAGGGTGGTGACGACGCGGGTCGAGACGCCGCGGTCCTTGAGGAGTTCGGCGACGGCACGGCTGCCGTACGGGTCCGCCGAGCGCGGGTCGAGCCGCCCGTGATGGTCGCCGGACTGCAGGGCGGCCATGGCGATGCCGGCCACGACGAGGAGCGCGACGACGAGGAGCAGGCCGCGCACCCGGTTCCACACCTGGCGGGTGGAGGGCGACATGGAGGTGCTGGTCGGCCCGGTCATTCGCCCGCTCCCTGTGCAGCGCCGGCGGTCAGGGGCTTGGCGCGCTCCAGCGCGAGGTCCAGGTCCCGGAGCTGTTCGTACGCCCGCCGGTCGGCGGTGCGGCCGCCGTACGTGACGTCGTCGAAGGTCCGGGCGGCCGTGCGCAGTTCGTCGGCGTGGTCGGGCAGCGGGCGGCCCGCTTCCGCGGCGGCTTCGTCCGCGGTGCGGCCGGGCCGCGGGTCGAGGAGCGTCCGTTCCTCCAGGGACCGGACGATGGCGCGCATCCGTTCCTGGACGGCCTGGTTCCAGCGGCCGGCGGCGGCGTGCTTGTCCGCTGCCGCGCGGTGTGCGGAGGCATCACGCGGGCGGTCGTCGAACAGCGAGTCCGAACCGGTCGCCGCCCGCTGGGGCTTACCGAGCCGCCACCACAGGGCCGCCGCCAGGGCGACGACGACGAGGACGATGACGATCAGCCCGAGCGTGCCTCCCGGGGCCCCGCCCGACGCGGCGCCGAAAAGGTCGTCGACCCACTCCCAGAAGCGGTTGAGGGCGCGTTCGAGCAGGTTCGGGTCGTTCTCGTGGTACATCGGCCGGGACAGCTCCCGCTCCGCCGCCTCGCGGGCGGGAACGCGTGGGATGTCCACCGGTACGTCGTCGCTCGCCCGGATCAGCAGTGCTGCCGTCGCGCCCCCCGTGCCCAACACCGCATCAGCCTCCGGTGGGTCCGGCGTCGGGCGGTGCCGAACCGTAACCGGGGAGACCCGCAGCGCGGGCGAGTTCGAGGTCGAGCGCTTCGCGGCGGATGCGCTGGTCCACGTAGAGGAGGACCGTCACGCCCGCGGTGATCGGGTAGGTGATCGACGAAGCGATCACGGAGCCGATGCTCGTGATGATCAGGAACGTCCAGCCGAAGTCCGGGGCGGCGCCGGTGAAGAGCTCGCTCAGCCCGGGCCCGTCCACCGCGAAGGCGATGACCGTGAACGGGAGGATGATGACCAGGTTCACGAGGAAGGCGAGCAGCAGGGTCAGCAGCGTGATGCCGAAGATGCGCCACCAGGTGCCCTGGACCAGCTTGGCGGAGCGGCGCAGGGAGGCGATGACGCCCTGGCGTTCCAGCACGAGTGCGGGGGACGCGAGGGAGAAGCGGATCACGAGCCAGATGATGACGACGACCGCGGCGAGCCCGCCCAGCACGGAGAGCAGGATCCCCGCGCCGCCGATGAGTGCACCGGGCAGCACACCCACTGTCATGATCGCGATGCTGCCCAGGGGCAGCAGCAGGGTGAGCCCCAGCAGATGCGGCAGCCGCGGCCGGGCCTCGCGCCACGCCTCGGCGAGGGTCACCGGCCGGCCCAGGACGGAGCGGCTGATCACCACGGTGAGCAGTGCGGTGCTGAGCAGCGTGCCGATCAGCATGATCAGCAGGGCCGGGCCGAAGGCCACCAGACTCGCCTGCATGGAGTCGAGCGACTGCTCCAGGGCCTCCTCGGGAGTCGCGTCGGGATCGACGGCCGGCACCTCCGGGAGCAGGTAGCGGTCCACGAGGATGTTGGAGATCTGGGAGATGACCGCGACAGTGACGGTCACACCGAGGACCGTGCGCCAGTGCGCGCGCAGCGTCGACACCGCGCCGTCGAGGATCTCACCGACGCCCAGGGGGCGCAGCGGGATGACTCCCGGCTTGGCCACGGCCGGGGGCCGGCCCCAGCCGCCGCCGTACCCGCCGCCGCCCCATCCCGGCGGCGGCCCCGGGGCCTGGCCGGGGCCAGTGGGCGCGGACCACTGGCCGGGAGCGGGCTGCTCCTTGGACCACTTCGAGGCGGGACCGTTTCCGTCGGCAGGCGGAGCCGGATGCGGCACGCCGGTGTTCTGACCTTCGGAGGGAGCCGATCCGGGCGATGCCCAGCCCGGGGTGTCGTTCACGGTCGTCCACCTCATGGATTGGTGTCGGGGCCGGTTCGTCGAGCCGGCACGTTCACGGTGCCCCGCCGCCTCTGCGGGCAGCTGGTTGGCTGCCATCGTGCCACGCGTGGCCGGTCGGCGGACCGGCGGCCGGGTCACCTTCGCACCTTCATTGTCGGAGTCCCACCGGGCAGACTGGGCGGATGGCTGATCAGCACGTACAAAACCAGGTGGTCGCCGAGCCGGCGAAGCTTCCGGTGCTGCGCTGGGACGAGCCACCCGAAGGGCCCGTACTGGTACTTCTCGACCAGACCAGACTGCCCGCCGAGGAGGCCGAGCTGGTCTGCACCGACGTTCCCGCGCTGGTACGGGCGATCCGGACGCTCGCCGTGCGCGGGGCACCCCTCCTCGGCATCGCCGGCGCCTACGGCGTGGCGCTCGCCGCCCTGCGGGGCTTCGACGTGGAGGAGTCCGCCGAGCTGCTGGCGAGTGCGCGGCCCACCGCCGTGAACCTCGGGTACGGGGTGCGGCTGGCCGAGTCCGCGCACCGGGCGGCGCTCCAGCAGGGCGCGGGCGCCGAGGGGGCCGCCAGGGCGGCGCTCACTGCGGCCCGGGAACTGCACCGCCGCGACGCCGAGGCCAGCGCGAGGATGGCCGCGCACGGACTGGCGCTGCTGGAGGAGCTGCTGCCCGGCGGCGGTCACCGGATCCTGACGCACTGCAACACCGGGGCGCTGGTGTCCGGCGGCGAGGGGACGGCGTTCGCCGTGGCGCTCGCCGCGCACCGGGCGGGGCGACTGCAACGGCTCTGGGTGGACGAGACACGCCCGCTGCTGCAGGGCTCGCGGCTGACCGCCTACGAGGCGGCGCGCAACGGACTGCCCTACACCCTGCTGACGGACAACGCCGCGGGTTCGCTCTTCGCGGCCGGAGAGGTGGACGCCGTACTGGTCGGCGCGGACCGGATCGCCGCGGACGGATCGGTGGCCAACAAGGTCGGCAGCTATCCGCTGGCGGTCCTGGCCAAGTACCACCATGTGCCGTTCGTCGTGGTCGCGCCGACGACGACGGTGGACCTGGCGACACCGGACGGCGCCGCGATCGAGGTGGAGCAGCGGCCGGGGCGCGAGGTGACGGAGGTAACATCCCCGCAGTCCGCAGTGGCCGGCGCCGGAAGCGGCGGGCTGTCCGTGGCCCCTGTGGGAACCCAGGCGTACAACCCCGCGTTCGATGTCACTCCGCCCGATCTGGTGACCGCGATCGTCACCGAGGAAGGGGCGTTGTCGCCGGTCACGGGTGTCGGAATTGCGGAGCTGTGTGCCAGGTCACGCCAAGTAACGATTAGCTAATGGGATGATTGCGTTTATGAAGGGACGAGTCCTTGTCGTCGACGACGACACCGCACTGGCCGAGATGCTCGGCATTGTGCTGCGTGGTGAAGGTTTCGAGCCGTCGTTCGTAGCGGACGGTGACAAGGCGCTTGCCGCTTTCCGGGAGGCCAAACCCGACCTTGTGCTGCTGGACCTCATGCTGCCCGGACGGGACGGCATCGAGGTGTGCCGGCTCATCCGCGCCGAGTCCGGCGTTCCGATCGTGATGCTGACCGCCAAGAGCGACACGGTCGACGTCGTTGTCGGGCTCGAGTCGGGGGCCGACGACTACATCGTCAAGCCGTTCAAGCCGAAGGAGCTGGTCGCCCGGATCCGGGCGCGGCTGCGGCGGTCGGAGGAGCCGGCGCCGGAGCAGCTGACCATCGGTGACCTGGTCATCGATGTCGCGGGCCACTCCGTGAAGCGGGACGGGCAGTCCATAGCTCTGACTCCGCTGGAGTTCGATCTGCTGGTCGCGCTCGCACGCAAGCCCTGGCAGGTGTTCACCCGCGAGGTGCTGCTGGAGCAGGTGTGGGGTTACCGCCACGCCGCCGACACCCGGCTGGTCAATGTGCATGTGCAGCGGCTGCGCTCGAAGGTCGAGAAGGACCCGGAGCGCCCGGAGATCGTGGTGACCGTCCGTGGTGTCGGTTACAAGGCAGGGCCGAGCTGACATGCCCGGCGGCAGCGTTGCTTCCGGGCCCGGCGAGCCGGCGGCCCACAAGGGGCGGGCTGCCGGAGCCGGGCATGGGGCCAGGCGTCTCGGCCGACTGCTGCACGGCGGACGGCTGCTCCAGGAAGGCGCCCCCAACGGGCCGGTGCCGCGGCTCGTCATGCGCTGGGTGAGGCGTCCGCTGCTGCCCGCGGTGCGGCTGTGGCGGCGGAACATCCAGCTACGGGTGGTCGTCAGCACCCTGCTCATGTCACTGGGCGTGGTGGTGCTGCTCGGATTCGTCGTCATCGGCCAGGTCCGCAACGGTCTGCTCGACGCCAAGAGCAAGGCGGCGCAGAGCCAGGCGGCCGGCGGTTTCGCCGTGGCCAGGGAGAAGGCGAACGCCCCGATCGGTCCCGGTGGCGGAGGCGACGACAGCGGCGAAGGCGCGAACGCGCGCACGTGGCGTTCCGATCTCGTGGTGCAGCTGTCCAGCGGCGGCCAGGGCGCTTTCAACGTGGTCGCGCTCAGCGCCGACGCGCAGGGCGCCGGCACCAGCCGCGCGCCGCGTACGTCCGGGGCCGTGGACCCGGCGAGCATTCCGCAGGAGCTGAGGGACGAGGTCAGGGAGGAAGCGGGGACGTTCGAGACGTACCTCAGCATCCAGTACACGGACAACGTGCTCGAACCGGAGCCCGGGCTCGTCGTGGGCACACAGCTGAACGACATCGAGGGCAACCCGTACGAGCTGTACTACGTCTTCCCGCTGGCGCAGGAGGAGCAGTCGCTCAACCTGGTCAGGGGCACTCTGGCGACCGCAGGGCTCTTCGTCGTCGTGCTGCTCGGGGCGATCGCCTGGCTGGTGGTGCGGCAGATCGTCACCCCGGTGCGGATGGCGGCCGGTATCGCCGAGCGCCTCGCGGCGGGGCGGCTCCAGGAGCGCATGAAGGTCACCGGCGAGGACGACATCGCCCGGCTCGGTGAAGCCTTCAACAAGATGGCCCAGAACCTTCAGCTGAAGATCCAGCAGCTGGAGGAGCTCTCCCGGATGCAGCGCCGTTTCGTCTCGGACGTCTCGCACGAGCTGCGTACGCCCCTGACGACCGTGCGGATGGCCGCCGACGTGATCCACGAGGCCCGCAGCGACTTCGACCCGGTGACGGCGCGCTCCGCGGAGCTGCTCGGCGACCAGCTCGACCGCTTCGAGTCCCTTCTCGCCGACCTGCTGGAGATCAGCCGTTTCGACGCCGGAGCGGCGGCCCTCGAGGCCGAGCCGATAGACCTGCGTGAGGTCGTACGGCGGGTCATCGGCGGTGCCGAGCCGCTGGCGGAGCGCAAGGGCAGCCGGATACGGGTGGTCGGCGACGAGCAGCCGGTCGTGGCAGAGGCCGACGCCCGCCGCGTCGAGCGGGTGCTGCGCAATCTGGTGGTCAACGCCGTCGAGCACGGCGACGGCAAGGACGTCGTGGTCCGCATGGCGGTGGCCGGCGGCGCGGTCGCCGTGGCCGTGCGGGACTACGGCGTGGGACTCAAGCCGGGCGAGGCGACCCGCGTCTTCAACCGCTTCTGGCGGGCCGACCCGGCGCGGGCGCGGACCACGGGCGGCACCGGCCTCGGACTGTCCATCGCCGTCGAGGACGCGCGGCTCCACGGCGGCTGGCTGCAGGCGTGGGGCGAGCCGGGCGGCGGCTCGCAGTTCCGTCTGACCCTGCCGCGCACCGCGGACGAGCCGCTGCGCGGCTCCCCGATACCGCTGGAGCCGCAGGACTCGCGGCAGAACCGGGAACGTGCCGGTGCGCCGGCGGGTCCCGAGGTGAACGGGCACCGGCTGACGTCCGTGCCCGTTCAGACGGCGTCGGACCGCTCCCCGCTGCCGCCGCGCACGGCGCCCCCCGAGGTGGACCCGACGGCGCTGCCGGGCAACGGGTCCCGCGTGGTCGCACGACCGTCAGGAGAGCGGGGCACCACCCCCGCCGCAAGGAGTTCATCGGAGCGGGAGGACACGACTCGTGGGCGTTGACCGCCGTCGTAACGGGCCGGGACTGCGGCGGGCAACGGCACTGCTCGGCTGCAGCGGTGTGCTGCTGGCCGGGTGCGCCTCGATGCCGGATTCCGGTGACGTCCACCCGGTGAAGGCGTCCCAGCGGGCCGACTCGCAGGTGCGGGTCTACGCGGTGCCGCCGCGGAAGGACGCCTCCCCCGACGAGATCGTCACGGGCTTCCTGGAGGCCATGACCAGTGACGACACCAACTTCGACACGGCACGCTCATATCTGACGGCCGAGGCGTCGAAGAAGTGGCGGCCGGAGGAGAGCACGACGGTGCTGGCGGCGGCCCCCGACCCGGGCGCGCCCATACCCGGAGGGCGGGACACTCCCGGCATGAGCTATCCGCTGCTCGGCCGGCACATCGCCACGGTCGACGCTCAGCACGCCTATCAGCCGGTCACGCCGAGCGAGTACCGCAGGACGATCCATCTGTCGCAGAAGGCCGGACCCGACGGAAAGCAGTGGCGTATCGACAGCCTGCCCGCGGGGCTGCTGCTGGGCGCGTCCGACTTCGAGCGCAACTACCGGACGGTCAACAAGTACTACTTCGCCTCCGGGCGGGACGTCATGGTCGCCGACCCGGTCTACATCCGGCAGCGGCAGGATCCGGTGACCCGGATGGACCCGGTGACGCAGGCGGTCAAGGCGCTGCTGGAGGGGCCGACGGACTGGCTGAAGCCGGTCGTCGAGTCGCGGTTCCCCAGCGGCACGGCGATGACGCTCAAGGACGGCACCACGTCACTGTCCTTCGACGACCGCAACGGCCTGAAGGTCCCCCTCGACGACAAAGCGTCCAATGTGGGACGCACCCAGTGCCTGAAGATGGCCGCGCAGATCCTGTTCACGATCAAGGACCTCTCGTCGGCCAGGCTCGAGCACGTGGAGCTGCTGCGTTCGAACGGCTCGCAGCTGTGCGTGATGAACGCGGGGCAGGCCGAGGGGTACGCGCCGGACCGCACCTCGGGCCGGCCCGACCACCAGTACTTCGTGGACAGCAAGCAGCGGCTGGCGCTGATCGCGGCCGGCGCCTCGGAGGTGGAGGAACCGCAGAACGTGGTGGGGCCGTTCGGCGACGGCCGCCTCAAGCTGGGCACGGTCGGTGTGGCCAGGGACGAGCACAGGGCCGCAGCCGTCTCCGCGGACGCCAGCAGTCTGTACGTGGCCTCGATCGTCTCCAACAGCGAGCTGGACGCGCCCGTGCTCACCAGTTCGGGCAAGGGGATCGACAACCGGCTGTCCGCACCCAGCTGGGACGGCCGCGGTGATCTGTGGGTGGCCGACCGGAATCCGGCCCAGCCGGAGCTGAAGCGGCTCGCGCGAGGCGCGGACACCCCGGTGCCGGTCAAGATCGTTCCGGGCCTGGACGGGGCGCGGATCGAGGCCGTGCGGGTGTCGGCGGACGGAGTGCGCATCGCGCTGCTGCTGACGAAGGACGGCAGTACGACGCTGAGGATCGGGCGGGTGGAACGGCACGGAGGCGGCGACGACACCGTGGTGACCGTCACCGAACTCCGTCGTGCCGCGCCGCAGATGGAGACCGTGACGGCCGCCTCCTGGGCGGGTCCGAGCCGGCTCGTGGTCGTCGGCAGGGAGGCCGGCGGCGTACAGCAGGTGCGCTACATCCAGACGGACGGCTCGACCGTCCCCAAGGGGATCCTGCCCGGCCTCAACCAGGTGAAGGCGGTCGCCGCGTCGGACGACGAGAGCCAGCCGCTGGTGGCGTACTCGCTGGAGGACGGCATCGTGCGGCTGCCCGCCGGAGCCAACTGGCAGACGCTGGTCAAGAAGGGGACCTCGCCGGTCTACCCGGGGTAGCTCCCGCCCTCCTGCCGGGCGTCCTGCCGCGGTTGTCCACAGGGGTGGCGGGCGGCTCGCCGCCGCGGCCACAGTGGTCTCCATGAGGGCGTGGTGGCGTGAGATCTCCGGCCTGGTGCTCCCGGCCGCCTGCGGCGGCTGCGGTGCGCCTCGTACGCAGCTGTGCGCGGAGTGCGCGCGCCTCCTGCACGGACGCACCGCGCGCCGGGCCAGGCCGGTGCCCGAGCCGGCCGGGCTGCCCATGGTGCACGCGGCCGCGCCCTACACGGACTCGGTCCGCGCCGTGCTCCTCGCGCACAAGGAGCGGGGCGCGCTGGGGCTGGCCGGCCCGCTGGGCCTGGCGCTGGCCGGAGCGGTACGTGCGGCGGTGGCGGACACGGCGGTGTCCGGCGGCCCGCTGCTCCTGGTGCCCGTGCCGTCGGCGCCCGGCGCGGTCAGGGCGCGGGGCCAGGACGCCGCACGGCGGATCGCGCTCGCGGCGGCCGGTGAACTGAGGCGCACGGGCAGGGCCGTGAAAGTGCTGCCGGTGCTGCGGCAGCGGCGCCGGATGGCCGACCAGGCGGGGCTCACGGCACGCCAGAGGCTCGCCAACGTGGCAGGGGCGCTGGAGGTGCGAGCCGGTGGCGCGCGCCTTCTCGCGGGCGGCAGGACGGTCCTGGTGGACGACCTCATGACGACGGGGGCGACGCTGGTCGAGGCGGCTCGGGCACTGAGTGCCGTCACAAGGCCCGGGACAGGGCGGGATTCCGTTCCGGCGGTGCGGCAGAGCGCCGCAGTCGTCGCCGTTCCACCCCTGTCCCTCGAATTAAACCGGAACTGACTGGGAACCTGCATCGTTGCAGGTGATAAGAGGGCAAAAACGCCTGATCGGAGGTACCTCCGGGTAGCGGGTGCCGACACCCGTCCGAGAGAGCTATGTTCGGGTGTGAGGAAAGGCGAGAGCCTGACTCACCGAATGGGCTGCCGTTTTTCCCGGCAGGGAAACGAGTGGCGGCGGTCCCTCCGAAATTGGGTGGGTGGAGATCTTGTCGACTGGGGAGGAGGAGGTGAAAGTCGCCAAGTCCGAGGCTCCGGAGAACGCCGGAGCCTGGTGCAAGAGGGAGATGCTCCGCAGCCGCTGAGCGGGCGGGGCGAATCCGGGAACGGAGTTCTGCGTGGACATCGTCGTCAAGGGCCGCAAGACCGAGGTGCCCGAGCGGTTCCGCAAGCACGTGGCCGAGAAGCTGAAGCTGGAGAAGATCCAGAAGCTCGACGGCAAGGTGATCAGCCTGGACGTCGAGGTGTCCAAGGAGCCCAACCCGCGGCAGGCCGACCGTTCCGACCGTGTGGAGATCACTCTCCGCTCGCGCGGCCCGGTGATCCGGGCAGAGGCTGCGGCCTCCGATCCGTACGCGGCGCTGGACCTCGCGACGGACAAGCTGGAGGCACGGCTTCGCAAGCAGCACGACAAGCGCCACAACCGACGTGGCAGCGGCCGTCTGTCCGCAGCCGATGTGGCCGATTCCGTCCCTGGCGTGGCCGAGTTGAGCGCCACCAACGGCAAGCCGCTCACCGAAGAAGTGGCAGAGACCGTCCCCACCACCAGGATCGGGTCGATCGAGGTGCAGGGCGAAGGGCCACTGGTGGTGCGGGAGAAGCTGCACATCGCGGCACCGATGACGCTCGACCAGGCGCTCTACGAGATGGAGCTGGTCGGGCACGACTTCTATCTCTTCGTCGACTCCGAGACGAAGCAGCCCAGTGTCGTCTACCGGCGGCACGCCTATGACTACGGCGTCATCCACCTGGAGACCGACCCCCTGGCCGGGTCGGAGGCCGGCGGCGCCGGAGGTGCGCTCGGCGGCTGACGCCGCATTCCGCACGGTCCGTCGGTGACGAATCCGGTGCCCCTGGAGCGCGTTGAGCGCCCCCAGGGGCACCCTCGTGCGACCGCGGGAACAGCACCCCGACGCCCGGGCATGAAAGCATGACGTCGCAAGCAACCGGTGCGCCCCGTAAAGACGTTGGCGAACCGCACATGATCTTCGGGCCACGGCCTTCAGGGGGAGGAACGATGGCGGACGGATTCGGTCCGGTGCATGGCGGCGCGAACCACCCCGGTGACACGCACGCAGAAACCGAAGCGCCCTGCGACGAGGTGACCGGAGGCTCCGGAAAGGAGCCGATCCGGGTTCTCGTCGTGGACGACCACGCGCTGTTCCGGCGAGGACTCGAGATCGTCCTCGCGCACGAGGAGGGCATCGAGGTCGTCGGCGAGGCCGGGGACGGCGCGGAGGCCGTGGACAAGGCTGCCGATCTGCTGCCGGACATCGTGCT
This sequence comes from Streptomyces sp. NPDC006294, assembly GCF_042870895.1. Lineage (NCBI taxonomy): Bacteria > Bacillati > Actinomycetota > Actinomycetes > Kitasatosporales > Streptomycetaceae > Streptomyces > Streptomyces sp. NPDC006294. Next base: position 14,058 of record NZ_JBIAHV010000001.1, read on the forward strand.
GATGGATGTCCGGATGCCGAAGCGAGGCGGCATCGAGGCGTGCACCAGCATCAAGGAGGTGGCCCCCAGCGCGAAGATCATCATGCTGACGATCAGCGACGAGGAGGCCGATCTCTACGACGCGATCAAGGCCGGGGCCACCGGCTATCTCCTCAAGGAGATCTCCACGGACGAGGTCGCGACGGCCATTCGCGCGGTGGCGGACGGGCAGTCGCAGATCAGCCCGTCCATGGCGTCCAAGCTGCTCACCGAGTTCAAGTCGATGATCCAGCGCACCGACGAGCGCAGGCTCGTGCCGGCGCCCCGGCTCACCGAACGGGAGCTGGAGGTGCTCAAGCTCGTGGCCACCGGCATGAACAACCGCGACATTGCCAAGGAATTGTTCATCTCGGAGAACACGGTCAAGAACCATGTGCGCAACATCCTGGAGAAACTGCAGCTGCACTCCAGGATGGAGGCCGTGGTCTACGCGATGCGGGAGAAGATCCTCGAGATCCGGTAGCCGGGCGCTCGGCCCGGCGCCGTGCTCAGCCCAGCGCCCTGACCAGGTCCGCGGTGAGCTCGGGCCGGTCGACCCGTTCGACGCGGACCGCGTCGCAGCCCACCCACTCGGCCGCCTCGCGCAGCGCCTGAGCCATCGGCGCCACGGCCTTGGGCGTGTCCAGCGACACCTGCCGGGCCACCAGGGTCGTCCCCTCGCGCGCCGGATCGACGCGGCCCAGCAGCTTCCCGCCCGCGAGCAGCGGCATCGCGAAATAGCCGTACACCCGCTTCGGCTTGGGCACGTAGGCCTCCAGCCGGTGGGTGAAGCCGAAGATCCGCTCGGTGCGCGCACGCTCCCAGATGAGCGAGTCGAACGGCGAGAGCAGAGTCGTCCGGTGGCGGCCGCGGGGCGGCGAGGCCAGCGCCGCCGGATCGGCCCAGGCGGGCTTGGCCCAGCCCTGGACCGACACCGGCACCAGCCCCGAATCCGCGACCACCGCGTCGAACTGCTCGCCCTTGAGCCGGTGGTAGTCCGCGAGGTCGGCGCGGGTCCCCACGCCCAGCGACTCACCCGCCAGCCGGACGAGACGGCGAAGGCACTCGGTGTCGTCCAGGTCGTCGTGCAGGAGCGCGTCCGGGATCGCCCGCTCCGCCAGGTCGTACACCCGCTTCCAGCTGCGCCGCTCGGTGCACACCACCTCGCCGTACATCAGCGCGCGCTCGACGGCGACCTTGGAGGCGGACCAGTCCCACCACTCGCCGCCGTTGTTCGCGCCGCCCAGACCGGTCGCGGTCAGCGGGCCCTCCGCACGCAGCTGCTTGATCACCGCGTCGTACGCGCCGTCCGGCAGGTCGTGGTACCAGTGCGGGCGGGCGCGGTAGGCGCGGCGCCGGAAGGCGAAGTGCGGCCATTCCTCGACGGGCAGGATGCACGCCGCGTGCGACCAGTACTCGAAGCTGTGCCCCTCCGTCCAGTACGCGTCCTCGACCGCCCGGCGGCCGACGGCGCCGAGCCGCGCGTACGGAATCAGCTCGTGCGAACGCGCCAGCACCGAGATCGTGTCGAGCTGTACGGCGCCGAGATGGCGCAGCACGCCCCGCACTCCGCCGCGCCGGTCGGGCGCGCCCAGGAATCCCTGGGCGCGCAGGGCGATGCGGCGGGCCTCGTCGGCGGAGAGTTCGAGCGTGGGCGGCGGCGTCGTCATGCCCCGCACGATAGAGGGCGTCACTGACAACCCCGCCGGCGGACGATCAGGAGCGGGCCGGGAGATGGGCGACGTCGCAGGGCAGGCCCAGATCGGACGGGAGCAGCCCGCCGATCCACACGTCCCGCAGCGTGTCCTTGTTGAGCAGCGCCGCCCGCAGCTCCCCCTCCATCCGGAAACCGGCCTTCTCCGCGACCGCCCGGGAAGCGGTGTTGCCGACCTCGGCCCGCCACTCGACGCGGGTGGCGCCCAGCCTGGTGAAGGCCCAGTGGGACACGGCCGTGACGCTCTCCGCCATCACGCCCCGGCCCCGGTGCTCCTTGCCCGTCCAGAAGCCGATCTCCCAGGTGCCCGAGAAGGTGCGCATGGTCACAGCGACCGACGCCATCAGCGGGCCGCCCGCGCGCGGCAGCACGGCGAAGGTGCAGATGGTGCCGTTGCGCCAGCCGTCCGGGACGATGCGCTCCGTGAACTCGGCCGCGTGCTGCCACTCGTAAGGGGAGGGAACCGTGGTCCACCGCTGGATGTCCGGATCCTGGCAGGCCTGGTGGACCGCCTCCGTGTCCTCGGGAGTGAAGGTCCGCAGCAGCAGGCGTTCGGTGGTGAGTGTGGTCGGCTCCATACAAGGATTCTGGTCAGCCCGGCAGCCCGATGCGAGCACTTTTGCCGTGATCCCGGCACCTTCCGCGCCCCCCGCGCGTTCATCTGATGGCGGACAGCCGGTCTCAGTGGCCATGGACCTCCCGACGCGGCGGGGTCCTCGCTTACGATGGCCGATGCGGTGGGGCCCACCTGCCGTGCCCGCGCCAGTGTCCACCACAGACCCAGTGCCAGGCCCGACCGGCAAGGAGACCAACCTCAGTGTCCGTCTTCAACAAGCTCATGCGTGCAGGCGAAGGCAAGATCCTGCGCAAACTGCACCGCATTGCGGACCAGGTCAACTCCATCGAAGAGGACTTCGTCAACCTCTCCGACGCCGAGTTGCGGGCGCTCACCGACGAGTACAAGCAGCGGTACCAAGACGGTGAGAGCCTGGACGACCTGATGCCCGAGGCGTTCGCGACCGTCCGCGAGGCGGCCAAGCGCGTGCTCGGCCAGCGCCACTACGACGTCCAGCTGATGGGCGGCGCCGCGCTGCACCTCGGCTACGTCGCCGAGATGAAGACCGGTGAGGGCAAGACCCTCGTCGGCACGCTGCCCGCCTATCTGAACGCCCTGTCCGGCAAGGGCGTCCACATCATCACGGTCAACGACTACCTGGCCGAGCGCGACTCCGAGATGATGGGCCGGGTCCACAAGTTCCTGGGCCTCGAGGTCGGCTGCATCCTGGCCAACATGTCGCCCTCCCAGCGCCGCGAGATGTACAACTGCGACATCACGTACGGCACGAACAACGAGTTCGGCTTCGACTACCTGCGCGACAACATGGCGTGGTCCCAGGACGAGCTCGTCCAGCGCGGCCACAACTACGCCTGTGTCGACGAGGTCGACTCGATCCTCGTCGACGAGGCGCGTACGCCGCTGATCATCTCCGGCCCGGCCGACCAGGCCACCAAGTGGTACGGCGACTTCGCCAAGCTGGTCACCCGTCTGACCAGGGGCGAGGCGGGAAACCAGCTCAAGGGCATCGAGGAGACCGGCGACTACGAGGTCGACGAGAAGAAGCGCACCGTCGCGATCCACGAGGCCGGCGTCGCCAAGGTCGAGGACTGGCTGGGCATCGACAACCTCTACGAGTCGGTGAACACCCCGCTCGTCGGTTATCTGAACAACGCCATCAAGGCCAAGGAACTCTTCAAGAAGGACAAGGACTACGTCGTCATCGACGGCGAAGTCATGATCGTCGACGAGCACACCGGCCGTATCCTCGCCGGCCGCCGCTACAACGAGGGCATGCACCAGGCGATCGAGGCGAAGGAAGGGGTGGACATCAAGGACGAGAACCAGACGCTCGCCACGATCACCCTGCAGAACTTCTTCCGTCTCTACGACAAGCTCTCCGGCATGACCGGTACGGCGATGACCGAGGCCGCCGAGTTCCAGCAGATCTACAAGCTCGGCGTCGTGCCCATCCCGACGAACCGGCCCATGGTCCGGCTCGACCAGTCGGACCTGATCTACCGGACCGAGGTCGCCAAGTTCGCCGCCGTCGTCGACGACATCGCGGAGAAGCACGAGAAGGGCCAGCCGATCCTCGTCGGCACCACCTCGGTCGAGAAGTCCGAGTACCTCTCGCAGCAGCTGAACAAGCGCGGCATCCAGCACGAGGTCCTCAACGCCAAGCAGCACGACCGTGAGGCGACGATCGTCGCCCAGGCCGGCCGCAAGGGCGCTGTCACCGTCGCGACGAACATGGCCGGCCGCGGTACGGACATCAAGCTCGGCGGCAACCCGGACGACCTCGCGGAGGCGGAGCTGCGCCAGCGCGGTCTCGACCCCGTCGAGCACGTCGAGGAGTGGGCCGCGGCCCTGCCCGCCGCGCTCGAGCGCGCGGAGGCGGCGGTGGAGGCCGAGCACGACGAGGTCAAGCAGCTCGGTGGTCTGTACGTGCTGGGCACCGAGCGGCACGAGTCCCGCCGTATCGACAACCAGCTGCGCGGCCGTTCCGGCCGACAGGGCGACCCGGGGGAGTCCCGGTTCTACCTGTCGCTCGGTGACGACCTGATGCGTCTGTTCAAGGCGCAGATGGTCGAGCGCGTGATGTCGATGGCCAACGTGCCCGACGACGTCCCGATCGAGAACAAGATGGTGACGCGCGCGATCGCCTCGGCGCAGTCCCAGGTCGAGCAGCAGAACTTCGAGACCCGTAAGAACGTCCTCAAGTACGACGAGGTGCTCAACCGGCAGCGCGAGGTCATCTACGCCGAGCGCCGCCGCGTCCTCGAGGGCGAGGACCTGCACGAGCAGGTGCGCCACTTCATGGACGACACGATCGACGCCTACATCCAGGCGGAGACCGTCGAGGGCTTCGCCGAGGAGTGGGACCTGGACCGCCTGTGGGGCGCGTTCAAGCAGCTCTACCCGGTGAAGATCACGGTCGACGAGCTGGAGGAGGCGGCCGGCGACCGTGCCGGGATCACCGCCGAGTTCATCGCCGACTCGATCAAGGACGACATCCACGAGCAGTACGACGCGCGCGAGAAGCAGCTCGGCTCGGACATCATGCGCGAGCTCGAGCGGCGTGTGGTGCTGTCCGTCCTTGACCGCAAGTGGCGCGAGCACCTCTACGAGATGGACTACCTCCAGGAGGGCATCGGCCTGCGGGCGATGGCCCAGAAGGACCCGCTCGTCGAGTACCAGCGCGAGGGCTTCGACATGTTCACCGCCATGATGGAGGGCATCAAGGAGGAGTCCGTCGGCTACCTGTTCAACCTGGAGGTCCAGGTCGAGCAGCAGGTCGAGGAGGTCCCGGTCGAGGCGGCGGACAAGACGTCGCTGACCAAGGAGGAGGCCGTGGCCACGGGCGCGGCCCGTCCCGAGATCCGCGCGAAGGGGCTCGAGGCGCCGCAGCGGCCCGACCGGCTGCACTTCTCCGCTCCCACGGTGGACGGTGAAGGCGGTGTCGTCGAAGGCGACTTCGAGAACGGCGACGGGGCGGCGCGGTCGCAGTCCGACGGGATGACGCGGGCGGAGCGCCGTAAGGCGCAGAAGACGGCGGGGCGCCGTCGCAAGAAGTAACGCGGGTACGGGCGTCGTATCCGGGGCCGCCGGGCCGGACACCGTGAGGTGTCCGGCCCGGCGGCGTTTGGGTGCGGGTGCGGGTGCGGGTGCGGGTGCGGGTGCGGGTGCGGGTGCTGCGGGGCGGGTGATTCCGCAGCCCGCCCCTTCCCGGGCCCGTCCACGGGGCTCCACTCCCGTACCGCTCCGAACCCGAAACGTGGGCCCTGGGCGTCCGGCTCGGGGCCGCCCGGGGTCTTGGGGGCCCCGTTTGCCCGCAGACGGGCCAGGGGGACGCCACAGGGGCAGCCGGCGAGTTGGCACTGCCGGCGCCCGCTTCGCTGGTGCCCGCTCGGCCCCATGCGGGGGCATTGCGCCCCTCGGGCGGCCTCGCACACGTTCCCCGGCCGCATCGGCCCGCCCTGGCCTCCCTGCGGGCCGCACAGCCGGGCGCCAAGGGCGGGGCGCGGCGGTGAGGGCTTGCCCACAGGGGTGGGGGACCTGGGCAGCCCGCGGCCCAGGGGAGGCACGGCCCGGCGGTGTGCGGCTGTCGTGGCCGCCTGCGGTGTGCGGGACCGGCTCCCGCGGTCCTGCCGGGCCCCGACTGCAACGGCAGGTCCGGCCGAGCAAAGGCGGCTCATCGTGCGTCCGGGCCCGTGCGTTCGCCGCCCAGTTCTACTGCTGCGCAGCGCCAGCGGAGGTCCGGGCCCTGTTCCAGGCGGAATGCCATGGCGGTGACGCGTTCGCCGGAGCCGATGCGGGCGAAGGCCTCGATGACGCCCGGTCCCGGGTGGAACTCGCCGCAGTGGCGGACGACCGGGGTCACCCGGTCCGCGGGGAGCAGTGGGGTGTCCGGGGCGAGGCGGACGAGTTGTTCGTACGCCTCGCCGATCGTGTGCCCGAGCATCCAGTGCACGGGTCGCCGGCCGCTCAGTACCGCGAGCAGGCGGTCGGCGAACCAGTAGTGCGGTTTGTGCTGCCTGCCGCGGGCGCGGGTCAGCGCCGCCGCCGCGTGTGCGGCGGGCCTGCGCTGGTCGTGGCGGCCTGCGGGCCTGGTCCTGTCCATACGGAGAGCCCCCGATGTGCTGGTCCCGGGCTCGGTACCGGGAAGTAGCTTCGACGGGGAACTTCTATGGCGTGCGGACCCGCGCCGCAAAGGGACCGGAGCCCCGGCGGACCGTCCCGCGAAAGTCACCTATCAGGGTGACGAGGGCCCGCCCGCACCGGGCGGGGACGGCGTCGAGGGTGTACGGGGTGGACGCCGAGCAGGCTCGGGAGGGCACTCCGAAGGGGGACGCCGCACGTATCCTGATGGCGTTCTCCGACTACGAAAGCGGCCTGGCATGCGTGTCTACGTCCCTCTGACCCTTCCTGGTCTCGCAGCGGCGCACAAGGCCGGCGAACTCGGTCCCGGCCCGCTCACCGCCTACGCCGTCACGCCCGGTCTGCGCGAGTGGTACGTCTCCGACGACATCGAGGAGCTGGAGTACGCCGCGCTGAGCCGAGCCGCCGCCGCGTCCCTGCGTCTGCTGGCCGGTATGCCGGACGCGGCCCGGCGCCGCGTCGTGGTCGCCCTCGACGTACCGGACCAGGACGCCGTCGCCGATCCCGACCGGGCGCTGGACGCGGGTGCGCTCGGTGAGGTGCGGATCGCCGCCGCCGTTCCGATCGCCAAGGCGGCGGCCGTCCACGTCGACTCCGACGACGCGGAGGCCGACGTCTCCGCCGCGGTGGCGGCGCTCGGCGCGGCCGACCACGGCGACGACGACGCGCAGTTCACCGTCGACGGCGCGGAGGACCACGAACTGCTCTGGTTCGGCGTGCAGGAGATCCCCGGCATCGTCGGCTGACCGGCGCCCCCGGCTCCAGGCCTCGGTGTCGTACCCGGCCTGTACGGTTCTCGGCATGGGGATGAAGGGGACGCAGGCACACCTTGTCTGGGACTGGAACGGCACACTGCTCGACGACATCAGCGCGGTCATCGAGGCGACGAACGCGGCCTTCGCGGAGATAGGCCTGGAGCCGATCACGCTCGAGCGCTACCGGGAGCTGTACTGCGTCCCGATCCCGCGTTTCTACGAGCGGCTGATGGGCCGCCTCCCGTCGGACGCCGAGTGGACCGTCATGGACGAGACGTTCCACCGGCACTACGTCGAGCACCGGATCGGCTGCGGGCTCACCGAAGGCGTGGAGGAGCTGCTCCACGAGTGGCAGCTCGCCGGCCGGAGCCAGTCCCTGCTGAGCATGTACGGACACGACCAGCTGGTCCCCGTGGTCCGTGACTACGGCATCGAGAGCCGTTTCATACGCGTCGACGGGCGGACCGGGCCGTCCGGGGGCACCAAGGCGCTGCACATGGAGCGCCACCTCGGGGCGCTGGCCACGACGGTCGTGCCCGAGCGCACGGTGGTCATCGGCGACGCGGTGGACGACGCGCTGGCGGCCGCGCACGTCGGCGCCCGGGCGGTGCTGTTCACGGGCGGCTCGCACAGCAGGTCCAGCCTGGAGTCCGTGGGCGTGCCCGTGGTCGACACCCTCGCAGAGGCGGTGGAGGAGGCGTTGCGCCTCGCCTCCTGAGCAGCGGTGCCGGCCCGCGGAGCCGTCCGGCCCGACACCGCTCCGCCTAGGTGGCCGGCGCCGTCGCCCGCAGCACCTTGAGGAACTCCCGCATCCACGCCGGATGGTCCGGCCAGGCGCGTGAGGAGACCAGCAGCCCGTCGACGACCGCCTCCAGGTCCTGGAACGACGCACCGGCCGCCTGCATGTCCAGTTCCAGCGCCGGGTAGGACGTGACACGGCGTCCCGCGAGGCCGCCGATCGCCGCCGTCAGCAGCGGGCCGTGGCAGATCTGGGCCACGGGCTTGTCGGAGTCGAAGAACGCCTTGAGGATCTTGCGGAGCTCCAGATCGTTGCGCAGATACTCGGGCGCCCGCCCGCCGGGGATCACGATGGCGGCGTACGCCCCGGGATCCACCTCGGAGAAGGCCAGGTCCGCCTGCCAGGTGTAGCCCGGCTTCTCCGTGTACGTGTCGAAGCCCGGCTCGAAGTCGTGGACGACGAACTGCAGCTTCTTGCGTACAGGGGCCGCGATGTGCACCTCGTACCCTTCCTCCAGCAGCCGCTGGTAGGGGTAGAGGACCTCCAGGGACTCCGCGGCGTCCCCGGTGACGATGAGAATCTTCGTGGTCATGGCTGCTCCCGGTTGCTTGGTTGCAGAAGGGCCCTGTGTCGCTGTCCAGAGTGTCAAACTTCGGGCCCCGCTTTTGTACACATACGGCTCATGACGGTTCGGGGGTGCGGCGGGATAGCCTGGGGGCGTGATCAGCGCGATACGCCGTGGGGGCAGCGAAGCCCCCGGCCTGCGCCCGGAGTGCCACAGCGTCCGGGCGATCGCTGACCCCTCCCGTCCGGACTGTCTCCGCCAGACAGAATTGGCCGATTACGGCTCGGACGACTCTCATCGCGGCATAACGTCGACTGCGACCGGACACCCCGGGCCGCGGCGATCCGTCGCACCCTTCACCTACGTCACGCAACGGCGCGCGACAGGAGCCAGAGGACATGCAGACCAAGCTGGACGAAGCCAAGGCCGAGCTGCTCGCACGAGCGGCCCGGGTTGCTGAGAACAGCCCGGCCGGGGGGCACCTTCCGACTGGGACCGAGCAGGGAAAGCGCCCCGACCAGGGCACCCTGCTCACGTACCTCCAGCGCTACTACCTGCACACAGCTCCGGAGGACCTCGCCGACCGCGACCCGGTCGACGTCTTCGGCGCGGCACTCTCCCACTACCGGCTCGCGGAGAACCGTCCGCAGGGCACGGCGAACGTCCGGGTCCACACGCCGACCGTCGAGGAGAACGGCTGGACCTGCAGCCACTCCGTCGTGGAAGTCGTCACCGACGACATGCCCTTCCTCGTCGACTCGGTCACCAACGAGCTCTCCCGCCAGGGCCGCGGCATCCATGTCGTGATCCACCCGCAGGTCGTCGCCCGCCGCGACGTGACCGGCAGGCTCATCGAGGTGCTGCCGTCCCGGGCCAACGCCAAGGACCTGCCGCACGACGCCCTCGTCGAGTCCTGGATCCACGTCGAGATCGACCGCGAGACCGACCGCGCCGACCTCAAGCAGATCACCGCCGATCTGCTGCGCGTCCTGTCCGACGTCCGCGAGACCGTCGAGGACTGGGAGAAGATGCGCGACGCCGCGCTGCGCATCGCGGACGGCCTTCCGCGCGAGCCCACCGACGACCTGCCCGAGCAGGAGGTCGAAGAGGCCCGCGAGCTGCTGCGCTGGCTCGCCGCCGACCACTTCACCTTCCTCGGCTACCGCGAGTACGAGCTGACCGGGTCCGACGCCCTGGCCGCCGTGCCCGGCACCGGCCTCGGCATCCTGCGCGCCGACCCGCAGCACGACGAGGACGAGGCGCACCCGGTCAGCCCGTCGTTCAGCCGGCTGCCCGCCGATGCCCGCGCCAAGGCCCGCGAGCACAAGCTGCTCGTCCTGACGAAGGCCAACAGCCGCGCGACCGTGCACCGCCCCAGCTACCTGGACTACGTCGGCGTCAAGAAGTTCGACGTCGAGGGCAACGTCATCGGCGAGCGCCGCTTCCTCGGCCTGTTCTCGTCCGCCGCGTACACCGAGTCGGTGCGCCGCGTGCCCGTCGTGCGCCGCAAGGTCGCCGAGGTCCTCCAGGGCGCGGGCTTCTCGCCCAACAGCCACGACGGCCGCGACCTGCTGCAGATCCTCGAGACGTACCCGCGTGACGAGCTGTTCCAGACGCCCACCGACCAGCTGCGGGCGATCGTCACCAGCGTCCTGTACCTGCAGGAACGCCGCCGGCTGCGGCTGTACCTGCGCCAGGACGAGTACGGGCGCTACTACTCCGCGCTCGTCTACCTGCCGCGTGACCGCTACACCACCGGGGTGCGGCTGCGGCTGATCGACATCCTCAAGGAGGAGCTCGGCGGCACCAGCGTCGACTTCACCGCCTGGAACACCGAGTCGATCCTCTCCCGCATCCACTTCGTGGTGCGCGTCCCGCCCGGCACGGAGCTGCCGCACCTCACCGACGCCGACACCGAGCGGATCGAGGCCCGGCTGGTGGAGGCCGCCCGCTCCTGGGCCGACGGCTTCGGCGAGGCGCTGAACGCCGAGTTCGGCGAGGAGCGCGCCGCCGAACTGCTCCGCAGCTACGCGGGCGCCTTCCCCGAGGGCTACAAGGCCGACCACTCGCCGCGGTCCGCCGTGGCCGACCTGGTGCGCCTCGAAGAGCTCACCCACACCGAGAAGGACTTCGCCCTCTCGCTGTACGAGCCGGTCGGCGCCGGCCCGGGCGAGCGGCGCTTCAAGATCTACCGGACCGGCGAGCAGGTCTCCCTGTCCGCCGTGCTGCCCGTGCTGCAGCGCCTCGGCTGCGAGGTCGTCGACGAGCGGCCGTACGAACTGCGCTGCGCGGACCGTACGCCCGCCTGGATCTACGACTTCGGCCTGCGGATGCCGAAGGCCGGCAACGGCGGCGACTACCTCGCCGACGACGCCCGCGAACGCTTCCAGGACGCGTTCGCCGCCGTGTGGACCGGCGAGGCCGAGAACGACGGCTTCAACGCGCTGGTGCTGGGCGCCGGGCTCAACTGGCGGGAGGCAATGGTGCTGCGCGCGTACGCGAAGTACCTGCGCCAGGCCGGTTCGACCTTCAGCCAGGACTACATGGAGGACACCCTCCGCAACAACGTCCACACCACCCGGCTGCTGGTCTCCCTCTTCGAGGCCCGGATGTCGCCGGACCGCCAGCGCGCGGGCACCGAGCTGATCGACGGGCTCCTCGAAGAGCTCGACGGCGCCCTCGACCAGGTCGCCAGCCTCGACGAGGACCGCATCCTGCGCGCCTTCCTCACCGTCATCAAGGCCACGCTGCGCACGAACTTCTTCCAGAACGCCGGCGAGGGAAGCGAAAAGAGGGGCCAGGAGGCGACGGGCGGCGAGCGGCACGGCTATGTGTCGATGAAGTTCGACCCGCAGGCCATCCCGGACCTGCCGGCACCGCGCCCCGCGTTCGAGATCTGGGTGTACTCGCCGCGCGTCGAGGGCGTCCACCTGCGCTTCGGCAAGGTCGCCCGAGGCGGTCTGCGCTGGTCCGACCGGCGTGAGGACTTCCGTACGGAGATCCTCGGCCTGGTCAAGGCCCAGATGGTCAAGAACACCGTGATCGTGCCCGTCGGCGCGAAGGGCGGGTTCGTCGCCAAGCAGCTCCCGGACCCGTCCGTGGACCGCGACGCCTGGCTGGCCGAGGGCATCGCCTGCTACAAGACCTTCATCTCGGCGCTGCTCGACATCACGGACAACCTGGTCGCGGGAGAGGTCGTCCCGCCGGCCCAGGTGGTCCGCCACGACGAGGACGACACGTACCTCGTCGTCGCCGCCGACAAGGGCACCGCGTCGTTCTCCGACATCGCCAACGAGGTCGCGGTCGCCTACGACTTCTGGCTCGGCGACGCCTTCGCGTCCGGCGGGTCCGCCGGATACGACCACAAGGGCATGGGCATCACCGCCCGCGGTGCCTGGGAGTCGGTCAAGCGGCACTTCCGCGAGCTCGGACACGACACCCAGACCGAGGACTTCACCGTCGTCGGCGTCGGCGACATGTCCGGTGACGTGTTCGGCAACGGCATGCTGCTCAGCGAGCACATCCGGCTCGTCGCCGCCTTCGACCACCGCCACATCTTCATCGACCCGGACCCGGCTGCGGCCCTCTCGTACGCCGAGCGCCGCAGGCTCTTCGAGCTGCCCCGCTCCTCCTGGGCCGACTACAACAAGACGCTGCTGTCCCAGGGCGGCGGCATCCACCCGCGCAGCGCCAAGTCGATCCCGGTCAACGCGGCGATGCGCGAGGCCCTCGGCATCGAGGCCGGCGTCACCAAGATGACCCCCGCCGAGCTGATGCAGGCCATCCTCAAGGCGCCCGTCGACCTGCTGTGGAACGGCGGCATCGGCACCTACGTCAAGGCGGCCACCGAGTCGAACGCCGATGTCGGCGACAAGGCCAACGACGCCATCCGCGTCAACGGCGCCGATCTGCGGGTCCGCGTCGTCGGCGAGGGCGGCAACCTGGGCTGCACGCAGCTCGGCCGGATCGAGTTCGACCGCAACGGCGGGAAGATCAACACCGACGCGATCGACAACAGCGCCGGCGTCGACACCTCCGACCACGAGGTCAACATCAAGATCCTGCTCAACGGTCTCGTCGTGGAAGGCGACATGACCGTCAAGCAGCGCAACCAGCTCCTCGCGAAGATGACGGAGGAGGTCGGCGTGCTGGTGCTGCGCAACAACTACGCGCAGAACACGGCCCTCGCCAACGCCGTCGCCCAGTCGCCCTCCCTGCTCCACGCCCACCAGCGCTTCATGCGGCGCCTCGGACGGGACGGGCACCTGGACCGGGCGCTCGAGTTCCTGCCCACCGACCGCCAGATCCGTGAACTGCTCAACACAGGCAAGGGCCTGAGCCAGCCCGAGCTGGCCGTGCTCCTCGCCTACACGAAGATCACGGTGGCGGAGGACCTGATCAAGACGGGCCTGCCGGACGACCCGTACCTGCGCAGGCTGCTGCACGCCTACTTCCCCAAGCCGCTGCGCGAGAAGTTCGGCGACGCGATCGACGCGCACCCGCTGCGCCGCGAGATCGTGACGACGGTTCTCGTCAACGACACGGTCAACACCGGTGGTTCGACCTTCCTGCACCGGCTGCGCGAGGAGACCGGCGCGACCATGGAGGAGATCGTCCGGGCGCAGACCGCGGCGCGCGAGATCTTCGGTCTCAGCGCGGTGTGGGACGCGGTCGAGGCGCTCGACAACGAGGTCCCCGCGGACGTCCAGACCCGGGTCCGGCTGCACTCGCGCCGGCTCGTCGAGCGCGGCACGCGCTGGCTGCTGGGCAACCGGCCGCAGCCGCTGGAGCTCGCGGAGACCATCGAGTTCTTCTCCGAGCGGGTCGAGCAGGTGTGGGCGGCGCTGCCGAAGATGCTGCGCGGCGCGGACCTGGAGTGGTACCAGGGCATCCTGGACGAGCTCACCGGGGCGGGCGTCCCGGAGGCGCTCGCGCTGCGGGTGGCCGGCTTCTCGTCCGCGTTCCCGACGCTCGACATCGTCGCGATCTCGGACCGCAACGGGCAGGACGCGCTGGCCGTCGCGGACGTGTACTACGACCTGGCGGACCGGCTCTCCATCACGCAGCTGATGGACCGGATCATCGAACTGCCGCGGGCCGACCGCTGGCAGTCCATGGCCCGCGCCTCCATCCGCGAGGACCTGTACGCGGCGCACGCCATGCTCACGGCGGACGTGCTGTCCGTGGGCAACGGGACCTCGACGCCGGAGGAGCGGTTCCAGGAGTGGGAGCGGAAGAACGCGGCGATCCTGGGGCGGGCGCGGACGACGCTGGACGAGATCCAGAGCTCGGACACGTTCGATCTGGCGAACCTGTCGGTCGCGATGCGGACGATGCGGCAGCTGCTGCGTACGCACAGCTGACGGGGCCGCCCGGAGGGCGGCGGTAGTCGTCGGGCCCGGTTGCGCATGTGCGCGGCCGGGCCCGTGGCTTTCCCCCACCCCGCCCTTCCCCGAAACCGGGGGCTCCGCCCCCGGACCCCTCGGTCCTGCCTCGGCGGGGCGGGCGCGGCCTTGGGCTGCGCCCCCTACCCGGCAGTAAGGGCCCGGGTGTGCTGGCACCCGTGGGGTCAGGGGGAGCGGCGGAAGTGCGGGAGCCATGAGGTGGACCGGGGATCCTGGGGGGTGGAGAGTCTGGTGGACGCGCGGGCGGTTTCCGTGACGGCCGATGCGACGCGTTTCGGGAGCCAGGAGGTGAAGTCGGGCGGGCCGCACAGTTCCGCGAGCTGCGCCGCGGACGGGCGGTCCTGCGGGCGGGCCGCCAGGGTGGCGGTCAGGAGCCGGCGGAGGACCGGCGGATGGGCCGACAGGTCCGGGGGGTCGCGGTCGGTGCCGGCGATGCGGGTCGCGACGACGAGGCCGCCGCCCTCACCGTACGGATGGCGTCCGGCGGCAGCCTCCGCCGCCACCAGGCCCAGCGTGAACACGTCGGAGGCGGGCGTCAGTTCGCGGCCCAGCGCGTGCTCGGGCGACATGTACTTCGGGGTGCCGACCATGCGCCCGACGGTGGTCAGCACGGAGGTGCCGTCCGCCGCGCGGGCGATGCCGAAGTCGAGCAGCCACGGTCCCTCGGCGGTCAGCAGCAGGTTTCCCGGCTTCACGTCCCGGTGGATGAGGCCGGCGGTGTGCACGGCGTCCAGCGCGCGGGCCGCGCCGGCCGTCAGCCGCAGGACGCACGACAGGGGCAGCGGCCCGTGGCCGCTCAGCACGTCGCCGAGCGGCAGCCCCGGTACGTAACGGGTGGCGAGCCACGGCAGTTCGGCGTCCGCGTCGTGGTCGACGACCTGCACCAGGTGGGCGCCGCGGACCCGCCGCGCGGCCTCGACCTCGCGGGCGAACCGCCGGCGGAAGTCCTCGCTCCGCGCGTGCTCGCGACGGATCAGTTTCAGCGCGACGGGCAGCGCGCCGTCGTGGCTGCGGGTCAGGAAGACGGTTCCCATGCCGCCCTCGCCGATGCGCGCCCGCAGCGCGTATCCGGCGATCTCGCGTGGATCGTCGTCCCGCAGCGGTTCCGGTCTCCGACCGTTCATCCCGACCACCACCCCCTTGGCCGCCCGGCAGCCGGAGCCTACCGCGCGGTCCGCCCGCCGGACCCGGCTCCGCCCTTGGTGAAGTCCTCGTACGCCGCGACGACGTCCTTCGCCGGCCCGTCCATCCGTAGTGTGCCCGCCTCCAGCCAGAGTGCGCGATCACAGGTCTCCGTGATGGTGGAGTTGCTGTGACTGACCAGGAAGACGGTGCCGGCCTCCCGCCGCAGTTCGTCGATGCGTTCGCGGCTGCGACGGCGGAAACGGGCGTCGCCGGTGGACAGCGCCTCGTCGATGAGCAGCACCTCGTGGTTCTTGGCGGCGGCGATGGAGAAGCGCAGCCGCGCCCCCATGCCGGAGGAGTACGTGCGCATCGGCAGGGAGATGAAGTCGCCCTTCTCGTTGATGCCGGAGAAGTCGACGATGCCGTCGTAGCGGTCGTGGATCTCCGCGCGGGTCATGCCCATCGCGAGGCCGCCGAGGACGACGTTGCGCTCGCCGGTCAGTTCGGACATCAGGGCCGCGTTGACGCCGAGGAGGGAGGGCTGCCCCTGGGTGTAGATCCGGCCTCGCGCGGTCGGGAGCAGGCCGGCGACGGCCTTGAGCAGGGTCGACTTACCGGAGCCGTTGGAGCCGATCAGGCCGATCGCCTCACCCCGGTACGCGGCGAAGCTGACGCCCTTGACGGCGTGCACCTCGCGTACGCCGGGGGAGGCCCGGCGGGAGAGGATCCGGCTGAGGGCGGAGGTGGCGCCGCCCCGGCCGGTGCGCGCGCCGTTGACCCGGTAGGTGATGTGGACGCCGTCGGCGACGACGGTGGGAGTCCGCTCGGCCCGCTCGGTCTGCTCATGGGGTCGGTTCTCAGCCACGGCCGTACCGCTCCTCCGCCTGCCAGAAGTACAGGAATCCGCCGGCTCCGCAGAGCACGGCCCACACCAGGGCCGCGGCCCAGGCGTGCGGCGGCAGCCGGTCCGCGGTGAACGAGTCGATGAACGCGAAGCGCACCAGGTCGATGTAGATCGCGGCCGGGTTGTACTGCAGGGCGAGCGCCGCCAGTCGGGGAAGGTCCCGGTCGCCGATCACCTTGTCGACGGACCACATCACCCCGGACCCGTACATCCAGGTGCGCAGCAGGAACGGCATCAGTTGCGAGACGTCGGGCGTACGGGCGGCGACACGGGCCATCGCCATCGACAGGCCGGTGTTGAAGACGGCCTGCAGCGCGAGCGCGGGCACCGCGACCAGCCACGACGCGGTGGGGAGCTGGCCGAAAGCCGCCAGGATCACGATCAGCGCGCCGAGCGAGAACAGCAGTTGCTGGACCTGTTGCAGGGCGAGCGCGACGGGCAGCGCGGCGCGCGGGAAGTGCAGGGCCCTGATCAGGCCGAGGTTGCCGGAGATCGCACGGGTGCCCGACATGATCGAGTTGGCCGTGAAGGTCCAGATGAACACGCCCGTGACGAGGAACGGCACGAAGTCGGGGACGTGGTCGGCGGTGCCGAGCAGCACGCCGAAGACCAGGAAGTAGACCGCGGCGTTGAGCAGCGGGGTCATCAGTTGCCACAGCTGGCCGAGGCG
Source organism: Streptomyces sp. NPDC006294 (assembly GCF_042870895.1). NCBI lineage: Bacteria > Bacillati > Actinomycetota > Actinomycetes > Kitasatosporales > Streptomycetaceae > Streptomyces > Streptomyces sp. NPDC006294. Next base: position 30,670 of record NZ_JBIAHV010000001.1, read on the forward strand.
GGCCTGGCTGTACTGGGCGGTGAGCTTGGCGGTCGCGAACGCGGTGATGAAGTCTCGGCGGGACCAGAGGCTGCGGACGTACGCGGGGAGGGTGGGCCGCGCGCCGCTGACGGTCAGGCCGTGCCGGGCGGCGAGCGCGGCGAGGTCGGTGGGCGGTGGTGGCAGGGGTGGCGGGGCCGCTGGGGCGGTGGGGGTGGCTGTGGTCATGGGGCTCGCCTTCCGCGCACGCTGGGACGGTACCGTTTCGTCGCTACGGGGAGGGTAGGACGGAGTTACGTCGGGACGCAACCGTTCCGTCGTCGCCGCGTATGCTCGTGTGCATGACGACGGACCCCAGCAGCCCACGCCGCGCCCCCGCAGGAGCCGCCGTGCTCCGGGAGGACGTGACCGACGCCATCCGGAGCGCCGTCTTCGAGGAACTCGCGGCCGTCGGCTTCGCCCGGATGTCCATCGAGGGCATCGCGCGGCGGGCGGGCGTCGGGAAGACGGCGGTCTACCGGCGCTGGAAGTCCAAGCTGTCGCTCGTGCTGGATCTGGTCTCCGCCTTCGCGGCGCAGGGGCTGCCGGCGCCGGCGACGGGGTCGCTGTACGGGGACGTGCGGGCGCTGCTGGAGGTCGCCGCGCATGCGCTGCGGCACCCGGTGGCCTCGCGGGTCATCCCCGACCTGCTGGTCGAGTCGGCGCGCAACCCCGAGATCTCGGACGCGATCAAGGCGGCGCTGCTGGACGAGCAGCGGGGGGTGGCGGCGGTGATCGTCCGGGACGCGGTGGGGCGGGGCGAGCTTGCGGAGGGGACGGATCCGGACCGGGCGCTGGATGTGATCGTGGGGCCGCTGTACTGGCGGCTGGTGGTGGTGCGGGGCGGGGTGGACGGGGGGTACTTGGACGAGGTGGCGAGGGGGGCGGTGGCGGCGTTGCGGGCGTGACGTTCCCCCACCCCGCCCCTTCCCGAAACCGGGGCTCCGCCCCGGGCCCGTGACGCGTGCTCTGCCCTCGCGGCCCCGCAGCCCCGTACCGCGCTGCGCGCGGTGGCCTCAAGCGCCGGCCGGGATGTGACTTGCCGGTCCCGTTGGGGCTCCGCCCCAAGCCCCGCGCCTCAAACGCCGGCGGGGCTGAGGTTGCCCCGCCCCGAGCCCCGCGCCGCAAGCGCCGGCGGGGCTGGGGTTGCTCGTGTCACCCGGATGGGGGAAAGGGGGTGACCCCGGGAGGGTGGGTCGGTTGTTCTGCGCAGCGAACCTGCTTCAAGAATGGACGTGCCCACCATGCCGCTGCGGCTCAGCATCGTCGTTCCCGTGTACAACGTGGAGGACTTCCTCGACGAGTGTCTGCGCTCGCTCGCCGGGCAGAGTCTCGCGGACATCGAGGTCGTCATGGTGGACGACGGGTCGACGGACGAAAGCGCCGCCATCGCACGGCGGTTCGTCGAGGAGGACGCGCGGTTCAGGCTTGTCACGCAGGTCAACGCCGGGCTCGGCGCCGCCCGTAACGCCGGGACGCGGGAAGCGCGCGGTGAGTTCCTCGCGTTCGTCGACAGTGACGACGTCGTGCCGCCCGAGGCGTACGAGAAGATGGTGGCGTCGCTCGACGCGTCCGGGTCGGACTTCGTCAGCGGGAACGTGAGCAGGCTGCGGGCGAGCGGCAAGGTCGAGCAGTCGCCGATGTTCCGTGAGCCGATGGCGAAGTCCCGTACGGCCACGCACGTCACCCGGCACTGGCCGTTGCTGTACGACCGGATCGCGTGCAACAAGGTGTTCCGCAGGACGTTCTGGGACCGGCACGCCCTCGCGTTTCCCGAAGGGGTCCTGTTCGAGGACATTCCGGTGATCCTGCCCGCGCACTTCCTCGCCGGTTCCGTGGACGTCCTGCACGACACGGTCTATCTGTGGCGCGACCGCGACGGGTCGATCACCACGCGCAGGGCGCGGCCGAAGGCGGTGCGCGACCGTACCGGTTCCGTGGCCGGGGCCCGGGACTTCCTCGCCGGGGAGGACAAGTGGGCCGAGGGCAGGCGGCGTTACGAGCGGAGCGTGCTCAGCAGTGATCTGTGGCTGTTCATGGAGGCGCTGCCGGACGGTGACGACGCCTATCAGGCGGCCTTCCTGGAGCACGCCGGCGCGTTCGCGGACTCCGTCGGGCCGGACGTCCTCGAGAAGCTACCGCTGCACTTCCGTGTCAAGTGGCAGCTGGTCAGGGAGCGCCGGCTGACCGAGCTCCTCGATCTGCTCGCCTTCGAGAAGAAGCACGGCCGTGACGCGTTCCGGCTGCGCGGCCTGCGGGGACGCCGCGCCGAGTACCCCGTGCTCACCGCACCGCTGCCGCGCCGTGTCGACCGTCCCGCGCCCGCCGAACTGCCGGTGATGTCCGACGTCACCGAGGCGGTGTGGCGCGACGGCAGACTGCATCTGCGGGGGTACGCGTACATCCGCAACCGTCCTGCGGGCGAGCGGCGGCCGGTCACCCTCGGCTGGCTGCGGGCCGGCCGGCGGCGGGTGGTGCCGCTGCGGCTGCGGGCCGCGGACGTGCCGGAGGCGACTGCCGACTCGCGGCAGGGACTGCACAGTTACGACCGGGCCGGGTTCGAGACCGTGATCGACCCGGCGCGGCTCGGCGGGCCGGGCGCCACCTGGAACGTGGAGGTCGGCGTCGTCGGCGGCGGGGCGCTGCGCCGCGGTCCGCTGCGCATGCTCGGCAACCGCGCCGCCCCCACCGTGTACGACGTCCGCGAGGACCTGCGCGCCGTGCCGGTGCTCTCGGGCAACAGGCTGCGCATCCGGATGGACCGCGTCGCCGCGCTGTTCACCGGACACACGGCCACGGCCGACGGGCTGCTGAGCATCGAGGGAGCCGTGCTGGGCGGCCCCGACGGGCCCGCGCCCGAGGCCCTCGCGCTGGAGAACCGGCGTACCAAGGAGGAACACCTGCTCCCGGTCACGGCACAGGGCAGCGCCTTCACCGCCGACCTGGACCCGGCCCTGCTCGGCGGCGGCTCGTGGCGGGTGCGGCTGCTGCGCGCCGACGGCAGTCGTGCGGCCCTCGCCGTACGCGGTGCGACGCCCACCGGACGGCATCCGCGACCGCGTCCCCTCGACGGCGGTGAAGCACGTGAGATCGCCGTGACCGCCGACGCGTCCGGCGCTCTCGTGCTCGTCGACCAGCCCGTGCAGCCCCTGGCCGACGCGTTCGCCTGGGCGGACTCCGGCGAGCTCGCGGTCGAGGGGCGGCTCCAGGAGGCCGCGTTCCGCCGGGCCGAGCTGGTGCTGCGGCACAGCGCCACGCGGGAGGAGACCGTCGTCGCCCACGAGATCCGCGGCGACGGCCGTTTCCGGGCCGTCCTCACGCCCGCCGCCGTCGAAGGGCCCGGTGGCGAGCTGCCGCTCGCCGAGGGCCGGTGGTACCCGTTCTTCCGCGAACTCGGCGACAGCGACCCCGAGCGGTACGCGCCCGTCCGTCTGGCGTTCGCCGAGCACGCCGCCGTACCCGCCGTGCGGCGCGTCGGCGGCAGGGACTTCACACTCGACCGGCGCTACCACGACCAGCTCGTCCTCGAGTCCGGCCCCGTGCTGCCGCCCGGCGAACGCGGCGGCTTCAACGAACGGCTGATGCGCGAGCGGGCCGCGGCCCTGCGCACCGGACCACGCCGGGACACCGTGCTGTTCAGCAGCTTCGACGGCCGGCAGTTCTCCGACTCGCCGCGCGCCGTCCACGAGGAACTTCTCCGCCGCGACGCCCCGTTCGAGACGCTGTGGGTGGTCCGCGACCAGCAGGCGCGGCTGCCCGCCGGGGTGCGGCCCGTCCCGTACGGCGGCGCGGAATGGCACGAGGCGCTGGCGACCAGCCGGGCCGTGGTGACCAACACCCAGCTGCCCGACTGGTTCCGGCGCGGTACGGACCAGTTCGTGGTGCAGACCTGGCACGGCACGCCCCTCAAGCGCATCGGCCGCGATCTGCTCGGCACCGACCGGGCCAACCGCCCGTACATCGAGTCGCTGCCGATGCGCGCCGCCCAGTGGAGCCTGCTGGTCTCGCCCAACCGGTTCTCCACGCCGATCCTGCGCCGCGCCTTCGGCTACGAGGGCGAGGTGATCGAGTCGGGCTATCCGCGCAACGCCCTGCTGCACGCGCCGGACCGGGCCAAGGTCGCCGTCTCCGTCCGTGAACGCCTCGGCATCCCCGACGGCCGTCGAGTGGTGCTGTACGCGCCGACCTGGCGCGAGGACCGCCCCGCCGGCGGCGGGCGCTACGCCCTGGATCTGCGGCTCGACCTCGAGGCCGCCCGAGCCCGGCTCGCGGACAGCCACGTGCTGCTGGTCCGCAGGCACTACCTGGTCAGCGACCGGCTCCCGGACACCGGCGGCTTCGCGCTCGACGTGTCGCGCTACCCGGACGTGGCCGATCTGCTGCTCGTCGCCGACGCGCTCGTCACCGACTACTCCTCGCTGATGTTCGACTTCGCCCAGACCGGCCGCCCGATGCTGTTCCACACGTACGACCTGGAGCACTACCGCGACGTGCTGCGCGGCTTCTACTTCGACTTCGAGACCCGTGCCCCCGGGCCCCTGATCCCGGACGGCGCGCGCCTCGTCGAGGCGCTGCGCGACCCGGCCGGCGCCACGGCCCCGTACGCCGGCGCGTACGAGGCCTTCCGCGAGGCGTTCTGCGATCTCGACGACGCGGGCGCGGCGGCCGCGGTCGCCGACCGGATGCTGGAGGCCATCGGCTGATCCGGCCGTACGGGTGATTCCCGCGCCCGAAAGGCGGCGAAGACCGCAGCACAGTGCGGCAGACCGGCCTAAGTGTGTTTATCGGGTGCGGGATATTGACGTTTCGGATTGCTACGTTCGCCCGCCATGGACCTGCGAATGCGAACCGCGGCGGCGACGCCCGATGTGCGACGAGCCAGGACTCTCGTCATCGGGGCCGCCGCGCTCGCTCTCGTCGCCAAGACGGTATTCGCCGCCCTGACGCGCGGACCGGCGGACGTGCGCTTCTTCGAGGCCTTCGCCGCCGCCGTCGCCCAGGTCGGACCGGTCCGCGTCTACGGGCATCCGATGCCCGGACTGCCCGTCTACAACCATCCGCCGCTCGCGAGCCGGCTGCTCTCCGGATTCCATGAACTGGCCGAGCTGGGAATTCCGTTCGAGGTCCTCATCCGGATGCCGGCCTGCGTCGCCGATTTCGTCGCCGCCCTGCTGGTCTTCGGAATCGTCCGCCGCCGCCGTTCCCTCCGCACCGCCACGGTGTGCGCGCTCGTCTGCGCATTCAACCCGGTCCTCTTCAGCACCTCGGCGTATCACGGGAACACGGACTCGGCGGCGATCGTGCTCGTCGTCCTGGCCGCGTATCTGCTGGCCGATCGCCGTGCGCCGCTCGCCGCCGGCGTCGCGGCGGCGCTCGCGGTGAGCGTCAAGCTCGTCCCCGTCGTCGCCGTCCCCGCCCTGCTGGTGGTCGCGGTACGGGCCGGCCGGCCGGCCGCCGTCAGGTTCTGCGCCGGCCTCGGCCTCGTACTGCTGACGCTGTGGGGTCCGGTGCTGGCGGCCGCGCCGGGGCCGCTGCGGGAGAACGTCCTCGAGTACGAGGGCGGGCGGTGGCGGTTGTGGGGGCTTGTGCGGTTCGCCGACCTGGCCGGCGCGTCCGACGCGTTCGTCGCGGGCCTCCAGGGCGACTTCCACTTCGTGTTCGTGCTGCTGTGCATGGCCGCGGGCGCCTGGCTCGCCTGGCTGCGGCCCACCGCCCCGGCCGGCGCCGTCGCGCTCTCCCTGACGCTGCTGCTGCTGCTCAGCACCGGCTCCGCCGTCCAGTACCTGGCCTGGCCGGTCGTCGCCCTCTGCCTCCTGGGCGTCCGGGGGGCCGTCGGTTACGGAGTCGTCGTCGGCGCCGTCACCGTCATCGTCTACTCGGGCCCCAGCGCCGTCCGCTGGAACGACTGGGCGCTGCACCTCGCGGAGGCGGGCTGGCTGCTGCTCGCCGCCGCGACCGTGACCGGCGTACGCAGATCGCTCGCTGACCCGCCGGTCCCCGTCCCGGGCGTGCCCCTCCCCGTCGTGGCCCAGCGCACCGGCAAGCCGGCCGCTGCCGCACGAACCGTCAACCGACCGCACCGATGACCCCACCGACGGAGAGTAGAGAAGACCCAGTGAAGGAAAGCCCCAGCCCGCGGATCGGCATCCTCGTCGTGGCCTACAACGCCGAGGCCACACTGGAGAAGACCCTCCACCGCATCCCCGAGGACTTCCGGTCCCGCGTCGCCGAGATCCTCATCCTCGACGACGCGAGCAGCGACGAGACGTTCAGCGCGGGCTGCCGCTGGTCGCAGCTCGAGGGCATGCCGCCGACCGTCGTCATGCGGCACACCAAGAACCTCGGCTACGGCGGCAACCAGAAGGCGGGCTACGCGCTCGCCGCGGAGCGGGGCCTGGACATCGTGGTGCTGCTGCACGGCGACGGCCAGTACGCGCCCGAGCTGCTGCCCGAGATGGTCGCGCCCATCGAACGGGGCGAGTGCGAAGCGGTGTTCGGCTCCCGGATGATGCGCCCCGGCAGCGCGCTCGGGGGCGGCATGCCGTTCTACAAATGGCTGGGCAACCGCGTCCTCACCCGCTTCGAGAACGCGCTGCTCGGCTCGCACCTCACCGAGTTCCACTCCGGCTACCGCGCCTACAGCGTCGCCGCGCTGCGCAGGCTGCCCATCGACCGGAACACCGACGCCTTCGACTTCGACACCCAGATCATCGTCCAGCTGCTCGACGCCGGGATGCGGATCAAGGAGATCCCCGTCCCGACCTACTACGGCGACGAGATCTGCTACGTCAACGGCCTGCGCTACGCCAGGGACGTCGTCAAGGACGTCCTCGAGTACCGGCTCGCGCTCAAGGGCTTCGGCACCTGCCCCTGGATCCCCAAGCCCGTCGAGTACGCCTTCAAGGAGGGCGACGGATCCTCGCACTCCGCGATCCTCGGCATCATGCGCACCCTGCCCCCGGGCCGGGTGCTCGACGTCGGCTGCTCCGGCGGCCGGTTCGCCGAGCGCCTCGAAGCGCTCGGCTTCACCGTGACCGGCCTCGACTTCGTCGAGGTCCCCGGCGTACAGGAACGCTGCTCACGGTTCCTGCTGGCCGACCTGGAAGAGGGCCTTCCGCCGGAGACCGGAGCCGACTACGACTATGTGGTCGCCGGAGACGTCATCGAGCACCTGTCCCGCCCCGAGCACGTGCTGCGGGAACTGCGGGACGTGCTGCGCCCCGGCGGCCGGATGCTGCTGTCCGTGCCCAACTTCGGCCACTGGTACTCGCGTCTGCGCGTCGCCCTCGGCATCTTCGGCTACGACCGGCGCGGCATCCTCGACGAGACCCATCTGCGTTTCTTCACCCGCGGCAGCCTGCGCCGCACCGTGCGGGCCGCCGGCTTCGACCAGCTGCGCCTCACCTCGACCGGCGCGCCCTTCTGGTCCGTCCTGGGCAGCGGCGTCACCGCCGGGGCGCTGACCGGCGTCTCCCGGTTCCTCACCCGTGTGCGGCCGACACTCTTCGGCTACCAGTACGTCGCCGTGCTCACTCCGCACGCGGCGCAGACGATCATCGCGGGGGAGCACGTCGATGTACAGGACATCATCAGCCGTCAGTACGTCCCGGCCGAGCTCGCCGGCCGAGTGGGCGCCGGCACCTGACCCACGGCACCGACCGCCCACCAGGAGGCCCACCTTGGCCCTGCCCAGCCTGTTGCTGCTGCTCTTCGCGGTCTTCTCGTCGGCGGCCGGGCAGATCATGCTCAAACACGGGATGCGCTCGGCGGCCGCCGTCGCCGAGCACGGCGGAGGCTCCCTGATGATGCGGGCCGCGACGAGCCCGTGGGTCGTCGTCGGCCTCGTCGTCTTCGGCGTCTCCGCGGTGGCCTGGATGTCGACCCTGGCCCAGGTGCCGCTGAACATCGCCTACCCGTTCAACGCGCTGGGCTATCTGCTGATCGTGCTGGCCAGTTCCACGGTGCTGCACGAGCGGACCTCGATGTGGACCTGGGCCGGCTCGCTGATGGTGATCGCCGGCCTGATCACCGTGATGGCCGGCCAGCAGCGCTGAGCGCCTCCCCCTCGGGGGCGTGCGCCTGGCGCGGCACCGCCACCGGGCGGCGCTCCGCGGGCGGTGTCACCGGCAGCAGACCGGGCTCGCCCAGCAGCACCCGGCGGACGACGCGCTCCGCGGCCCGCCCGTCGTCGAAGGCGCAGAACCGCGTCCGGAAGGCGGCGCGCAGCTCGCGCGCCGCCTCGCCGTCCCAGGTGCCGTCGGAGAAGACCCGGATCAGCTCCTCCGTCGTACGGGTCACCGCCCCCGGAGTGTCACCGGGCGCACCGGAGAGCAGGTCGAAGCAGACGCCGCGCACCGCCCGGTACGTCTCCCAGTCCGGTGCGTGGATCACGATCGGCCGGTCGAGGTTGGCGTAGTCGAACATCGCGGACGAGTAGTCGGTGACGAGCGCGTCCGCCGCCAGGTACAGCTCCTCGGCGCTCGGGTGACCGGAGACGTCGATGATGCCGGGGTGCTCGGCGAGACCGCTCTCGTCGTGGAAGTAGTGGGCACGGACCAGCAGCACGGTGTCCTCGCCCAGGGCCCGGGCCACCCGCTCCAGATCCAGCCGGCAGGTGAAGGTCCGCTCGTAGTCGCGGAACGTCGGCGCGTACAGCACGGCCCGCTGCCCCGGGCGGACGCCGAGCGACTCCCGGACGGCGCGGATGCGGTCCGGGCCCGCGTCGACGAGGACGTCGTTGCGGGGGTAGCCGGTCTCCAGGTGCTCCACGGCGCTCGGGTAGGCGGCCGCCCAGCTCTCCGTCGAGTGCGGATTGGACGACAGGCTGAAGTCCCAGCGGTCCACCCGGCGCAGCAGGTCGTTGAAGTTCATGCCCTGCGCCGCCGCCGGGTAGCGGGCCTGGCCCACGCCCATCACCTTCAGCGGTGTGCCGTGGTGGGTCATCACATGCACCTGGCCGCGCCGTTTGACCATGTGGTTGGGGAAGTTGACGTTGCTGAAGAAGTACGTGGCACGGGCCATCACCGCCCAGTAGCGCCGCGATCCCGGCACGACGTGGTCGATGCCGGGCGGCAGCTCGGCGGCGGCCTTCTGCGACACCACCCACACCCCGCGCACCCGGGGGGCCAGCTCCGCCGCCTTGCGGTGCACCGCCGCCGGGTTGCAGCTCACCCCGCGGTTCCAGTACGCGCTGTAGACGGCGAGGTCGCGGTCCAGTGGCAGCAGCCGCTGAAGCCGGTAGTACAGCGGCGTGAGCCGTCGCGCCAGCCGTCCGCGGGCCGTGGAGGCGACGGCGAGCAGCCCGCGGCGGACGGCGAGCGCCGTGTCGAGGGCCCGGAGCCGCCCGGCCCGGCCGCCGGTCAGCAGCCGCAGGCGCAGCGCCCTGAGACCGCCGTCCACGCGGTGCCCGGGCGGCAGATGGTCCCGGTGGAACGCCGCGACCGCCCGGACGTAGGCCCGGCGGCGCCGCCGGAGCGACCCGTACGTCTCCAGCAGCTCCCGCGAGGCCAGGTCGAACAGCGGTCCGCGCACGGCCTCGAACCGGGGCGTGCCCCGCAGCGCGCAGAACAGGTCGCTGAACTGCTCGACGAGCTCCAGCTGCCCGGCCCGCTCGCCGGGCGCGTCGGCGTCCGACTCGGCGAGCCCCGGCACATGACGCTGCCGGCGGTGCTCGACGCACGGCACCGGCAGGGCGGCGACCGTGTCGGCGGCGGCGAGCGTGCCCAGCGCGTACGGCAGGTCCCCGTGCGGGCCCGGCGCGAACGACGCCTGCCCCGACGCGTGGAACTCGCGGCGCACCGCGCGGTTCCAGGACACCGCGGCCACCCCGAGCAGTTCCGGGCGGTCCGCGAGCGTACAGACCGCCGTGCCGCCCATGCCCTTCAGCAGCGACAGGGAGCGGCTGGCCTGCGGGATGCCGCGGAACGGCGTACGGACATGGCCGAACAGCAGCAGGTCGGGGTCGGCCGCCTCCGTGAGCCGGTCGGCGATGCGCCGCAGGGCGCCGGGCAGCAGCACATGCGTGGCTTCGAGGAACAGCAGATAGTCGCCCTTCGCGTGCTCCGCCCCCGCCGTGCGCCGTCCGTCCGGGCCCGCCGGCTCCGCGAGGTGGACGGCACGCACCCTCGGATCGGCGTCCGCGATCTCGTCGAGCAGTCGGCCGGAGCCGTCGGGGCAGCCGTCGGCGACCCCGATGATCTCGAAGTCGGTGAACGACTGGCAGAGCACCGACTCCAGGCACTCGCGCAGGCTTCCGCGCACACGACGGACGGGGACGACGACGCTCAGACGGGGCATGGACACTCTTTCTCGCGTTCTTCGGTGACTCGGCGGGAGGGTTTCGGGTGTGGCTCAGGTACGCCGGCGGCCGGCGAGGCTGCCGGGGCTCTGCTGCGCGGGCAGCCGGCCCGCAGGCTGCAGCACCGGCGCGGGGGACAGGGCGGCGGGCGCGGGCGCCGGAGCGCGCTGATCCAGCGGGACGACGACCGGCAGGCCCGCTCCCTCGCCCAGGAAGACACGGCGCACGACGCGCTCGGCGGCGAACCCGTCGTCGTACGGGCAGAAGCGCTCGCGGAACGCGGCCCGCAGCCGAGCGGCGCGCGAGCCGCACCAGTGGTCCGTCGCGAAGATGTCGATCAGCTCTTCCTCGGTGCGGGCGACCGCTCCCGGCGGGAACTCGCGTACGTCGAAGTACGTGCCGCGGGCCGCCCGGTACGCCTCCCAGTCACCGGTGTGCAGGACGATCGGCCGGTCCAGGACCGCGTAGTCGAACATCAGGGACGAGTAGTCGGTGACGAGCGCGTCGGAGGCGAGGCACAGGGACTCGACCGACGGGTGGCCGGAGACATCGATGACCCGGTGCGCCGCGGGGCCGCTCAGCGGAGTGCCGCTGAAGTAGTGGGCGCGGGTGAGCAGGACGAACCGGGGGCCGAGGGCGGCGGCGAACCGTTCGATGTCGACCGGCGGCGGTTGGCTGCGGCGGTAGTCGCGGTGGGTCGGCGCGTAGAGGACCGCGACCCGGCCCTCCGGGATGCCGAGCGAGGCCCGCAGCCGGGCCACGTCCTCGGCGTCCGCGTGCTGATAGACGTCGTTGCGGGGGTGGCCGTACTCGAGCACCGTGCACGCCGACGGGTACGCCCGCTCCCACACCAGGGTGGAGTGGCGGTTGGCGGAGAGCGCGTAGTCCCACTTGTCGGCATTGGCGAGGAGCTGCCCGAAGTCCATGGAACGGGCGGCGGCCGGGTGTTCCTGCAGGTCGATGCCCATCGTCTTCAGCGGCGTGCCGTGGTGTGTCTGGACCATGACCTGGCCGGGCCGCTTGACCCACCGCCGGTCGAAGTTGACGTTGTTGACCAGGTACTTGGCGCGGGCGAGGGCCGACCAGTGGCCGAACGAGCCGGGCCGCAGCCGCCGGGTGCCGGCCGGGACCGTGTGGTGGTACTCCTCGTCCGCGATCCACGCCGTGCGGATGTGCGGCGCGAGCTCGCGCACCTTCTCCTCGATGGCCGCCGGATTGCAGGAGTAGCCGCGGTTCCAGTACGCGGAGAAGACCGCCAGGTCGGAGCGGACCGGCAGCCGCAGCTGGATGCGGTAGTGCAGGCGCACGGCCGCGGCGCGCAGCGCACGCCGGGCGCTCCCCGCGATGCCGCGGGTGCGCGAGCGCAGCCGGTCGCCCGCCCACAGCACGCGGTAGACCCGGTGGCCGCCGGTGCGGATCAGCGCGTGGCGCAGCCGGCCGCGCAGGGCGGGCGTCGCGCCGGGGGCGCGGTAGCGGCGGCAGTGCGCACGGGCCCGGCGGAAGAACTCGGCGCGGCTGCCGCGCGGCAGCCGGCCCCGTGCCGTGGCCAGCGTCGAGAAGTGGTCAGCCATCCGCCGGTACAGGACCGGCCGCCAGTGCGCGAGGGCCGGCCGGGCGTCGAGGAAGGCGAACACCCGGTCGTACTGCTCGAAGATGTCGAAGTGCTTGCGGCTGGTGGTGGCGAGGATGTTGCCGCCCTGACGGCGCTGGCGGTAGTGCACGCACACCCGGTCGAGCGTGGCGAGGCGGTTCGCCGCCAGCAGCGCCGGATAGGTCCAGGGGGTGTCCTCGTAGTAGCCGGGAGGGAAGGTGAAACCCTCCCGCTCGACGAACTCCCGCCTGTATGCCTTGTTCCAGACCACCATGAGCAGTTTCAGCAGCTCCGGCCGGTCCTTCAGGGTGAACGGCGCCGGGCCCTGCTCGGTCAGCAGCGCGGCGAACTTGTTGCGGGCGCTCTCCCCGGTCCAGTACGTGCGGGCGTAGTCGTAGACGAGGACGTCCGGGTCTCCGGTCGTCGCGAGCCGTTCGGCGATGGCCCGGAGCGCGCCGGGGACGAAACTGTCGTCGCTGTCCAGGAAGAGGATGTAGTCGCCGCTCGCCCGCGCCAGCCCGGCGTTGCGCGCCTGGCCGAGGCCCACGTTCATCGGGAGGTGGACGGCCTGTACGCGTGGATCGCGTGCGGCGAACTCGTCGATGATCGCACCGCAGGCGTCGGGCGAGCAGTCGTCGACCGCGATGAGCTCGAGGTCCGTGAAGGTCTGTGTCAGCACCGACTCCAGGCATTCATGGAGGTAGGCCTGGACCTTGAACGCGGGCACGATGACGCTGAACCGGGGCACGGCACATCCATGGGTCGCGCGGGCAGGATGGCCCGAGAACGGCCAAAGGGGTGACTTGGTTACGCCGCACGTGGCATACGGGGGACCAACGGCGAATGGCGGCCCGGTCACGGGGGTAACCAGAGCCGCCGTTCCGTACGCTCTTCCGGGCGCCCGCGCGTGCGTGCGCCCGTCAGCCGGTCACTTGACCGCGCCCGCCATCACACCGGAGACGAACTGCCGCTGGAAGGCGAAGAACACCGCCAGCGGAATGATCATCGACACGAACGCGCCCGGCGCGAGCACGTCGATGTTGTTGCCGAACTGCCGTACCTGCCGCTGGAGCGCGACGGTGATCGGCGCGCTGTCGGAGTCGGCGAAGATCAGCGCGACCAGCATGTCGTTCCACACCCACAGGAACTGGAAGATGCCCAGTGAGGCGATCGCCGGGGCGCCCAGCGGCATGACGACCCTGGTGAAGAGCCGGATCTCGCCCGCGCCGTCGAGCCGTGCCGCCTCCAGCAGTTCGCGGGGGATCTCCGCGAAGAAGTTCCGCAGCAGGAAGATCGCGAAGGGCAGACCGAAGGCGACGTGGAAGAGGACCACGCCGAGCGTCGTCTCGAAGATGCCGACGACGCCGAAGAGTTCGGAGACGGGCACCAGCGCGACCTGCACGGGGACCACCAGCAGGCCGACGACGACCATGAACCACCAGTCGCGGCCGGGGAACTCCATCCAGGCGAAGGCGTATCCGGCCAGCGCGCCGATGACCACGACCAGCACGGTCGCCGGGACGGTGATCATCACCGTGGAGAAGAGGGAGTCGGTGATCGCGTCGTTCTCCAGCAGCCGCGAGTAGTTCTCCGTGGTGATCTGGGCCGGGGCCGTGAACACCGTCCACCAGCCGCTCGCCGCGATGTCACCGCTGTCGCGCAGCGACGAGAGCAGCAGGCCGATGGTGGGCATCAGCCAGAACAGGGCGGCGAGGACGAGGAAGACCCGCAGCACGCCTCCGCCGGTGCGGGCCGCGATCCGGGTGGCGAGGGAGTGCTTCGCCCTGACGCCGGCCCCCTTCGTGGTGTCGCTCATCGCCGGGTCTCCCTTCGCATCCGCCGGATGTTGCTGTGCCTGCCCGGGGGGCGACCCCCGGACCCCCGGGCGGGGGCGGCTGTGCGGTGCCGGGAGCTCATCGCCGGGTCTCCCTTCGCATCCGCCGGATGTTGAAGAACATCACCGGCAGCACCAGCAGAAGCAGCAGCACCGCGATCGCGCTGCCGAGACCGAGGTCCGCGTCCGTGCCGAACGACGAGCGGTACAGCTGGAGCGCGAGGACGTTCGCGTCGTCCTGGGAGGAGCCCGGCGCGATGATGAAGACCAGGTCGAAGATCTTCAGCACATTGATCATCAGCGTGACCAGCACCACCGCGAGCACCGGCGCCAGCAGCGGCACCGTGATCCGCCGGAAGACCTGCCACTCGTTCGCGCCGTCGACGCGCGCGGCCTCCAGGAGTTCGCGGGGCACGCTCGCCAGTCCGGCCGCGATCAGCACCATCGCGAAGCCCGCCCACATCCACACGTAACTGCCGATGATCGCGGGCGTGACGAGGTTCGGCCCGAGCCAGTTGACGCCGTTGTACGGCTCGCGGAAGTTGTCGGCCGGGAGCCGCAGCAGCGCGCCGTCCGCCGCGGCCGGCAGGGTGAACGTGCCGTCGGCGCCGGCGCGTGTCTCGGCGACCACCTTGCCGTCCTTGACCGCCTCGACCTTGATGCCCTTGAGGCCGACCTCCTCGGCGTCGATGGTGTTCGGCTTGCCGCTGCCGCCGCGGGTGAAGTCCAGCCACGCGGTGCCGTGGATCTCCCCGTCGCCGGTCTCCGGCGCCTTCGCCGGCTCCGCGTCGGACGGCATCTTCGCGGGCGCCACCCCGACCAGGGGCAGTTGTACGGGAGTGCCGGCGGAGACCGGCTCCTTGGTGACGAACGCACCGCCCCCCGCGGCCTCGAGGGGATGGACGGGCAGCGGGCGGGCCTTGGGGAAGCCGGCCGACTCGGCGAACGTGTCGTGTACGCCCACCCAGACCGCGTTGGCCACCCCGCGCTCCGGGTCCTGCTCGTACACGAGCCGGAAGATGATGCCCGCCGCGAGCATCGAGATCGCCATCGGCATGAACACGATCAGTTTGAACGCGGTGCCCCAGCGGACCCGTTCGGTGAGCACCGCGAAGATCAGACCGAGCGCAGTGGACACGGTCGGCGCGACGACCACCCAGACCGCGTTGTTCTTGACCGCGGTGAAGATCGTGTCGTCGGTGAAGATCTCCACATAGTTGCCGAGCCCGGCGAAGCCGTTGCCCGACTGATCGAAGAAGGACCGGTAGAGGGAGAACCCGATCGGGTAGACCACGAGCGCGCCCAGCAGCACCAGCGCGGGCAGCAGAAAGCCGACCGCGACTATTTTACGTGTGCCTGTCACGCTCTTGCGCTTGTCGGCGGGGGGCACCGGCCGGGCCGGGCCCCCCGCGGTGACGGGCGTCACGGCGTCAGCTCTTGAACGCCTTGGCCGCCTCGGCCTCCAGCTTCTGCTGGGTGCCCGCGACATCCTTCGGGTTCTTCAGGAAGTCCTGGAGGATCTTCCACTCGCCCTTGCCGGGCGTCCCGCCGAACGACTGCGGCATCTGGTCCGACATGTCGAAGCGGAAGTCGTCGCCCGCCTCGATCAGCGCCTTGGCGATGTCCCGCTGCACGTCGTTCGGGTACGCCGCCAGGTCCAGCGACTTGTTCGGCGAGAGGAAGCCGCCGGCGCCCGCCTGGATGGCCGCGGCGTCGGGGGACGCCAGGAAGGTCAGCAGCGCCTGGGCGCCCTTGCTGTCCGTGAGCGCCACCGCCGCGTCCCCGCCGGTCACCACCGGCGGCTCTGCGCCGACGGCCGGGAACGGGAAGACCTTCGCGTCCGTACCGATCTCGGCGTCGGTCTGCGCGATGTTGACGGTCACGAAGTCGCCCTCGAAGACCATCGCGCTCTTGGGGGCGTCACCGCCGGTGAACGTCTGGGTGACGGACGCGGGGAACTCGGTCTGGAGCGCGCCGTCCGTACCGCCCGCGATCAGGTTCGGCTTGCCGAACAGCTCGCCGAGCGTGGTGAGGGCGTCCTTCACGGACGCGTCGGTCCACTTGATCTCGTGCTTGGCGAGCTGGTCGTACTTCTCGGGGCCCGCCTGGGAGAGGTAGACGTTCTCGAACCAGTCGGTGAGGACCCAGCCGTCGGCGCCCGCGACGGAGACCGGGGTGACGCCCGACGCGGAGATCGTCTCCGCCGTCGACATGAACTCGTCCCAGGTCTTCGGCTCCGTCGCCCCCGCGTTCTCGAAGACGGCGTTGTTGTACCAGACCAGGGACTTGTTGGCGGCCTTGTAGTACACGCCGTACTGCTCGCCGTCGACGGCACCGAGGTCCCGCCAGCCCTTCGAGTAGTTCTTCTCCAACTGCTCCTTGGCCTCCGGCCCGACCGGCTTGGCCCACTTGCGGGCCACCGCCTGCTGGATCGCGCCGACCTGGGGCAGCATCGCCACGTCCGGTGGGCTGCCGCCGGCGATCTTCGTGCCGAGGAAGTTGACGATCGGGTCCTGTGCCGGGACGAAGGTGACCGTCGCGCCGGTACGCTTCTCGAACTCGTCCAGGACCTTGGTGAAGTTCTCCTGCTCGGGGCCGCTCCACACCGCGGCGACCTCGACCTTCTCGCCGTTCAGCTTGGGCAACCGCACCGTGGACGGCGACTCGCTGCCGTTCGTCGGACCCGCGTCACCCGGCTCGCCGCCGTCGCCGCCGCATCCGGTGAGGGCGAGGGCGCCGATCGCGGCGAACACCACTGCGGCCCTGCCCGTACGAAGAGTTCTGCGCATTACTGCCCCGTCTCTCCTGTGCGCTGCTTTACCTGACCTGTCGCGCCTTCCGACAGGTCTACGCCCGCGCTACGGGTGCCGCAATAGCGCCCCGGGGGAGTATCACTCTTTCGTGATGCCCTCGTGACGCGATGTCAGGTCAAATGGCGGCGGGGGCCGGCCAGGGTGCCCCCGGCCGGTCAGGGATGTGCCGGGGCCAGCGGAGGGACGGGGGACGCGTCCACCGACCGTGCCGCCCGCTCCAGCGCGCTGGCCAGCAGGGCCAGGTCGGTCGGACCGTTGCCCAGCTCGCGCAGTGGCCGGCGGGTGGGCGGATCGCCCATACGTTCCCACTCCAGCGGGACCACGGTCGGCCGTGACGTCGCCGTACGCGGTATGCGTCCGGTGACCCGGCCGCTCTGGAACGCGGTCACCCGCCCGTCCGGATGCCCCAGCCTGCCCCGGCCGGGCGCCGGGTCGTCGGGACCGGGCGCGACCGGCGGCGCCTCCAGGACGACCCGCAGCCGCGCACCCTCGGCGAGCTGCGTGTCCGCGGTGCGGTCGGGCCGCGACGAGGTGGCCACCAGATGGATGCCGAGCCGCCCGCCGTCCCTGGCCACCGCTTCCAGCGCCCGTACGACGGAACCGGCCGCCGGCCGGCCCGGGCTGCCCAGCGCAGGGGCCACCAGCGCGTCGAAGTCGTCCACCAGCACCACCAGGCGCGGCAGCGGATCGGGCTCCCGGCTCCTCGTACGCCCGCCGGGGCGCAGCCTGAGCGTCCCCGAGGAGGGCGAGTCGAGATCGCCGCGCTGCTCGGCGGCGCTCGGCGGGCGCTGGCCCACCATCCGCTCCGCGACCTCGCGCCGGGTGCGCCACTCCGTGAAGTCGGCGACGCCCGCCTCGTCCAGCGCGGCCGCACGGCGCTTCAGCTCCGCGCCGAGCGCCTGGGCGAAGGACCGCATCCGCACCGGGTCGCTCGCCACCAGGTGCTCGGTCACATGGGGCAGTTCGGTGCAGGCCGTCAGCCCGTCGCCGCGCTCCCCGCCCGCGCCGTCGACGAGCAGCAGCCCGAGCCGGTCCGGGCGGCCAGCGGCCGCCAGCGACGCGGCGACCGAGCGGAGCAGCTCCGTACGGCCGCTGCCCGCCGGGCCCTCGATCAGCAGATGCGGGCCCTCCTCCGCCAGGTCGACGGTCAGCGGCCCCCGGGGGCCGGCGCCGAGGACCACGGTCCCGTCACAGGCCGACGCCCAGCGCGCCATCAGCGACGCGGGGGTGGCCCGCGCGAGCTCCAGCTCGTCCAGCAGACGCGCGGACTGCGGCAGCACGGCCACCCTGCCGGGGTGGACGCTCGAACCCTCCACGCGCAACGGGGCCAGCGCCCGTCCGAAGCGCTCGGCCCAGGCGGCGGACACGGCGTCCACCACACCGACGGTGCCGTGGCCCGCGGGCCGGCCGCCGGCCACCCGCATCAGGCGCAGCGCGGTCGCCACGTCCCCGGTCAGCAGGGCCGCGGCCCCGCACTCACGGAACGGCAGCGACACCGCGCACGCCGACTCGTAGGTCACGGCGACGGGGGAGAGCGGGGAGGCCGCGGCCGTCTCCGCCAGACAGATCAGATGGATGCCGGCGGCGCGGCCGGCTCCGGCGAGCCGGGCCGTCGTCTCCCGCAGCGCGGCGGAGCCGGGGTCGCCGTCGACGATCACCACGGTGCGCGGGCCGCCGTGCCGGTCGGCCGCCTCCATGACGGCCCGGCCGTCGGCGCTCGGCCAGCCGGGGCCGAGCGGGCCCTCGTCCAGCCGGCGCGCCAGCTCCGCGGCACGGGCGGTCGCCTGGTCGTGGTCGTACGCGAGCAGCAGCCGGCAGTCCTGGCCGTGCGCCGGGCGCAGATGCGGCAGCCAGCCCAGCCAGGCCCACTCCGCCGTGCGCTCCTCGAGACCCCGGGAGCGGTCCGCGCTGATCAGCACGATCTCCAGGTCGCCGGGGGAGTGCAGCGCGGCGAGCTGGGCCACCGCGGACCTGGCCAGGCCGGCGAGCCGCGCGCGGGGGCCGGCGAGACCCAGTGAACCGGCCTCTTTGAGCGCCACGGTCACGGCGACGGACGGCAGGTCGGCGCGGTCGGCCGTACCGAGCCTGAGGACCAGTGACTCCGGGTGGTCCGGGCCCCGCTCCCACAGCCGGTGGCCGGGGCCGAGCGCGGTCAGCAGAACGGCCGCGGGGTCGGGCCAGCTCGCCACGGTCGGCGGGGCCGCGGCGGCCACGGGACCGGCCGGGCCGGTCTCCTCAACCACCGGTCCGCCCCGGCCTCCCGCGAGCCGCCGTGCCCAGGTCCCTATGCCGCGCCTGCGCCGGCCCGGCGCGTCCGCGTCCGGGCCGGTGACGGGCGTCCCGCCGTCGGGGACGTACTGCGCGGGCACCCGCGCCGCCGCGGCGTCGAAGTGGTGCGTCTGCTCGGACCGGTTCGGCTCGTGCCCGGTGCCGGGCCGGCTCGGGGCGTCGTACGCTCCGCTGCCGTGGCCCTGTGGCCCGGCACCGGGCGCAGGCCCTCCGGCGGTGGTCACGCGGACGGTGCCGCCCGGCCCGGTCGCGCCGCCGGCGCGCGGCCGGTGAGCCGCGTCGGGGGCCGGTGCGTCCGTGGTCCGGGCCGGCCGGTCGGGACCGGGGTCCGCCCACGAAGGTCCCGGCCCGCTGCCGCCGCTCGCGCCGGGCACCGGCCGGTACCTGCCGGAGTCCGCCGGTCCGCGGCCGTCCGCGACGGGGGCGTCACCCGCGTCCGCGGGCACGGCGCCGGGGACGCGGAGGTGGCCCTCTCCGTCAGGAGTGGTGGGGAGCGCCGGCGGCCCGGCCCCGGGGGCGAGCCGGAGGGTCGACTCGCCGAGGCGGAGCAGCGCGCCCGTCGGCAGGCGGACCGGGCGGCTGCCCACGGAGGTGCCGTCGACCGTCGTGCCGTTCGTGGAGCCGAGGTCGGTCACCGTGACCCGGCCGTCGTCCGCGACCGTCACGGCGCAGTGCAGCCGGGAGACGTCGGGGTCGTCCAGCGGCACATCGGCGTCGGCGGAGCGGCCGATGCTGACCCGGCCGCCGTGCAGCAGATGGACACCGCCCGCGTCGGGTCCGGCGACGACATGGAGCTGGGCCGGGACGTCGCTCCCGTGGGGCTCGTCGTCGGCCGGTGTCTGGAGGGCCAGCACGGCGCCGTCCACCAGCGGCGGTTCGCCCAGGGTGCGGCGCTGGAGGTCGAGACGCTCCTGGCCCGCGTAGAGGACGACGGTCCCCGAGACGTCGGGGCCGGAGACGGCTGCGGCGAGGCCGGAGGCCACGGCGGCGAGCGCCGTGCCCGCGGGCGCGGTCACGATCACGTCGCAGGGACGCCCGGCGGGCGCGGACTGTCCGCCGCGCGGCGCGAGAACAGTCAGCCGGATCTGCATCGCCGTCAGCCATCCCTTCTGCGCGGGCGCCCGGCAGGGGAGCCGCCCAGACAGCCCCCACCCGGCAGGTCGGCACGGCGCCCCGGTTCTTCCCGCCCACGGCTCCGTGCTGGAGGCATCCTCGCATCCGCCACCGACAACATGCCTCCCGCCCACCCGTAAGTGATCTTGACCGGTCGGCCCGGGGGACAAATACGGACGGAAAAGTGCCTGGTGGCATCCCGTAAAGGTCATCCAGTGGACTACGGACGGAAGGGATCGCGATGTTCACTGCACGCGGACCCGGCAACCATCCGTACGATGCCCGCGTCTGTCTCTCGAACAGGGGCGACAGGAAAGACACCCCTTAAAGTGGGGCGGACAACCCGGCGGACCGACCTTCGTCCGGCGGACCGGGCCATGTGAGGACCACGATCAGCAGGGAGCGCATGACGTGCGGCCGGTAGGCAGCAAGTACCTGCTCGAGGAGCCCCTCGGGCGCGGTGCCACGGGCACCGTCTGGCGAGCCCGTCAGAGGGAGACCGCGGGCGCCGAGGCGGCCGTCGCGGGACAGCCCGGTGAGACCGTCGCGATCAAGGTCCTCAAGGAGGAGCTCGCGAACGACGCGGACGTGGTGATGCGTTTCCTGCGGGAGCGCTCCGTCCTCCTCCGCCTCACCCACCCGAACATCGTCCGCACCCGCGACCTCGTCGTCGAGGGGGATCTCCTCGCTCTGGTCATGGACCTGGTCGATGGCCCGGATCTGCATCGCTACCTGCGCGAGAGCGGCCCGCTCAGCCCGGTCGCGGCGTCGCTGATGACCGCCCAGATCGCGGACGCGCTCGCCTCCAGCCACGCCGACGGAGTCGTCCACCGCGACCTGAAGCCGGCGAACGTGCTGCTCAAGACGGACGCCGACGGCCAGATGCACCCGATGCTGACCGACTTCGGCATCGCGCGTCTCGCCGACTCCCCCGGTCTGACCCGCACCCACGAGTTCGTCGGCACCCCCGCGTACGTCGCGCCGGAGTCCGCCGAGGGCCGTCCGCAGACGTCGGCGGTCGACATCTACGGCGCGGGCATCCTGCTCTACGAACTGGTCACCGGACGGCCCCCGTTCGCGGGCGGCACGGCGCTCGAGGTGCTGCACCGCCACCTCAGCGAGGAGCCCCGCCGCCCCACCACGGTCCCCGAGCCGCTGTGGACGGTCATAGAGCGCTGTCTGCGCAAGGAGCCGTCGGAGCGGCCCAGCGCCGAGAACCTCGCCCGCGGTCTGCGTACGGTCGCCGCCGGGATCGGCGTGCACTCGAACGCCGCCCAGGTCGACGCCGCGCTCGGCGTCGGCGCGCTGCTGGCGCCCGACCCGGCCCCGGCACCGGTCCCCGGCGCACCGGGGTCCTCCGACGCGACGCAGGTCCTGCCGAACACCGGCGGCGGCAGCTCGGCGTACGATCCGGCCGCCGCGACCAGCGTCATGCCGCAGACCGGGCAGCCGGGCGGCAACGCCGACCCGACCGCCGTCATGCCGCCCGTACCCCCGGGGCAGGGCCCCGAGGAGCCGCACCCCTGGCAGAGTCAGCTGCAGGCCGCGCGGGACCGCAACGAGCAGACGCAGGTCCAGTACCTCGATCCGAGCCAGGACCCCATGCGCCGCCGTCCCCAGCGACAGGCCCCGCAGCAGCCGCCGCAGAACCGGCAGCCGCAGCGGCAGCCGCAGCGCCCCCAGCCGTACGCGCCGGCCCCCCAGCCGCAGCGTCAGCAGTACGCCCCCCAGCAGCAGTACGCGCCCCCGCAGGCGCCGCCGCCCCAGCAGCCGCCGGCGCAGCGCCCGCCCCGCCAGCCGAGGCAGCGTGCGAACCCGATGCGCATCCCGGGGCTCGGCTGCCTCAAGGGCTGCCTGTTCACGGTGCTGCTGTTGGTCGTGGCCGGCTGGCTGATCTGGGAACTCACTCCGCTCCAGGGGTGGATCTCGGAGGGCAAGAGCTACTGGGAGGCGATCGGCGACGCCGTTTCGACGGTCACCGACTGGATCGGGCAGCTCGGCGAGGCCAAGGACACCGCCGACCAGATCGGTAACCAGCAGTAACCCTGTCGTTTTGTCGACTTCTGCGGGCCGACTTATCCCGCAGAAGTGGAGGTTGGCGCCATCCGGGGCACGCAGCACCCCAATGCCCGCGTACGTTGTGGGACAACGCCAGCCGCTGAGGGAGCAGTCTTGGCACGGAATATCGGCAGCCGGTACACGGCCCACCAGATCCTGGGGCGGGGCAGCGCCGGCACGGTGTGGCTCGGCGAAGGACCCGAAGGGCCCGTCGCCATCAAGATTCTTCGCGAGGACCTCGCCTCCGACCAGGAGCTGGTCGGACGCTTCGTCCAGGAGCGCACCGTCCTGCTCGGACTCGACCACCCCAGAGTCGTCGGCGTCCGCGACCTCGTCGTGGACGGCAACGACCTCGCGCTGGTCATGCAGCTCGTACGCGGCACCGATCTGCGCACCCGGCTCGACCGCGAGCGCCGCCTCGCGCCCGAGGCCGCGGTCGCGATCGTCGCGGACGTCGCCGACGGCCTCGCGGCCGCCCACGCGTCGGGCGTCGTGCACCGGGACGTCAAGCCGGAGAACATCCTGCTCGACATGGAGGGTCCGCTCGGGCCCGCCGGCTCGCACCCCGCGCTCCTCACCGACTTCGGCGTCGCCAAACTGATCGACACCCCGCGCCGTACCAAGGCGCCCCGCCCCGCCGGCGGCGCCGCGCCGAACCCGTCCGGCATCATCGGCACCCCCGACTACATCGCGCCCGAGATCGTCGAGGGCCTGCCGCCCCGCGCGGCCGTCGACATCTACGCGCTCGCCACGGTCCTCTACGAGCTGCTGGCCGGCTTCACGCCCTTCGGAGGCGGCCACCCCGGCGCCGTACTGCGCCGCCATGTCACCGAGACCGTGGTGCCGCTGCCCGGCATCCCCGACGAGCTCTGGCAGCTCGTCGTCCAGTGCCTGGCGAAGGCCCCCGCCTCCCGGCTGCGCGCCTCAGAGGTGGCCTCCCGGCTGCACGACCTGCTGCCCACGCTCGCGGGCATCCCGCCCCTGGACGTCGACGAGCCCGACGCGGAGCAGCCCCCGGAGCCGTACGAGGACGTCGCGCGGCCCGCCCCCGGCGAGCAGCGCCGCCGCGGCGCGGTGCCGCTGGTCCCGGGCGGCGCACCCGCCGACTCCAACCGCGACACCCACACCTCGATGCGCGTCCCCGCCCCCGACGAGCTCGCGGGCGGCGCCCACGGGACGGCGCGGGCGCCCCGCACGCCCGGCCAGCGCAGGCCCGGCTCCGCCCGGAACCGGGCCGCCGCGCTGCGCAGGCGCCGTATCACTCTCAGTGTCGCCGCTCTCGCCGTGGCCGCGGCGGTCGGCGTCGGCGGCTGGCTGGCCACCAGCGGCGACGACGGCCAGGCGCCGCCGCAGGACAACCGGCAGTCGGCGCCCGCGGAACCGTAGGGCCCGCGGGGCCCTGCGGCCCCCGGAAGCCCGGGCCACCGGGGGCAGCACTGGTCCGCCGGCTCAGCCGTTACGCTGGACCCGTGGCAGTCGTCGATGTATCCGAAGAGCTGAAGTCCCTTTCCTCGACCATGGGGTCGATCGAGGCCGTCCTGGACCTCGACCGGATGAGGGCAGACATCGCCGTGCTCGAGGAGCAGGCGGCGGCACCGTCCCTGTGGGACGACCCCGACGCGGCGCAGAAGATCACCAGCAAGCTTTCGCATCTGCAGGCCGAGGTCCGCAAGACCGAGGCGCTCCGTTCCCGTATCGACGATCTCGAGGTGCTCTTCGAGCTCGCCGAGGACGAGGACGACCCGGACGCCCTCGCCGAGGCGGAGGCCGAACTGGCGGCGGTCCGCAGGGCCCTCGACGAGATGGAGGTCCGCACCCTCCTCTCCGGCGAGTACGACGAGCGCGAGGCCCTCGTGACCATCCGTGCCGAGGCCGGCGGTGTCGACGCCTCCGACTTCGCGGAGCGACTCCAGCGCATGTACCTGCGCTGGGCCGAGCGGCACGACTACAAGACCGAGATCTATGAGACGTCGTACGCCGAAGAGGCCGGCATCAAGTCGACCACTTTCGTCATCCACGCCCCGTACGCGTACGGCACCCTCTCCGTCGAGCAGGGCACGCACCGCCTGGTCCGCATCTCGCCGTTCGACAACCAGGGTCGCCGCCAGACGTCCTTCTCGGGCGTCGAGGTGCTGCCCGTCGTCGAGCAGACCGACCACATCGACATCCCGGAGAACGATCTCCGTATCGACGTGTACCGGTCCTCCGGCCCCGGCGGCCAGTCCGTCAACACCACCGACTCCGCCGTCCGTATCACGCACATCCCGACCGGCGTCGTGGTCTCGTGCCAGAACGAGAAGTCGCAGATCCAGAACAAGGCGTCCGCGATGCGCGTTCTCCAGGCCCGCCTGCTGGAGCGTCAGCGGCAGGAGGAGCGCGCCAAGATGGACGCCCTCAAGGGCGACGGCGGAAGCTCGTGGGGCAACCAGATGCGTTCGTACGTCCTGCACCCGTACCAGATGGTCAAGGACCTGCGTACCGAGTTCGAGGTCGGCAACCCGCAGTCGGTGCTCGACGGCGAGATCGACGGTTTCCTCGAGGCGGGCATCCGCTGGCGCAAGCAGCAGGAGAAGTAGCGCGCGACAAGCCGCGCCGAAGCGCCGGGCCCCTCCGGGACCCGGCGCTTCGGCGTTCCCCGTCCGGCGTTCCCCGGTCCGGTCAGGCGATTCTCCGGTAGCCGGACAGGGCCTCGGTGGCGATGGTCACCGCCGTGTGCCCGCTCGCCGTGTTGTCGGCGAAGAACCGGATCCTGCCGGTGTCGGGAGTGGTGGCCCACAGGTCCATCACACCGTTGTTGTTGCCGTCCGGCGCCGCCACGAACATCGGCACCGTCGACGTGGACCAGTTCGAGCCGATACCCGTACGCGCGTCCAGGCTGATGTCGTACCCGCCGTCGTTCTCGTTCGTACCGCGGTGGAAGACATACGGGCCGCCCACGTCGGGCCGGTCGCAAGCAGCTGCCCCTCGGTGGCCCCCGCTCCAGCTCGGGCACGAACTGGCCGGGCAACCGGGGCTTCGTCGGCGGCACCACCGACCCGACCGGCACCACCCACCTGGGCGCCCGCGAGTACGATCCCGCTCTCGGCCGGTTCCTGTCGGTCGACCCGCTCATGCTCCAGGGCGACGAACGGCAGCACAACGGCTACCAGTACGGCACCAACAACCCGGTCACCCTCGGCGTTCGGCCGGGCCTTCGGCGGGGCCAAGACCTGGCGTGAGGCGTACAGGACGAACGCGATCTCCAAGACCGAGGTGATGACCAAGGTCGCGCCCGCGACCGGGATGAAGCACGCGGTGATGCGTCCGCAGACCCGTGTCGACGCCGGAGCGACATACGGCAACATGAGCGTCAACGCCGGATTCAACGCCGGATTCAACGTCGGGTTCTGCGGCGCGGGCAGCGTCAGCCTCGGCGCCTGCAGCGTCGGCTCCTACCCCGGCGTCTGTTGGGGGGAATCCCCGCAAGGGCCTCACGCGCGTCCGGCCCTGGGCCGGGAGGGAGGGACCGCACAGGTTCCTCCCTCGCCCCGGGCGCCGTACCGAGCACGACACGAGCAAGAGGGCGCCAGATGACCAAGTCGAGAACCGAGCGAGAGGACCCGCGTCGCGAGGTCCTGCGCCGGAAGTCCTTCTCGGTGCTGTCCTGGACGATCGTCCTGGCTATGGGCCTCGGCGCCGTGGGGGCCACCGACATGGCCGTGTGGAGCGACGACCCGCAAGGCCCCCTGACGGGCGTCGCCCTGTGTTTCGCCACGATCGCGCTGGTTCGGCGCGTCCTGTGCGCGCGGGTCGTGCTCGACCCGGGCGTGCTGCGGGTGGTGAACCCGCTGTTCACCTATGTAGTCCCGTACCGCCTGGTCAGCGAGGTCGGCACCGGCAAGGACGGCACCCTGAAGGTGCGCACGACCGAGGGCGGCGAGATCTACGCCACGGGGTTCGGCGGCTCGCTGTTGGACCACTTCGTCGGCTCGGCGGACCGGGCGGCGGAGCGTCTCCGCGAGGTCGCCCGGCAGCGCAGGGGCCGTCGCGACGGCGAGGCGGAGAGCGCCCGGCGCACGGTGACGGTGTCCTGGGTCGGTGACGTCTGCCTGGTGACCGCCCTCGGGGTGGCGGTGGCAGCGGTGGTGTCGGGCGGGTAGCACCCCTGGGCGATTCGCGCCCGCAAGCGCCATGCGGATGTTTTCGGCGCTTTATCGACAAGGGAACTGCCCTCCAGGGGGCGGCAGTTCCCTTTTATGTCACAGTTGCATGCCCCCAGGCCAGGCAAGTGAGATTATTCCGGACATCGCGTCTGCTAACGAACTTGACGCCCTTTCGAAAACTGGGAAGGGTGGCGCGCGGCATGCGTACTTCTGGGGCGCGTGTGAACCGGGGGCGCGGCACAAAGGCCCCCGGACTCGCTGCCCCTGACGCAGCTCCAATGACGAGAGCTACTGGGGGTAGCAGTTACATGACGAAGAACACGCGGATCCGTGTCGCGCGTATAGCCGCCGGCGCAGTGATCGCCGCGGGTGCGTCGCTGACCGCCGCAGGCGCGGCGCAGGCCTTCGACCTGACCGGCGACGTCGAGGTCGCCGGCGTCGGCGTCAGCGGCGAGGTCAGCACCAACGATGAGCCCGGATGTGAGCTCATTCCGACGCTCTGCGAGTCCGGTGGCACCAGCGCCGGTACGTCGGGTGAGACGAGCGCCGGTACGTCTGGTGAGACGAGCGCCGGTACGTCGGGTGAGACGAGCGCCGGTACGTCTGGTGAGACGAGCGCCGGTACGTCGGGTGAGACGAGCGCCGGTACGTCGGGTGAGACGAGCGCCGGTACGTCGGGTGAGACCAGCGCCGGTACGTCGGGTGAGACCAGCGCCGGTACCTCTGGCGAGACGAGCACCGGTTCCTCCGGCGAGCAGTCCGGGGGTAACAGCAACTCGGGCGGCACCGGGGGTGACGACTCCACGGGCGGCAACGGCAACTCGGGCGGCAGCAGCAGCGGCGGCAACAGCGGCGGCGGCGGCAACGGTGGCGGCGGTGTGATCGACGGTGACGGTGACGGCACCGACACCGACAATGCCGGCTCCAAGCCCATCGAGCAGAGCCAGGGCAAGGAAGAGCTGGCCGGTTCCGGTGACGCCGGCACGGGCACCGGTACGGGTACGGGCACGGGCACCGGCGGTGAGCTGGCCGAGACCGGCGCCGCCGAGACGACCTTCCTGCTGGTCGGCGCCGCCACGATGATCGCCGGTGGCATCGGCTTCCGTATGCTGCCGCGTCTGGTGGCCGGTGGCCGCACCGTCGCCTAAGCGACAGAGCGTGCGCAAGCGGTAACGCACCACGAGAAGAGCCCGGGGCCGATGGTCCCGGGCTCTTCCATGTCTCGCGCGCGCAGCGCGCCCTGCGTGCCCCTAGGCGGTCTGCGCCGCCAGGAGCGCCACCGCGGCCACCAGCAGCACCAGCAGGGCAAGCAGCGCAGCCGGGTTCAGGCCGCCGAGCGGCCCTTCCTGCTGCAGTCGCTCACGATTCGCCCGGCAGACCGGGCAGCGGCCCTCGGTGACAGGTGCAGCGCAGTTGGCGCACACCAATCGGTCATAGGTCATGCGCTCTCCTCCTCACCGCGCGCCGGGGCCGCAAGGAGCGCGGACCGCAAGCACATTTCTCTCCCGACAACGCACAGGGAAACGCGACTGTTCCCCTACCACTGTGCCAGCTCGCGCGCTTTTAGGCGCGGGCCGCCGGATTTGCCCTCGAACGACGAACGGACAAAATACGCAAGTCAGGACGGGGACTGCGCGGCTGCGGCGCAGTCGCGTAAGGTCACGCTCACCTACTCCCGGCCGACCGTGGTGCACCCGTGATCCGATTCGACAACGTCTCCAAGACATACCCCCGGCAGAACCGTCCTGCCCTGCGTGACGTCTCCCTCGAGATCGAGAAGGGCGAGTTCGTCTTTCTCGTGGGCTCGTCCGGTTCGGGCAAGTCGACGTTCCTGCGGCTGGTTCTCCGTGAGGAGCGCGCGAGCCAGGGCATGGTCCATGTCCTCGGCAAGGACCTGGCCCGGCTCTCCAACTGGAAGGTGCCGCAGATGCGCCGCCAGCTGGGCACCGTGTTCCAGGACTTCCGGCTCCTGCCCAACAAGACCGTCGCGGAGAACGTGGCGTTCGCGCAGGAGGTCATCGGCAAGCCGCGTGGCGAGATCCGCAAGGCCGTGCCCCAGGTGCTCGACCTCGTCGGCCTCGGCGGCAAGGAGGACCGGATGCCCGGCGAGCTCTCCGGTGGTGAGCAGCAGCGCGTGGCGATCGCCCGGGCCTTCGTCAACCGCCCCATGCTGCTCATCGCGGACGAGCCGACGGGAAACCTCGACCCGCAGACCTCCGTCGGCATCATGAAGCTGCTCGACCGGATCAACCGCACCGGCACCACCGTGATCATGGCGACGCACGACCAGAACATCGTCGACCAGATGCGCAAGCGCGTCATCGAGCTCGAGAAGGGCCGTCTCGTCCGCGACCAGGCCCGCGGCGTCTACGGCTATCAGCACTGAGCCCGGACAGACTGCAAGACTGAAAGGCTGACAGCACGCCATGCGCGCCCAGTTCGTGATGTCGGAGATCGGGGTCGGTCTCCGCCGCAATCTCACGATGACCTTCGCGGTGATCGTCTCCGTAGCCCTGTCGCTCGCCCTGTTCGGCGGTGCGCTGCTCATGCGCGAGCAGGTCAGCACGATGAAGGACTTCTGGTACGACAAGGTCAACGTCTCCATCTTCCTCTGCAACAAGAACGACGCGGCGACCTCGCCCCAGTGCTCCAAGGGGGCCGTCACCGCGGCGCAGAAGGAACAGATCGAGGCCGATCTGAAGAAGATGGACGTCGTCGACAAGGTTCACCACGAGACGGCGGAACAGGCGTACAAGCACTACCGCGAGCAGTACGGCGACACCCCCATCGCGTCCACGATCACCCCGGACCAGATGCAGGAGTCGTTCCGCGTGAAGCTGGACGATCCGGAGAAGTACAAGGTCGTGGCGACGGCGTTCGCCGGCCGGGACGGCGTGCAGTCGGTCCAGGACCAGCGCAACATCCTGGAGAACCTGTTCTCCCTGATGAACGGCATGAACGTGGCGGCGATCTTCGTCATGGGACTGATGCTCGTCATTGCGCTGATGCTCATCGTCAACACCGTGCGCGTCTCCGCGTTCAGCCGTCGGCGTGAGACCGGCATCATGCGGCTCGTCGGCGCATCGAGCTTCTACATCCAGATGCCGTTCATCATGGAGGCCGCTTTCGCGGGCCTGTTGGGCGGTGTGGTCGCCTCCTTGATGCTTCTGGTGGGGCGTTACTTCCTGATCGACCACGGTCTGGCGCTCTCCGAGAAGATGCAGCTGGTCAACTTCATCGGCTGGGACGCCGTGATCACCAAGTTGCCCCTGGTGCTGGCGATCGGGCTGCTGATGCCCGCCGTGGCCGCTTTCATCGCATTGCGCAAGTATCTGAAGGTGTGACAAGCGCCCCGGGCGCCGTGCGGGCAACCGCCGTACGGCGCCCTTTGCTTGTCCTAGACTCGTCGCCATGTCCGGCCCCGAGTTCAGTCTCAGGCCCCACGGTATTCGCCGCGGGGCTGCCCTGACTTTGGTCTTCGGAGTCGTCGTGGCCACGGCCGCGGTCACCAACTGCCTGCCGCAGGACGACGCCTCCGCACGGCCCGCGCTCTCCGCCCGCGCCGCCGCGGCGACGGTGGACCGCGAGGACGTGGCGCGCGCCGCCGCCGAGGCCGCGGCCAAGGGCAAGTCGGGCACGAAGGCGGCCGAGGAGGTCGTCAGCCGCAGCGGCGACCGCTGGGGCGCCGTGTACGACAAGCAGGAGTACGAGGAGTTCCGCAAGGCGCTCGACGGCGAGTACACCGGCGTCGGCCTCGGCGCGAGACGCGCCGCCGGCGGCACGGTGGAGATCGCCCGGGTGCAGCGGGACAGCCCCGCGGCGCGGGCCGGGATCAGGGCCGGCGACCGGCTTCTCTCGGTCGACGGCAAGGACGTCGCCCGGCGGCCGGTCACCGAGGTCGTGGCGCTGCTCCGCGGCGGCAGCGGCACCGATGTGGTCCTGGAGCTGGAGCGTGACGGGCGCAGCTGGTCGAAGAAGCTGACCCGCGCCCTGCTGAGCACCGAGACGGTCACCGTGGAGTACGCGGACGGCGCCGTCGTGATCAGGATCTCGTCGTTCACCAAGGGCTCCGGCGAGCGGGTGCGGCGG
Organism: Streptomyces sp. NPDC006294; assembly: GCF_042870895.1. Taxonomy (NCBI): domain Bacteria; kingdom Bacillati; phylum Actinomycetota; class Actinomycetes; order Kitasatosporales; family Streptomycetaceae; genus Streptomyces; species Streptomyces sp. NPDC006294. Next base: position 60,914 of record NZ_JBIAHV010000001.1, read on the forward strand.
GCCGTGCACGACGCCCCCGAGGGCGCCGGCGTCCTCCTCGATCTGCGGGGCAACGCAGGCGGCCTGGTGTCGGAGGCGGTCACCGCCGCCTCGGCCTTCCTCGACGGCGGCCTCGTCGCCACGTACGACGTGGACGGCCGGCAGCGGGCGCTCCACGCGGAGCAGGGCGGCGACACCGGACGGCCCGTCGTCACCCTCGTCGACGCGGGCACCATGAGCGCCGCCGAGCTCGTCACCGGGGCGCTCAAGGACCGGGGCCGTGCTGTCACGGTCGGTACCCGCACCTTCGGCAAGGGCTCGGTGCAGATGCCGAGCAGGCTCCCGGACGGGTCGGTCGCCGAGCTCACCGTGGGTCACTACCGGACGCCTTCGGGTCACAGTGTCGACGGCAAGGGCATCGTCCCGGACCTGGTGGCGCCCGAGGGCGCAGAAAAACGGGCCCAGACGGTATTGAGTGGCCTCGGGGGCGGGTCGTAGTGCGAAAATGACCGCACTATGGCTAAGGAAACAGGGCGCAAACTGATCGCGCAGAACAAGAAGGCGCGGCACGACTACCACATTCTCGACACCTACGAGTGCGGTCTGGTGCTGACCGGTACCGAGGTGAAGTCGCTGCGCCAGGGGCGGGCGTCGCTGGCGGACGGCTTCGTGCAGATCGACGGCAACGAGGCATGGCTGCACAACGTCCACGTGCCGGAGTACAGCCAGGGCACCTGGACCAACCACAGCGCCCGCCGCAGGCGGAAGCTGCTGATGCACCGGATGGAGATCGACAAGCTCGAGTCGAAGTCGCAGGAGACCGGGCACACGATCGTCCCGCTGGCGCTCTACTTCAAGGACGGCCGGGCGAAGGTCGAGATCGCGCTGGCGAAGGGCAAGAAGGAGTACGACAAGCGTCAGACGCTGCGGGAGAAGCAGGACCGCCGCGAGACGGAGCGCGCGGTGTCGGCGGTCCGCCGGAGGGCACGGGGCTGACCCCGGGGAATACGCTGGCATCGGGGTGCGTTGGTCACGTACGATGGCAACAGTCCCGCCGAGCGGGGCGCCGCCCCTCCAGGGGCTTGAAAAATACACATGGGGATGATCGGTTTCGACAGCGGATGTCGAAGCAGGGGAAGCGTGTCGAGGAAGCGGCAATGATCTCGTAAACCATATGTCGCAAACAATAATCGCCAACACCAAGCGCGATTCCTTCGCCCTCGCTGCCTAAGTAGCGATTTGCGAAGTGTCAGCCCGGGGCTGTTCCCGACCCGGATCCTGGCATCAGCTAGGGAACTAAACCTCTAAGCCCGGTCACGGGGCGTAGAGGGAAATCAAACAGTGACTGAGCCCGTCGGAGACTTGTTCGCGTGATCTCCGGGGCCGAGAAAATCGCAGCGAACTGCACACGGAGAAGCCCTGATTCTGCACCGTTGGACGCGGGTTCGATTCCCGCCATCTCCACTCATCCCATGTAGACCTTCGGCCCGCGGACACCTCCGCGGGCCGGAGGTCTTTCATGTGCGCTGCGCCTGTGTCTCGCCGGACCTGCCCGTGCCTCTCTGTGCGCCTCCCGGAACCGGTTTGACCGTTGTTGTCCGACTTGTAGTGAACTAGCCTCATTTGTGGGGCTGATGCAGTCGCGTCGGCCTCTCTCTGGAGGCGGTCCTCATGGCAACAGCAGCAGAGACCGGTCGCGCGACCGGCGAGCAGGCTCTCGACTCGGCGCGCCTCGAACAGCTACTCGGGCAGGCGGTCACCGACATGGGAGCCGCCATGAACGGCGTGCTCGTCATGATCGGTGCGGAGCTCGGCCTGTGGTCGGCGCTCAAGGACGCCGGACCGCTGACGGCGGCGCAGGTCGCCGAGCGCACCGGTGTGCCGGTCCTGTACGTGAACCAGTGGCTGGCGGCCCAGGCGGCGAGCGGCAATGTCGACTACGACGCGGGCGGCGGCACGTTCACCCTCTCGCCCGAGCAGGCGCTCGTCCTCGCCGACGAGAACAGCCCCGTCTACCTGGTCGGCGGCTACCACATCGTCGCCTCCGTCTACCGCGACCGCGACCGGATCGCCGAAGCGCTGCGCAGCGGGCGCGGATTCGGCTGGCACGAGCACGATCCCGAGCTGTTCCGCGGCACCGAGCAGTTCTTCCGGCCCGGCTATCGCACCCACCTCGTCGCCGAGTGGATCCCCGCCCTCGACGGGATGACGGAGAAGCTGCGCGCCGGTGCGAAGGTGGCCGATATCGGCTGCGGCCACGGCGTGTCCACGATCCTGATGGCCCAGGCGTATCCGGCGTCCACGGTCCACGGGTTCGACTACCACCGGGCGTCGGTCGACAAGGCGGCCGCGCTCGCGGCCGAGGCGGGCGTCTCGGACAACACCGTCTTCGCCGCCGCTTCTGCGAAGGACTTCCCCGGCGAGGGATACGACCTCGTCTGCTTCTTCGACTGCCTGCACGACATGGGCGACCCGGTCGGAGCGCTGCGGCACACCCGCGAGGTCCTCGCCCCCGACGGGGCGGTGATGCTGGTCGAGCCGTTCGCCAACGACGAGCTCGCGGACAACCTCAATCCGGTGGGCCGCATCTACTACGCGGCGTCGACGGTCATCTGCACCCCGTCGTCGCTGTCGCAGGAAGTCGCCGCCGGGCTCGGGGCGCAGGCCGGCGAGAAGAGGCTTCGCGAGGTGGCGGAGGAGGCCGGGTTCACCCGGTTCCGCCGGGCCACGGAGACGCCCTTCAACATGGTGCTCGAAGCCCGTCCGTAGCCGGTTCTTCGCGATCTGGTTGAACGCCCGCGCCGGCGAAGCCGTACAGGCCGGTGCGGGCGAAGCCGTGGACGGGGGCGCGCGCCGGACGGCGCCGCGGACCGCCGGCTTCGACGTGCCCGGAGGCTGGCCGGAAAGCGCGCATGTCGACGGTTGCCGAAACGAGATATGTCCCTGATGTGTGACAAGAACCAGCTGCGGTGAGCCGGGTGCGACAGGGTGCGCTACATTCATGGACCGGGTGAGTGAGTGGGGTAGAAGCGCTCGGACAGGGTTCGGGGACCGCGTCCGAAAGCAGCCGGGGAGCTGTGCGCGCACCCGAATCCAGTCAGTGGGGGGATGTGCCACACGCCATGGAGAATTGGCAAGAAAACGCCGGTACCGGTCACACGCACGAGCCGCACGAGGTGACGATTCAACTCGACGGCCTCGGACGGCAGCTGCGGGACCTGCCCGTCGAGCCCATCGCCGTCCAGGAGAGCGACGAAGGGCCGGTCTTCGTCGACGAGAGCGGCCGGCGCAGCAAGAAACTCCGCCGTATCGGCTGGGTGCTGGCCGCCGCCTGCGCCTGCTACGCCATCACCCTGGCCGCCGCCCTCATCGGCGGCGATTCCAGCGCGCCCTGGATGCCCGGCCTCGGTCAGGCGGGGGATCAGAAGCCCGAGCACGTAGAGATCCAACCCGCGCCCACCGACCGTGAGTCCGCGGTGGCGACGCCGGGCGCCCCGTCCGGGAAGCCCGCCCCCGAAGACTCGGTCGGCACCGTGCCCCGGCCCTCGGACAGCTCCGCCGGCAGCAGTTCGCCGGCCACCGCGCCGCCCGGGTCCGCGCCGCCCCCCGCCGCGACGCCGGCCCCACGGCCGGCGAGCAGTGGCACCGGCGCGGACCCGGGCGGCGGCCCCGCGGCCCCGGCCAGCAGCGCGCCCACCCCTGACACCACTCCGTCCGGTGGCAGCGAGCCCTCCGAGCCCGCTGCTCCCACCAGCGACGCCCCCGTACAGCCCGTCGACGCCCCCGTACAGCCCGTGCAAGAAGGCGCACCGTAAATGACCGTTCCCACCCCAGGGGCTCCGCCCCGGCGGAGCCCCAAGCGAGTCGCACGCCGCAGACTGCCGATGCGCTATCTGCTGCCCGCGCTCTCTCTGGTCGCCCTGCTGGCGATGCTGATGCTGCGCGGCTATGTGCACAGCGAGATCCTCGCCGACCACCGCGTCCGCCCCCCGGCCCCCACGGAGCAGGTCCCCGAGCACATACTCGCGGGCGGCCCCGTCATCGACGCGCGGGACAAGCAGAACCCGAAGGCGCTCAGCATCCCCGAGCGGCGGCTGGTGCTGACCTTCGACGACGGCCCCGACCCGGTCTGGACGCCGAAGGTCCTCGACGAGCTCAAGGAACACGACGCGCACGCCGTCTTCTTCGTCACCGGCACCATGGCCTCCCGCCATCCGGACCTGGTCGAACGGATGGTGCGAGAGGGCCACGAGATCGGCCTGCACACGTTCAACCACCCCGATCTTTCCTTCCAGTCCACCGACCGCATCGACTGGGAGCTGTCGCAGAACCAGCTCGCCATCGCCGGCGCGGCGGGCATCCGCACCTCGCTGTTCCGGCCGCCGTACTCCTCCTTCTCCGACGCCCTCGACGACGAGTCCTGGCCGGTCACCCAGTACATAGGGACCCGCGGCTACATCACCGCCTTCAACAACACCGACTCCGAGGACTGGAAGCGCCCCGGCGTCGAGGCGATCATCGAGCGCGTCACCCCCAAGGGCACCGAGGGCTCCATCGTGCTGATGCACGACTCCGGCGGCGACCGCTCCCAGACCGTGGCCGCCCTCGACCGCTTCCTGCCGGACATGAAGGCGCGCGGCTACCGGTTCACCAACCTCACAGAGGCCCTCGGCGTCCCCAGCGCCCACACCGGGGTGAGCGGCCCGGAGCTGTGGAAGGGCAAGGCGTTCGTCGGGGCCGTGGCCGTCTCCGAGAACACCACCGAGGTCCTGGTCGTCTGCCTGGCCGTGATCGGCGTGCTGGTCTTCGCCCGCTTCGGGCTGATGCTGATCCTGTCCTTCGCCCACGCCCGCAAGGTCCGCCGCAGGAACTTCAGCTGGGGACCGCCGATCACCCGGCCGGTGTCCGTGCTGGTCCCCGCGTACAACGAACGCGAGTGCATCGCCAACACGGTCCGCTCGCTGATGGCCAGCGACCATCCGCTGGAGGTCATCGTCATCGACGACGGCTCCAGTGACGGCACCGCCGACATCGTCGAGGCGATGGGGCTGCGGGGCGTCCGTGTCGTACGGCAGCCCAACTCGGGCAAGCCCGCCGCCCTCAACAACGGCATCAGGAACGCCCGGTACGAGATCGTCGTCATGATGGACGGCGACACCGTCTTCGAGCCGGCCACCGTCCGCGAGCTCGTGCAGCCCTTCGGTGACCCGCGCGTCGGCGCGGTCGCGGGCAACGCCAAGGTCGGCAACCGCGACACCCTCATCGGCGCCTGGCAGCACATCGAGTACGTGATGGGCTTCAACCTCGACCGGCGCATGTACGACCTGCTCGGCTGCATGCCCACCATCCCCGGCGCCGTCGGCGCCTTCCGCCGCACCGCGCTGGAGCGGGTCGGCGGCATGAGCGAGGACACCCTCGCCGAGGACACCGACATCACCATGGCCATGCACCGCGACGGCTGGAAGGTCGTCTACGCGGAGAAGGCCCGCGCCTGGACCGAGGCCCCCGAGTCCGTGCAGCAGCTGTGGTCCCAGCGCTACCGCTGGAGCTACGGCACCATGCAGGCGATCTGGAAGCACCGCCGCGCCCTCGTCGAACGCGGGCCCTCCGGCCGCTTCGGCCGGGTCGGCCTGCCGCTCGTCTCCCTCTTCATGGTCCTCGCGCCGCTGCTGGCCCCGCTGATCGACGTCTTCCTGCTGTACGGGCTGGTCTTCGGCCCCACCCAGAAGACCATCGCCGCCTGGCTCGGCGTGCTCGCGATCCAGGCGGTCTGTGCCGCCTACGCCTTCCGACTCGACAAGGAACGCATGGTCCACCTCCTCTCCCTGCCGCTCCAGCAGATCCTCTACCGCCAGCTGATGTACGTGGTGCTCCTGCAGTCGTGGATCACCGCCCTGACCGGCGGCCGGCTGCGCTGGCAGAAGCTGCGGCGCACCGGGGCGGTCGAGGCCCCGGGGGTCGCCCAGAACCAGCGGCAGCGCGCCGCCGCGGAGCGGAGGTCGGTCGCATGACGGCCACGTCACCGCGGACGGCGACGCCCGCAGGCGGGACCTCTCCGGTCCCCGCAGGCGGCAGGGACCGCTACTTCGACCTGCTGCGGGCGCTCGCTCTCTTCCGGGTCGTGCTCTACCACCTGGTGGGCTGGGCCTGGCTGCCGCTCCTCTTCCCCTCCATGGGCGTGATGTTCGCGCTGGCCGGCTCCCTGATGGCCCGCTCGCTCGCCCGCCCGGCGCTCCGGGTGATCCGTGGCCGGATACGGCGGCTGCTGCCCCCGCTGTGGGTGCTGGGAGCCGTGGCCGTCCCCGCGATGCTCATCGAGGGATGGCGCCCGGGGCCGTCCGCGGTCTTCTGGATCCTGCCGCTGAGCGACCCGCCGTACCTCGCCGCCGGCTGGGCCGGCGACATGGCGGAGCCGCTCTGGTACCTGCGCGCCTACCTGTGGTTCGTGCTCCTGACGCCGCTGCTGCTGCGCTGCCTGCGCAGGCTGCCGTGGGCGACCCTCGCCGCACCCCTCGTCCTCTCCTTCGTGCTGGCCACCGGCCACCTCTCCACCCCGGAGCGGATCGACTCGGCGCTCACCGACTTCACCACCTTCGGCGCGTGCTGGCTCCTCGGCATGGCCCGCCAGGAAGGCGTCCTCGCCCGCCTGCCGCGCTACGTCGTGCCCTCGCTGTCGCCGATCGTGATGGGGGCCGGGCTCTGGTGGGCCGTGCGCCACGGCTTCCCCTCGGGCGACGGGCTCGACGGCATCCCGCCTGCCGCCGCCCTCTGGTCGCTCGGCGCGGTGATGCTGCTGATGCACGTCAGCCCGTCCTGGGAGTCCTGGCCGCCGAAGCTGCGCCAGTGGGACAGCGTGATCACTCTGCTCAACGCCCGGGCCGTGACCGTCTACCTCTGGCACAACGTGTGCATCCTGCTCGCCGCGGCCCTCTGGGACCGGATGTGGGAGATCGACGCGCTCGCCGAACACGCGCCCTGGCTGCTGGAGAGCTGGGTGCCCGTGCTGCTGGCCGCCTGGGGGCTGATCGCCGTGTGCGTCCTGCTCTTCGGCTGGGCCGAGGACCTGGCGGCGAAGCGCCGTCCGCGGCTGTGGCCGAACGGTCAGGGGACCGGCCGCTCACACCCCGCCCGGCCCTCGGGTGAGAGCAAGGTTTCGCACCGGTGACGTGTAGCCACCGGCCCTGAAACGCGCCGTCCATAACGTCGCCCCCACGATCGGAAACAGGTGGAGGCGCGTGATGGCAGGCCGATGGATCGAAGAGTGGGACCCAGAGGACGAGACCTTCTGGCAGACCAAGGGAGAGCGGGTCGCACGGCGCAACCTCGCCTTCTCGGTGCTCAGTGAGCACATCGGCTTCTCGGTCTGGAGCCTGTGGTCCGTGATGGTCCTCTTCATGGGACCGGAGTACGGCATCGACCCGGCGGGCAAGTTCTTCCTGATCGGCACGGCGACCCTCGTCGGCGCCGTGATCCGGGTGCCGTACACCTTCGCGGTCGCGAAGTTCGGCGGCCGCAACTGGACGATCTTCAGCGCGCTGCTCCTGCTGGTGCCGACGGGCGCGGCGTACGCGGTGATGGAGCCGGGCACCTCGTACACGACGTTCGTCGCGGTCGCCGCCCTCACGGGTGTCGGCGGCGGCAACTTCGCCTCGTCGATGACCAACATCAACGCCTTCTTCCCGCTGCGGAAGAAGGGCTGGGCGCTCGGCCTCAACGCGGGTGGCGGCAACATCGGGGTACCGGTGATCCAGCTGGTCTCCCTGCTGATCATCGGCACGGCGGGAGCGGCCCACCCGCGGCTGGTGCTCGGCATCTACCTGCCGCTGATCGTCGTCGCCGCGGTCTGCGCCGCGCTGTGGATGGACAACCTCGCACCGGTGAAGAACGACACCGGCGCGGCGATCGACGCGGCCAAGGACGGCCACACCTGGATCATGGCCTTCCTCTACATCGGCACCTTCGGCTCGTTCATCGGCTACAGCTTCGCCTTCGGTCTCGTGCTGCAGACCCAGTTCGGCCGCACCCCGCTCCAGGCGGCCTCCCTCACCTTCATCGGCCCGCTGCTCGGCTCGCTGATCCGGCCGCTGGGCGGTGCGCTCGCCGACCGTTTCGGCGGGGCACGCATCACCCTGTGGAACTTCGTGGGCATGGCCGCCGCGACCGCCCTGGTCGTCGCCGCCTCCGTCCAGGAGTCCCTGCCGGTGTTCCTCGTCGGCTTCATCTCCCTGTTCGTGCTCACCGGCCTCGGGAACGGCTCGACCTACAAGATGATCCCCGGCATCTTCCAGAACAAGGCGCTCGCCAAGGGCCTGACCGGTGAGACCGCGGCCGCCTACGGGCGCCGGCTGTCCGGCGCCTCCATGGGGCTCATCGGCGCCGTCGGCGCGGTCGGCGGGCTCGCCATCAACCTGGCCTTCCGCCAGTCCTTCCAGACCGCCGGCACCGGAACCGCCGCCTTCGTCTCCTTCCTCGTCTTCTACGCGGTGTGCTCGGCCGTCACCTGGGCGGTATACCTTCGCCGGCCCGTCGCGGTGCCGGTCCGCACGGCGGACACGCAGACGGAGCCCGAGCGGGACTACGCACGGGTCTGAGCGAGCGGAGTCCGTAACCACGGTGAAATATGAGCGAACCGGGCCTGTCACGCGCCTTTGACAGGCTCGGTCGCCCGTTCACCGTCCGATGGCACCGCCGATGGGGCACTTAAGTGGGGACGACCGAGATGCACGACCAAGGCCAATCGCACGGCCCCCTCGCGGGCTTCACCGTCGGCGTGACCGCCGCCCGGCGCGCCGACGAACTGGGCGCACTGCTGCAGCGGCGGGGCGCGGCCGTCCTGCACGCCCCCGCGCTGCGCATCGTTCCGCTCGCCGACGACACCGAGCTGCTCGCCGCGACCAAGGAGCTGATCGACCACACCCCCGACGTGGTCGTCGCCACGACCGCCATCGGCTTCCGCGGCTGGGTGGAGGCCGCCGACGGCTGGGGGCTCGGAGAGGAGCTGCTCGGCCGGCTGCGCGGCGCCGAGCTGCTGGCACGCGGCCCCAAGGTCAAGGGCGCGATCCGGGCGGCCGGGCTCACAGAGGAGTGGTCGCCGCCGTCCGAGTCCATGGCCGAGGTCCTGGACCGGCTGCTCGGCGAGGGCGTGGCGGGCCGCCGGGTCGCGCTCCAGCTCCACGGCGAGCCGCTGCCCGGGTTCGTCGAGTCGCTGCGGGCGGCGGGCGCGGACGTCGTCCTCGTACCCGTCTACCGCTGGATGCCGCCCGAGGACATCACCCCGCTCGACCGGCTGCTGGACGCGACGATCGCGCGCGGCCTGGACGCCGTCACCTTCACCAGCGCCCCGGCCGCCGCCTCCCTGCTGAACCGGGCCGAGAGCCGCGGCCTCCTGTCCGACCTGCTGGGCGCCCTGGACCGCGACGTCCTCGCGGCGTGCGTCGGCCCGGTCACCGCGGTGCCGCTGCAGGCCGCCGGCGTCACCACGGTGCAGCCGCAGCGGTTCAGACTCGGCCCGCTGGTACAGCTCCTCGGCGCCGAACTGCCCGCCCGGGCCCGTGCGTTCCCGGCCGCGGGGCACCGCGTCGAGATCCGCGGCCACGCCGTCCTCGTCGGCGACGAGCTGCGTCCGGTGCCGCCCGCCGGCATGGCCCTGCTGCGGGCCCTCTCCGAGCGGCCCGGCTGGGTCGTCTCGCGCGCCGATCTGCTGCGGGCCCTGCCCGGTTCGGGCAAGGACGAGCACGCGGTCGAGACGGCCATGGCCCGGCTGCGCACGGCGCTGGGTGCGCCCAAGCTGATCCAGACGGTCGTGAAACGCGGCTACCGGCTCGCCCTCGACACCGCGTCCGACGCCAAGTACGCCGACAACGACACCTGACCGCGTCCCGATGAGGTCTTCCGGCGGCACCCGCCGGCGGGCACTCTGGTGGGAACACCCGACGGTGATCCCGAGGCGGTGACAGGCGCATGACAGCGGCGGGCGGGTCCCACGCGCAGCCGTGGCGGTTCGACTCCGGTCGGATCTGCCTGGACCTGGTGGCGACGGCACAGGAGGCGGCCCGGCGGCCCGGCGGGCGCGACCCCCTCGCGGACCCCGGGAGGCTGACGAGCTGGCTCACCGGCGCCGGTCTCGTCCCCGCGGGGACCGAGCCGGCCGGGGTGGACGGCGACTGGGTGGCCGCCTTCGCCGAACTGCGCGACTGCGTCGACCGCCTGGTGCGCACCCGACCCGCCGACCGCTGCGCGGAGCGGGACCTGGAGGTCCTCAACTACCGGGCGCAGAGCGCCCCGCCGGGCATCAGGGCCGTGACCGACCAAGAAGGCCGCCTGGTACGGGCGCTGAGCTCCGAACCCGGCTGCGCCGCGCTCCTCGCGGTCGTCGCACGGGACGCGGTCGACCTCCTCACCGATCCCGTCGCGCGCTCGCGGCTGCGGCAGTGCGAGGGCGACAACTGCCGCCGCGTCTATCTGGACACGTCACGGGGCAGGCGGCGGCGCTGGTGCTCCAGCGAGGTGTGCGGGAACCGGGAGCGCGTGGCCAGGCACCGCAGGCGGACCTCGGTAAAAGATCTTGAAGTTTCTTCCGCCGGTATTGAGTGAACCTCCCGCCGTCCCCGTAGTGAAGAGGGACCAGGCCACGCCCCAGCGACGCCTGGCGGCTCAGCCGACGAACACGGGGTCTCGACCGGGAGGTGCAGGTGCGCAAGGATGCCGCCGTGGCCGATGACCGTCCGCAACGGGCCCGCCATCGCAGTGAGAAGCCACGTATCGACCCCTCTGTGCCCGACGAGGAGTTGATGCGTGCTCTCTACCGCGAACACGCGGGACCGTTGCTCGCCTATGTACTGCGTCTCGTCGCCGGCGATCGCCAGCGTGCCGAGGACGTCGTGCAGGAGACGCTCATCCGTGCCTGGAAGAACGCCGGCCAGCTCAACCGTGCGACCGGCTCTGTCCGACCCTGGCTGGTGACGGTCGCCCGGCGCATCGTCATCGACGGTCACCGCAGCCGGCAGGCCCGGCCGCAGGAGGTCGATCCGTCGCCGCTGGAGGTCATGCCCGCGGAGGACGAGATCGACAAGGCGTTGTGGCTGATGACGCTCTCAGATGCGCTCGATGATTTGACGCCCGCCCACAGGGAAGTTCTTGTCGAGACGTATTTCAAGGGGCGTACGGTCAATGAGGCGGCCGAAACGCTCGGCATACCCAGCGGGACCGTGCGGTCCCGAGTGTTCTACGCACTCCGTTCCATGAAGCTCGCTCTTGAGGAGAGGGGGGTCTCGGCATGACCATGTACGAGCAGGAATCCGTGCACGACGCCGTCGGCGCATATGTGCTCGGCGTACTGGACGAAGCGGACGCCTCCGCCTTCGAAGCGCATCTGGCGGGGTGCGACATCTGTGCCGCCCACCTCGAGGAGTTCTCGGGGATGGAGCCGATGCTCGCGATGCTCGCGATGCTCGCGGAGGCCCCGGCCGCCGCGCCACCGCAGGGCAACGTCTACAGCCTGCCCGGGATGCGCGGCATGGAGGACTTCCCGCCGCCCCGGCCCGTGCCCGTGGTGCCCACGGCCCCGAGCCCCAAGGTGCTCGACGGCCTGCTGAACGAGGTCGCCGTCAAGCGCGCCCAGAAGCGCAGGCGCGGCATGTACCTCATCGCCGCGGCCGCCGCGCTGGTCATCGGCGGCCCGGCCGTCGCGGTCGTGGTGACGGCGGACGGCACGGGGAGCAACGTGGCGGGCGCCGACCCGCACCCCACCAGCCCCGCGGAGGACGCCTTCTTCCACCACATGGACGAGAAGGTGCAGGCCACGGACGCGACCACCAAGGTCAGCGCCGTCGTCGGGATGGAGAAGAAGGGCTGGGGCACCCACGCCGTCCTGGAGCTGAAGAACGTCAAGGGACCGCTCAAGTGCAACCTCATCGCCGTCTCCAAGACCGGTGAGGAGGAGGTCGTGACCTCCTGGGCCGTCCCCAAGTGGGGCTACGGCATCCCCGACAGCCCCAGCAAGGAAGGCAAGAACCCGCTGTACGTGCACGGCGGCTCGGCGATGGAACGGAACGACATCGACCACTTCGAGGTCCGCACGTTCGAGGGCGAGCGGCTGGTCGAGATCGACGCGTAGCGGACGCCGCATCGCGGCCGGGGAGCTGTGCGGCCCCCGGCCCCCTTCGCATGTCCGCGGCCCCCGGTCCGCGCGGTCCCCGGAGGCCGCCCGGCCGGGGCCCCCGCACCGCGGCCCGGACAGGTGCAATATCCTCCCCCCTTGCCGTACGGTTGACGGCTGCCCAGTGCACGTCAGAAGGGGGCCCGGTGGCCGCGCAGGATGCCGCTGTCGAATCCGTGGTCGGCTCCGCCGCCGACACGGTGCGAGACCGAGAGATCGGTGTCGAACAGAAACACCTCGACCAGGTGTACCGCCGCCTCGAGGAGAAGATCCACGAGGCCGAGTTCCTGATGAACGACGCCGCCAAGAGGGGGCAGGTCGGCACCCCCGGCGCGCTCGCGGAGCGGGACGCCCAGGTCTTCCGGGCCGGCATCCACCTCAACCGCCTCAACAACGAGTTCGAGGACTTCCTCTTCGGCCGGATCGACCTGCTGTACGGCAAGGACGGCGAGAAGGGCCCCGACGGCGCCTACACCTCCGTCGAGCCCGCCGACGACGCCGTACGGCCCGACAACACCGCCGAGATCGGCGAGACCCTGCACATCGGCCGGATCGGGGTCCTCGACTCCGACTACACCCCCCTCGTCATCGACTGGCGCGCGCCGGCCGCAGCGCCGTTCTACCGCTCCACCCCGGTCGACCCGGGACGGGTGGTGCGCCGCCGCGTCATCCGCTCCAAGGGCCGCAAGGTCCTCGGCGTCGAGGACGACCTGATGCGCCCGGAGCTGACCGCCACGCTGAACGGCGAGAAGCTCCCCGTCATCGGCGACGGCGCGCTGATGGCGGCGCTCGGGCAGGCCCGCAGCCACTCGATGCGGGACATCGTCGCCTCCATCCAGGCCGAACAGGACCTGGTCATCCGCGCTCCCGCCGCCTCCGTGACCTACGTGGAGGGCGGTCCGGGCACCGGCAAGACGGCCGTCGCCCTGCACCGGGCCGCGTATCTGCTCTACCAGGACCGCCGCCGGTACGCGGGCGGCATCCTCATTGTGTCCCCGACGCCGCTGCTCGTCGCCTACACCGAGGGCGTGCTGCCCTCGCTCGGCGAGGAGGGGCAGGTCGCGATCCGCGCGGTCGGCTCCCTGGTCGACGGGGCGGAGGCGACGGTCTACGACGAGCCGGCCGTGGCCCGCGTCAAGGGCTCCTCCCGGATGCTGAAGGTGCTCCGCAAGGCCGCCCGCGGCGCCCTGGAGATGTCCGCGCCCCAGGTCTCCGGTGCCGCCCCGGAGGGACAGCTCGCCTTCGGCGAGGAGCCGGAGGACGCCCCGGCCCTCGCCGCCGCGCCCACCCGGCTGCGCGTCGTCGCCTTCGGCCGGCGCCTGGAGCTGGAGGCCGACGAACTGCAGCGCATCCGCCACACCGTGCTCGGCGGCACCGCCCCCGTCAACCTGCTGCGCCCGCGCGCCCGCCGCCTCCTGCTGGACGCCCTGTACGCCAAGTCCGGCGCCGCCGCCCGGCACGCCGGCGACGCGGAGCTCGCCGCCGAGCTGCGCTCCTCCTTCGACGAGGACGTCACCGGCGAGGACGGCTTCACCGCCTTCCTCGACGCCTGGTGGCCCGAGCTGACCCCGCGCGGAGTGCTCGCCGCCATGGCCGACGAGCGCCGCCTCGGCCGCTGGGCCCGCCGGGTGCTCAACCCGGGCGAGGTGCGCAGGCTGGCCCGCTCACTGCGCCGCGACGGCCTGTCCGTGCACGACGTGGCCCTCCTGGACGAGCTGGGCACCCTGCTCGGCACGCCCGCTCGCCCCCGCAGAAGGCGCGAGCTCGACCCGCTGGACCAGCTGACCGGGCTGGAGGAGCTGATGCCGCAGCGCGAGGAGTCGCAGCGCGAGCGGGCGGAGCGTCTCGCGGCGGAGCGCACCGAGTACGCGCATGTGATCGTCGACGAGGCGCAGGACCTGACGCCCATGCAGTGGCGGATGATCGGCCGGCGCGGCCAGCACGCCACCTGGACGGTCGTCGGCGACCCGGCCCAGTCGTCCTGGTCCTCGCCGGACGAGGCGGCCGAGGCCCGCGACGAGGCGCTGGGCACCCGCCCGCGCCGCCGCTTCGAGCTGACCGTCAACTACCGCAACCCGGCCGAGATCGCCGAACTGGCCGCCAAGGTGCTCAGGCTCGCCATGCCCGGCATGCGGTCCCCGTCCGCCGTGCGCTCCACGGGGGTGCGGCCGCGGTTCGCGGTCGTCCCGGACGGCGCCGACCTGGCCGGGGTCGTACGGGCCGAGGCCGAGCGGCTGCTGGAGCAGGTCGACGGCACGGTCGGCGTCGTCGTGGCGATGAACCGGCGCGAGCAGGCGGCGCGCTGGCTGGCCGGGCTGGGAGAGCGGGTCGTCGCGCTCGGCTCGCTGGAGGCGAAGGGGCTGGAGTACGACGCGACCGTGATCGTCTCACCGGCTGAGATCGCTGGGGGCACCTCCCCGGACGAAGTCTCTCGGGGAGAGTCACCCGCGGGCCTGCGGGTCCTGTACGTGGCGCTGACCCGCGCCACCCAGCAGCTCACGGTGGTCTCCGGCCGCCGCGACCAGCCCGACGGGGACGGGGTGCCGGACCTGCTGCGGGACTGAACGGGCGACCGTCCTCGAAGCCGGCGCGGCGTACGGGAATCACTTCCCGGGAGCGTGCGTTAGCCTGGATACGGCACCGGCCCGATCCAAGCCCCCGGGCCCAACCTTCGTCCCTCAGAGGGACCACTTGCCGCGAGGCGAGCATGGCGGGTCGGTGCCACCCAGCTACCGCGGACCCTCCGCTCGAGAGGCCCGCGTCACCGGACCGGTGACGCGGGCCTCTTCAGTTTCCGGAACGTTTCTCGTATGGTGGAAAACAGTTTCCGAAAACAATATGACCGCATTACCTGCTACCGGCAGGTAGGTGTCACCATCTTCACAGCGCTGCCGGGCCTCCAGGCGCGGTGCCGCTTAGCAACGAAGCTAGGGAAAGCAGAGGAACCCGGTCATGGCAACGGCGCCCAGCGTCTCGTATTCGATGACGGTCCGGCTGGAGGTGCCCGCGAGCGGAACCGCGGTCTCCCAGCTGACCACGGCCGTGGAGTCCTCCGGCGGCTCGGTGACCGGTCTGGACGTGACCGCGTCCGGCCACGAGAAGCTGCGGATCGACGTCACGATCGCGGCCAGCTCCACGGCACACGCGGAAGAGATCGTCGAAGGTCTGCGGGACATCGAGGGCGTCGTCCTCGGCAAGGTCTCCGACCGTACGTTCCTGATGCACCTCGGCGGCAAGATCGAGATGGCGTCCAAGCATCCCATCCGCAACCGTGACGACCTCTCCATGATCTACACCCCCGGTGTGGCACGGGTCTGCATGGCGATCGCGGAGAACCCAGAGGACGCCCGCCGGCTGACCATCAAGCGCAACTCCGTTGCAGTGGTGACGGACGGCTCCGCCGTCCTCGGCCTCGGCAACATCGGCCCCAAGGCCGCGCTGCCGGTCATGGAGGGCAAGGCGGCCCTCTTCAAGCGCTTCGCCGGCATCGACGCCTGGCCGCTGTGCCTCGACACCCAGGACACCGACGCCATCGTCGAGATCGTCAAGGCGATCGCCCCCGGCTTCGCCGGCATCAACCTCGAGGACATCTCCGCGCCCCGCTGCTTCGAGATCGAGGCCCGGCTGCGCGAGGCCCTCGACATCCCCGTCTTCCACGACGACCAGCACGGCACCGCCATCGTCGTGCTCGCCTCGCTGACCAACGCCCTGCGCGTGGTGGGCAAGAGCGTCAGCGACGTACGCGTCGTCATGTCCGGCGCCGGCGCCGCCGGTACGGCGATCCTCAAGCTGCTCATCGCGGCGGGCGTCAAGCACGCCGTCGTCGCCGACATCCACGGTGTCGTGCACGCCGGCCGCGAGGACCTGGTGGCCGCCGCCCCGGGCTCGCCGCTGCGCTGGATCGCCGACAACACCAACCCCGAGGGCGTCACCGGCACGCTGAAGGAAGCGGTCGTCGGAGCCGACGTCTTCATCGGCGTCTCCGCGCCGAACGTGCTCGGCGCGGATGATGTCGCGGCCATGGCGGACGGCGCGATCGTGTTCGCGCTCGCGAACCCCGACCCCGAGGTCGACCCGGCAATCGCACGCCAGACCGCGGCAGTTGTGGCCACCGGCCGCTCGGACTTCCCGAACCAGATCAACAACGTGCTGGTCTTCCCGGGCGTCTTCCGCGGTCTGCTGGACGCGCAGTCCCGTACCGTCAACACGGAGATGATGCTCGCGGCCGCGGCCGCGCTCGCGGACGTCGTCACCGAGGACGAGCTCAACCCGAACTACATCATCCCGTCCGTCTTCAACGACAAGGTCGCCGGAGCGGTCGCGGGAGCGGTGCGGGACGCGGCGAAGGCGGCGAGCGGGGCTGTGACAGGCCCCACGTCCGTCTGACATACGGCGCGTCGCGGGTCGCGGGCTCGCAAACCCCCCTTTAGGGTGGCGGATCAGGAGTACGCGGCCCGGCCCGCCCGCTCCGACGAGTCCCGAGGGAGTCGACGGAACGTCACCACGACGAGGCAGTGGTGGATTTCGCACGGCTCCGGGGTGACACCGGAGGGTGCCGGATTGGCTTTCCCGCCGCTGGTGGGGGCAGGATGCTTCCCCGAGGACCTGCGTCCTGGGGGCAGCCCCCGCGGGCGCGGAGGGGTCTGACAGCAGACCCGGGTCCGGGGACTGTCCGAGGGCCCTGGCAGCATCGGCTTCGATCCACGCCTCACAGGCAAGAAGAACACGGGAGTAACAAAATGAACCGCAGTGAGCTGGTGGCCGCGCTGGCCGACCGCGCCGAGGTGACCCGCAAGGACGCCGACGCCGTTCTGGCCGCTCTCGCCGAGACCGTCGGCGAGGTCGTCGCCAAGGGCGACGAGAAGGTCACCATCCCCGGCTTTCTGACCTTCGAGCGCACCCACCGTGCCGCTCGCACCGCGCGCAACCCGCAGACCGGCGACCCGATCCAGATCCCGGCCGGCTACAGCGTGAAGGTCTCCGCGGGCTCGAAGCTCAAGGAAGCCGCCAAGGGCAAGTAAGCCCCCGGCACGAACCGAAAGGCGGCCACCCGGCACGGGTGGCCGCCTTTCGGCACGCCCGGAGGCCCACCGGGGGCCGAGCCCTGGGCCTCGCGCGCCTCAAACGTCGGCGGGGCTGGGGTTGCCTGTCGGGACGCGGCCTCTGAGCCGGGCACCTGGATGGCCTGCGGGGGTTGGGAGCCTGGCCGGTCTTGTCGGGGCTCCGCCCCGACACGTCTGGTGCCTCAATCGCGGCGAGGGCTGGACCTGCCCACGCTCCGGGCTCCTCGTGCCGGTCAGGGTGCCTACCTGCCCGGGCCCGGAGCCCGTTGGCGGCCCGGAAGTGCGCACAGGCGCGCCGCGGCCGGCGGGGAGGGGCCCAAGGCTGTCCCCGGTCTGCCGGCCGCGGGCGTACGGGGTACGGGGTCCGGGGCCTGCCCCGGTTTCGGGGAGGGGCGGGGTGGGGGAAAGGCCCCGCGCAAGCGGACGGCCCCCGCCGATTCACCCGCGGGGGCCGTCCGTGCGCAGGACCGTCAGACGAGGGAGCCGCCCGGCAGTTCCACCTTCGCGCCGAGCTTCTCGAGCTTCGCCATGAAGTTCTCGTAGCCCCGGTTGATCAGGTCGATCCCGTGCACCCGGCTCGTCCCCTGCGCCGCCAGGGCCGCGATCAGGTAGGAGAAGCCGCCGCGCAGGTCGGGGATGACCAGGTCCGCGCCCTGGAGCTTCGTCGGGCCGGACACGACCGCGGAGTGGAGGAAGTTGCGCTGGCCGAAGCGGCAGTGGGAGCCGCCCAGGCACTCGCGGTAGAGCTGGATGTGCGCGCCCATCTGGTTCAGCGCCGACGTGAAGCCGAGCCGCGACTCGTACACCGTCTCGTGCACGATGGACAGCCCCGTCGCCTGCGTCAGGGCCACCACCAGCGGCTGCTGCCAGTCCGTCTGGAAGCCGGGGTGCACGTCCGTCTCCAGCGCGATGGACTTGAGCCGCCCGCCGGGGTGCCAGAAGCGGATGCCCTCGTCGTCGATCTCGAACGCGCCGCCCACCCGCCGGTACGTGTTGAGGAAGGTCATCATCGAGCGCTGCTGCGCTCCGCGTACGTAGATGTCGCCCTCGGTGGCCAGCGCCGCGGACGCCCAGGACGCCGCCTCCAGGCGGTCCGGAAGGGCCCGGTGCGCGTAGCCGCCGAGCTTGTCCACGCCGGTGATCCGGATCGTCCGGTCGGTGTCCAGGGAGATGATCGCGCCCATCTTCTGCAGCACGCAGATGAGGTCCTCGATCTCCGGTTCGACCGCCGCGTTCGTCAGCTCGGTGACGCCCTCGGCGAGCACCGCCGTCAGCAGCACCTGCTCGGTGGAGCCGACCGACGGGTACGGCAGACGGATCTTGGTGCCGCGCAGCCGCTGCGGGGCCTCCAGGTACTGGCCGTCCGCGCGCTTCTCGATCGTCGCGCCGAACTGGCGCAGTACGTCGAAGTGGAAGTCGATGGGCCGCCCGCCGATGTCGCAGCCGCCCAGCCCGGGGATGAAGGCGTGGCCGAGGCGGTGCAGCAGGGGCCCGCAGAAGAGGATCGGGATGCGCGACGAGCCCGCGTGGGCATCGATGTCGGCGACGTTCGCGCTCTCGACGTACGTCGGGTCGAGGACCAACTCGCCCGGCTCGTCACCGGGGCGGACCGTCACACCGTGCAGCTGCAGCAGTCCGCGTACGACTCTGACGTCACGGATGTCCGGCACATTGCGCAGCCGGCTCGGCTCGCTGCCGAGCAGGGCGGCGACCATCGCCTTGGGCACGAGGTTCTTCGCGCCGCGGACGCGGATCTCGCCCTCGAGCGGGGTTCCGCCGTGGACAAGCAGTACATCGTCTGTGCCGGTCATGAATCTCGCGTTCCGGAGGGTGTCCCCCTCAGTGGAGCGAGGGGGAGAGTCGGTCGGGGGACAGAGAAAGGGTAAGGGGGCGCAGGGCCGCTTCTGTATGGCCCGGTACGGTTCTCGTACGTAATGAATTCGGCACAACACGCAGCGTCCGCCACGCCTCGCACACCGTCACCGCCCGCGCGGCGGCCCGCCGCCGCCCGCCCGGCCCGTGAGCTGCGGCCATGCGGCCGGTTCGGACAGTGGCTCCGCCGGGGCTCCGCGGACGGCCGAGATGCGGGATCATGTCTCGCATGACCGAGGTGTCCTCGCTCACAGGCCGGCTGCTCGTCGCCGCGCCCGCCCTGGCGGACCCGAACTTCGACCGGGCGGTGGTCCTGCTGCTCGATCACGACGACGAGGGCTCCCTCGGCGTGATCCTCAACAGGCCCACCCCGGTGGTCGTCGAGGACATCCTCGAGGCGTGGGGCGCGCTGGCCGGTGAGCCCGGCGTCGTCTTCCAGGGCGGCCCCGTCTCGCTCGACGCCGCGCTCGGCCTGGCCGTGATCCCCGGCGACGAGGGCCCGCTCGGCTGGCGGCGGGTGCACGGCGCGATCGGTCTCGTCGATCTGGAGGCCCCGCCGGAACTGCTGGGCGGCGCCCTCGGTTCCCTGCGGATCTTCGCGGGTTACGCGGGCTGGGGCCCCGGGCAGCTGGAGGACGAGCTGCGGGACGGCGCCTGGTACGTCGTGGAGTCGGAGCCGGGGGACGTCTCCTCGCCCAACCCGGAGAGCCTGTGGCGTTCGGTGCTGCGACGCCAGCGCAGCGAGCTGGCGATGTTCGCCACGTACCCGGACGATCCGAGCCTGAACTGACCGGCGTGCGGGACCGCGCGGGCCCGTCACGGAAAGGCGCGCACGGCCTTGCTCCCGGACGCACCGCGTCGTAGGTACCCTTGGAGCCCATGAGCACTCTTGAGCCCGAGCGCGGGACAGGCACGGGAACCCTCGTGGAGCCGACACCACAGGTGTCGCACGGCGACGGCGACCACGAGCGCTACGCCCATTACGTCCAGAAGGACAAGATCATGGCGAGCGCCCTCGACGGCACTCCCGTGGTGGCACTGTGCGGGAAGGTCTGGGTGCCGGGGCGTGACCCCAAGAAGTACCCCGTCTGCCCCATGTGCAAGGAGATCTACGAGTCCATGGGCGCCGGCGGCGACAAGGACAAGGACAAGGGCAAGAGCGGCAAGGACAAGAAGTAGCCTCTGTCGCCCGGTCCGCAACGGCCCCTGGGGCGCGCTTCGGCGCGCCCGGGGGGCCGTTCGCGTTGCGGGGAGCGTTGCACGGAATGCTCCACCCGGTCACAGAGTGGTAGAGACCTCTTCCCGTCCCCTTGTCCGGCCCATCGGCCCGACCTAGCCTCCTGCGTGTTGTGCAGAGCGAAATACGCGTTGCAGATGCCGCAATGCTCAATTCGTAGGGACGGCCGCATGAACCTCATTTCCCGAATCGTCGCCCCGGCCGCGGCACTCGTGCTGGCGGGTCTCACCGCCACGGCGTGCGCGCCCCAGACCTCCGACAACGGCGCACAGCGGGACGACAAGAGCGGCACGCTGCGGGTGTGGCTGTTCCAGGAGGTCAACAACAAGCCCAAGGAGCAGGTCGTCGACGCCGCGGTCGCCGCGTTCGAGAAAACGCACCAGGACGCCCGGGTCGAGATCGAGTACATACCGGTGGAGAGCCGCGCCCAGCGGATCAAGGCGGCGTTCAACGACCCCTCGAGCGCCCCCGACCTGATCGAGTACGGCAACACCGACACCGCCGGATACGTCAAGGACGGCGGACTCGCCGACGTCACCGCCGAGTTCGACGCCTGGGACGAGGCGGCGGACGCCGACCCGACCGCCAGGCAGTCCGTCACCGTCGACGGCAAGATCTACGGGGCGCCGCTCTTCGTCGGCGTGCGGGCGCTCTACTACCGCACCGACGTCTTCGACGACCTCGGCATCGGGGCGCCCACGACGCAGGACGAACTGATCGCCACCGCCAAGAAGATCCGCCGGGAGAAGCCGGACCTGTACGGTCTCGCCGTCGGCGGCGCCTACACCTACGGCGCGATGCCCTTCATCTGGTCCCACGGCGGCGAGCTCGCCGAGGAGAGCGGCGGTTCCTACCGCTCCGCCGTCGACAGCGCCGCGGCGCGCAAGGGCATCGAGGCGTACACGTCCCTCTTCGGCGACGACAACTGCCCGGCCGCCAAGTGCGCCTCCATGGGCGGCAACGCCACCGTCACCGCCTTCGCCTCCGGCAAGGCGGCCATGGCGATCGGCGGCGACTTCAGTCACCAGGCCGTCGAGGCGGGCGCGGTCAAGGGCAAGTACGCCGTCGTACCGCTGCCCGGCGTGAAGGCCGGCGAGATCGCCCCCGCCTTCGCGGGCGGCAACAACCTCGGGGCCCTCAAGAGCACTTCGCACCGCACCCTGGCGGTGGAGCTGATGAAGCAACTCGCCGGCAAGGAGACACAGGGCAAGCTCTTCGACGCGATGGGCTTCCTGCCCACGTACACGGATGTGCGCGCCGAGGCGGCGAAGAAGCAGCCGTTCGTCGAGCCCTTCATCGAGACCCTCGGCGCGGGCGCCAAGTTCGTGCCCGCCTCGCCCGCGTGGGGCCGGATCGACGCCTCGCTCGTCCTGCCGACCATGTTCC
The DNA here is from genome assembly GCF_042870895.1 of Streptomyces sp. NPDC006294. Classification (NCBI taxonomy): domain Bacteria; kingdom Bacillati; phylum Actinomycetota; class Actinomycetes; order Kitasatosporales; family Streptomycetaceae; genus Streptomyces; species Streptomyces sp. NPDC006294. Next base: position 82,608 of record NZ_JBIAHV010000001.1, read on the forward strand.
AGGAGATCGTCAGCGGCAAGAAGGACGTGGCCGCGGCCGCCGCCGACGCCGCGGGGAAGATGGACGCCGCCTTCGCCGACGAGGGCTGAACCCATGGCGCACAAGACGGCCGCCGCCGAGCCGGCCGCAGTCCCAACGGGGGCCGCGGCCCGACCGCCACGCACGGACCCGCGGTCCGTGGCGACGCAGCGGCGGCACCGAGACGCCCGGACACCGTGGCTCTATCTGGCGCCCGCCCTGGTCGTGCTCGCCGCACTGCTGGTCTACCCGGTCTACCAGCTCGGCCTGATCTCCCTCCTCGAATACACCCAGGCCCAGGTCAGCGGTGGCGAACCGACCACCTTCCAGGGGCTCGGCAACTACCGCACGCTCTTCGCCGACAGCCAGTTCTGGCAGGTGCTCCTGGCGACCCTGCTCTTCGCGGCGGCGTGCGTGGCCGCCACCCTCGCCGTCGGCTGCGCACTGGCCGTCCTGCTGACCCGGGTGCGCGCACTGCCGCGGCTCGCGCTGATGCTCGCCGCACTCGGCGCCTGGGCGACCCCCGCGATCACCGGCTCCACCGTCTGGGTCTTCCTCTTCGACCCCGACCACGGCCCGGTCAACCGGATCCTGGGCCTCGGCGACTTCTCCTGGACGTACGGACGCCTCAGCGCCTTCGCGCTCGTCCTGTTCGAGGTCGTGTGGTGCTCGTTCCCGTTCGTGATGGTGACCGTGTACGCGGGCATCAGGGCGATCCCCGGGGAGGTGCTGGAGGCGGCCTCGATGGACGGCGCGTCGCAGTGGCGGACCTGGCGCTCCGTCATGGCCCCGATGCTGCGGCCCATTCTCGTGGTCGTCACCATCCAGTCGATCATCTGGGACTTCAAGGTCTTCACCCAGATCTATGTGATGACGAACGGCGGAGGCATCGCCGGACAGAATCTCGTGCTCAATGTGTACGCGTATCAGAAGGCCTTCGCGTCCTCGCAGTACAGCCTGGGGTCCGCGATCGGCGTCGTCATGCTGCTGATTCTGCTGGCGGTCACCCTCGTGTATCTGCGCCTGCTGCGACGTCAGGGAGAAGAGGTATGAGCCCGATCCCCACGCCGTTGAGGGTGCGGCGCCCCGGGCGGCTGCTGGCGGAGGCCGCCGCGCTGGTCATCGCGGTGGTCGTCGCCTTCCCGCTGTACTGGATGGTGCTCTCCGCGTTCAAACCGGCCGGGGAGATCCAGTCGACGGACGCGAAGCCGTGGACCCTTTCCCCGTCGCTCGACTCGTTCCGCCGGGTCTTCCAACAGGAGGAATTCGGCCGGTATTTCGTCAACAGCCTGATCGTCGCCGGCACGGTCGTCGTCGCCTCCGCGCTGATCGCCTTCCTGGCCGCCACCGCCGTCACCCGGTTCCGTTTCAGGTTCCGTACGACGCTGCTCATCATGTTCCTGGTGGCGCAGATGGTCCCGATCGAGGCGCTGACGATTCCGCTGTTCTTCCTGATGCGCGACTTCGGGCAGTTGAACACCCTCGGCTCACTGATCCTGCCGCACATCGCCTTCTCGCTGCCGTTCGCGATCTGGATGCTGCGCGGCTTCGTCAAGGCCGTTCCGGAGGCGCTGGAGGAGGCGGCGTACATCGACGGCGCGAGCCGCACCCGTTTCCTGTGGCAGATCCTCTTCCCACTGGTCTTCCCCGGACTGGTCGCCACCAGCGTCTTCTCGTTCATCTCGACCTGGAACGACTTCCTGTTCGCCAAGTCGTTCATCATCAGCGACACCTCGCAGTCGACGCTGCCGATGGCCCTGCTGGTCTTCTTCAAGCCGGACGAGAACGACTGGGGCGGGATCATGGCCGCGTCGACCGTGATGACCGTGCCGGTGCTCGTCTTCTTCGTACTCGTACAGCGACGTCTGGTCTCCGGCCTGGGCGGCGCGGTGAAGGACTGACGCGATGACTTCCGCAAACCTGATCCCGGCGCCGCGTGTCGTGCGCTCCGTCCCGTCCGCGGGCGGCTTCGTCCTCGACGAGTCGACCGTCGTGGACGCGGGCCCCGGCACGGAGGCGGCCGCGCGATGGCTGCGCCGTACTGCGGGCGCGGCCACCGGGCTGCCGTTGGCACCCGGAGCCGGCGATGACGGAGAGACGATCCGGCTGCGTATCGACCTGCCTGACGCCGGGCATCTCGGTCCCGAGGGCTACAAGTTGTACGTCGACGGCGACGACATCGCGGTGCACGGCGGTGGGGCCGCCGGCGTCTTCTGGGGTGTTCAGACGCTCAGGCAGCTGCTCGGTCCGGACGCGTACCGCCGGGCGCCGGTCGACACCGCCCGGCGCTGGGAGGTGCCCGGGACCTTCGTCGAGGACGCGCCCCGCTTCCCCTGGCGCGGCCTCATGCTCGACGTCGCACGGCACTTCATGCCCAAGGAGGGCGTGCTGCGCTACCTCGACCTGCTCGCCGCGCACAAGCTCAACGTCTTCCACTTCCATCTCACCGACGACCAGGGCTGGCGCATCGAGATCAAGCGGCACCCCCGGCTCACCGAGGCGGGCGCCTGGCGGGCACGGACCAAGCACGGGCACCGCGCCTCACCGCTGTGGGACGACACGCCCCACGGCGGCTACTACACCCAGGACGACATCCGCGAGATCGTCGCCTACGCCGCCGAGCGGCATATCACCGTCGTCCCCGAGATCGACGTCCCCGGGCACTCGCAGGCGGCGATCGCCGCATATCCGGAACTGGGCAACACCGACGTCATCGACACGACCTCCCTGACCGTCTGGGACAACTGGGGCGTCAGTCCCAACGTACTGGCACCCACCGACAACACCCTCCGCTTCTACGAGGGAGTGCTCGAAGAGGTCCTCGGCCTCTTCCCGTCCGCGTTCGTCCACATCGGCGGCGACGAGTGCCCCAAGGACCAGTGGAAGGCGTCGGCCACCGCCCAGGCGCGCATCAAGGAGCTCGGGCTCGCGGGCGAGGACGAGCTGCAGTCGTGGTTCATCCGCCACTTCGACCGCTGGCTCACCGAGCGCGGCCGCCGCCTCATCGGCTGGGACGAGATCCTCGAAGGAGGGCTGGCGCCCGGCGCGGCCGTCTCCTCATGGCGCGGCTACCGCGGCGGCATCGCCGCCGCGGAAGCCGGGCACGATGTCGTCATGTGCCCCGAGCAGCAGGTCTATCTGGACCACCGGCAGGCCGCCGGCGACGACGAGCCGATGCCCATCGGCTACGTGCGCACCCTCGAGGACGTCTACCGCTTCGAGCCGGTGCCGCCCGGGCTCGCGCCGGAGGCCGCCGCGCATGTGCTGGGCGCCCAGGCCAATGTGTGGACCGAGGTGATGCAGGACGGCGCCCGCGTCGACTACCAGGTCTTCCCGCGGCTCGCCGCGTTCGCCGAGGTCGCCTGGTCCGCGCTGCCCGCGCCCGCCGAGCGCGACTTCGCGGAGTTCGAACGCCGGATGACCGCCCACTACGCGCGCCTTGACGTTCTCGGAGTCCGCTACCGCCCGCCCGGCGGCCCGTTGCCGTGGCAGCGGCGCCCCGGTGTCGCCGGACGCCCGATCGACGGGACGCCCCCGAACGTGTGAGCCCGGCCCGAGCCGGCCACCCCGCGGCCCGGCCCCTGGGACCGTGGACCCGTGGCACCGCGAGGAACAAGGCGTACAACCGCTGTAGAAGCACCGCAACGCACGCTTGGCGACATTCGGGTACGAAACCGGACCATTGGTGGGGTTTCGTATGTGTGGGCTGAATCCACCCTTCGTGGACCCTCCCGCCGGTCCGCCCGGAAGATGTGCCAGAGTTGCCACGTCCAGCCTGTGAGCACGTACGGTACGGCAACACAGGCGGGACAGCCCGGACACCGGGAAGGGGCAGCTTGGTGACCACGCACGCACCGCACACGGCACAGTCGGTGACGCTGCCGGCCTCGCTCGACGAGGCCGTGGCGGCGCTCAGCGCCATGCCCGCCGCCGTACCCGTGGCGGGCGGCACCGACCTCATGGTGGCGGTCAACCGGGGCCAGTTGCGCCCCGCCGGCCTGGTCGGTCTCGGCCGCATCAGCGAGATCCGCGGCTGGCGCTACCAGGACGGGCACGCGCTGCTCGGCGCCGGACTGACCCACGCCCGGATGGGCCGCCCCGACTTCGCGGCGCTCATCCCGGCGCTCGCCGCGTCGGCCCGCGCGGCCGGCCCGCCCCAGATCCGCAACGCGGGCACGCTGGGCGGCAACATCGCCGGCGCCGCCCCGACCAACGACTCCCTGCCGGTGCTCGCCGCCCTGGAGGCCGACCTCGTCGTCGCGGGCCCCGGCGGCGCCCGCCGCGAGGTCCCCGTGTCGCACCTGCTAGCCGGCCGGGAGATGCTCGGCCCCGCCGAACTGATCGGCTTCGTACGCGTACCGCTCCTGCACGCCCCGCAGGTCTTCCTGAAGGCCACCGGCCGCACCGGCCCCGGCCGCGCCACGGCATCCGTCGCCGTCGTGCTCGACCCGGCCCGGCGCGGGGTGCGCTGCGCGGTCGGCGCCATCGCGCCGATGCCGCTGCGGCCCCTGGAGGCGGAGCGCTGGATCGCCTCGCTGATCGACTGGGACGGCGAGCGCGGCCTCGCGGGCGAGGCGCTCACTGCGTTCGGCGAGTACGTCGCCGCCGCGTGCATCCCCGACCCGGCGCCGGCCGCGGAGGGCGAGGAACAACCGGTGCTGTCACCGGCCGTACTGCATCTGCGGCGCACGGTCGCCGCGCTGGCCCGACGGGCACTGGGGAGGGCGCTGTCGTGAGCAACGAGGACAACCCGCACGGCCTTCCGCCGGAGTTCCGGCAGCCGCAGGAGGGCTTCGAGCCGGACCACGGCGGCGAGCACTACGAGGGCAACGATCAGCCTCAGCACCCGGACGGACATGCGCAGGGCGAGCAGTACGACCCGTACGGCGCAGGTTCCGGCGCCTACGACTCGTACGGCTCGTACGCCGACCAGGGCGGCGCCGGGTGGCAGCCGACGCCGCAGGGCGGCGAGTACGACGGCGAGGCCACGGCGTTCTTCCAGCTGCCGCCCGAGTTCGCCTCCGACACCGCGCCGCTCGAGGCCCCCGGACACGGCTACGTACCTCCGATGATCACGCCGCTGACGCCGGCCGCCGGTACCGACCCGGCGTCGACGGGCGGCTGGGCGCCGCCGCCCCAGTGGCCGGAGCCCGCTGCGCAGGACCCAGCCGCGCAGGACGCCTCGCCGGACGCCGCACAGGGCACGGGCGAGCCCGCGGAGGCGGGCGGCACCGGCCAGTGGTCCTTCTTCCAGGAGACCGGGCGCTCCGTGGCGTCCGAGGGCGACTCGGGCGAGTTCCCACTGCCGCCGCGCGAGGACGAGCCGTGGCACGCCGCGACCCCGCCCGCCACGCTCCCCGGAGGCGCGCCCGCGCCGTGGGCGACGCTGCCGGGCGGAGCGGCGGCGCCGTGGGCGCAGGAGCAGCCGGAGACCGCGGGTTCCGGGCCTGAGCCGTCGGTCGCCGCGCCGACGGCCGACGACAGCGCCCCGGCCCCGGCTCCCGGACCCATGCCCGACCCGGTCCCCGCTCCGGACCCCGCCGGGGCGGGCCCGGAAGCCGCCGCGCAGTCCCAGGAGTTCGCGGACGCGTCCGGCGAGCCGTCCGGCGAGCCCGGGGCCGAGCCGGAACCGGTCGCCGAGGCGGAGCCCGCCCAGGACCCGGAGTCCGACCACGACCCCGGCCAGGCCCAGGACTCCGGCCGGGCCCAGGACCCCGCGGCCGCCGCCGAGCCCACCGCCGCGCCGGCGGACGTGCTGCCCACCGGGAACGAGGAGCACCCGCCGACCTCGTACGTCCTGCGCGTCAACGGCACCGACCGCCCCGTCAGCGACGCCTGGATAGGCGAGTCCCTCCTCTACGTGCTCCGGGAGCGTCTCGGCCTCGCGGGCGCCAAGGACGGCTGCTCCCAGGGCGAATGCGGCGCCTGCAACGTCCAGGTGGACGGCCGCCTCGTCGCGTCCTGCCTGGTCCCGGCGGCGACCGCCGCCGGCTCCGAGGTCCGTACGGTCGAGGGCCTGGCCACCGACGGCGAACCCTCCGACGTCCAGCGCGCCCTGGCCGCCTGCGGAGCCGTCCAGTGCGGCTTCTGCATTCCCGGCATGGCCATGACCATCCACGACCTCCTCGAGGGCAACCACGCCCCCACCGAGCTGGAGACCCGCCAGGCCCTGTGCGGCAACCTCTGCCGCTGCTCCGGCTACCGAGGCGTCCTCGACGCCGTGCGCGAGGTGGCCGCCGGGCGGGCGGCGAGCGCGGCCGCCGTCTCCGAAGCGGGCGCCCCCGAAACCCCGGCCGCCGTTGACGAAGCCCGCATCCCGCACCAGGCGCCCCCCGGCGCGGGTAGTGTGCAGATTCACCCGCACGACGGAGGCATGGCGTGAGCAACGACGCGGCCACCACTGCGACGCCGCAGCAGGTCGACGGCCCCCAGCCGGAACCTCCTGCCCACGGCCTCGGCGCGTCGCTCCCCCCGGCCGACACCCGCGCGAAGAGCGAGGGCACCTTCCCCTACGCGTCCGACCTGTGGGCGGAGGGACTGCTGTGGGCCGCGCTGCTGCGCTCGCCGCACCCGCACGCCCGCATCGTCTCCATCGACACCTCCGCCGCGCTGGAGATGCCCGGCGTGCACGCGGTGATCACCCACGCGGACGTCCCCGGCGACGGCTCGTACGGCAGGCGCATCGCCGACCGGCCCGTCTTCGCCTCCGAGATCGTCCGGCACCACGGCGAGGCGATCGCCGCCGTCGCGGCCGACCACCCCGACACCGCCCGCCTCGCGGCGGCGGCGATCGCGGTCGAGTACGAGCTCCTCGAACCGGTCACCGACCCGGAGAAGGCATTCGCCGCCGAGCCACTGCACCCCGACGGCAACCTCATCCGCCACATCCCGCTGAGCTACGGCGACCCCGACGCCACCGGCGAGGTGATCGTCGAGGGCCTGTACCGCATCGGCCGCCAGGACCCGGCCCCCATCGGCGCCGAGGCCGGCCTCGCCGTACCCCGCCCCGACGGCGGCGTCGAGCTCTACGTCGCCTCCACCGACCCGCACACCGACCGCGACCTGGCCGCCTCCTGCTTCGGCCTGGAGCCGGAGCGGGTCAAGGTCGTCGTCACCGGCATCCCCGGCGCGACCGGCGACCGCGAGGACCCGGGCTTCCAGCTCCCGCTCGGCCTGCTGGCGCTGCGTACCGGCTGCCCGGTCAAACTCACCGCCACCCGCGAGGAGTCCTTCCTCGGGCACGCCCACCGCCACCCCACGCTGCTGCGCTACCGCCACCACGCGGACGCCGAGGGCCACCTGGTCAAGGTCGAGGCGCAACTGCTGCTCGACGCGGGCGCGTACGCCGACGCCTCCTCCGAGTCGCTGGCCGCCGCGGTCGCCTTCGCCTGCGGCCCGTACGTCGTCCCGCACGCCCACATCGAGGGCTGGGCGGTCCGCACCAACAACCCGCCGTCGGGTCATGTACGCGGCGAGGGCGCGATGCAGGTCTGCGCCGCGTACGAGGCGCAGATGGACAAGCTCGCCGTGAAACTGGGCCTGGACCAGACCGAGATCCGCCTGCGCAACGTCCTGGCCACCGGGGACATCCTGCCCACCGGCCAGACCGTCACCTGCCCGGCGCCCGTCGCCGAACTGCTCCGGGCCGTACGCGACTTCCCCCTCCCACCGCTCCCCAAGGACTCCCCGGAGGACGACTGGCTCCTCCCCGGCGGCCCCGAAGGCGCCGGCGAACCGGGCGCGGTGCGCCGCGGCGTGGGCTACGCCCTGGGCATGGTCCACATGCTCGGCGCGGAAGGCACCGACGAGGTCTCCACCGCCACGGTCAGGGTCCAGGACGGCGTGGCCACCGTCATCTGCGCGGCCGTGGAGACGGGCTCCGGCTTCTCCACGCTGGCCCGCCAGATCGTGCAGGAGACGCTGGGTGTGGACGACGTCCGCGTCGCCGCCGTCGACACCGACCAGCCCCCGGCCGGCCCGGCCGCCCACGGCCGCCACACCTGGGTGTCCGGCGGCGCGGTCGAACGTGCCGCCAAGATGGTCCGCACCCAGCTTCTCCAGCCGCTGGCCCACCAGTTCGGCATGTCCACCGAACTCCTCCAGATCACCGACGGCAAGATCACGTCGTACGACGGGGTGCTGTCGACGACGGTCACCGAAGCGATGGACGGCAAGGAACTCTGGGCCACCGCCCAGTGCCGCCCGCACCCCACCGAGCCCCTGGACGAGTCGGGCCAGGGCGACGCCTTCGTCGGCCTCGCCTTCTGTGCGATCCGCGCGGTGGTCGACGTCGACATCGAACTGGGCTCCGTACGCGTGGTCGAGATGGCCGTGGCCCAGGACGTCGGCCGCGTCCTCAACCCGTCCCAACTTGCCACCCGCATAGAAGCCGGCGTCACCCAGGGCGTCGGCGCGGCCCTCACCGAGAACCTCCGCACGGCCCGCGGCCTGATCCGCCACCCCGACCTCACCGGCTACGCGCTGCCGACGGCCCTGGACGCGCCGGACATTCGCATCGTGAAACTCGTCGAGGAACGCGACGTCGTGGCCCCCTTCGGCGCCAAACCCGCCAGCGCGGCCCCGGTCGTCACCTCCCCGGCCGCCGTCGCCTCCGCGGTCCGCGCCGCCACCGGCCGCCCCATCAACCGCCTCCCGATCAGACCGCAGGCGGCGGTGGCTGTTCCGAACTCGTGACGTACTTGGCGGGTTGCTAGTGCAATCCAGGGGTGCGTCGTGTCATGCCCACTCGGTACAGTGATCCCTGCAGACGTGTGTAAACGGGGAGGCATTCGTGGCGGAGGACGACGGGACGGGGCGGCCGGTGTACGGCCCGCCGATGCCGAGGCCGAGTGCGCCGAGCGGGGGTGGCAGCGGCAAGGATCTGGATGTCGATGCTGGGGAACTCGCCGCGTTCAAGGGGCGGGTGGACAAGCTCCTTCTGCGGCTCGACGGGTCACCGGCGGCACCGGGGAAGCTCGCTGACGGAGAGATTCCCGAAGGAGACATGGGCACGGGCTTCAGCGAGGCCAAGGCACTTTTCGGTATCTATCAGCGGGTGCACGCAGAGCTCAAGAACCTGTCCAAGGGGCTCGCGGGTCAGATCGAAGGCCTGGGCATCGCGGTGGACGGGTCGTCCAAGGGCTATCAGAACATCGACGACGACATCAAAGAGCGCATGCGGCGCATCAGTGCCGACGCTCAAGCAGAGGTCGATCGGCGTGAGCAGGAACGACGCGAGGCTGAGAAGCCCAAGGACGAAAAGCCGAAGGACGAGGCGGGCCACGGCGACTCCTCGGGCGGCACGGACTTCTGATGTCGGCAGACATGAAGCCACGGGGAAGGGTGGGGAAGAACAATGGCTGAACCGAGCGAGGGCGGCGGAGTGGTCATGCCTCCGCTGGGAATCCTGGGTCTCTTTTTCGGAACCACCGACTTCGAGTCCAAGACGCATGAACAGATGCTCGCCATGGTGAAGGCGGCGAACCCGGAGACGCTCAAGAATCTGTCCGACCAGCTGACCGACGCCGGGAAGACGATCACAGAGATCGGCGAAGACCTCAGGGCCTACATCAAAGGCGTCCACTGGGAGGGTGAAGCCGGTAAGGCCATGGAGACATGGGGCGACCAGGCATGGAAGGCGACGCTCCAGCTCGGGACGTACAGCACTGTCGGCGGTACGTGGATCGGCAACGCTGCTCAGACACTCCGAGAGGTGAAGGCCAACCTTCCCGAGAAGGACGCGACTGCCCAAGCCAGTTACGACGCCGCCGTCAAGTACCGCAACGACCCCGACTCCGAGGACATCAGGCGCGAGGCGTGGTCCAAGATGACCGAGGACCACGCTCAGGCTGTGCAGCAGATGAACAAGCTGGCCCAGTCCTACTCGTTCTCGACGTTCGTGATCAGCGCAGCGGAGCCGCCGACGTTTCCGCCGCCGCCGGGCGAATTCGTGCCGCCTGAGCCCAAGCACAGCAAGTACATCGGTGGCACTGGCGATCGCAGCATCGGGATGGATCGCGGAACCGCTGACCAGTACGTGCCTGTTTCGAATTCTGACTTCAAGGGGGGGCGGCCCGACTCCACCACTGCTGTACAGACCGATGTGATTGCGCCAAAGCAAGAGCGGCCTGTCGGAATGGAAATCGACAGCCTGGATACGTTGCCTCCTCAGACACAGCTTCCCCAGACGCCCGTGGGGCCGTCACCCACAGGTCGGCCGGAAACAAACGTTCTCCCAACGGTTGTGGGCATCCCGCCGACGCAGACGGGTAAGACCGCAGGACCCGCTTCTACGCCTCCGGGTGGCGGCAAGGGCCTCCCGAACGCTAGGAACGTCGTATCGCCGAGTGGGGGCGGCATCAATTCCAGAATGCCCCGAGACAGCGGCATCACAGGTGGCCGCCCTGTCCCGCCTTCCGCCGGTCGGCCGACAGGCGGGATTCCCCGCACCAACGTCATCGGCGGTGAAGGTAACTCGACCGCCCGTGGACCGTTGGGGCGCGGCATGGCGCACACGCCAGGAATGTCGGGCCCCACCGGTGCGGGGCAGAGTGGTGGTTTCGGCGGCCGTCGTCTGGCTTCGGAGGGCGGTGGCGTGATCGGTGGCCGCCCGCCCCAAACAGGTCAGGCAGGAGGCCGCCCGTTCACCGCAGGTGGGTCTGGCCTGGTGCGTGGAACGCCCGCCAGCGGCGGGGCCGGGTCAGGCCAAGTAGGACGTACGGGCGCGATGGGCACCGGAACCAACGGCAGTAGCCGGCGTCGGGACGATGAGCGTGGTGAGCGCCCCGACTACCTGTCAGAGGACGACGAGACCTGGCAGCAGGGCGCTCGGCGGGTCGTTCCGCCTGTCATCGACTGAAGCAGATAGAGCGAAGGATGAGGATGAACACCAGCAGCCGTCAACAGCTTCGGCTTGGCCGAGCGCTCTCGGCCACTCTGGGACTGCTGCTGGTCGGCGTCGCAGCTACACCCGCTCATGCGGACTCTCTTCGGTCGAAGCAATGGCATCTCGATGCCATGGATGCCGATGAGATGTGGAAGACGAGTACCGGCGAGGGCGTAACTGTCGCAGTCATCGACACAGGAGTAGACCCAGGCCTTCCTGACCTGCGTGGTCAGGTCCTGGAGGGACGGGACTTCTCACCTGAAGCGGGGACCTACGCCGACGATGTCGACGGCCACGGAACCAGCATGGCGGCCTTGATCGCCGGAACCGGGAAGGGAGGCGGCAGCTACGGCCTCGCGCCCGGCGCGAAGATCCTTCCCATCCGCCTCTGGAAGGAGGACGGCGAGCAAATGGGTATGGATGCGGAGAGAGCCGAAGCAGCGGCCATCCGCTACGCCGCCGACTCCTCCGCCAAGGTCATCAACATTTCCCTGGGCGGAGTCATGCAGTCCAAGGTTGTTGAGGAGGCTGTGAAATACGCCCTCGACAAGAACAAGCTGATCTTTGCCGCCGCGGGCAATTCAGGAACCTCATTCGTCGAATACCCGGCAGCGGTACCTGGCGTTGTGGCAGTCGGCGGTGTGGACAAGAAGGTGAACAAGACGGCTGAGTCGGCTACCGGTCCGGAAGTCGACTTGGTTGCGCCAGGTGTGGATATCGTCTCGGCCTGTAAGGAGGCCGGTCCAGGCCGTTACTGTGTGTCTAGCGGTACGAGTGATGCCACCGCCCTCGCCTCCGCATCCGCCGCCCTGATCTGGTCCAAGTACCCGGATTGGACCAACAACCAGGTCCTGCGGGTCATGCTCAACACCGCAGGCGGCCCTCGGAGTGGCAACAAGCGCAACGACTCGATCGGTTACGGCGTCGTCCGCCCGCGTGTCGCGCTCAAGTCGCCTGGGGACCCCGGTCCCGCCGACGAGTATCCGTTGCCCGACCTTGCGGAGGCCGCTTCTCCGTCCTCGACGCCGTCGCCCGGCGAATCCAAGCCTGCTGCCGGAAGCGAGGACAGCAGGGAGCAACCGGCCGTCGGAGCTTCTGCGCCCGAGGACGAGAGCAATTCAGGCATGTGGATCGGGCTGGGGGTGGCTGCGGCCCTGCTCATCGGAGCCGCGGTCGTCATTCCGGCCGTCCGGGCACGTCGACGCTGAAGCGAAGACGCGCCACTACAGGACAGGCACAGCTGTCACGTTTCCGTCGCTCACAAGGAACACCCGACGGCCGGCTCCCGCCATCACGGTCGGCGCCCCTGTGTCGGACTTGTAGACCCAGGCACGCGTGGAGGGAGGGTCGTGGAAGACCGACACCCCCTCAGCTCCGGCGAGCAGGAGGCTTCTGCCCTCGGCCACGGGCGGAAGGCTGCTCAACACGTCCGCTTCCATCGCGTCGTCCCCCATCAAGTCCGTGTCTCCATTCGACGTGCGCACCGATTGTGGCCTGCCGCCGACGATGGCACAGACGTTCAGCTCCTTGACCCACGGCGCGCCCCATCCGTCCGCGGCGGAGGAGGCGTAGCCGGAGACGGTCCACCGCTCCGTGCCGTCCGCCACCATCAGAGCGGCGAGTTCTCTGCCTCCGAGATACACACTGGACCGGTCGATGGCCGGCATGGCGGGCCCGAACCCTTGGCTACGCCGCCAGACCTCACGGCCGGTGTCCGTGCTGAGGGCGATGACGACTCCGTTCGAACCCGAGACGACTAGACGCTCGGCACCGGCCGCAGCGAGCGGTCGGTCGGCAGACCGCATGCCCTCCGGCGCAGTCACCGTCCACGATGGCTTGCGCCCGGAGATCTCCACAGCACGGATCTCCTCGGCCTGTGTAAGTACATAGACGCATGTTTCGTCAAGAGCGAGCAGCTGGACCGCCTCCGCGGACACTGCCCATTGCTGCTCTCCTGTGGAGGCGTCCAGGGAAGCCACGTCGCCGCCGTCCGTCACTGCGATGAAGTGCGTCGCTGATAGTTGGAGCATGCCCGCGGTGCCGGACGCTTCAGAAAGATTCCACACCTCCTTGCCGTCCACGGCCTTGCGCGCGGCCAGGCCACCGTCACGAGCGCTGAAGATCACTACTCCATGCATTGCGATCGGCGGAGGGACCGTGCCTTGTGCCGCCACATCCAGCGGCCCCCACAACGGCCGGGGGGTCCTTCCGTCGGCGTATTCCTGGATTGCCACAGGGTCCGCGTCCGGTGGGATCGCAACCGGCCCGCCCGCGATGTGCTTCAGCCACCAGGCCGTGGTCCCGCCGGCTGCGGCCAGCACGACCCCTCCGACCGACAACGACGCAACGAGGAACCTGCGCCGCGACGGCCGTGCTGTCGCTTGAGGTTCGACGGCTGTGACGAAGCGCCTTGCCTTGACCTCGCGTTCCTTGATGTCGGCTGCGAGGGTGCCGGCACGCCAGCTCTTGTCGTCCCCTCGTCGAGTCGTGAATGCCTGTGCAATCTGCTCAGGCAGAGGGCGGTTTCCGGGGACTTTCGACAGACAGGACTCAACAAGACCGCGGAACTGCTGCGGTACGGAGTTGAGTTGCGGCTGCCCGTGGACGACCTCGTACTGCACAGCTGCGATGTGCGCGCCGTCGAACGCGCGGCGCCCGCTGGCCGCGTAGGCCAGAACGGCGCCCAGCGAGAACACATCGGCCGAAGGGCCAACCCGCTGCCCGAGCACCTGCTCCGGCGCGCCGTACCCGGGTGTTGCGGGTGCCTGCCCGGTGGTCGTGAGAGTGAGGCCGTGCTCGGGCCGAGCGATCCCGAAGTCGATAATGCGTGGACCGGTCCTGGTGAGGACGATGTTGGACGGCTTGATGTCCCGGTGGATCAGGCCCGCGCGATGGATGTCGCAGAGGGTGCGCGCCAGCGAATGGGCCAGATGGCGCAGCGCGGGCTCATCGAACGAGCCGTGGCGTTCCACGGCACTGTCGAGCGTCGGTCCGGCCAGGAATTCGGTGGAGATCCACAGCCTCCCGGCCTCCGTCTGAGCGGCGAGCAACCGGGCCACACCGGGGCTCGTCACCGCTTGTGCTGCCTCCGCCTCACGCACGAACCTCTGGGTGAGATTCCGGTCGTTCGTGAGGCCGGGGTGCAGCACCTTCACCGCGGCGGTCCGACCCGAACCGTCCCGACCGAGGTACACCCTTCCCATCCCCCCGGCTCCCAGGACTCCCAGGAGCCGGTAGGGGCCGAGTCGAATCGGATCGCCGGGGCCGAGGGGCTGCATCGAGACTCTTTCCGTGTAGGGAAGGGGAACGAGGAAGTACGTCACTCCACGGAGTAGCCGGCCATCACGTCCGTCTGTACAGCGACGAACATGCCGTTGTCCCCGCGGACGTAGCGGGCGTCCTGCGGCATCGTCACGCTGTCGCGCGTGCGGCGCGTACGAAGGTCGATCACCTCGAGCCCGGACCTGCCGATGATGTAGAGATCCTGTTCGCCTACGAAGGCGACGCCGTAGCGGTCCGATACGGGAGACGACTCCCAGACGAGACCCCCCTTGGCAGCGTCGATCGCTGTGACGATCCCGCCGAAGCGCATGGTGTACAGCACGTCCCCGCCCAGGACCGGATGTGGAAGGTCCTGGGGGACGTCCTCGCCGTACTCCCACACCGTTCTTCCGTCTGTCAGACGTACGGCGATGACCTGATGGCGTTCGGTGCTCAGACCGAAGGTATTGGCGCCCAGGTACACATGTCTCTCATCCATCACGATGCCGGCGACAAGAGGGGCATCGGGCTTGACCGCCCAGCGGAAAGCGCCGGTCGTGACGTCGTAGCACTCGAGGCGCGCCTCGCTCTCAGAGTCGCCGACCGTCATCAGGAAGCTCCCCGCGAGGGAGCGTGCGGCGTAGAAGGACTTCAGAACCGGATTCTCCAGAGGGCCCAGCTCGCTGCGCCAGAGCTCCTCGCCGGAAGTGACGTCGGCGGCGACCAGATACCAGGTGGCGTGGGCATCGGTCTCCCCCTGGCCGGCGACAAGGAAGGCGGTGCCGTCCGAGACGCAGAGCAGTTTCCCGTTCTGGAGGGCGCTGTTGAAGTCGTCGAGTACCAGTACGAGTTCGAGGGAGCCGTCCGCCAGGTCCACCGTACAGAGGGTCAGTTCATTCGGGTCCGGCGTGATCGCGAAGACGCGCCGGCCATCGGTTGTCACCGCACTGGCCGACACCATTTCCTTGCGGACCCACCTCTCCTCTCCCGTCGCTACGTCGACACCGATCAGCCCATCGACTGTCGTGATCGCCAGGCAGTCACCCGCCAGCAACGGAGCAGTGTCGACCTCCTGTGAGTTCCTGGAGATGCCCCTGGTCCAGACAGCGCCGGGCAGTTCGGGAACCTCAGAGGCGGGAGACGGCGCAGCGGTGTCCTTGGTGGTGTTCGTACCGCGGCTGTCGAGCCAGGTCCAGATACCGGCGCCGAGAGCGACTGCCCCTGCGGCAGCTCCTCCGCCGCGCTTGAGCAGGGTGCGACGGGAGACCGTTGCGCGTGCGGTGACTGTTTCCACGATGACCGAGGAATGTGCCGGTGCGGGCAGCCGGTGGGGTGGGTGTTGCCAGACGTCGGTGGCGCGTCGGGCGATGTCGGTGAGGAGTGGGTGGGGGAGGTGGTCGGCGAAGTGGCCTTGCCCGTTGTGGAGTTGGGTGGCGAGGGTTTGGGTGGTGGGGCGTTGGCCGGGGTTTTTGTCGAGGCAGCGGGCCAGGATGTGCGCGAGGGCCGGCGGGAGACGGGTGAGGTCGGGTTCGGTGTAGCGGATGCGGTAGAGGAGGTCGGCTGCCTGGCCGGTGCCGAAGGGTGGGTGGCCGGTGGCGGCGTAGGTGAGGACGCCGGCGAGGGCGAAGGTGTCGCCGGCGGGGGTGTGGTTTTTTCCGGTGGCTTGTTCGGGGGACATGTAGGCGGGGGTGCCTGCGGCGGTGCCGGTGCGGGTGAGGCGGTCGTCACCGGCGGCGCGGGCGATGCCGAAGTCGATGATCTTGGGCCCGTAGGCGGTGATCATGATGTTGGAGGGTTTGAGGTCGCGGTGGACGACGTCGGAGGTGTGGAGTTGGGTCAGGGCTCCGGCGAGGGCGGCGCCGATGGCGCGGACGGAGGTTTCGGGGAGGGGGCCGCAGAGGTCGACGGCGTCGTCGAGGGGTGGGCCGAGGACGTATTCGGTGGCGAGCCAGGGGATTTCCGCGGTGGGGTCGGCGTCGACGACGGCTGCGCCGTGGTGGTCGCCGATGATGCGGGCGGCGTCGGTTTCGAGGTGGAAGCGGGTGCGGGCGGCCGGGTCGGTGGCGATGGCGGCGTGCATGGTTTTCAGCGCGAGGACGCGTCCGCCGGTGGTACGGGCGAGGTAGACGGTGCCCATGCCCCCGTGACCGAGCCGGGCGAGCAGGCGGTGGCCGGCGATCTCGACCGGATCGTCGTGCGTCAGAGGGGAGAGCATCGCCGTCAGACTCCGAACATGCGGCGGACGGCATCCTGCGAGTTTCGGCCGGTGCGGGCCGGTACACGGTTCGGCCGGTGCATGGGTGCACGTTCCATCTGTGAATCCCCCCGAGGCATGGCTACGCCGAAGAAGCGTACCGGCGCATCCCGCAGCATCCTGCTCGAGGGCATGCCGTTACCCGGCACAGGTCAGGCACCGCTTGGATGTAGAGATGATGGGCGGACCATTTGGTCCACCCGGATTCCGTCGTAGGGTGGTTCGGTCCGACTGCCCATTGGCACGCCATCTTTCGTTTGCACACGTTCCGGGGGATTCATGTCGTTCGATACCGAGTGGTCGTCGGTCCGCACCGAGTCGACCTCGAATGTCAGCACGCGTCTGAACCAGTCGCCCACACAGGGCGGTGGTGGGAGCAGTGCCGCCGACCTGGGCGTCAACCAGGACAAGCTGGGCGCCATCGGCAGTGCCGCGTATGCCTTGCACGGTCGGCTGAACACGACCGGGAAGCATGCGAACGCGAGCACGTCGGAAGCGGCGACGATGATGACAGCCAACGGCTTTCGCACCGGCGCCGCGATGTCCACGGTGCACGAGACGTGGGGCTCTCAACTGAAGACGCTTCTCGATGCCTGCGCGAACATTTCGAATCATCTTGATTACAGTGCTGCTTCTCACGCGAAGGACGAGAAGGACATTGCGGCGTCTCTGAGTACGTCGAAGATCAACGATTACCTGAAGTAGGGCTGATTGCCATGCTGACGTTCGACAACGTGTATCACGCTCCGCTCGACAAGCTGAAGGCATCGGTGGACGACTGGTCGCAGATGACGACCGATCTGGAGACGCTGGCCACCGACGCCCGGTCGACCATGGCGGCGAAGGCGAAAGACGACTACTGGCGTGGTGTGAACGCGGAAGTGACAAAGCCTTTCGTGGACAAGACCGCCAAGGAGTTCGACGACGCGGCGAAGGCTGCGAAGGGGATCAAACAAATCCTGTCGGACGGGTACGAGGCGTTCAAGAAGGCGAAGGACGACCTGAAGAAGCTGATGGACACGGAGGCGCCGGCGCAGCACCTGGTGATCACCGCGCAGGGCAAGGTTGAGGCCTCGTATCCACTGGAGAAAGACCAGGGCGCCAGGCACGACCCCGACTACCCGGAGGCGCTGCGGGTACAGCGGGCGAAGATCGAGGCCATGCAGAAGCGTGTCGACGCGATCATCGAGACGTGCGACGACGCTGACATCGCCGTGTCCAACGCGCTCAAGGCGAACATCACTGCCGACAAGCACAACTTCAGCGCTCCGAAGTACAGCAGCATCGACGCTGAAGAGGCCCAGCGGGCGATCGACCTCGCCAAGAAGGGGCGAGAGCTCTCGCACAAGGAGCTTGAGCAGCTCAACGAGCTCCTCAAGGACAACCACGAATCCAAGGTCTTCGCCCGGACCTTCTACGACGGTCTCGGACCGAAGGGCTCACTTGAGTTCTTCGGTCAGTTGTCGACCGACACGTACGACATGTCGAAGCAGGACAAGGAGCGTCTGAAGGACGTACAAGAGCTCCAGAAGAACCTTGGGCTCAACCTTGCCACGGCGACGGACCCCACCGGCAAGGACGACAAGTGGACCCAGCGGTGGGGCGACGAGATGCGCAAGCTGGGAACTGAGCGCATCCCGCTGGCCAAGCACGACTACAACGGTCCGTACGGGTACCAGCTGCTCGGCGGCATCATGCGGTACGGCAACTACGACGCGAAGTTCCTCAACCCGATCGCCGAACACGTGGTCCAGCTGCATGCCAAGGACCCGTACATGTTCGCCGACACGAAGAATATGCTCAGCTACGACAAGCACCCCTTCAATCCTTCAGGGAAGAACGGGGCCGGCTACGACCCTGTCATCAGCATGCTGGAGGCGCTCGGACACAGCCCGGAGGCCTCAAAGGAGTTCTTCTCCTCCGAGCCCAAGACGTACAACGAGGACGGTACCTACAAGGGCGGTGCTCCGAAGGACGCGGACGGCAAGGAGATAAACAGCTACCTGGACTACTTCGGGAACAAGGACTACAAGTCATTCCCCGACATCGTGGGACATGACCCCGATGACGCGAAGGAGTCCATGAACTACATGCCCGACGCCTTCGGGCATGCCTTGGAGTCCGCGACGCTCGGTCACGCCTACGACGACCCGAGTCCGAAGTTGGTCCGGGACGAGACGACCGCTGCGATCATGAAGGAAGTCGTCACCAAGTACGGCGGTGACGCCGGGCTGCTGAAGGACCAGGAAGCGATGGCCGACAGCCTGGGCCGGATGGGCGCCGGATACATCGACGACATCAACTGGGCGCTCAATGAGAACAAGTCGGACAGCATGTACGCCCCGAAGCCGGGCGAGGAGGACAAGCATGCAATCTTCGGGCGGAGCGACGCCCGGAGCTTCCTCAGCACAATGGGACAGCACCCCGACTCGTACGCTTCGATCGCGACGGCCGAACGTATTTACACCAACGGGATGCTGGACACCCAGGCGGTAGGTCCCGACGGCAAGGTCGATTCGGGCGCAGCCAGGTCCGCGATCTACACCGGAGCGGAAGTGCAGGGCATGCTCGACCAGTCCCGTGCGGACCAAGTCACCGCAGAGAACATGAAGAAGGACGAGGAATACAACAAGGCCCTTGAGCAGAAGTCCGGGTGGATCCAGTTCGGCACCGGAGCTGCCATCGCGGCAGGTGTCGCCTTCCTGCCGGCGACGGCAGCCGCCGCCGGCGCGGCTGCGATTCTCGTCCCGCTTGCCATTGACCAAGGCAGTGCAGCCGCTGAGGAGCTAGCCGGGCAGTTCATCGGCGACTGGTCACAGGCTGCACAGGAAGAACACAAGGACGAGATCGAGGATCAGATCCGAGAGCAGCGGACCAATATCTACACTGCCGGTGAGGACAACTCCCAGGCCGCTCTCGACGACTTCATGAGTCGGCACCGGATCAAGCCTGACAGTGACTTCGGAATGGACCTGAAGCAGGCTGCCGACCTCGGTTACATCAAGGGCAACTCGAAGGAAGACCAGCAGGGTCAGGACCCTGAGACCGGTGGCTAGGGGATCGCGTGAAGAACCGTAGAAGCGTGCTGGGTGCATTGACCGTCGTTGCGGTCCTCTGCGCCTGCGCGGCAGGATGCGGCAACGGGAGCGGGGAGGAAGGGCCGGCCGACGAGAACACGTCGGCCGCCGCCGAGATCTGCGGTGGAGCTCTTTCTTCTGAGGCCCAGCAGGCGCTGACACGCCTGACAGGGAGTTCCGAGCTTCGCTCTACGGATGAGGACGACGTTCGGAGTGTCACCGAGACGCTCGTCGCAGAGTGGAAGCCGCTGAGTGCGCCGCCCGGGGACGACGTCGAAGCGGATCTTTGCGCAGTCTCCTCGAACGAGAGCTGGGGCAACGGTCCCGCCGACGTACGCATCAAGTTCGGCTTCTCCGACGCCGAGACGGCGAAGGGAGGACACGAGATCTCGAAGGCCCTCACGCCGTACGAGATGGGCGAACACGCATCTGTGGGCACGCAGTACGGGTTCCTGTGGTTCTCCTGCACGAGCGAACAGCTCGCCGGATCGAAGGAGAACCCGGCGTACATTCAGACCGAGATCCGCAACGCGCTGGAGCCCGACGGCGACGCCGGGCAGCTGCGTGACGCCAACGCCACGGTGCTTCACTCCGCGGCGGTGGCGCTTGCCGGGCAGCTGGCGTGCGACGATCTCGGCGGTCTGGAGGACAAGCCCACACCCAAGCAGCGCGGATAGGGCCGGCCTGGACGGCGCCATCCTCTCCATCTCCATTGTGATCGGGACGGTTCGCACACCGATCATTGCACCGGCGCAGACCGCCGGACTCGACGTCGTTCGGCGCGCGCGGCGGACAACAAGCCTAGGCGGACCAGTTGCATCGCACGGCCGTCAGAAGGGGTCGTGGCCTTTCGAAAGTTATGCTCATCGATTCCTTGCGGAGTGAAGCGGGATCCCCGCGCACCGGTGCTCACAACTGCTGCGGCTGCACCCTTCGCGGCGAGCTCGGAGTCTGCATAGTCAGCGGCCGACTCACGGCGAACTTCCTGTGCCGTGTCCTGCTCCGCCCTCTTGACCGCGGACTCCGGGATGCCTCCTAGACCCACATGATCACGTCACCCCACGGGAAGCATCATCCGAACACAGGCAGTGCCGTGAGCTGCTCCCCGGCCACCACGAAGAGGCGGGTTCCGGCCCCGTTCACCCCGTAGCTGCCGGCGTTCGCCGGAAGGACACCGGGCGGCGCCGGGAGATGTTCCGCGATGCGCCCGCGCCCGAGGGCACGGTGGTCATCCGGTGGACCGTGCGCTCCCGCTGTGTGATGTCGGCGGCCAGCGGACCGTGCCGCCAGATGCGGTCAGCGCCGCGTGTTTCGGTGAGGACGGCCGACATCTGTGCGGGTGTCGGCCGTTGAGCGGGGTCCTTGGCGAGGCACGGAGCGACCAACGACGCGAGCTGCTGCGGCACATGCTCCAGTCGGGGCGCGTCGTGCACGACCTCGTACTGCACCGCCGGGACGTGCGTGCCGGAGAACGCCTGCTCGCCGGTGCTCGCGTAGACGAGCACGGCGCCGAGGGAGAACACATCCGCGGGCGGTCCGACCCGCTGCCCCAGGACCTGCTCGGGGGCACCGTAGCCGGGGTGACCGGCGCCTGGCCCGTCGTCGTCAGCGTCAGGCCGTGTTCGGGGCGGGCGATGCCGAAGTCGATGATCCGCGGCCGGAGCAGGCGGTGGCCGGCGATCTCGACCGGATCGTCGTGTGTCAGAGGGAGAGCATCGCCGTCAGACTCCAGACGTCTCGGGGGCGCGGACCTCGGCAGCCAGGACTTCCGACGACTGGCGGGCGATGGCCGCCACCACCCGGCCCGGCAGCCAGCCGGGTCCCAGGAGGGAGCCGGCCGAGTCCAGGGCCGTCGACGTCGGCGCGGTGGAGGGCGGGGGCAGGGCGTGCAGCAGTTCGGCGGCCGTCGGTCTGGCCGCCGGGTCGCGGGCCAGGCAGCGGGAGATCAAGGGCCCCAGCGACTCCGGGAGTTCGGCGCTGTCCGGGACCGTGTGGCCGGTGGCGGCGTACGCGAGGACGGCGCCGAGGCCGTGGATGTCGCCCGGCGGGCGGGGGCGGCCGCCCGCCGCGGCCTCGGGGGCGAGGCTGCCCGGTTCGAGCCCGGCGAGACCGGTGCGGGCCACGCCGTCCGGCGCTGCCGCGCGTGCCGCGCCGAAGCAGGTCAGGCGTGGTCCGTTCCAGGCCAGCAGTACGGCGGCGGGGGAGAGGCCCGCGTGCGTGACGCCGGCGGCGTGTGCGCCCGCGAGGCTCTCGGCGAGGGCGGCGCCCACGGCCCGTACGGTGCGCTCGGGCAGCGGGCCGCCGTGCACGGCCAGGGCGACCGGCAGGGGCAGTACGGGCAGGTAGGGCGTGGCGTACCACGGGGACTGCGGCGTCGGCGACAGTTCGGCGACGGGCAGCGTCCACGGGCCGGCGAGCCCGCGGGCGGCGTCCGCCTCGACGAGGAAGCGCCCCGGGTCGGCTCCGTCGAGGGGTGCGCTGACGAGGACCGTGCGTTCACCGTCCGCGCTGCGGGCGATGAAACGGCGTTCCGGGACTGGTGGGAAGCCGTCGCCGGCCGGGTCGAGCCGGGTGATGAGCTGGTACGGGCCGATCCGGCGCGGTCCGCCCGGACGTGGGCGCTGCGTCTGCGCTCGTTCCATCCGCGAAATCCCCCTAGGCATGACAACGCCACAGGAGCCTACCGGCGCACCCGTCGCGCCCCGGTGCCGCCGTCGGATCCGGCGCGGGCGGGGGCGCGGGCGGGGGCGGTGGGGCTGACCTCGCGACATCGCGGCGACGGCCGCCCCTCGCCGTGAGGGGCGGCCGTCGCCGCGATGTCGGACCGTGGAGGCCGTGACCGGATTCGAACCGGCGTCACTCGGTTTGCAGTCGAGTCCCTGAGCCACTCGGGTACACGGCCGTGTGTGTTCCAACTCCTCGACCGTAGGCCGGCGGTGAGGCGCGGCTCAAGGGACCGGTCGGGGCCGCAACACGACTGCCACACGCCGTTCATGGTCGTACGACCAAGGGCCCTGCCCGGCCCCGCCCCACGACAGGGGCCATCCAGCACCTAGCCCCTTACTCTTGGGGCCATGACCGCCCTCGAACCGCGCGACGCCGACGTCACGCCGCACGCCGCGGACCTCCCGCACCCGACGGACCCCCCGGCGACACCCGAAGCCACCCCCGCCGCCCGGCAGGACGGGGTCCTCGGGCGGGACCTGCGGGCGCTCAGCATCGGCATCGTCTCCGTCGTCCTCCTCATCGCGTTCGAGGCCACCGCCGTCGGTACCGCCATGCCGGTGGCCGCCCGGGAACTGCACGGCATCCCGCTGTACGCCTTCGCCTTCTCCGCGTACTTCACCACCAGCCTCTTCGGCATGGTTCTCTCCGGTCAGTGGGCCGACCGCAGCGGACCGCTGGGCGCGCTCGCGGGCGGCATGAGCGCGTTCGCCGCCGGGCTGCTGCTGGCGGGGACCGCGGGCGCCATGTGGGTGTTCGTGCTCGGGCGGGCCGTCCAGGGCCTCGGCGGCGGGCTGGTCATCGTCGCGCTGTACGTCGTCGTCAGCCGCGCCTACCCGCAGCGGCTGCAGCCGTCCATCATGGCGGCGTTCGCGGCGAGTTGGGTGATTCCCTCCGTCGTCGGACCGCTCGCCGCCGGCACCGTCACCGAACAGCTCGGCTGGCGCTGGGTGTTCCTCGGCATACCCGCGCTCGTCGTGCTGCCGCTCGCGCTCGCGCTGCCCGCGATCCGCCGTACGGCCTCCGGGCCCGCCGACCCGGCCGCGTCCGCGGCGGCCTTCGACCGGCGCCGGATCCGTCTCGCCCTCGCCATCTCGCTCGGCGCCGGTCTGCTGCAGTACGCCGGTCAGGACCTGCGCTGGCTCTCCCTGCTGCCCGCGGCCGCCGGCGCGGCGCTGCTCGTGCCGTCCGCGCTCGGTCTGCTGCCGCGCGGGACGTACCGGGCGGCGCGCGGACTGCCGTCCGTCGTCCTGCTGCGCGGCATCGCCGCCGGGTCCTTCATCGCGGCCGAGTCCTTCGTACCGCTGATGCTCGTCACCCAGCGCGGGCTCTCCCCGACCATGGCCGGACTCTCGCTCGCGGTCGGCGGCGCGACCTGGGCGCTGGGCTCGTACGTCCAGTCCCGGCCGCGGACCGAGCCGTACCGGGAGCGGCTGGTCGTCCTCGGCATGCTGCTGGTCGCGGCGTCGATCGCGACCGCGCCGAGCGTGCTGATCGCGGCGGTGCCGGTCTGGACCGTCGCCGTCGCGTGGGCGTTCGGCTGCTTCGGCATGGGGCTGGTCATCGGCTCGACGAGCGTGCTCCTGCTGAAGCTCTCCGCGCCCAAGGAGGCGGGCGCGAACTCGGCCGCGCTGCAGATCTCGGACGCGCTGTCGAATGTGCTGCTGCTCGCGGCGGGCGGCGCCGCGTTCGCCGCGCTGGGCGGCGGCGCGGTGGGCGCCGGCCACGCCGTGGCAGGCGGGGCGTCGGGCGGAGCGGCCGCGCACCCCGTCGCGTTCGCGGCGGTGTTCCTGCCGATGGCCGGGGTGGCGCTGGTGGGGGCGTGGGTGGCGACGCGGCTGCGGGTGACAAGCCGGTAGTACCTGATGGTACCGCTTGGTACCATCAGGTCATGGCCGGATTGAATCTGAGGTTCACCGAGGAAGAGCTGAACGCCCTGCGCGAGCGTGCCGAGGCGGAAGGCCGAAGCATGCAGTCCTTTGCGCACGACGCCGTGATCACTGCCATAAACGAGCACTCACGTCTCTTCAACGAAGCGGCGGACCACGTTCTGAAGGCGAGTGAGGAGCTCAACCGGAGGCTCGCCTGATGAACTACCTCACGCTTCCCGAGCTGCTCAAGCTGGCTGAGCGTCTCGGGGCTGACGAGGTGCGCGACTACGGGCTGCTGGACTCGGTCCTTGCCCGACCGCAGTCGAGCGTGTTCGGCCAGGATGCCTATCCGGACATCTGGCAGAAAGCTGCGGCGCTCATGGAGTCGCTGGCCCGCAATCACGCACTGGTCGACGGCAACGAACGCATCGCCTGGTATGCGACATGGGTCTTCCTGCACATGAACGGGCACCCACTGAGTCCGGGGTTCGACGTGGACGAGGCCGAGCAGTTCGTGCTGAACGTGCGCCAGGGGTTGCTCGACGTGCCGAAGATCGCCGAGCAGTTGCCGCGGTTCGCGCAATGACCCGGATGTGAGGCGCCTCCCACTCCGTGCGGCGAGGGGCATCCCGCCCCGGCCGCAACCGGACCCCCGGTAGGGTGGCCCGGTTGTCGTACGTAACGACCCGCGCCCACGTCAGCCGAGAGCCCGCCCGTCGCCCACCGCCGCCCTGCCTGACGGGCTGCGCCCGGCCCAATTGTTCCAAACCGGAGACCGTGACTACTACCGCCTCCCACCATCTCTCACCCGCCTTCCCCGGCCGCGCCCCCTGGGGCACCGCCAACAAGCTGCGCGCCTGGCAGCAGGGCGCGATGGAGAAGTACGTCCAGGAGCAGCCGCGTGACTTCCTCGCCGTCGCCACGCCCGGCGCCGGCAAGACGACCTTCGCGCTGACCCTGGCCTCCTGGCTGCTGCACCACCACGTCGTGCAGCAGGTGACCGTCGTCGCGCCGACCGAGCACCTGAAGAAGCAGTGGGCGGCCGCGGCGGCGCGGATAGGGATCAAGCTGGACCCCGAGTACAGCGCGGGACCGCTGAGCAAGGAGTACCACGGGGTCGCGGTCACCTACGCCGGCGTCGGCGTACGCCCCATGCTCCACCGCAACCGCTGCGAGCAGCGCAAGACGCTCGTCATTCTCGACGAGATCCACCACGCCGGTGACTCCAAGTCGTGGGGCGAGGCGTGCCTCGAGGCGTTCGAGCCGGCGACCCGCCGGCTCGCCCTCACCGGCACCCCGTTCCGTTCGGACACCAACCCGATCCCCTTCGTCACGTACGAGGAGGGCAACGACGGCATCCGCCGCTCCGCCGCCGACTACACGTACGGCTATGGGAACGCCCTCGGCGACGGCGTCGTCCGGCCCGTGATCTTCCTGTCCTACAGCGGCAACATGCGCTGGCGCACCAAGGCCGGCGACGAGATCGCCGCGCGGCTCGGTGAGCCGATGACCAAGGATGCGATCTCCCAGGCCTGGCGCACCGCGCTCGACCCCCGCGGCGACTGGATGCCGAACGTGCTGCGCGCCGCCGACCAGCGGCTCACCGAGGTACGCAAGGGCATCCCCGACGCGGGCGGCCTCGTCATCGCCTCCGACCAGGACTCGGCCCGCGCCTACGCCAAACTGATCCGCGAGATCACCGGCACGAAGGCGACCGTCGTCCTCTCCGACGAGACGGCCTCGTCCAAGCGCATCGAGGAGTTCAGCGAGGACGGTTCCCGCTGGATGGTCGCGGTCCGCATGGTGTCCGAAGGCGTCGACGTGCCGCGCCTCGCGGTGGGCGTGTACGCGACGACGATCTCGACCCCGTTGTTCTTCGCGCAGGCGGTGGGCCGTTTCGTACGGTCCCGCCGGCGCGGCGAGACCGCGTCCGTCTTCCTGCCGACCATCCCGAACCTCCTCGGTTTCGCCTCCGAGATGGAGGTCGAGCGCGACCACGTCCTCGACAAGCCGAAGAAGGACGGCGAGGAGGACCCGTACGCCGAGTCCGAGAAGGAGATGGCGGAGGCCGAGAAGCAGCAGGACGAGGACACCGGGGAGCAGGACATGCTGCCCTTCGAGGCCCTCGAGTCCGACGCCGTCTTCGACCGGGTCCTCTACGACGGCGCCGAGTTCGGCATGCAGGCGCACCCCGGCAGCGACGAGGAGCAGGACTACCTCGGCATCCCCGGGCTGCTCGAACCGGACCAGGTCCAACTGCTGCTCCAGAAGCGGCAGGCACGCCAGATCGCGCACAGCCGCAAGAAACCCGACGAGGAGGCCGACCTCCTGGAACTGCCGGCCGAGCGGCGGCCCGTCGTCTCCCACAAGGAGCTGCTGGAACTGCGCAAGCAGCTCAACACCATGGTCGGCGCGTACGTCCACCAGAGCGGCAAACCGCACGGCGTCATCCACACCGAGCTGCGCAGGGTGTGCGGCGGGCCGCCGAGCGCCGAGGCGACGGCCGGTCAGATCCGGGAGCGGATCAAAAAGGTCCAGGAGTGGGCCACGCGCATGCGCTGACCGGCCGCCGCGCACCGCCGGGACGTCACGAACAGGGATCAACAACCCATCGCCGACGGCCCGGCGCCCGGATTCTGGACGAGGGCTTCCGCTGAGCGGTGCCGGTCGCTACTGTCCCCGCAATACAAACGCCCCGTGGCAGCGTCGCCGCGGAGCGCAGTCGGTGTGCCATGGCCTGCCGGCGGCCTCTGGGTGCGTCGCCGATGGGACCGGTGCCGCGGCAACCCCTCGCGAGGACCGCCGTCACTCACTCCGAAGGAGAGGGCGTCGTGACCGCGGAGACCTCCCAGACGCTCGACAGGGGACTACGTGTCCTCAAGCTGCTCGCCGATACCGACCACGGGCTGACCGTCACCGAGTTGTCCAACAAACTCGGCGTCAACCGGACCGTCGTCTACCGCCTGCTCGCCACCCTCGAGCAGCACGCTCTCATCCGCCGCGACCTCGGCGGCCGCGCCAGGGTCGGCCTCGGCGTGCTGCGCCTCGGCCGCCAGGTCCACCCGCTGGTGCGGGAGGCGGCGATGCCGGCGCTGCGCTCCCTCGCCGAGGACATAGGGGCCACCGCGCACCTCACCCTGGTCGACGGGGCGGAGGCCCTCGCGGTCGCCGTCGTCGAACCGACCTGGACCGACTACCACGTCGCGTACCGGGCCGGCTTCCGTCACCCGCTGGACCGGGGCGCGGCCGGCAAGGCGATACTCGCCGCCCGCCAGACCAAGTCCACGGAGCCCGGATACACCCTCACCCACGGCGAACTCGAAGCGGGCGCGAGCGGGGCGGCGGCGGCGCTCGTGGGGGTGACGGGGATAGAGGGCAGCGTCGGCGTCGTGATGCTCGCGGACTCCGTCCCGGAACGGGTCGGCCCGCGCGTGGTCGACGCGGCCCGCGAGGTGGCGGACGCCCTCCGCTGACGTCTCCGGGCACGGCCCGGTGGACCCGGGTTACGTGATCCGGGCGCGGCCCGGCCCCGAGTACGTCCTTGGGCTGGGCATGGTGGGTCCGGGTTACGTGTCCGGGCGGGGGCCCGGTCCGTGTCGTTCGGTGTCCGGGTGCCGCTTTGGGCGCAGGTACGGGAAGGTAGTCCGGGGTACCCCTCCGGAGGCCCCGGCACCCGCACCCACCACCGGTAGCCCACCGGTAGCCCACCGGTAGCCCACCGGGGCGCAACCGCCGAGACCGCACCCATCACCGGCGCAGCGCGCCCGCCCCGGGGACGCCGCACCCGCCACCGGACAGGCCCACGGGGAGACGCCCCCGCCTGCCGGGCCGCGCCCCGACCGGGCCGGCCCGCCCCGATACATTGGCAGCGTGCTCTCCAGTCTCACGCGCCCCCGCGCCCTCGCTCTCTGTGCCCTGCCCGTCGTCGCGTTGTTCGGCGTCGCCGGGCTCGCGCCGTTGCCGTTCGTCGTCGCTCAGCCCGGGATGACCGCGGACGTGCTCGGCGAGCACCAGGGGACGCAGGTGATCACGATCCAGGGCGCGCCGACCCGGAAGACGGAGGGGGCGCTGCGGATGACGACGATCGTGGCGACCGGTCCGGGCGCCGACGTGGATCTCGGGGACGTGGCCGACGGCTGGTTCCGTACGGACCGGGCCGTGCTGCCGCGCGACGCCGTCTACCCGGCGGGCAAGTCGGAGAAGGAGGTCGAGCGGCACAACGCCGAGGACATGAGGGAGTCGCAGAACGTCGCGACCCGCGCCGCACTGGCGTACCTCGGTGAGGACCCGGCCGAGGTGAAGGTCTCGCTGCGGCTCGCCGACGTGGGCGGGCCCAGTGCCGGTCTGCTGTTCTCCCTGGGGATCATCGACAAGTTGAAGGGCGACGGCGCCGGCGGTGACCTCACCGGTGGCCGCAGTATCGCGGGTACGGGGACGATCACCGCCGACGGGAAGGTCGGCGCGGTCGGCGGGGTGTCGCTGAAGACGCAGGCGGCAGCTCGCGACGGGGCGACCGTGTTCCTGGTGCCGGAGGCCGAATGCTCCGATGCCCGGGCGGAGTTGCCCGAGGGTCTGCGGCTGATCCCGGTGTCGACGCTCAAGGGCGCGGTGGAGTCGCTGCGTTCGCTGGAGCAGGGCGGGAAGGTCCCGGGCTGCTGACCGGCGGACCGTCGTCGCGAGGCCCGCGAAGAGGCTCGCGCCCCGCGTCCATCTCGCGCCAGCGCGGGAACACGGCCGGGGCGAGCGTCGTCAGGAAGTACAGCCCGCCCAGCGTGAGCAGGGCCGTCGCCAGCCCGGTCCGTTCGACGAGGTAGCCGGCCGCCAGGCCGCCCATCGGCATGGTCATCAGCACCCCGGCCGTGACAGCACTGGCGACGCGACTGCGCAGGTGGTCCGGTATCCGCTCGTACATGACCGTGGTCAGGATCGGGTTGAGCATCCCGGCGGCCAGTCCGCTCACCGCCATGGTGACGGCCAGCGGCAGCGTGCCGTCGACGAGTGCCGCCACGACGTACCGCGGCAGCCCGACGATCAGGAACGCGACGGTGAAGAGCACCCACCGCCGGAAGCGGTGCCCGACGGCCGCGTAGAGCAGGGCGCCGAGCAGTGCACAGCCGCCGAAGACGGCGGCGAGCAGGCCCAAGTCCCGTGCGGCGCCCAGGTTCTCCCTGGCGTGTACGGGCATCAGGACCGAACTCCAACCCTGGTCGAGGCCGTTGGTGACCTTGCAACGCTTTTTGTGCAACCACTTCTTTGCAACTATCCAGAGGGTCCCGTGAGCCTCAGGAGCCCCGGGAGTCCTCCGCCGCCTGCTCCACCAGCGGGATGATCCGCAGCGGCACCGGGTTCTCCATCACGATCGCCGTGGACGCCCGCATGATCCCCTCGAAGCCGACGACCCGGTCGATCACCCGCTGGAGGTCGGCGTTGGAGCGGGCGACCAGCCGGCAGAGCATGTCCCCGTGCCCGGTGGTGGTGTGCAGTTCGAGCACCTCGGGGACGGTCGCCAGATGTGCGCGCACATCCGCGCCCTGCCCCTGCTTGATCTCCAGCGTCGCGAACGCCGTCACCGGATATCCGAGCGCCGCCGGGTCGACGTCCGGCCCGAAGCCCCGGATCACCCCCTGCGACTGGAGCCGGTCCATCCGCGCCTGCACCGTCCCGCGCGCCACACCGAGCCGCCGCGACGCCTCCAGTACGCCGATCCTCGGCTCGCGCGCCAGCAGCACGATGAGCCGCCCGTCCAGATGATCGATCGCCATGGAAGCCTCCCGGTGGTCATCCTGTACACAACGTCCGGCGGATGCGGACCACGGCTGGGCAGATTGCGCAGCCGGAAGACGAACTATTGCGCACCTTGTGGATCGGCGGGAGCCTTCCCCTATGACTGAGACCATCGATCACACCCCGGACACCGCGCGGCAGGCCGACCCCTTCCCGGTGAAGGGAATGGACGCGGTCGTCTTCGCCGTCGGCAACGCCAAGCAGGCCGCGCACTATTACTCCACGGCCTTCGGCATGAAGCTCGTCGCCTACTCCGGACCGGAGAACGGCAGCCGCGAGACCGCGAGTTACGTCCTGTCCAACGGCGCCGCCCGCTTCGTCCTCACCTCCGTGATCAAGCCGTCCACCGACTGGGGCCACTTCCTCGCCGACCACGTCGCCGCCCACGGCGACGGCGTCGTCGACCTGGCCATCGAGGTGCCCGACGCCCGCAAGGCGTACGCGTACGCGGTCGAGCACGGCGCCACCGGCATCACCGAGCCGTACGAGGTCAAGGACGAGCACGGCACCGTCGTCATGGCCGCCATCGCGACCTACGGCAAGACCCGCCACACCCTCGTCGAGCGCGGCGGCTACGACGGCCCGTACCTGCCCGGCTTCGCCGCCGCCGACCCGATCGTCGAGCCGCCGGCCAAGCGCACCTTCCAGGCCATCGACCACTGCGTGGGCAACGTCGAGCTCGGCCGGATGAACGAGTGGGTGGCGTTCTACAACAAGGTCATGGGCTTCACCAACATGAAGGAGTTCGTGGGCGACGACATCGCCACCGAGTACTCCGCGCTCATGTCGAAGGTCGTCGCCGACGGCACCCTCAAGGTGAAGTTCCCGATCAACGAGCCGGCGATCGCGAAGAAGAAGTCGCAGATCGACGAGTACCTCGAGTTCTACGGCGGCGCCGGCGTCCAGCACATCGCGCTCGCCACGAACGACATCGTCGCCACCGTCCGCTCCATGCGCGCCGCGGGCGTCCAGTTCCTCGACACCCCGGACTCGTACTACGACACCCTCGGCGAGTGGGCCGGCGAGACCCGGGTGCCGGTCGAGACGCTGCGGGAGCTGAAGATCCTCGTCGACCGCGACGAGGACGGCTACCTGCTGCAGATCTTCACCAAGCCGGTCCAGGACCGTCCCACGGTCTTCTTCGAGATGATCGAGCGACACGGTTCGATGGGCTTCGGCAAGGGCAACTTCAAGGCGCTCTTCGAGGCGATCGAGCGCGAGCAGGAGAAGCGCGGCAACCTCTGAGACGTCGCCCCGCCCTGCTGACACCGCGGCCCCACGGACCTGACCCGTGGGGCCGCGGTGCTGCGTACCGCCTGCCGGGGGCCGGCCGCCCGGTCCCGCCGCGCCGCTGCCTCATACCGCTTGCCGGGGCCGCCACCCGGTCCCGCCGCGGGCGGCCGCCCGACCTGCCACGCCGGGTCCCGCCAGGCCAATCAGCCCGTCGTGGCCGCCGGCGAAGCCGCGGTCGCCGAGCGCTGCACCGGCCGCAGCGCCGGCGCGGGCGGCGCGGCGGCCGGCGACGCCGCCGTACCGCCGGAACCGGAAGAGACCGAAGGGGATGGAGCCGCGGCCGCAGACGCGACGGCCGACGGTGACGCGGACACCAGAGCCGGTTCGGACGACGACGCGGACGGCGACGGCGACGGGGACGCCGACGGCGGGTCGATGGGCGACGGCCCGTCACCCACCACGTCCGACGGCCCGCCCGCCGCGGGCTCGCCGAGCGCGTCCCGCGCCTCCCGCGCCCGCGGCGCCAGCAGCGGCGAGAAGTTCGGATTCGTCCGCAGCGCCTCGTCGAGGTGCCGCCGCGCCGGCCCGTGGTCGCCGAGCGCACGCTCGATCTCGCCGAGGTGGTACGAGAACAGGGCGCTGCGCAGCCCCTGGTCGGTCGCCAGCCTCGCGAACGGCAGCGCGTCCTTCGCCCGGCCCGCCTTGTACAGCGCCCACCCCATGGTGTCGGCGACCTGCACACTGCGGTGGCCGCGCCGCCATTCGCCCTGCAGCCGGCGCACCGCGGCGGCCGGGTCCCCGTGGTCCGCCTCGTAGCGGGCCAGCACCAGGTTCCCGTTGACGCCGTGCTCACCGGCACGGGTGACCTGCTCCCGCATCAGCTCGTACCGGGTGGCGGCGTCCCCGGTCAGCCCCAGCGACTCGTACAGCTCGCCGGACTCCAGCGCGTACTCGGGCAGCGGGACCTTCGCCAGCGCCGTCCGGTAGTCGTCCAGCGCCTCGTCGGTGCGGCCCAGCGCCGTCAGCGCGCGGGCCCGGCCGGCCAGCGACCGGTGGCTGTCCGGCACGGCCTTGAGCGCCTTCGTGTAGTGCTCCACCGCGTCCGCGGCCTCGCCGCGCTCCCACGCCAGCTCACCCTCGCGGTGCAGGGCGACGGCCTTCTCCGCGGGGGTGCGCGAGTTCGCCGTCGCGCCGTACGCCAGGGCCGCCGCGTCCTCGCGCCAGCCCTTGTTCCAGTAGACCCGCGCCTCCATCCCCTGCACCCGCGGCCCGCTCTGCAGCTCCAGCAGCCGGTCCATGGCCTTGCCGGCGGCCGCGTACCTGCCGAGCCCGTGGTAGGCGTCGATCAGCGCCGGATACACCGTCCAGCGTTCCGGCTGCCGCTTCCTGGCCTGCTCGGCGTAGCCGCGCGCGGCGGCGAAGTCGTGCCGGGCGTTGGCCAGCTCCGCCATCCCCACGAGCGCGTCGACGTCGCCCTTGGCCGCGGGCACGCCGTCCAGCGACCGCTTCAGCGCGCGCTCCGCCTTCGGGTAGTACGCCGTGTCCCCGAGCCGGTTGCCGCGCTCCACGTACGCGGAGCCCAGCGCCGCCCACGCCCGCCGGTCACCCGGATGGTCGCGTACGACGCGCTCCCGGTCGCGGATCAGCGCGTCCAGGTCGGCGAGCGAGGCCGGCGCGCCGGTGTCCGCCGCGGCCATCGCCCTGGCCACGGGGCCGGGGGCCGGCGGTGGCGCGTCCTTCCCCCAACCGGGCGCGAGCATGATCACCCCGGTGACCAGTGTCGCGCCCACCAGCGTGCTGACAGCGGCGTTCTTCAGGGTTTCGCTCTTCATGGCGCTCACTGTGCGGCAGCGGGCAGCCGATACGAAGAACACACTCTGACCCGCGGAGCGGAACGCAGACGGGTTCACACCGATGGCCCCCGGTGCGAGGCTTGGGATCATGGACGATCTCCTCGATCGGCTGCGCGCCGGTCTGCCCGCCGAAGCCCTCATCACCGATCCGGACGTCACCGCGTCGTACGGCAACGACATGGCGAGCTTCTGCGTGGCGGGCACCCCCGCCGTCGTGGTCCTGCCGCGCACCGTCGAGCAGGTGCAGCACGTGATGCGCACCGCCACGGCGCTGCGCGTGCCGGTCGTGCCCCAGGGCGCCCGCACGGGCCTGTCGGGCGCGGCCAACGCGTCCGACGGCTGCATCGTGCTGTCCCTGACGAAGATGGACCGGATCCTGGAGATCAGCCCGGTCGACCGGATCGCCGTCGTCGAACCGGGCGTCGTCAACGCCGTGCTGTCCCGGGCGGTGGGCGAGCACGGTCTGTACTACCCGCCGGATCCTTCCAGCTGGGAGACGTGCACGATCGGCGGCAACATCGGCACCGCGTCCGGCGGCCTGTGCTGCGTCAAGTACGGGGTGACGGCCGAGTACGTCCTCGGCCTCAAGGTCGTCCTGGCCGACGGACGGCTGCTCAACACCGGCCGGCGCACCGCGAAGGGCGTCGCCGGATACGACCTGACCCGGCTCTTCGTCGGCTCGGAGGGCAGCCTCGGCATCGTCGTGGAAGCGGTCCTGGCGCTACGGCCGCAGCCGCCGGCCCAGCTGGTGCTCGCCGCCGAGTTCCCGTCGGCGGCCACCGCCTGCGACGCCGTCTGCGCGATCATGGAACGCGGACTCACCCCGTCCCTCCTCGAGATCATGGACCGCACCACGGTCCGCGCGGTCAACAAGCTGGCGAACATGGGCCTTCCAGAGACGACGGAGGCCCTGCTCCTCGCCGCCTTCGACACCCCCGACCCGGCGGCCGGCCTGGCCGCCGTCGGCGCGCTGTGCGAGGCCGCGGGCGCGAGCGAGGTGGTGCCCGCGGACACCGTCGCCGAGTCCGAACTCCTCCTCCAGGCACGCCGGATGTCGCTCACGGCACTGGAGACCGTCAAGTCGGCGACGATGATCGACGACGTCTGCGTACCGCGCTCGAAGCTCGGCGCGATGATCGAGGGCACGTCCGCCATCGCGGAGAAGTACGACCTGACCATCGGCGTCTGCGCCCATGCCGGTGACGGCAACACCCACCCCGTCGTCTGCTTCGACCACCTCGACCCCGACGAGTCGCGGCGCGCCCGCGAGTCCTTCGACGAGATCATGGCGCTCGGTCTGGAACTGGGGGGCACCATCACCGGCGAACACGGCGTGGGGGTCCTCAAGAAGGAGTGGCTGGCCCGCGAACTCGGGCCGGTCAGCCTCGAGTTGCAGCGCGGCATCAAGCAGACCTTCGACCCGCTGGGCATCCTCAACCCGGGCAAGCTCTTCTGACGCCTCCCGGGCGGACCGCTCCGCCGCGTACCTCTCAGGCATCGCCGTCCTGCGGGTCACCGGAGGAGCCGTGCGCCCGCAGCTCGTCCGCCCTGGCCGGGGCGAGCAGTTCGGCCAGGGCCTCGTCGATCCCGAGCGCCGCCGACTCCGACCCCGGCGGGACGATGCGCAGCGTCCGCTCCAGCCAGGCCGACACCGCCCCGGACGGCGCCTCCAGCAGAGCGTCACCATCGGGTGAACTCAACGCCACCAGGATGACGCCGCGCCCCTCGCTCTTCGCCGGCCAGACCCGTACGTCCCCGGCGCCGCACGGCCGGAACACCCCTTCGATCAGCAGCTCGCGGGCGAACGTCCAGTTGACGGGATGCTCGGAGCCGACGTGGAAGACGATGTGCACGGCATAGGGGTCCTTCGACCGGTAGATCAGCCGGGCCGGTACGGGGACGCTGCGCTCCGGCGACAGCACCAGCTTCAGTTCGAGTTCGCGTTCCACCACGGTGTCCATGGGTCTCTTCCCTTCTTCTGCGCCTGCTGCGGCGGCCCGGTGAGCGGGCCTCACAGGAAGAGAGCGCGCTGCCCCGCGGTCATGACGCGACTTTCCGTCATAACTTTCCGTGACCACGAAGTGACCTGAAAGGGGTCGTTACGGCAGGACCGGCCCAGGGGCACTCGCGGGTCTGATAGATGTGGTGCCTTGTATTGAGTCTCAAGAGATACGGGACCACGGTGATGAGCGCCCCAACCCCGGCCACCGGCGACGGCAGCCCCACACCCGGCTACTACCCGGACCCGTCCATTCCCGGATATGTCCGGTACTGGAACGGCTCGGCATGGGTGCCGGGCACCAGCAGGCCCGCCCCCGAGTCGGGCGAGGGGATGCCCGCGCCGCCCCGTGCGGCGGCCTCTGCCGCACCCGAGGCGGCAACCCCCGCCCCGTCCGCGCCCGCCGTCGAGGAGACGGGTCCGGTCTTCCTGGACGACGATCCCCCGGACGAGCCGTCCCGCCCCGAACCCGCCACCGCGTGGCAGGCCGACACGTCACGGCAGGCCGGTTTCGGCGGCGATCTCGACAACCGGGTCTCGTGGGGCGGCGATCCCCGCACCGCCGACCGGCCGGCGTCCTCCGGCACACCGGCCGATCCGCGCCGCCCGGCAGAGCCGGCCCAGCCCGTCGATCCGACCGGCGGCCGGCTGCCCGGCGTCCGTTCCGTGGGCCGCCAGGCCGGACCCGCCGACGAGGTCCCCGGCGGCGTCCGTCCGGTGAGCGCGTCCTCCGGGGCCGAGCCGCCGGCGGACGGCACCGTCACCATCCGCGCCGTCCGTCCGGGCCGGGGGCCCGCTCCCGCCGGCACAGGGCGGCAGGCGGCGCAGGAGCCGTCCGCCCCCCGCACGCCCGGGCAGTCGCACC
This sequence comes from Streptomyces sp. NPDC006294, assembly GCF_042870895.1. Classification (NCBI taxonomy): domain Bacteria; kingdom Bacillati; phylum Actinomycetota; class Actinomycetes; order Kitasatosporales; family Streptomycetaceae; genus Streptomyces; species Streptomyces sp. NPDC006294. Next base: position 118,432 of record NZ_JBIAHV010000001.1, read on the forward strand.
AGCCGGCCGAGAACACCGTCACCATCCGGGCGCAGCGCCCGGGACAGGCCGACGGCGCGCCCACGGTCCGCCCCGTCGGCAGTGACGCCGAGGCACAGCCCGGCCCGCGGTCCGCCACCGGAGCGTCGGCCGCGGGCCCGACCCCGGCGCCCGCGCCCCGGGCACAGGCCGCCCCGGCCGCGTACCAGCCCCAGCCGGCCGCACCCGCCCCCGCCGCGCAACAGGCTCCCGTGCAGCCCCAGGCGCCCGCACAGGCCCAGCCGCCGGTGACCAGCAGCGCCGGCGGCGGCGCCGCCTCCTGGGCGCAGCAGGCGCACCAGCTCGCCGGGTCCCCGGGGGCCGCCGCCGGCGAACCGGTCCTTCCGTGGAAGCCCCCGGTCAACGACCCGTTCCTGGCCGCCGCGCAGGCCCAGGCGGCCGCCCGCCCCGCCGGCCTCGGCAAGCGGCTGGCCGCCCGGCTGATCGACACGGTGCTGCTCGGCGCGCTCGTCGGCGGCGTGGCCGTCCCGGTCCTCGCCCGGACGCGCGCCCACATCGACGACAAGATCGAGGCGGCGAAGCTGTCCGGCGAGACGGTGACCGTCTGGCTGCTCGACGGCACCACCGCCGTCCACCTCGGTATCGTCCTCGGCGCCCTGCTCGTCCTCGGCGTGCTGTACGAGTCGCTGCCGACGGCCAGGTGGGGCCGGACGCTCGGCAAGAAGCTCTGCGGGCTGACGGTGGTGGACATCGAGAGCCACGAGCCGCCCATGTTCGGCGCCGCGCTGCGCCGCTGGCTCCTCTACAGCGTGCTCGGCATCCTCGTCGTCGGTCTGCTCAATGTGCTCTGGTGCCTCTTCGACCGGCCGTGGCGGCAGTGCTGGCACGACAAGGCGGCGCACACGTTCGTGACCGGCTGACCCCGTTGCCGCAGGGGGCCCGGGGCGGTTCCCCCGAACGCACGTGAGCCGTTGCGGGGCCCTTGAGGCCGGGATGCACTGCCCCCATGAGCAACGATCAGCCGCCGACCGGACCGCCGCCCGACGAGGACCCGCTGCGCAAGAGGCCGCAGGAGCCGGAGGGGTCCGGCGAGCCGACACCGCCTCCCGCGGGAGGCAGTTCGCCGTACGACACACCCGCCGGCAGCCCGTACGGAGGCGCCGGCGGCACTCCGTACGGCGCGGGCGCCCCCGGCGGCCCGTACGGCGCCGATCCGCTCGCGGGGATGCCGCCGCTCGCCCCGTTCGGCAAGCGGGTGCTGGCCAGGCTGATCGACATGATCATCGTCTTCGTGCCGCTGATCCTCATCTCGCTGATCTTCGGCGGCATCGAGGGGAACTACGGCGGCGACGACTGGGACGATGTCACGGACCGGGTGAATTCCGGTGAGCAGTGGCTGTGGTCGCTCATCAGTCTGGTGGCCTACATCGGCTACGACACGCTCATGACGGCGAAGAACAACGGGCAGACCGTCGGCAAGAAGATCATGAAGCTGCGGACCGCGATGATCAACGACGGGCGCGTGCCGGACGTCGGCTCCTCGCTCCTGCGCGCGGCAGTGCTGTGGGTGCCCGCGCTGGTGTGCTGCTACTGCGTCTGGTGGCTCGTCATCGTCATCACGGTGTTCACCGACAAGCCGTACCGGCAGGGCCTGCACGACAAGGCGGGCAAGACCGTCGTGGTGTCAGCGGCGCAGTGAGTGCTCGCCGACCCTGACCTCGGCCCCGGTGTGCGTACGCGCCGCGGGGGCACGGTGGCCGAGTGGGTCGGGGACGGCGCTCGACACGGCCGGGTCCGCAGCGGCGGACCCGGCCGGCCCGGTCCTGCGGCGCTGTGGGAGCGACACCGCGACCAGAAGTCCCAGGGCCAGCGAGGCGATGCCGATCGCAGCGACCGCGACGCCGTTGGTGGTGCGGGTCAGCAGCAGGAGGGCGACGGTCGAGAAGACGACGGTGGCCGAACCGTAGGCGAGCTGTGCGGCAGTCGGACGCGGCATGACGGTATCCGTCCTCGGGACAGGGGCAGGGCGAAGTCTCGGCGAAGTTCGCGCTGACGCGAGACTCTACGACGGTGGATGCCCGTACGGAACCGGCAGTAAGCGTGACCTAACCCACGGTGCCGGTGCATGGGGGGCGCACTGGTTCATTCGTCCACCCAAGTGGCTGAAATTGTGCGCCTCTTGTCCTGATTCGCCATCGTCCGGATAGCGGATCCGTGCTCCGCATAGTGCAGTTGGCCTGTCCAAGTCAAGGTCTGTCTTTTCTTCGTCAACTCCGGTCGAATGTCGTCACTTGAGACGCGATACCGTGCGCGCGGACGACCCCACAATCCGGTCCGCAGCAGCAACGGGACGCGGGGGAGGACACCATCAAGTGACCAGCAAGCGACGGACGTTCAGAGCGTCCGCGGTGCTCGTGGCCCTTGCCGCGACCACTGCGACCGCCTCGGCGTTCACCAGTGCGCAGGCCGACGGCCAGAAGCCGGCGGACCCTGCGGGCATCGAGAGGCACGACCCGGCACCGAACAAGGGCTATGTCGAGCACGACCTCGAAGGACCCTTCAGCAAGAAGCAGGAAAGTCAGCGTCAGGCCGCTCTCGAGCAGGTCATAGCGGGCGACGCCGATGTGCAGACGCGTGGCGGCTCCAAGGTCGTCAAGCTCGACGACAAGAAGTACGTCGAGCTCGAGCGCGAGAAGTCCGACAAGATCTTCACCATCCTCGTGGAGTTCGGCGACAAGGTCGACGACACGACGATGTACGACCCGGACGGGCCCGACGGCCCCAAGCCGCCCGTCAAGAAGTACGGCGGCGAGCCGGGTCCGCTGCACAACGAGATCGCCGAGCCCGACCGGTCGAAGGACAACTCGACCGCCTGGCAGGCGGACTACGACCAGCAGCACTTCCAGGACCTGTACTTCGGCACCGGAAAGGACGAGAACGGACAGCCGAAGCACTCCCTGAAGAGCTACTACGAGAAGACCTCCTCCGGCCGCTACACGGTCGACGGCACGGTCTCCGACTGGGTCAAGGTCGACTACAACGAGGCCCGTTACGGCTCGAACTACTGCGGCCAGTCCAACTGCGCCAACGCCTGGGACGCCGTCCGTGACGGTGTGAACGCCTGGGTCGAGGACCAGAAGGCCAAGGGCCGGAGCGACGCCGAGATCAAGGCGACACTTGCCGAGTACGACAAGTGGGACCGCTACGACTTCGACGCCGACGGCGACTTCAACGAGCCCGACGGCTACATCGACCACTTCCAGTTCGTGCACGCGGGCGAGGACGAGTCGGCCGGCGGCGGCGCCCAGGGCCCCAACGCCCTGTGGGCCCACCGCTGGTACGCCTACGGCACCGACGCGGGCCGCTCCGGCCCGGCGGAGAACAAGGCCGGCGGCGCCCAGATCGGCGACACCGGCATCTGGGTCGGCGACTACACCGTGCAGCCCGAGAACGGCGGCCTCGGCGTCTTCGCCCACGAGTACGGCCACGACCTCGGTCTGCCGGACCACTACGACACCTCCGGCGGCGGCGAGAACTCGACCGGCTTCTGGACCCTGATGTCGTCCGGTTCCTGGCTCGGCGCCGGCAAGGACACCATCGGTGACATGCCCGGCGACATGACCGCCTGGGACAAGCTGCAGCTCGGCTGGCTCAACTACGAGACGGCCAAGGCGGCGACGAAGTCCACCCACACCCTGGGTGTGTCGGCGTACAACACCAAGAAGCCGCAGGCGCTCGTCGTCGAGCTGCCGAAGAAGGCCGTCACCACGACTGTCGTGAAGCCCGCCGAGGGCTCCATGCAGTGGTGGAGCGACATGGGCGACGACCTCAAGAACACCCTGTCCCGCTCGGTCGACCTCACCGGCAAGTCCACGGCTTCCCTGGAGCTCGACGGCTGGTGGGACATCGAGGCCGACTACGACTACCTCTACACCGAGGTGTCGACGGACGGCGGCGCCAACTGGACGCCGGTGGACGGCACGGCCGACGGCCAGGCCATCCCCCGTGACGCCAGCGACAAGCCGGCTCTGACCGGCCCCTCCACGGGCCACCAGAAGCTCGTCTACTCGCTGGACGCCTACGCGGGCCAGAAGGTCGACGTCCGCTTCCGCTACCAGACGGACGGCGGCGTGGCCGGCAAGGGCTTCGCGGCCGACGCCATCACGGTCACGGCCGACGGCGCGCCGGTCTTCACCGACAACGCCGAGGGCGAGGTCGAGGGCTGGACCGCGAACGGCTTCAACCGCATCGGTGAGTCGTTCACGCTCGAGTACGAGCAGTACTACATCGCCGAGAACCGCCAGTACGTGTCGTACGACAAGACCCTCGCGGTCGGCCCGTACAACTTCGGCTTCAAGGCGCCCCGCGACGGCTGGGTCGAGCACTACCCGTACCAGAACGGTCTGCTCATCTGGCAGTGGGACACCTCGCAGAAGGACAACAACACCAGCGCCCACCACGGGCAGGGTCTGCTCCTTCCGATCGACGCCCACGCCAAGCCGATGAAGTGGTCGGACGGCAAGCTGCTCCGCAACCGGATGCAGTCGTTCGACTCGACGTTCAGCCGGTACCGCACGGACAGCTTCTGGCTGCACAACGCGGACCAGCCGCACTGGATCTCCTCGCAGCGCGGCAACCCGGTCTTCGACGACCGGAAGGGGACCTACTGGTACCCCGAGAACCCGACGGGCAGCGTCAAGGTAACTGACACCAACACCAAGATCTCGATCGTCGACGAGCCGCGCCACGGCCGGACGATCACGGTCAAGGTCGGTCCGTCGACCAAGTAATTCGTAACACCGCAGGTCAAAGCATGATCGGCCGTCGCCCTCTAGCGGGCGGCGGCCGATCGTGTTTAGGTGCGTCTGACCGAGGTTCTTATTGACAGTGACTGACGGGGGAGTGGTTCCGCATGCCTGGCGGAGGTTTCTGCAAGCTGCCGAACGGCAGCGTGGTCGTCGCGCTGAGCCTGCCGAGCCCGGCCGTCGGGGGCGGCACGGTCCGCTTCCTGGTCCACGCGGCGAACCGGGCGCGAGCGCTGACGCGGCTGCGGAATCTCGGGTTTCGGGCGGTGTATCTGCGGGGGAACGCGGAGCCGCCGACCCCGGACGAGATCACGGCGGTGCTCCACCACCCCGAGGGCCTGCTGTGGCGCCCCACCCAGGCGGTCTCCCCCCTCTGGCACCCGGCCCGCGCCCTCCTCCGCGACCCGGCCTGACGACGGGGCGGCCCTCAAGGGGCCGCTGCGGCCCCGTGCCACCTGCGGCGGGCTTGTCCCCTCCCCTTCCCGCTGTACCGGATGTGCGGCTCCGCCGCGTGGCGGGGCAGGCCCCGGACACCGGTACCGCGCTCCGCGCGGTGTCCTCAAAAGCCGGGCGGGCTGGATTTCGCTCCGCGGCATCAGCCTCGCCGGGGGCTCACGGAAGGGGCGGGGACGGGGACAGGCTCCGCGCGGCGGAGCGGCGGGGTCAGACGACCGGCTTGCCGGTCAGTTCGACGCCCGCGCCCCGCAGCTCCTCCAGCGCCCGCGCCGTCGTCTCCGGCGACACCCCCGCCGTCAGGTCGAGCAGCACCTGCGTCGTGAAGCCCTCCCGCGCCGCGTCCAGCGCCGTCGCCCGGACGCAGTGGTCGGTCGCGATGCCGACCACGTCCACCTCGGCGACCTGGTGCGTCCGCAGCCACTGCGCGAGCGTCGTGCCGTTCTCGTCCGTGCCTTCGAAGCCGCTGTACGCCGCCGCGTACGCCCCCTTGTCGAAGACCGCGGAGACCGCGCCGGAGGCGACGGCCGGCGCGAAGTTCGGGTGGAAGCCGACGCCCTCCGTGCCGGCCACGCAGTGCGGCGGCCACGACTCGACGAAGTCCGGGTTCTCGGAGAAGTGGGAGCCCGGCTCGACGTGGTGGTCGCGGGTGGCGACCACATAGCGGTAGCCCGGCTGGGCGTGGCCGATCAGCTCGGTGATGGCGGCCGCGACATCGGCGCCTCCCGCCACGGCGAGGCTGCCGCCCTCGCAGAAGTCGTTCTGAACGTCCACGACGATCAAGGCGCGGTGCATGGCGGGCTTCCTTCGGTGGCGTAGGGGAGAGGGGAGACGAGAAAAGGGTCAGGACACGAGCGGAACGCACGGAACTACCGAGCCTAGACACTCGCCACCCCGTAGGGGAGAGTCACGGCCCCGCGGCCTGCACCTGCCCGAACGTGGACGCTTCATGCGCCCCGCCCGCACCGCCGGCCTCATACGTATTCGGTCGGGATCACCGGCTCGCCCCGGGAAAGCTGGATCGCCGACATCGGCAGCCCGGCGCGCGCCGCGATGTGCCGGTCGCGGGCCGCGTCCAGCGGCTCGCGGGCGACGACCTCGCCGTTCTTGACCAGCTCCACCAGCAGCTGCCGGTCGGCGAGTTCCGCGGGCGGTTCGCCGACGCCGACGACCTCCGCCTCCGCGCTCCCGTCGGCGTCCCGGCGGCGGGCCGCCCACTTGCGGCCGCCGACCGACAGCTTTCCGCCGAGGGACTTCTTGGCCACCGGCTCCAGCGGCGCCGCCGGATCGGCGGACCGCGCGCGGGCCACGAGCTTGTAGACCATCGAGCAGGTGGGATGGCCGCTGCCGGTGACCAGCTGGGTCCCGACGCCGTACGCGTCGACGGGGGCCGCGGCCAGCGAGGCGATCGCGTACTCGTCGAGGTCGGAGGTGACCACGATCCTGGTGTCGGTCGCGCCCAGCTCGTCGAGCTGCTGGCGCACCCGGTGCGCGACGAGCAGCAGGTCGCCGGAGTCGATGCGTACGGCCCCGAGCTCGGGGCCGGCGATGTCGACGGCGGTACGGACGGCCTCGGCCACGTCGTAGGTGTCGACCAGCAGGGTCGTGCCCCGCCCGAGCGAGTCGACCTGGGCCTGGAACGCGCCGCGTTCGCTGTCGTGCAGCAGGGTGAAGGCGTGCGCGCTGGTGCCGACGGTGGGGATGGCGTACCGGAAGCCGGCCGCCAGGTCGGAGGTGGAGTCGAAGCCGCCGACGTACGCGGCGCGGGCCGCGGCGACGGCCGACAGCTCGTGGGTGCGGCGCGCGCCCATCTCGATGAGCCGGCGCCCGCCCGCGGCCGCCGACATCCGCGACGCGGCGGCGGCGATCGCGGAGTCGTGGTTGAGGATGGAGAGGATCACGGTCTCCAGCAGCACGCACTCGGCGAAGGAACCCTCGACCCGGACGATCGGCGAACCGGGGAAGTACACCTCGCCCTCCGGGTAGCCCCAGATGTCGCCGCGGAAGCGGTAGCCGGCGAGCCACTCGAGCGTGGGCTCGTCGACGATGCGCTGCTCCCGCAGGAAGCCGAGGACGCCGGCGTCGAAGCGGAAGTTCTCGACGGCGTCCAGCACCCGCCCGGTTCCCCCGACCACGCCGTAGCGCCGGCCCTCGGGCAGGCGGCGGGTGAAGACCTCGAAGACGGATCGCCGCTCGGCGGTGCCGGCCTTCAGCGCCGCCTGCAGCATCGTGAACTCGTACTGGTCCGTGAAGAGCGCGGTGGACGGCACGTCGACCGGCAGCCCAAGGTCTGCAGCGTTCATGACGCGATGCTAGCGCACATTTCGTCACTCTGACGAGATGTCGCCGCGGAGCGGGTTCCGTATCCCGTTTCTGACGGGTCGTCCCGTCCCGGCCGGGCCGTTTGTGCGATGCGGCCCCCCGGGTGGCAGCATGGGTTGAGTGACGATGCCCGTAGAGATCGAACGACCGGAGTCGGCGGAGGAGACGCACGTCGTCCCCGAGCCCGATGTGCCCTGGGTGACGCTGGTGCACAACGACCCGGTCAATCTGATGAGCTATGTCACCTACGTCTTCCAGGCTTACTTCGGCTACTCGAAGGACAAGGCGCACAAGTTGATGCTCGACGTCCATCACAAGGGGCGCGCCGTCGTCTCCAGCGGCAGCCGCGAGGAGATGGAGCGTGACGTGCAGGCGATGCACGGATACGGACTGTGGGCGACGCTCACCCAGGACCGCGGCTGATGAGCTCTCACTTCGAGCCGCTCGACGGCGGCGGGGCGGCCGTACGCCTGGACGAGGTCGAGGTCGCCATCCTGCGCTCGCTCGCCGTCCAGCTCCTGGAACTCATCGGGCCCGGCGACGAGCCCGCGGAGGGCGAGGACCCGCTGGCCGCCCTCTTCGCCGAGGGGCCGAGCGAGCCGCCCTCCGACCCGGCACTCGCCCGCCTCTTCCCGGAGGCCTACGCGGACCCCGAGGCCGGCGTGCCCGACGAGGAGCTGCGGGCCGCGTCGTCCGAGTTCCGGCGCTTCACCGAGAACGACCTGCGCACCCGTAAGCGCGAGGACGCCCTCGCGGTCGTGAAGACCCTGGACTCCCTGGCCCCCGTCGGCGACGACGGCGCTGTGCTGGAACTGGACTCCAATGACTGCCTCCACTGGCTCGGCGCCCTCAACGACCTGCGGCTGACCATCGGCACCCGCCTCGACGTCGGCGAGGACGACGAGAACGACGCGCTGTACCGCCTGCCCGACTCCGACCCGCGCAAGCCCATGGTCATGGCCTACCTGTGGCTCGGCGCGCTCCAGGAGACGCTCGTCGAGACGCTGCTGCCCTGAGAGCCGCCGGCCGGCGGTGGCCGATACCGGTCGTCGCCGTCCGGTATTCGTGCATAGGGCAACTGATGTGTCCGTTCGCTCAGCGAATGCTCAAATCCGGATAACGATCCCATCACCGATCCCGGGTTTCCCCTGCGTACAGGCCCTTGACGCCGAGACGTGTGATCTGCGTCACTAACCCCCGTGCGGCGTGCGTGGTAGAACTTCGCAACTCGTTCCGCGAACGTGTCCCCTCGACCGCGGAGCAGTGGCCGGTTTCCACCGGCGTACGACCTGTTGCACCGGCGTCCGATGTCCGCGGATGCCTGCCGGTGCCCCAGTCGCCGATCGGACAACGGCGTTCGCTCAACACCAGCCCCGTAAGGCCGGTCGCTGCGCCATGCGCGCAGCGGCACCCCTCCCCCCGAGGTAGCAGATGTCACTTGACAGCATCGCCCAGAACATCGATGAGGCCGTCAGCGGTTTCTTCGATCCGGTCTCGACCTTCCTGATGGATGTGGTCTTCTACACCGTTCCTGTCTTCGGAACGGAATTTCCGCTGATCGTCGGCTGGCTGGTCGTGGCGGGTGCCTTCTTCTCCGCGTACTTCGGCCTTGCGCAACTGCGCCACATCAAGACCGCTTTCAAACTCGTCCGCGGCAAGTACGACCAGAAGGGCGCGCCCGGTGAGGTCAACCACTTCCAGGCGCTGACCTCCGCGGTCTCCGGCACCGTCGGACTCGGCAACATCGCCGGTGTCGCCATCGCCATCTCCATCGGTGGTCCCGGTGCCACGTTCTGGATGATCCTCTGCGGTCTGCTCGGCATGGCCACCAAGTTCGTCGAGTGCACCCTCGGCGTGAAGTACCGGGAGATCGACGAGAACGGCAAGGTCTCCGGCGGGCCGATGCTCTATCTCCGCAAGGGCCTCGCGGAACTCGGCAAGCCGGCGCTCGGCAAGGTGCTCGCCACCCTGTCCGCCATCATGATCCTCTTCTTCACCTTCTTCGGCGGCAACCTCTTCCAGATCAACCAGTCGCTGGCGCAGGTCGTCGAGGTCACCGGTGAGGAGGAGAGCTTCTTCGCCAGCTCCGGCGGCGCGCTCTTCTACGGTCTGCTGATCGCCGCCGTGGTCGCCCTGGTGCTCATCGGCGGTATGCGCTCCATCGGTCAGGTCACCAGCCGCCTCGTGCCGGCCATGGCGATCATGTACGTCATCGCCTGTCTCCTGGTCATCAGCTTCAACGTGACCGAGGTGCCCGCCGCGATCGGCACCATCTTCACCAGTGCCTTCGACCCGAGCGGTGTCGCCGGTGGTCTCATCGGCGCCCTGATCGTCGGCTTCCAGCGTGCCGCGTTCTCCAACGAGGCCGGCATCGGCTCCGCGCCGATCGCCCACTCCGCGGTGAAGACCAAGCGCCCCGCCACCGAGGGTCTGGTCGCCATGCTGGAGCCCTTCATCGACACCGTCGTCATCTGCACCATGACCGCGCTGACGATCGTCATCGCGGGCGGCCCGAAGTACCTGAAGGCCCGTGAGCTCGTCGCTGGCGGCGGCTCGGCCGGCGACGTGGACCCGGACGCCGCGAATGTCGGTATCGCCATCACCTCCGACGCCTTCCAGACCGCGCTGCCCTGGTTCCCGTACCTGCTGACGGTCGCCGTGGTGCTGTTCGCCTTCTCCACGGTCATCACCTGGGGCTACTACGGCCAGAAGTGCTGGACGCACCTCTTCGGCAAGAGCAAGGCCTCCGAGACCAGCTACAAGATCGTCTTCTCGGTGATGGTCGTCGCCGGTGCGCTGCTCTCGCTGGGCACCCTGGTGGACATGTCGGACGCCTTCCTCTTCATGGCGGCCCTGTTCAACATCATCGGTCTCTACTTCCTGGCCCCCGTGGTCAAGAAGGAGCTCGTCAAGGTTCTCGCCTACGTCCGCCGCAGGGACGCCGGGGAGAGCGACGAGGAGATCGAGGCCTCCGAGCTCGCCGAGGAGACCGCCCGCGCGCAGGCGGTCGCCAACTGACGCGAAGCACCTCCGCGGCTCGTGTCCGCCGGGCCCCGTCCGCACCCTCATCGGTGCGGACGGGGCCCGGCGGCCGTTCCGGGGCCGCGTCGGGCGCCGTACCGCGGGCTTGTGGTCCACCATCCGGGCACCGCCGTACCGCCCATCGGTACGGCATCGCCGTCTGCTTATCCTGAGCGCATGCTGACCATCACCCAGGCCCTCTTCGACCAGATCGTCGCCCACGCCCGCGAGGACCACCCCGACGAGGCCTGCGGCGTCGTCGCCGGACCGGAGGGGACCGGCCGTCCCGAGCGCTTCGTCCCGATGCTGAACGCGGCCCGGTCGCCCACGTTCTACGAGTTCGACTCCGGCGACCTGCTCAAGCTCTACCGTGAGCTGGACGACCGCGACGAGGAGCCGGTGATCATCTACCACTCCCACACTGCCACCGAGGCGTACCCGTCGCGCACCGACGTCAGCTACGCCAACGAGCCCGGCGCCCACTACGTACTCGTCTCCACCGCCGACACCGACGACGCGGGACCGTTCCAGTTCCGCTCGTTCCGCATCGTGGATGGCGTGATCACGGAGGAGGACGTCAAGGTCGTCGAGGCGTACTGAACGCCCCTGCCCGCATACTGAGCGGCCAAGGTCCACGATGCGAGATCACACTCCGGGATGCGGACCGGGAATCGATACGATGAGCGCATGGTTCTCCCTGACGTGAGCGACAAGACGCCGAGCACCCTGCTGCTCGTTGCGCGGCTGCACGTCGACCTGTGCCGCCTCGCCAGCGCGATGTGTACGGAATTGCGCCCCGTTCGCCCGTAACAGCTCAGCCTGACGTACGAGCGCACCACCAGCCAGCACGACCCCCACGCGCGGGGGCCAGAGCCGCGCGCCCCTACGCCACCACGACAACAGGAGCCCCTGTCATGGCCATCGAGGTCCGCATCCCGACCATCCTCCGCACCTACACCGACGGCGCCAAGGCGGTCGAGGGCAACGGGGACACGCTCGCCGAACTCTTCGCCGACCTCGAGAGCCGCCACAACGGCATCGAGGAGCGCATCGTCGACAAGACCAACGGCGACCAGCTGCGCCGCTTCGTGAACGTCTACCTCAACGACGAGGACGTCCGCTTCCTCGACGGCATCTCCACCAAGCTCTCCGACGGCGACAGCGTCACCATCCTCCCGGCCGTCGCCGGCGGGATGGTCTGATCCCCGATGCGCTACGACTCCCCGCTGGCGGCCGTGGGCAACACGCCCCTGGTCCGGCTCCCGCGCCTGTCGCCCTCCGGTGACGTCCGGATCTGGGCCAAGCTCGAGGACCGCAACCCCACCGGCTCGATCAAGGACCGCCCCGCGCTCCACATGGTCGAGCAGGCGGAGAAGGACGGCCGTCTCACCCCTGGCTGCACCATCCTCGAGCCCACCAGCGGCAACACCGGCATCTCGCTGGCGATGGCGGCCAAGCTCAAGGGCTACCGCATCGTCTGCGTCATGCCGGAGAACACCTCCCAGGAGCGCCGGGACCTGCTCAAGATGTGGGGCGCCGAGATCATCCCGTCCCCCGCGGCGGGAGGCTCCAACACCGCGGTCCGCGTCGCCAAGGAACTCGCCGGGCAGAACCCGGGCTGGGTGATGCTCTACCAGTACGGCAACCCGGACAACGCGGGCGCGCACTACGCCACCACCGGCCCCGAGATCCTCGCCGACCTGCCGTCCGTCACCCACTTCGTCGCCGGCCTCGGCACCACGGGCACGCTCATGGGCGTCGGACGCTATCTGCGCGAGCACCGGCCCGACGTGAAGATCGTGGCCGCGGAACCGCGCTACGACGACCTCGTCTACGGCCTGCGCAACCTCGACGAGGGCTTCGTCCCCGAGCTCTACGACGCCTCCGTGCTGACCACCCGCTTCTCGGTCGGCTCCGCGGACGCCGTCACCCGCACCCGCGAACTCCTCCAGCAGGAGGGCATCTTCGCCGGCGTCTCCACCGGTGCGGCGCTGCACGCCGCGATCGGCGTCGGCAAGAAGGCGGTCAAGGCGGGCGAAACGGCCGACATCGTCTTCGTCGTCGCCGACGGCGGCTGGAAGTACCTGTCGACGGGCGTCTACACGGCGGAAACCACCGAAGCGGCGATCGAGACCCTGCAGGGCCAGCTCTGGGCCTGATCGCACCGGTACGCACCGGTCACAACTTCATACGAACTGTGAGATGTCACCCCTCGTCCCGCCTCTGGGACGGGGGGTGACATCGCACACAACACGGGGCGGCCGAGGAGCGACCGGCCCTTTCGCGCCTTACGCTCGACGGACCGCACGACCTTCCCCCAGCCCTCCCCGTCCACGGAGGTTCCAGCTCCATGAAGCTCACCGTCGTCGGCTGCTCCGGGTCGTTCCCGTCCGCGGAATCGGCCTGCTCGAGCTACCTCGTAGAGGCCGACGGCTTCCGGCTGCTCCTCGACATGGGCAACGGCGCCCTCGGCGAGCTGCAGCGCCACTGCGGTCTCTACGACCTCGACGCCATCTTCCTCAGCCATCTGCACGCGGATCACTGCATCGACATGTGCGGGTACTTCGTCGCCCGCTACTACCGCCACGACGGCGGCCGCTGCCCCGCCATCCCGGTCCACGGCCCCGAAGGCACCGAACAGCGGCTGACCACGGCATACGCCGACACGCCTTCCGCCTCCTCCATGAGCGAGGTGTTCGACTTCCACACCCTGAAGCCGGGGCACTTCGAGATCGGCCCGTTCTCCGTGCGCTCCGAGCGGATGGCGCACCCCGTCGAGGCGTACGGCATCAGGCTGGAGCACGGCGGCAGGACGCTCACGTACTCCGGCGACACCGGCGTCTGCGACAGCCTGGACGACCTGGCCGCGGGCGCGGACCTCTTCCTGTGCGAGGCCTCCTTCACGCACGGCAAGGAGGACATCCCGGACCTCCACCTCAACGGCCGCGAGGCGGGAGCCTACGCGCAGCGCGCGAACGCGGGCCGGCTGGTGCTGACCCACATCCCCCCGTGGACGGACCCCCGCCGCACCCGGAGCGACGCCACGGCCGTCTACACCGGCCCGACGGACGTGGCCCGTCCGGGCGCGGTGTACGAGGTCTGACGCCGCCCCTTCGACGTACGAACGCCTCGGCCCCCGCCCTGTTCTCCAGGACGGGGGCCGAGGCGTTCACCAGGCCGTGCGGCCTACTTCGCCTCTGCCTTCTGCAGCTCGGCGAGTTCCTCGTCGGACTCGCGGCCCGGCGTCGGAAGGTTGAACTTGGTGATCGCGAAGCGGAACACCACGTAGTAGACCGCCGCGAAGCACAGACCGACCAGGGCGAGACCCCACGGGTTCGAGGCGATGCCCAGGTTGAGGAAGAAGTCCACGGCGCCGGCGGAGAAGCCGAATCCGTCCCTCATGCCGAGCGCCCAGGTCAGCGCCATGGAGACACCGGTCAGCACCGCGTGGACCGCGTACAGCACCGGGGCGATGAACATGAAGGTGAACTCGATCGGCTCGGTCACACCGGTGACGAACGAGGTCAGCGCGAGGGAGAACATCATGCCGCCGACGACCTTGCGGCGCTCGGGGCGGGCGCAGTGCACGATCGCGAGGCAGGCGGCCGGCAGGGCGAACATCATGATCGGGAAGAAGCCGGTCATGAACTGTCCGGCGGTCGGGTCGCCCTCGAGGAACCGTGCGATGTCGCCGCTCTTGCCCTCGTAGGTGCCGGCCTGGAACCACGGGAAGGAGTTCAGCAGGTGGTGCATGCCGACCGGGATCAGCGCACGGTTGGCGACACCGAAGATGCCCGCGCCGACGGCGCCCGAACCGACGAGCCACTCACCGAGGTTGTGCAGACCGGTGCCGAGCCAGGGCCAGATCAGCCCGAAGACGATGCCGATGAGCAGACCCGCGAAGGCGGAGAGGATCGGGACGAGACGGCGGCCGCCGAAGAAGCCGGCCCAGTCGGGCAGCTTGGTGCGGTAGAAGCGCTGGTACAGCAGCGCGACCACGATGCCCATGACGACACCGCCGAGGACCTTGGCGTCGACCGCCTGCTCCACCATGACGATCTTGCCGTCGGCGATGGCTTCCTTCTTCGGCAGGCTGCTGTCCGTGAAGGTGGCCAGTACGTTCTTGAAGACGAGGTATCCGGCCACGGCCGCCAGCGCCGTCGAACCGTCCGACTTCTTCGCGAATCCGATCGCGATGCCGACGGCGAACAGCAGCGCCATGTTTTCGAGGAGCGCGCCGCCGCCGGCGGACATGTATCCGGCGATCTTGTTGATGAAGTCCGGGAAGGACTCCCTGCCGAGCATGTCGGGCTGGCCGAAGCGCACCAGGAGCGCGGCGGCGGGCAGCACGGCGACCGGCAGCATCAGGCTGCGGCCGATGCGCTGCATGACAGCCATCACCCGCGTGCCCGTCTTCTTCTTGTCCGCCTCGGGGGCGGCGCTGGCCGTGGACATCAACTTCCTCCTGTGGGCAAGGCGCCGCCGGAGGACATGACTACGGGGAGGGCGGCGTCTCAAGGGGAATGCGGCCTGTGGTCTGGACCGCATGGTCTACACCACTCAGTGGTGTAGACCTGTTGTAGCACGGTGGGGGTTAGATAAGGAACCTTCGGATTTTCCGGACCGGATAACGATCCGGACAACCCACGCGAAGACCCCCCGGGCCGTCATGGTCCGGGGGTTCGCTCACCTGCCCTTATGGGCGGCAGGGCGGTTACTTCGTCGCGTCGCGCTCCATCTCCTCCTGGACCTCCTCCGGCTCCCGGCCGGGCGTAGGAATGTTGAAGAAAGTGATCGACAGTCGGAAGACGACGTAGTAAATCACCGCGAAACACGCGCCGATCGGCAGGATCAGCCAGGGCTTCGTACCCAGATGCCAGTTCACGATGTAGTCGATCAGCCCCGCCGAGAAACTGAATCCCGCGTGCGCGCCCAGCGCCCAGGTGATCGCCATCGACGCGCCGGTCAGCAGCGCGTGCAGCCCGTACAGCAGGGGCGCCACGAACATGAACGAGAACTCGATCGGCTCCGTCACCCCCGTCACGAACGACGTCAGGCCGACCGAGAACATCAGACCGCCGACCCGCTTGCGATGCTCGGGGCGCGCGCAGTGGGTGATGGCCAGCGCGGCCGCGGGCAGGCCGAACATCATGATCGGGAAGAAGCCGGACATGAAAAGGCCCGCGTCGGGATCGCCCGCGAAGAAACGGGTCAGGTCGCCCTGGACCAGCTCGCCGTCCGCGCCCCGGTACTCGCCCGCCTGGAACCAGAAGAAGGTGTTCAGGAACTGGTGCATGCCGATCGGGATGAGCAGCCGGTTCGCGAGACCGAAGATCCCCGCGCCCCAGGCGCCCAGGTCGATCAGCCCCCTCGAGAAGGCCGTCAGCCCGTCGCCGACCGGGTCCCAGAGCAGGCCGAACAGCACGCCCAGCACGCAGCACAGGAACGCCATGATGATCGGGACGAGCCGCCGGCCGTTGAAGAAGCCGAGCCAGTCGACGAGCTTGGTGCGGTGGTAGCGCTGCCAGACCACGGCCGTCAGCAGACCGATCAGGATGCCGCCGAGCACACCCGGGTTCTGCGGGGTGCCCTCCGGCAGTTCCGCGGTCACCGTGCCGTCGACCGGGAACGCCTTGAGCACGTTGTAGTAGACGAGGAAACCGGCGACCGCCGCGAGGGCGGTCGAACCGTCCGACTTCTTGGCGAAGCCGATCGCGACTCCGATGCAGAAGAGAAGGGGAAGCCCCAGGCTGCCGTCGAGAATGCCGCCCCCGCCCAGGATCAGGACCTCCGAGGTCTTGTCCCAGAAGGCCCCGCCGAGATACGCCTCGAACAGCCGGCCGAGGCTGACGAGCAGCCCCGCCGCGGGCAGCACCGCGACCGGGAGCTGGAGGCTGCGGCCGACCTTCTGAAGCCCCTGGAAGAGGCCGTTCCACCACTTCTTCGGTGGCTTCTTCCGCGGCGCGGCCGCGCTCTCGGAGCTCATCGGGGTCCTCCCGGAACAGGCCTGGTTTGGCAGGTGTTGCAGACTGGTGTAGACCAGTCGCGGTACGGTCCTGGGGCCCGGTCGCACGACAGGGCGCCGGTGATCGTCATCTTTCGGTACAAGACGGTTACTCGCCCGTGAAGATGGGCCAACCGTGCGTTACCGTGACAAACCCGGCCTACGGTGGGTCGGGGCGGCAGCCCGTGGCGGTGGGCCAAGCAGCGCTCAACGCTCCGAACGCAGGGAGAAAGACATGGCCAGCAAGGCTGAGAAGATCGTCGCCGGGCTCGGCGGTATCGAGAACATCGAGGAGATCGAGGGCTGCATCACCCGTCTGCGGACCGAGGTCGCCGACCCCGCGCTCGTCGACGAGGCCGCGCTCAAGGCCGCCGGCGCCCACGGAGTCGTCAAGATGGGCACCGCCATCCAGGTCGTCATCGGAACCGACGCCGACCCGATCGCCGCCGACATCGAAGACATGATGTGAGCTGACCCCTCACCCACCACGGCAGCACCACGAGGGGCCTGATTCGACCGACCGGAACAGGCCCCTCACCCGTCTGCCGATAGGCTCGGCACCATGTCTCGAATCGACGGCCGCACCCCCGAACAGCTCCGCCCGGTCACCATCGAACGCGGATGGAGCAAGCACGCCGAGGGCTCCGTCCTCATCTCCTTCGGAGACACCAAGGTCTTCTGCACCGCATCCTTCACCGAAGGCGTCCCCCGCTGGCGCAAGGGCAGCGGCGAAGGCTGGGTCACCTCCGAGTACTCGATGCTGCCCCGCTCCACCAACACCCGCGGCGACCGCGAATCCGTACGCGGCAAGATCGGCGGCCGCACCCACGAGATCAGCCGCCTCATCGGCCGCTCCCTGCGCGCCGTCATCGACTACAAGGCCCTCGGCGAGAACACCGTCGTCCTCGACTGCGACGTCCTCCAGGCCGACGGCGGCACCCGCACCGCCGCCATCACCGGCGCGTACGTCGCCCTCGCCGACGCCATCGCCTGGGCGCAGACGAAGAAGCTCATCAAGGCGGGCAGGCAGCCCCTCACCGGCACCGTCGCCGCCGTCAGCGTCGGCATCGTCGACGGCACCCCCCTCCTCGACCTCTGCTACGAGGAGGACGTACGCGCCGAGACCGACATGAACGTCGTCTGCACCGGCGACGGCCGCTTCGTCGAGGTCCAGGGCACCGCCGAGGCCGAGCCCTTCGACCGCAAGGAGCTCAACGCGCTCCTCGACCTCGCCACCGGCGGCTGCGCCGACCTCGCCGCACTCCAGGTCGAGGCGCTCGCCCGCACCGCGGAGTAAAGCCGCACCGCAGGGTAAAGCCGCACCGCAGGGCAAAGCCGCACCGCAGGGCAAAGCCGCACCGCAGGGCAAAGCCGCACCGCAGGGCAAAGCCGCACCGCAGGGCAAAGCCGCACCGCAGGGTAAAGAAGCAACCAAGAACGCCCCCATGGGCGTCGTAGTACACACGGGCGCACGGGCCGAACCGTGCGCCCGGCCGTATCCCGGGGAGGACCGTTCCACATGTCTGCGCGCCGCCGCACCGCACTCACCATCGCCGCCGCTGCCCTCATCCTGCCCGCCGCCGTCGGCTGCAGCGCCCTCGACAAGGCGCTCGACTGCGTCGAGACGGCCGACGCGATAGCCACCAGCGTCAGCAGACTCCAGGAAGCCGCCTCCACCGCCACCGAGGACCCCACCAAGGCCCGCGAAGCGCTCGACGACATCGACCGCGAACTCGACAGCCTCGGCGACAAGTCCGACGACGCCGACCTCAGCAAGGCCGTCGACGACCTCGGCGCCGGCGTCGACAATGTCCGCAAGTCCATCGAGAACGGCGACGCCACCCCCGACATCAGCCCCGTCACCGACGCGGCCACCGAGATCGGCAAGGTCTGCACGCCCGGATAATCGAGTCCATGACCCGACTGATCCTCGCCACCCGCAACGCCGGAAAGATCACCGAACTCAGGGCCATCCTCGCCGACGCCGGTCTCACCCATGACCTCGTCGGCGCGGACGCCTACCCGGAGATCCCCGACGTCAAGGAAACCGGCGTCACCTTCGCCGAGAACGCCCTCCTCAAGGCCCACGCCCTCGCCAGGGCCACCGGCGTGCCCGCCGTCGCCGACGACTCCGGCCTCTGTGTCGACGTCCTCGGCGGCGCGCCCGGCATCTTCTCCGCACGCTGGGCCGGCCGCCACGGCGACGACCGGGCAAACCTGGAGCTGCTGCTCGCCCAGCTCCAGGACATCGACACCCCCCACCGCGGCGCCCACTTCGCCTGCGCGGCGGCGCTCGCCCTCCCGGACGGCACGGAACGCGTCGTGGAGGGCCGTCTCACCGGCACCCTCCGCCACTCCCCGCAGGGCACCAACGGCTTCGGCTACGACCCGCTCCTCCAGCCCGACGGCGAGTCCCGCACCTGCGCGGAACTGGCCCCGGCGGAGAAGAACGCGATCAGCCACCGCGGCAAGGCCTTCCGGGCGCTGGTCCCGGTGGTGCGGGAACTCCTGGGCTGACGCCCGGTGCAATGCCGAGGGCCCGGTTCGCGACACTCGCGAACCGGGCCCTCGGCATACGTGCGCCCGGTCGGATTCGAACCGACAAACACGACCACCTAAAGATCGCCGCTCAGCCCTTGGCGTACGGGCGCATGCACGCGCGACTACTGTACTGGGCGGGGTCGACGCGGTTGAGTCGAACCCGCCTACGATGTCCTTCCTCGTCCACCTCGGCACCAAGTGCTGGTGACGGCATGGCAGTTGGGACACAGCAGCCGCAGGTTCTCCCGGCGGTCGTCGTTCCGGTCGCCGTTGACGTGGTCGATCTCCAGCGTCATCGGAAGGCCGAACCATTTCGGCCCGGTCCCGCACTCGTCGCACTGCTCGGGGATGCCGACCTCCTTCAGGGCGCGACGCAACACAGCCGTCTTCGTGCGACGCCCGCCGTGACGCTTGACCAGCACCTCGTCCGCCGACTTGGCCGCGCTGTTGGGCCTCCCTCGCTGATGGGCCTGACCCAGGAAGTGTGACGTGTCGATGCCGTGCTCGGCGACAAGCCGACGGAACTGCGCACGATTTCTGGTCGCATGCGATCGAGGATGTAGCGCCGTGTCGAACTCTTCGGGGCCACCCCGAGCTTCACCAGCGCCTCACTCAGCGTCCGCGACGAGCTCGCTGCCTCGGCCAGCAACTCCCGCGTGTACCGACTTGCCTGCATCGTCCTCTCCGCCCCGCCTGCGTGTTCGCGGCCTCGTACGGAGTAACGAACCGACTGTCGGACGGTCACGTCCGGAGAAACGGAACGGCCCGCCCCGCTTGCTGGGGGCGGGCCATGGAAGGCGTCAGATGCCGAGGTCCTTGATGATCTTGGCGACGTGGCCGGTCGCCTTGACGTTGTAGAGGGCGCGCTCGACCTTGCCGGTCTCGTCGATGACGATCGTGGAGCGGATCACGCCGGTCACGGTCTTGCCGTAGAGCTTCTTCTCGCCGAAGGCGCCGTACGCGGTGAGGACCTCCTTGGCGGGGTCGCCGACGAGCGTGACCTTGAGGTCCTCCTTCTCGCGGAACTTGGCGAGCTTCTCCGGCTTGTCCGGGGACACGCCGATGACGTCGTAGCCGGCGCCGGCCAGCAGTTCGAGGTTGTCGGTGAAGTCGCAGGCCTGCTTGGTGCAGCCGGGGGTGAGGGCGGCGGGGTAGAAGTACACGATCACCTTGCGGCCCTTGTGGTCGGCGAGGGAGATCTCGTTGCCGTCGGCGTCGGGCAGGGTGAAAGCGGGGGCGGTGTCGCCGGGCTGGAGTCGCTCGCTCATGGGTCTCCTCGGTGGGGCTGCGGTGCGCGCGGTCGGAATCGGTGTACGGCGTCGAGCGTAATGGGGGTGCCGCCGGGTGCAGTCGTGGCTCAGCTGACAGACTGTCGACGACGGATTACCGGACACGACCACGGAGGCAGCGCGGTGTCGGATGCCAGGACCCCTGCGCAGATCGAGGCGGACATCGTCCGCAGGCGCGAGCAGCTCGCGGAGACGCTCGACGAGATCGGTGTGCGGATGCACCCGAAGACGGTCATGGGTGACGCGAAGGCCAAGGTCGCCGGGGCGGTGGACCGGACGGCGGGGCGCGCGTTCGTCGCGGTGAACCGGACCGTCTCGGACGCGAAGGAGAAGTTCGTGTCCGAGGACGGGTCGCCGAGGCTGGAGCGGGTGGTGCCGGTGGCGCTGGTGGCGGTCGGTCTGGTGGGTCTGCTCGCGGTGTCGGCGCGCAGGCGCCGTTCGTGACCCTGCGGCGCTTCGGGGGCCGCCGGGCAGGTAAGTTCGTCGTGTGAGCGCCAACAGCCATGAGCACAGCCCCCAGCACGACAAGCTGCCCATTCGGATGCTGCACGACCGGGTCCTGGTGAGGACCGACATTCCGGAGGGGGAGCGGCGTTCCAGCGGGGGCATCGTGATCCCGGCGACCGCCGCGGTGGGCCGGCGTCTGGCCTGGGCCGAGGTGGTCGCGGTCGGGCAGAGCGTGCGGACGGTGGGGCCGGGGGACCGGGTGCTGTACGACCCCGAGGACCGGGCCGAGGTCGAGGTGCGGGGCGTGGCGTACGTGCTGATGCGGGAGCGGGATCTGCACGCGGTGGCGGCGGACCGTTTCCAGGGGTCGGAGGACTCCACCGGGCTCTATCTGTAGCGGCGGCGTGAGGGCTGGTGGCCGAGGTCACCGGCCCTTCGTGCTGCCCGGGCCGGGTCGCTTGCTACGTTGGAGGGACCCCGACGAGACGCGCCGTACCGGGCAGGCAAAGACGACGCACCCGTTGTCGTTCGCGTTGTTCCGCGTCTCGGAGGTGCCGTCATGGCCTGGGTTCTGCTCGTTGTCGCCGGTCTGCTCGAGGTGGGCTGGTCGATCGGGATGAAGTTCACCGACGGGTTCACCCGGCTGTGGCCGAGCGTGTTCACGGGTGCCGGGATCGTCGCGAGCATGCTGCTGCTGTCGCACGCCGCGAAGACGCTGCCGATCGGTACGGCCTACGGCGTGTGGGTCGGGATCGGGGCGGCGGGTGCGGCGGTGGTCGGCATGGTGGTGCTGAACGAGCCGGTGACCGCCGCCCGGATCTTCTTCGTGTGTCTGCTGCTGGTCGCGGTGGTCGGTCTGAAGGCGACCTCGGGTCGCTGAGTCTGCCCGGCGGGCCGGGCGGCCTCGCCAGGAGCGGACGGCGTCGGCGGTGTCGCGGTGGGCCCGGTCGGTGTGGTGCTGCCCGGGGTCCCTTCGGGGGAGGTTCCGGGTGCGCCGGGGTGCCGGCTGGTGTCGGGCCGGGCACCGCCGGAGCCGTACGGGCCGCTGTCGCGTCCTTCGCCGGCCTGTTCGCCCGGGTCGCGGGGCCGGTACGCCTCCTCGGGGTCGCCGGAGCCGCTCGGGTCGTTCGGGTCGCTGGGGTCCCGCCGCTCCGGGGGCGGGTCGTCCGCGCCGGGCGCGAGCCGCAGTTCGAAGTCGCGTACCGGGGTGCCTTCGAGGGCGGCCGCGGTGTACTGCCCCCAGATCTCCGCGGGTGCGCCGCCGCCGTTGATGCGTGACATGCCGAGCGCCCCGTACAGCGATGTCTGGGTGCCGGTCTTCGGGTTCTGTCCCATGACGGCGACGACGGTGGCGAGTTCCGGGGTGTAGCCGGCGAACCAGGCGGCTCTGTCCTCCTCCGCGGTGCCGGTCTTGCCGGCGGCGGGCCGGCCGGCGGACTGGGCGGCGGAGCCGGTGCCGCCGTCGACGACGCCGCGCAGGACGTAGGTGGTGGTGTCGGCGGCCTCGCGGCTGACGGCCCGCACGGTGCGGGTTTCGGGGATCGCGACGTCGACGCCGTTCTTGGTGATCTTCTCGACGAGGGTGTACGGGGTGTGCCTGCCGTGGTCCGCGAGGCTGGCGTACGCGCCGGTCATGTCGAGGACGCCGGCGGTGGCCGGGCCGAGGGCGATGGAGGGGGAGGGACTGAGGTCCGGGGTGGTGCTGGGCAGGCCGAGGGCGATGGCGGTGCTCATGACGCGGGCGGGGCCGACGTCGACGGCCATCTGTGCGAAGACGGCGTTGACGGAGTTGTCGGCGGCCTCGCGGACCGTGATCGGGCCGTACGAGACGTCGTCCTCGTTCTCGGGGGCGTAGCGGGGACCGTTCCAGCCCTGGACGGGGCGTTTGCTGTCGCCGACGTAGATGGCGTTGGGGGCGATGGGCCGGCCTTCCTGGGTGACGGCGTGGTTGTCGAAGGCGGCGGCGAGGACGAACGGTTTGAAGGTGGAGCCGACCTGGTAGTCGCGCCGGGTGGCGTTGTTGACGTACTGCTGGGTGTAGTCGATGCCGCCGTACATGGCGACGACCTTGCCGGTGCCCGGTTCGATGGAGGCGCCGCCGACGCGGACGTCGCGGTCGGCCTCGCGTTCGCTGTCGAGTTTCGAGATCACCCGGTCGTTGACGGCGGCGGTGAGCGCGTCCTGTCTGGCGCGCTGGAGTGTGGTGGTGATGCGGTAGCCGCCGGTGGCCAGGGTCTGCTCGTCGAGGATGCCGCGGGCGGCGAGATGGTCCTCGACGGCCTGGACGATGTAGCCGCCCTGGCCGGACAGCCCGCTGGAGGGCCTCGCCTGACGGGGCATGGGGAACGTCAGGTTCCTGCGGTCCTCGCGGCTGAGCCAATTCTCCTTGACCATGCCGCCGAGGACGTAGTTCCAGCGGGCGACCGCCGCGTCCTTCTTCTCGGGGTGGGTGGCGGCGTCGTAGGAGTTGGGCGCGTTGAGGAGTCCGGCGAGGTAGGCGCCCTGTGCGACGTCGAGGTCTTCGACGTCCTTGCCGTAGTAGGCGTGGGCGGCGGCCTGGATGCCGTAGGCGTTGCGGCCGAAGTAGCTGGTGTTGAGGTAGCCCTCGAGGATCTCGCGCTTGCTCTGGTTGCGGCCGAGCTTGATGGCGATGAAGAACTCCTTCACCTTGCGGGTGACGGTCTGTTCCTGGCCGAGGTAGTAGTTCTTGACGTACTGCTGGGTGATGGTGGAGCCGGACTGCTTGCCCTTGCCGGTGACGGTGTTCCAGGCGGCGCGGACCATGGCCTGGGGGTCGATGGCGGGTTCGCTGTAGAAGTCGCGGTCCTCGGCGGCGAGTACGGCCTGCTGGACGGGGAGCGGGATCCTGTCGAGGGAGACGTTCTCGCGGTTGATGTCGCCGTCACGGGCGATGTGGGTGCCGTCCGCGTAGAGGTAGACGTTGGTCTGGGCGGTGGCGGCGGCGTTGGCGGGCGGGATGTCGACGAGCAGGTAGCCGGTGACGAGGGCGCCGATGGCGAGCAGCGACGCGATGAGCAGGCTGCCGACGGTGATGCGCCAGGTGGGGACGGCGCGGCGCCAGCCGGTGCGCCGGGGGCGGCGTTTGCGGGTCTTCTTCGCGCCCGCGGTGGCGGTGGCTCCGGCGGCCGGCGGCCCGTCGTCGCCGGGCTTGGTTCCCGCGTCGGGGTCGTCGGCCGGGGGGATGGCGTCGGCCGTGGCGGAGTCCTCGGGGGTGTCCGGATCGGGGTCCGGGGCCGGGTTCGTGGCGGGGTCCTCGGCGGCCGCAGGTCCGCTCTCGGCGTCGGGGGCCTCGTCCGCGCCGCGTTCGGGTTTCTTGTCCTCGGCCTTGCCGCCCTTCCCCTTGTCAGGGGTCTTCTCCTTGGCTTCGGCCTTGTCGGACGGGTCGGCTGCCGTCGCGTCCCGGGGTGTCCAGCCCTGCTGCTGCGGCTCGTCGCTCATGAACCCATACTGCACTTTTTCGCCTGTTATCCCCCGTATTCCGGCGCTCCCGGCACCGGAAATCCCCTCGCGGTGGCCGACCGTGCTCGGCTAGGGTCTTCCGTTTGGATCAGGCCGGATCAGCGAGGTGCGGTGCCAGGGCACGCGAGCCCGGCAAGATCCGAACGAGAGGCCCTGGGGTCGTGCGCTTGGTGCCCGGGTGGTCGCGTGGAGGGGGAGTGGTCGTGCGGCTCTATGCGGTCGTCGCGGCGGGTGGGTTCCGGCGCTATGCGACGTACCGGGTGGCGACGGCGGCGGGGGTGTTCACCAACACCGTCTTCGGCTTCATCCTGGCGTACACCTATACAGCCCTCTGGGACGCGCGTCCGCAGCTGGGCGGATACGACCAGTCCCAGGCGCTCACCTATGTGTGGCTGGGCCAGGCGCTGCTGATGACCTGCGCCATGATGGGCGGCGGCTTCGAGGACGAGCTGATCGAGCGCATCCGCACCGGTGACATCGCCATCGACCTCTACCGCCCGGCCGACCTCCAACTGTGGTGGCTGGCCGGGGACCTGGGCAGGGCGGCCTTCCATCTGCTGGGGCGGGGCATCGCGCCGATGGTGCTCGGCGCGCTGGCCTTCGACCTGGCGCTGCCCGCCTCGCCGTTGACGTGGCTGGCCTTCCTGGTGTCGGTGGCGCTGGGTGTGGTGGTGAGCTTCGCCGTGCGGTTCCTGGTGGCGCTGTCGGCGTTCTGGCTGATGGACGGCGCCGGGGTGATGCAGATGTGCTGGCTGGCCGGCCTGTTCTTCTCGGGGATGCTGCTGCCGCTGAACCTCTTCCCCGGGCTGCTCGGCGAGGTGGCGAGAGCCCTGCCGTGGTCGTCGCTGCTCCAGGTCCCCGCCGACGTGTTCCTCGGTACGTACACGGGCTGGGGCCTGCTCCAGGCGTACGCCTTCCAGGGCGGCTGGGCGCTGGCGCTGCTGGCGGCCGGGCGGATGCTCCAGTCGGTGGCGACGCGCCGGGTGGTGGTCCAGGGTGGCTGACGCGCTCAGGGCGTACGGGCTGATCGTCGCGATGTGGGTGCGCTCCACGATGGCGTACCGGGCGTCGTTCGCGATGACGGCTCTCGGGAACTTCGCGGCCACCGGCCTGGACTTCGTCGCGATCCTGCTGATGTTCTCGCACGTCGACACGCTGGGCGGCTACACGCTGCCGGAGATCGCGTTCCTGTACGGGACCACCAGCACGGCCTTCGGCCTCGCCGACCTGGTGATGGGGTCGATGGACCGGCTGGGGCGCCGCGTACGCGACGGGACGCTCGACACGCTGCTCGTGCGGCCGGTGCCGGTGCTCGCACAGGTCGCGGCGGACCGGTTCGCGCTGCGCCGGCTCGGGCGGATCACGCAGGGGCTGCTGGTGCTCGCGTACGCACTGGTGAGCCTCGACATCGACTGGACGGCGGCGAAGGCGGCGATGATGCCGCTCATGCTGCTGAGCGGCAGTGCGATCTTCGCGTCGGTGTTCGTGGCGGGCGCGGCGTTCCAGTTCTTCGCGCAGGACGCCGCCGAGGTGCAGAGCTCGTTCACGTACGGCGGGAACACCCTGCTCCAGTATCCGCCGTCGATCTTCGCGAAGGACCTGGTGCGCGGCGTGACGTTCGTCGTGCCGCTGGCCTTCGTCAACTGGGTGCCGTCGCTGTACGTGCTGGGCCGCGACGACCCGATCGGCCTGCCCGACTGGTTCGCGCTGCTGCCGCCCGTCGTCGCGGCGGGCTGCCTCGGGCTCGCGACGCTGGCCTGGCGGGCCGGGCTCCGTTCGTACCGCAGTACGGGAAGTTGAGGGCACAGTGGATTTCATCGAACTCGACGGCGTCGAGAAGGTCTTCGACGTACGGCGCAAGAAGGGCCGGCTGCGCAGGGAGAGGCACCAGGTGCGGGCCGTGGACGGGATCAGCTTCACCGTCCCGCGCGGTGAGATGGTCGGCTACATCGGCCCGAACGGCGCCGGCAAGTCCACCACCATCAAGATGCTGACCGGCATCCTCACCCCCAGCGGCGGCCGGCTCCGGGTCGCGGGCATCGACCCGGCGAAGGAGCGGACCCGCCTCGCGCAGCGGATCGGCGTGGTCTTCGGGCAGCGCACCACGCTCTGGTGGGACCTGCCGCTGCGCGACTCGTACCGGCTGATGCACCGTATGTATCGCATACCCGACCCGGTGTTCCGGCGGAACATGGACCGCTGCGTCGAACTGCTGGACCTGGCCGAGCTGTTGAACGTGCCGGTGCGTCAGCTGTCGCTGGGGCAGCGGATGCGCGGCGACATCGCGGCCGCGCTGCTGCACGACCCGGAGGTGCTGTACCTCGACGAGCCGACCATCGGGCTCGACGTGATCTCCAAGGCCAAGGTCCGGGAGTTCCTGCGCGACCTGAACGCGGAGCGCGGCACGACGGTCCTGCTGACCACGCACGACCTGACCGACATCGAGCAGCTGTGCAAGCGTGTGATGGTCATCGACCACGGGCGGCTCATGTACGACGGGGCGCTCGCCGGACTGCACGAGATCGGCGAGAGCGAGCGGACCCTGGTGGTGGACCTGGAGCGGGAACTGCCGCCGATCGAACTGGCGTCGGCGCGGACGCTGAAGGTGGAGGGGCCGCGGCAGTGGCTGGCGTTCCCCGCCTCGGCGTCGGCGGCGCCGCTGGTGGCCGAGCTGGCGCAGCGGTATCCGCTGGTGGACCTGTCGGTGCGGGAGCCGGACATCGAGGCGGTGATCGCGAAGATGTACGCGGAGCGGGCGGGGTGACGGGCGTGCGGGCGGCTCGGCTCTGCCTTGTGTGCGGACCGGCCGTGGCCCGCACACAAGGCCTGTTCACCGGGCGAGGCGCTCAGTCGGTGCCGAACTCCATCGCGGCGCGGTCGAGCATCTCCTCGTCGCCGGAGACCTCGCCGCGGGACGCGATCGCCTCGGCGCCACCCTGCGGCATCGCCCCGATCAGCCCGGTCGACGCCGCCTGCGCTGCGCCGACGAGCGCGCCCTGGCCGGTGCCGACCATGCCGAGGCCCGCGTACTGCTCGAGCCTGGCGCGGGAGTCGGCGATGTCGAGGTTGCGCATGGTGAGCTGGCCGATCCGGTCCACCGGGCCGAACGCCGAGTCCTCGGTGCGCTCCATCGACAGCTTGTCCGGGTGGTAGCTGAAGGCGGGGCCGGTGGTGTCGAGGATCGAGTAGTCCTCACCGCGCCGCAGCCGCAGTGTCACCTCGCCGGTGACCGCCGAGCCGACCCAGCGCTGCAGCGACTCGCGCACCATCAGCGCCTGCGGGTCCAGCCAGCGGCCCTCGTACATCAGCCGGCCGAGGCGCCGGCCCTCGTTGTGGTACTGGGCGAGGGTGTCCTCGTTGTGGATCGCGTTGACGAGGCGTTCGTACGCCGTGTGCAGCAGCGCCATGCCGGGCGCCTCGTAGATGCCGCGGCTCTTGGCCTCGATGATCCGGTTCTCGATCTGGTCGGACATGCCCATGCCGTGGCGGCCGCCGATCGCGTTGGCCTCCATCACCAGGTCGACGGGGGAGGTGAACTCCTTGCCGTTGATCGTCACGGGCCGGCCCTGCTCGAAGCCGATCGTCACGTCCTCGGCGGGGATCTCCACCGCGGGGTCCCAGAACCGCACGCCCATGATCGGGTTCACGGTCTCGACGCCCGTGTCCAGGTGTTCCAGGGTCTTGGCCTCGTGGGTGGCGCCCCAGATGTTGGCGTCGGTCGAGTACGCCTTCTCGGTGCTGTCGCGGTAGGGCAGCCCGTGGGCGAGCAGCCACTCCGACATCTCCTTGCGGCCGCCGAGCTCGGTCACGAAGTCCGCGTCCAGCCAGGGCTTGTAGATGCGCAGGTGGGGGTTGGCGAGCAGGCCGTAGCGGTAGAACCGCTCGATGTCGTTGCCCTTGAACGTCGAACCGTCGCCCCAGATCTGTACGTCGTCCTCGAGCATGGCCCGGACCAGCAGGGTGCCGGTGACGGCGCGGCCGAGCGGCGTGGTGTTGAAGTACGCGCGCCCGCCCGAGCGGATGTGGAAGGCGCCGCAGGCGAGCGCGGCGAGGCCCTCCTCGACCAGGGCCGCCCGGCAGTCGACCAGACGCGCGATCTCGGCGCCGTACGCCTTCGCGCGGCCGGGCACCGAGGCGATGTCGGGCTCGTCGTACTGGCCGATGTCGGCGGTGTAGGTGCACGGGACGGCACCCTTGTCGCGCATCCAGGCGACGGCGACCGAGGTGTCGAGGCCGCCGGAGAAGGCGATGCCGACACGCTCGCCGGTGGGCAGTGAGGTGAGGACCTTGGACATGGTAAGAGTATGCATGGTCTCGCATGATCATGCAATATGCGGTCGGCAGAGACGAGACCGAGAGGCTCTTTCGAAGGCGGCGCCTGGGTCCAACACGCGGGACTGCGGCAGGAAACCGCCGAACCGCTCTGCCCGGCGAATTTCTTGGCCGGTTTGACTAGGCTGACCGTATGACGAGCGAACTCCCCGAGATGCGTGCCTCCGATGCCGAACGGGAGCGGGTCGCCGAACGGCTGCGGGACGCCGTCGCCGAGGGCCGGCTCGACATGGACGAGTTCGATCAGCGCCTGGACGCGGCGTACCGGGCGCGTACGCACGGCGACCTGGAACCGCTGGTACGGGACCTGCCCGCACCGGCCGGCTCCGGCGCCACCGTCGCTCCCGCCTCCGGACCGGTGCCGGACCGCGGCTCCTGGTCCGGGCGCGTCGGCAGCCCGGCGACGTCGAAGTTCGCGTTCTCGTTCTGCGGGGGCTTCGGGCGCCGGGGGAGCTGGACGATCGGCCGGAGGTTCACCGCGTTCACACTGATGGGCGGCGGCGAGCTGGACCTGCGCGAAGCCCGCTTCGAGGACGCCGTGACCGTGATCGACTGCATCGCGATCATGGGCGGCATCCAGGTCACCGTGCCGCCCGGCCTGAACGTGGAGGTCAAGGGCATCGGCCTGATGGGCGGCTTCGACGAACACGGCCGCGTCGACGCCGACCCGGACCCGGCCGCGCCCCGCGTGATCGTCAGAGGGCTGGCGCTGATGGGCGGGGTGGGTGTGGAGCGCAAGCTCACGAGAGCGGAGAAGCAGCGGCTGAAGGCGGAGCGGGAGCGGGAGCGGAAGCTGACGAAGGGGAACGACCGTAAGGAACTGGGCGAGGCGTAGCCGCGCGGGTCGCGCTGCGGGGCGTGTCCGCTGCGCGGGGCGTGTTCCCCTCCCCGCCCCTTCCCGAGACCAGGCTCTGCCCGGACGCGCGCCTCGAACGCCGGCGGGGCTGGAACTTGCCCGTCTCGTCGGGGCGCTGCCCCGAGCCCCGCGCCTCGAACGCCGGCGAGGCTGGAACTTGCCGGGCAACTCAAGCCCGGCCGGTGTTTGAGGCCACCGCGCGGAGCGCGGTACGGGGTCCGGGGGCGGAGCCGCCGGTTTCGGGAAGGTGGGGGTCACCCCGCGGCCGCCAGGCCGCAGGGGGAGGGTAGGGGTCAAGCTCGCCGCAGGCGCCACGCACCCGCCGCCCCCTACAGCGCCCTCACATCCACCACGCTCCCCATCCGCACATACCCCGCGTCGCTCGGATGCAGATGATCCCCCGAGTCGTACACCGCCTTCATCCGCCCCGGCGCGTACGGATCCCGCAGCGCCGCGTCGAAGTCGACGACCGCGTCGAAGATGCCGCCCGAGCGGATCGCCGTGTTGATCTTCAGGCGTTCGGCCTGCGCGGCCGCCGTGCACCGCGGGTGGCCGCCGCACGGCGTCAGCGTGGAGCCGATCACGCGCCAGCCGCGGGCGTGCGCGCGGTCGGCGAGTTCCGTCAGGCCCGCGGTGACGTTCTCCGCCGTGGGCGCGTGGGGCGCGCGCAGTACGTCGTTGATGCCGATGGCGACGATCACGGTCCGTGCGCCGGACCGGGTCAGGACGTCGCGGTCGAAGCGTTCCAGCGTGCTGGGGCCGCGCCCGTACTCGAGCAGCCGGTTGCCGCTGATGCCCTGGTTGAGCACCCCGTAGCGGCCGCCGAGCCGGTCGGCGAGGACGTCGGGCCAGCGCTGGTTGGAGCCGGGGGTCGAGAGCGCGCCGTCGGTGATCGAGTCGCCGACGGCGACGATCGCGCCGCGCGCCTGCGAGGTCAGCACGTCGACGGCGGTGACGTGGTGCCAGGAGCTGGTCAGGTCCTCGTACCCGGCGCCCGTCTCGTCCTGCGTGGCGTCGCCGTCCGCGACGTAGGACGTCTGGAGGGCGTACGGGTGGGTGGTGACCGGCCCGCCGGGCCCGGGGGTGTGGACGGAGACCAGCAGGTCGTCGTCGTACGGGATACGCAGTACGACCGCGTCGCTGACGATCCGCCCGCCCGGGTCGACGGTCACCTCGTACGCTCCGCCGAAGGTGATCCGGCGCAGGCTGCCCTCGACGGCGGCCGGGCCGGCGCCCGCACGCACGGCGAGCGACGCGCCGCTGATCCGCAGCGGCTCGGTGCCGTACAGGTTCGAGAAGGTGACGCGGGCGGCGGTGCCGCCGATGCTGGTGTGCACCACGTTCCGTACGGAGCGGCCGTCGCGTCCGCTGGGCCTGCCGACCACGGAATTGGCCGGGGCGGCGTCGACGGGGCTCGCCGACCAGGTGCCGATCCACTCGGGCACGGCCGCCGGGGGAGTGCGGACCTCGGGCTTCTTCTTGACGGCGCCGACACCGAGGTAGATTCCACCGCATATGAGGGCAATTGTGGTCATGAGGGCTGCGAGGTTCACATACCCCCGACGCTTATTCATGCACACATCATCTCGCACGGTCCGGGAACTCGATGCGCGGCCCGGGAGTACCTGATGTAGGGACGAGTGGCAGGGGCGTCACGGACGGACGCGGTCGCGGACGGGTGGAGCGGATGGAACGAAGAGAACCGGGCGAGCCGGGGGAGCCGGGCGAGGCGGGGGAGCCGGGCGAGGCGGGGGAGCCGGGCGACGGCGAACGGGCCGCCGGCGTCGGCGTCGGGCGCGACGGGGGCGTGCACATGGAGGACGGGGCCGTGGGCGCCGGCGTCCGCGGTACCCGGCCCGCGCCCTCCACCGCGCTGCCCTCGTTCGCGTACACCGAGGCCGACGAGGAGAAGCGCCGCGGCGTACGCCGGATGAAGACGACCGCGACCGCGCTGCTGGGGCTCGTCGCACTGGTCTTCGTCCTCGCCACCTGGGCGAAGAACGCGGGCCTGGGCGACTGGACCGGTTACGTCGCGGCCGCCGCGGAGGCCGGCATGGTCGGCGCGCTCGCCGACTGGTTCGCCGTCACCGCCCTCTTCCGTCACCCCCTCGGCATCCCCATCCCGCACACCGCGATCATCCCGAACAAGAAGGACCAGCTCGGCGCCTCCCTCGGCTCGTTCGTCGGCGAGAACTTCCTCTCCTCGGACGTCGTACGGGTCCGGCTGCGCGCCGTCGGCATCGGCAGCCGGCTGGGCGCCTGGCTCGCGGAGCCCGCCCACGCCGACCGGGTCACCGCCGAGCTGTCCACCGCCCTGCGCGGCGCGATGACCGTGCTGCGGGACTCCGACGTCCAGGCGGTCGTCGGCGAGGCGATCACCCGCCGCGCCGAGGCCGCCGAGATCGCGCCCGGCCTCGGCAAGACACTCCAGAAGGTCGTCGCGGACGGCGCCCACCGCCGCGCCGTCGACCTGATCTGCTCCCGTGCGCACGACTGGCTTGTCCTGCACTCCGACTCCGTGATGGACGCGGTCGAGGGCGGGGCGCCCGGCTGGACGCCGCGCTTCGTCGACCGGAAGATCGGCGACCGCGTGTACCGGGAGCTGCTGCGTTTCCTCGCCGAGATGCGTGACATGCCCGGCCACCCGGCGCGCGGGGCGATCGACCGGTTCCTCGGCGACTTCGCCGCCGACCTCCAGTCCGACACGGACACCCGCGCCCGCGTCGAGCGCATGAAGTCGGAGCTGCTGTCGCGCTCCGAGGTCCAGGACGTGATCGCGTCGGCCTGGTCCTCCGTACGCGCAATGATCATCTCGGCGGCCGAGGACGACCGCAGCGAGCTGCGCCTGCGGGCCCGGGCCTCGCTGCTCTCCCTCGGCTCGCGCCTCGCGACGGACAGCCGGCTCCAGGCGAAGGTGGACGGCTGGGTCGAGGACGCCGCGGTGTACGTGGTGACGACGTACCGCGGCGAGATCACCTCGCTCATCTCGGAGACAGTCGCCAGCTGGGACGCGGAGCACACGTCCCGGAAGATCGAGGCGCACATCGGCCGTGACCTGCAGTTCATCCGGATCAACGGCACGGTGGTCGGCGCGCTGGCCGGCCTGGTCATCTACACCGTCGCCCATGCGCTGGGCGCGTGACCGGTCCCTGCCCGACGGTCGCGCGCCCAGCGCCTCATGGGGAGGTACCGATGAATACGTACGGGGGGCCGGAAGCGTTCAGCCGGGTCCGGGGAATCATTGAATCCGGGAATTCCGCGTCTGGCCCTGGGTCGGATCTGATGGGACCAGGCTCCGCGGCTTCCGGGCACCCGGAACGGGCTTCCGGCTCGGCCCGGTCCGCGGGGACCATATTCCGAGGCTTCCGGCTCGGCCTCGGTCCGGGGGCCGGGCTCCACCGCTTTCGGGTGCGGCAGTGCGTTCGGCCCGGTCCGGGGGCCGGCATCCCGGCCCGGGCCGCTTCCGTAGCCGGTCAGTGACCGCGCCGGGTGACCGTCCACGAGGCCAGCGCCACGCCGGCGGCGACCGTGAACACCGCCGGCCACGCGCCGACCTTCTTGGCCAGCGGATGCGACCCGGCGAAGGCGGCCAGGTACGCGGCGCTCAGCCCGGCCGCCGCACCGGGCCCGGCGTCCTGGTGCCACTGCCGGGCGGCCACCGCTCCGGCCGCGCCGAGGGCGAGCCCGCCGAGGGGGCGCTGCCTCGTCCATCGGGCCACCCCGTACCCGCCGACGAGTCCGCCTGCCGCCACCACTGCCGCGGGAACCCTGGCCATCGCTGCCGCCTTTCGCGTTGTCGCTGTCACCGTTCGTCCCGAGCGTAGAGCGTCGTCCTCTTCGTCCCTCGTGCCCTCGTCGCCCTCGTGCCCTCGTCGCCCTCGTGCCCTCGTCGCCTGGGTCGGGCGGGCGGATCGGCCTAGTGGAAGAGCTGGCCGCGGACCGCCCCGTCCGGGAACTCCTCGGTGTGGATGTTGGAGTAGAAGGCCCACGGGTTGTCGCGGATCTCCTTCACGACTCCGGCGTGCTGGTCGTTCAGCCGCCCGGAGACCGCGAACAGCCCCTCGGGCACCGGCTTGTCGAAGAAGCCCAGCACCACGTCGCCGTTCTTGCCGAACTCGCCCTTGTGGATGTGCGCGGCGCTGGGAGCCTTGATGTCGACCCAGGCGAGTGAGAAGTCGACCGTCTTCCCCTTGGGGTGCAGGAACGTCACCGCCTTGCCGTCCCGGTCGTTGACCTTCGTCGCGTCGTTGTTCGCGACCTCCTGCGCGCCGTTGGCCAGGGCCCGCAGTTTCCCGCCCTTGATGATGTGCAGCGGGTTGATGTTCTCGTGCAGCAGCTTCAGCTGGCCGCGCACGGCCCCGCCGGGGAACTCCTCGCTGTGCAGGTTCATGTAGAAGCCGGACGGGTGCTCGACGATGCTCTTCGCGAGCGCCGCGTCGGTGAAGGTGGTGTGCCCGGCGGCCGAGTGCAGCGAGTCGGGCATCGCGGTGCCGAACAGCGGCACCTTGACGTCGCCGTTCTGCCCCGCGGCGCCCTGGTGGATGTGGCCCTGGCTCGGTACGAACCCCTCCCACTGCATCGCGAAGACCACGCGGTCGCCCTTCACCTGCATCAGGGCCACCGCCTTCCCGTCGGGATCGTTCACGGCGGCGCCGGTCGCGTCGGGCACCTCGTGCGCGCCCGTCATGACGACGGCGAAGGTGACGGCCTTCCCGTGACTGGGTTTCGTGAACGTGGCGGCGGTCTGCGACGTACTTCGCCCCCCTCCGTGGCTGTCGTTCGCGACGGCTGGGACGACACCGGTCACGGCCAGCGCGAGGGCGGCGGCCGGCACGGCGAGAGTGCGCTTGTGCATTGCGGATGGACCTCTCATTGGGGGCCGACCCGGTCCGGTCGGTCGCCGTCTTGTACGCGACGCCCGCGCGGGCCGTTCAATCCGGAAAGCCGCCGAATCCCATTGAACGGCCGCGCAGTTGCCCTCGTACCACCCGCCGTACGACGACGCACCACTCGCCTACGCGACGCGGCTGTCCGCAAGCCGTCGTACGGAGCGCCGTCGTACGCAACGCCGTCGTACGCAATGCCCGTCACCGCACCGGAAGCCGAAGGACACACCATGCGCAGCACCCGGAAAAGTGCCCGGACCAAGGCCCTGATCGCAGCACCGCTGACCGCGCTGGTACTGCTGACCGTGACCGCCTGTGAGGACTCCGGCGGGTCCGGTTCTTCGTACGGCGCCGGTGCCGCCGGGGAGTCGGCGGACCGGCAGGCCCCGGCCGAGCCGCCCGCGGACGCGCCCGCCGACGCCGCCCCGTCCACCGGCGACGAGCCCGCCACGGGCGCCGACCAGCCGGCCAAGCAGGCGCCCGCCCCCTCCGTCTCGGTCCGGACGGCCGAGTCGGAACTCGGCACGATCCTCGTCGACGACCAGGGCCGCACCCTCTACGGCTTCACCAAGGACAAGCCGGGCCAGGCCAACTGCGACGCCGACTGCATCGCGGTGTGGCCCGCGCTGATCTCGCCCAAGGACGTGACGGCGGAAGGCGGTGCCGACGCGTCACTCCTCAAGGAGGTCAAGCTCGGCGCGGGCGCGGAGCAGGCGGTCTACGGCGACTGGCCGCTCTACTACTACGTGGGCGACGTGACGGCCGGGGACGTCAACGGCCAGGGCCTGGACGGGGAGTGGTTCGTGA
This sequence comes from Streptomyces sp. NPDC006294, assembly GCF_042870895.1. Classification (NCBI taxonomy): domain Bacteria; kingdom Bacillati; phylum Actinomycetota; class Actinomycetes; order Kitasatosporales; family Streptomycetaceae; genus Streptomyces; species Streptomyces sp. NPDC006294. The sequence continues at coordinate 153,654 of NZ_JBIAHV010000001.1, forward strand.
TCGCGACCGACGGCAAGCTGATCAAGTCCGAAGCGTGACCAGCCCGCGGCCCGGCCGGAGTTGCTACTCGCAGCCGACCCCGTCCCCGTCGCGGTCCAGGTGCCGTCCGTATCCGGGGTCCCCGGCACGGACCGGCGCGGCCCCGGCGGCCCGCGCGGCGGTGCAGTTGGCGTAGTACGTGCTGCCCGACCCGCCCCCGGTGGTCCCGCCGCTGCCGCCACTGCTCCCGCCGTTTGTGCCGCCGCCGCTGTACGGCTCGCAGCCGACGCCGTCGCCGTCGCGGTCGAGGTGCGGCCCGTACCCGTACTCACCCTTGCGGACGGGAGCGGCTCCGGCGGCGCGGGCGGCGTCACAGTTGTCGTACATGAACGCCGGCTCGGGCTTCGGCTTGGGCTTCGGAGTGGGGGTGGGCGTCGGCTTGGGCGCCGGCTTCGCGACCGTGATCCGTACGACGGCGGTGGCCGAGACGGCCTCGCCGCCGTCCACGCCCTTCACCTCGACGCGGTACGTGAACTCGTCCTCGCCGCCGTACCCGGCGGTGGGCGTGTACGTGATGCCGGTGCCGTCGACCGCGGCGGTTCCGTGACCGGGCGGGCTGTCGACGGTGAGCGTGTGCTCCGCGCTGTCCCACGCGTCCGCGAGCGGTCCGGCAGGGGCTCCGGAGAGGGCGACCGTGTCGTTGTCCAGCGCCTCTACCACGATCTCCTCGCCGGCCTCGGCGCTCTCCACGTCGTCCTCGAGGCCCAGATCGGGCTGTGGCGAGGCGGTCGGCGTCGGCGACGGGGAGGGCGTGGCGCTCGAGGTCGCGGCGGCGGGCTTGACGTCCTTGCCGTCCCCACCGCACCCGACGAGCGCCGCCGCCAGCCCGATCCCGCAGACGACCGGCACGACCCGTGTACGTATCCCTCTTGCTCTCATGTGCCCCCCAAGGCTGTCCGAAAGATGAACGAGAGCCTGAGCGTGCCACCTTGGTGAAGAAGATGTGCCCATGATGATGAATCCGTGATGAAAGCGTGTGTGGAAAGGGTAGGGGGCGATCATGCGAACACGCCTCGCCCCGGTCGCTCGCCTCGCTCGAACCCAGGACGGCCTCGCGACCTACCGCCAACTGACCACCCTCGGCTGCGCCCCTTCGACCATCTCGGACCGCTGCCGCCCGGACGGCCCGTGGCGGCGCCTGCTGCCACGCGTGGTCCTGCTGCAGACGGGACGCCCGAGCCCTCGCCAGCGATTACACACGGCGGTGCTGTACGCGGGCGACCACGCACTGCTCACCGGCCGGGCTGCGCTCAGGCTGTACGGCGTCCGCGCGGCGGGCCCGCGAGAGCGGGCCGACACGGTGGACGTAGTCGTGTCGGACGGCCGCAATCCGCGGGGCGCCGGGTACGTGCGGGTCCATCGCACCCGTCGTTCCCTGCAAGGCCGCCGTATCGAAGGGCTGCCCTGCGCCACGCCCGCGAGGGCGTCTGCCGACGCGGTTCCCTACCTGGCCGATCAGCGAGAGGTCACCGCGCTCCTGGCCGAGGTCGTCCAGCAGCGCCGCTGCACGGTACCGGAACTGGCCGAGGCACTGCGGGCCGTTCACCGTTGCAGCGACCCTCGAGTGGTGGCGACGATGGAAGGTCTCGCGGCCGGTGTCCGCTCGATCGCCGAATCCGACGCCCGCGCTGTGCTGCGGGCGTCCCCGATCCCGCCGCCACTGTGGAATCCGCTTCTCCACCTGGCGGACGGCACGTTTCTGGCCTGCCCCGACGCCTACTGGCCGCACGGAGGCGTGGTACTGGAGGTCGACTCCCGCGAATGGCACCTGAACCCCGAGGGGTGGGAACGCACGATGGCGCGGCGCAACCTCATGACCCGTCACGGCTTGAGGGTCCTGTCCGTGTCACCGTCGCAGCTTCGCGAGACCCCGGGGCACGTCCTGGCGACCATCCAGGACGCTCTGGCGGGCGGCGCTCCGGTGGAGGGCGTGGTGGTACGGGAAGTGCAAGAGACGGGGTGAGCGCGCGGCCTGGGGTGTTCCTCTGTTGGGCCCGGGGAGCCGAGTCGTGTACCGACAGTCCGCGACGACCGACGTATCTGTACACGACTCCTGAGGAGCGGGGCGTGCGCCGGTTCTTCGTACGGGACCCGAACGGGCAGGCGGTCGAGGTGCTGAGCCACCGCTGAGCCCTCTCAGCGGGACGGGGCGGCGACCTGAACCAAGGCATGGGTTCCGCTGGTGCGCCATGCCTGGCCGCTCCCCTCGAGCGTGGCCAGGACGTCCTGGTCCAGGCCGGTGATGACGTCCGACTTCAGGGTGCGCAGCGCCGCCACCGGGCCCGGGAAGTACGCGGTCCGCTCGGCGAAGGGCGTGGTCGGCTCCCAGAGCCGGTCGCCGACGAGGCGGCGGTAGTTCAGATCGCCCTTGAACACGGTCATGGTGGCGGCCGCGAACTCCTCACGCAGGCCGTCGGGCATCGCGTCGTACCCGAACGGCGCGCAGAAGAACTCGTGTGCCCGTACGGTGAGCCGCCCGTCGGCCATCGCGTCCCACAGCCGCCGCCCGATCAGGGCGGCGTAACCGGCAGCGGGCGCCTGGGTGAGCCGGCGCAGGCTGTCGACGACGTCCGACATGGTCGCGTCTGAGATGTAGTACGGGTGCGGTTTCACGTGGAGGACCACGTGCGCGGCCCGCTCCGAGTGCAGCAGATGGTCGACGAGGACGAGGTCGGGGATGAGCTCCCGGCCCGCGTTGTCCGCGACGAGGTGCACGGCCGCCACGCCGCCGGGCGGCAGAAGGGACCACAGCCGCGCACTGTCGTCGGCGACGAGCCGCGAGTCGGGCCCGGTGCCCGTCGACTCGTGGGCGCCGCCGGAGTCGAGCCGGAACCCGAGGTCGGCGCGGTTGCCCCACAGGGACGCGCCCAGGAGCGCGGGCCCTTGGACGTCGGCGGGCCGCCCGGCCAGGTCGTCGAGCGCGGCGAGCTCGTCGTCGACGGTCGCACTGCGCAGTTCGGCGGCTTTGAAGGGCCCGAAGACGTCGATCCCCTGCCACGGGCCGGGCTCGAAGTGACCGAGCGCGCCGAGCAGCCGGCGGTAGAAGTAGCTTTCGGCCCACAGGAACGGCACGTCGAACCACGACCGCCCGAAGTACCCCCGCCCCCACGCCGCCCACCGCTCGCGGTCGTGCGCGTCCGCGTCGAGCGGCTCGATCACCCCGCCGGCGGTCTCCTCCAGCAGCTCGTCGAGCGCCGCGTGCTGCGCGGGCCCCCAGGGGAACGCCTCGCGGACCTGCTCGATGAGCGCCGGATGCCGCTTGGCCAGCACCCCCCAGGCGAACGACCCGGGCTCGCTGCTCAGGATCACGGGTGCGTCGTCGTCGCTTACGGGCATGGCGTCACGTACTCCTCGGTCGGCTGCCCCTCCATCATGACGACTGGGCGGGGGCCGGGGTTCAGAAGACGTCCGCGAGCAGGACGACGGCAGGGGGCACGGCCTGCCCGAGCGCGCCGCGCCACAGCTTCGGGTCGGAGACGAAGAGCATGATGCCTCCGCCGATCATGAAGAACGAGAGGTAGACGATCAGCGTCCGCCCGACCGTCTCGTGCCCGAGGTGCAGGGCGACGAACCCGGCGATCAGGCCCAGCGCGAGGAACAGGTTGTAGAAGCCGACGTTGAACCGCCACAGCCGTACCTCGGGCGCGTCAGCGGTACTCCCGGTGAGAAACACCCGAACCTGCGGCCGCCCGTAGAGAAAGCTCTCCAACGGCCACACGACGACGTGCACGGCCGCGGCGATCAGGGCGAAGACCTGACTGACGACGTTCATGGGTCCATGGTCCGGGGCGCATGCCGGGCCGCGGGGCCGACACTCTGCCGGGTCACCCGCCGGACGGGCGCGGGCACATGAGTTCCCCGAGTGGGATGTAAGGCGGACATCATGGCCCGGAGCCGTCGTCGCATGACCTGACCGCCCTGGTCAGGTCACGCCGAGGGGTGAGCAGGCGTTTCAGTGGCCAGGGCGGGGGCTCAAGTCCGGCGCAGGAACCTGCCTTGTCCCCGGTGCCTGCCTGTACGCCGGGCGGGGGATGGTTCCATTTCGGCGGTCTCGTTCGACCGACGAGGCAGAGCCGGTTCGTCCTTGTTGAGGAGGGACCGCCAGACCCGTTCCTGAAGCTCGCGGATGCAGGCCCCGCATGCGTACATGGGAGCCTGGGCACCGGCGACGTTTGCAGGGCCGATCCACAGGACACGGGTCCGCCGCTGCCCGCAGTAGAGCCAGCAGAAGCCGTCGACCCACTGGTTGCCGTCGTCCGTGGAGGCCGGCGCGGGCAGACCTCCGCGGGCGAATTCGGTGATCCAGGGGATCACCCTGTGTGGTAGCGCGAGTTCCGGAAGCATTGCCTCTCCGCCTTCAGGATCAATTGCCTCGGACCGTCGCGGGTGAAGTCTTCTCCTTCTCGGCATCAGCGAAGAGGAGGGTGGGCTCGGCGAGGATGTCGCGGCCGGCCTCGCTCTTGTAGATCTCATCCACGCTGCCGAACCGTGCCTCGGAGTAGTCGAGTTCCAGCAGGGCAGCGGCCTGTCGGACGGATGCCTCGTCGGGACCTTCGATCTCAACGAAGGTGGGGAGGTCGGGCCAAGTGTCGAAGTCGAAGGCGACCTCACCCAGGCGCCACTCTTCGCGGTAGTTCTCCTGGTACCGGACTTCGGTGAGGCCGAGCCGGCGGAGGATGTCGGCCATGGCGTGCAGGTCGGTGACCTCGGTCTCGATCTCTGTGGTGCCGTCGATCGTGGTGGCGTCGGTGACCTGCTTGAGCGTAAGCGTTGAGCGGGTGCCCTCGTCCCGCAGGCGGAGCCACGCTCCGCCGTCGAGGGAGTCGTTCTCGAAGATCTTCCGAGTGAGAAGGGTGCGCTGGAACGCCTGGATGGCGCCGAGGGCTGTGAGCTTCTTCTGAAGGTCGGCGACGTCGATAGCCAGGAACTTCGCCTCGTACTCGTGCTTCATGAGCCCTGCTTTCCGTATCGGTGGTGAAGGGCGGATGTACGGGCCGCTAGGAACAGGCCCATGCGGTGGGTGTGGTCTCGGGGTTGTCCGATGTGTGCCCGCTCGGAGAACTCGTTCGTGCGCAGCGTGAGCAGCACGTCCCAGTCGCCAATGAAGTGGTGCCGCAGGCGCTCGGGGGACGTGTAGTGCTCGACCAGGTAGTGGCGCTTCTCGACGGGCATCATGAACTCCGCGCCGAACAGCCCGCCCGGGCGGATCAAGCGCTGCATGCGCTCGACGAACTCGGCGAGCGGGCGGTGGTGGTTGGCACTGTAGTGCCACGAGCAGCTCGTCCAGATCGCGTCGCAGGGCACGTTCAGCGGCGCGCTTTGCAGGAAGTCCTCTTCCACGACGTGCACCTGGCTGGAACGCTCTTCGAGCTTGAGCCGGTCGATCAGGCCCATAGCGTGGGCTTGCGTGCCACCCGGGAGACTGACCTCGCCACCGTGCAGGGCGAGCGGGTCTCGTTCGATGGCGATGACGCGGTACCCGGCGGCGGCGAGGGGCAGGACGAACTTGCCGTCGCTCGCGCCGACGACCGCGACGGTGGCGTCAGGGGAGACCCGCTCGCTCAGCCTGGCGAGGAACTGGGGGAAGAAGGTGAGGGTGTGCTCCCACAAACTCTGTGTCTGCACGGGAGTGTGCTCCTGGCGTGTCGGGGGCGAGGATCGCCTGGAGGACCTCGTCGGTGCTGAGGTCCGTGGTGTCCACGCGGTGCATCGGGAAGAGGGCGTAGGCGTTGGTCACGCGGTCCGAGGCGGTCTCGACGAGGGCGTCCCAGTGGGAGACCGGCTTGTCCCTCGCTGTGAGGCGGCGTCGGCGCTCGTCCTCGGCGCAGACGAGGTGGTAGGTGACGGGCTGGGGCAGGGTGGGCGGCAATGTGATGTCGAGGTCGGCGCCGACGGCGCGGTGGCTGGCCAGACAGCGGGCGAAATAGCTCTCGACAACGACGGGGACACCGGCCGTCAGGTGGCGCCGTATCTCGTCGGCTGCGGTGAAGAGTGCGGAGAGGTAGAAGCACACCCTTGCCTCGGCATTCGCCCGCTTGTCCACCTCATGCCTCAAGGGCTGGTACACCGCGGGCACGGTGGGCACGAGAACGGCTTGGCGGGCCTCGGCCAACATCGGCGCGATGGTCGACTTGCCGGTGCCCCGTAGGCCTTCGAGGCTCTCGAAAAGGGGATGGTCAGGCACGGGTGTACACCACGTTCGGCACTGCGAGCGTGAGTTCGTCCGTGGTGGAGGGCCGGTGGACGATGCGGTTGGCGGACTTCTCGTACCAGAAGGCGTGCGAGTCCTTGCCGACAGCCTTGCAGGACAGGGTGAGTGCGCCGCGCGGGTCGGCTTCGATCCGTTCGATCTCGCCCGGGTCAGGCGCCGGGGCACAAACTTCCGGAGCACCTTGCTCGGACAGGTCCTCGTCAATGATGATCTCGATGGCAAGTCTGGCGGTTTGGAGCTTCTCGCGGAGCCTGCTGTAGGCGGCCGGATCGGTGACCAGCAGTTCCGGGTGGTCTGTGGCGTTGCCGACTGCCCTCAAGTGGTGCAGCTTCAGTTGCTGGACCCCGAACGTCTGCAGGATGCGGGCCAGCGGCAGCACCTCGTCGATGTTCCGCGACGTCACGGTCATGGTCGCGCCCGTTGCCACGCCGAGTTCTCGCGCGAGGTTGAGTGCGCTGAGCACTGCCTGATAACTGCCGAACTTGCGGACGCGGTCGTTGGTTGAGCCGACGCCTTCCAGCGAGACTCGCAACAAGTCCAGGTGGGGAGCGATTTCGGTCAGGCGGCGCTCGATCCGGTACCCGTTGGTGCAGATCTCGACGCGCTGCCCCAGTTCCTCCTTGGCGTACTGGACGACCTGGGCGAGGTCCCGGTAGACGAACGGCTCCCCACCGAGCAGTGTGACTGCTTCGGTGCCGTACCGCTCACGCATCAGGGTGAGAAGGTTGACGGCCTGCTCAGCATTGAAGGCGTCGGCGTGCTGGAGCCTCTTGCCGTGGAAGCAGTGCAGGCATTCGAAGTTGCAGCGGTACAGCAGCTGGAGGTACAGCATCCGGATTTTCCGGATCCCGGTAACTTCCCCGATCACGTGGGCTCCTTTGGCTCGTTGCCTGATGAGAGCCCTGATAGTGGCTGAGCCTCCGGGGACCGCGTTACCGCGTCTAGGGACAGCTCGAGGACGTCCTGGGACGTTTGCCCTGCGCAGTGAAGGTCTCCAGAATTCCGAGAAGCTGCGCGGTGTCAGACAGATCCGGCAGCACCACGGAAGCTCCGGCGGCGCTCAGCTCCTCGGCGCTGTGTATGCCCGAGGCGACCGCGATGATCCCGGAGTCTGTGGAGAGGGCGGCCTCGACGTCTCGCGGTGTGTCCCCCACGAGCACCGCGGGCACGTCCGCCGGCACATTGTGGAGCCAGCCTGCGCGCTCGCGTGCGACGGCCACAAGGTCAGGACGAAGCTCGGCGTCCGCGCCGTATGCCCCTGCGGAGAGGTCAAGCAAAGGATCGAGACCGAACGCGCACAGCTTCACGCGGGCGTTGGCCGCGATGTTGCCGGTCAGGACCGAAGACACCCATGCCTCGTGTGCCGAGGCCGCTTTGAGGGCATCGCGCACGCCTGGAAGAGCTGTGCCCCGTACCTGGAGATCGACGAGGTGCCGCTTTCCGGCGTTGGCCAGGGCGGTCTCGACAGTGGGCCAGTCCGGCTCGGGAAGACCGTCTCGAAGGAACATGTCGCGCATGATCAGACGGTCCGTGCGCCCCTCGGTCCGCGCCGGCCCGGTCGGCCGGCGTCCCGCGAGTGCCGAGAATGCGGTGGCGTAGATCTCCTTGGTCACCCCCGCGTTCTCGATGAGGGTGTGGTCGATGTCCCACAGGACGATGAGCTCCATACCGCCAGCGTAGGGAACCTGACGCGACAGGATCCCGCACGAACGTCCCACAACGTCCTTGCGTGATCACGCCGACCGCCGCTTCGATAACCTCTGTGAACGAGCGACTGCACTCCGTACTCGCCCAGCGAGGCGTCCCACCCGAATCGCTTGCGGAAGTCTGCGAGGTGGACCCCAAGACGGTAAGCCGGTGGCTCGGAGGGCGTGTTCCTCACCCACGGCATCGTTTCAAGGTCGCTCGCCACCTCAGAGTGGAGGAGACGTTCCTCTGGCCCTCACCTCCACGGAGAGCCGGGCGATCCGGTGACGGGTTAGGGAGCGAGCTCGTGGGCACCTATCAGGACCGCGCGAGTGTCCCGCGGGACATGTGGCTCTCTCTACTGCGGGAGGCCCGGTCAGAGGTCGGCGTGCTCGTCTTCTCTGGCACGTTCTTCGCGCAGTCCAATCCGCATGTTGCCAAGATGCTTGCCGAGCGTGCCGCCGACGGCGTCCAGGTGCGCCTGTGCTTTGGCGACCCGGAAGGCCAGGCGGTCGGCGTCCGGGGCCGGGAGGAAGGCATCGGCGACACTCTGGCCGCCAAGATCCGTGCCTCCCTGACGTATTACCGCCCCCTGCTGTCCGAGGCTGGATGCGAGGTTCGGCTGCACGACACCACGCTCTACACGTCTCTGTTCCGCTACGACGACAACCTGCTGGTCAATCCACACGTGTGGGGCCAACCGGCCAGCGCCAACCCCCTGCTCCACCTCCACAGGACTGTCGGCGCAGGATGGTTCGACAACTACGCTCAGAGCTTCGAAGCCGTCTGGGTCACCGCACGGCCCTGGACACCCGACCAGGAGGGGACCGCCGCACATGGGCAGGACTGAGTACTACAACGACCCCGACGCGCCCAAGGCCAACACCCTCATCCCCGCCAGCAATCTGCTCGTCGTTGACGACAGTGGCGCGATCCTCTTCCAGCGCCGCCGCGACACCGGCCAGTGGGCCCTCCCCGGCGGCGCCCAGGACATCGGCGAGACGGCGGCCCAGTGCGCAGTCCGGGAATGCCTGGAGGAGACCGGGATCGTTGCCGAGATCACCGGATTCCTCGGCGTCTACACCAACCCGAACCACATCGTCGCCTACACCGATGGCGAGATCCGCCAGCAGTATGAGAACACCTACATCGGCCGACCCATCGGCGGTGCGCCCACTGTCAACGACGAGGCCGACGGCGTCCGCTTCATCCAGCCCGCAGAGCTCGACCAGTACGACGTCCACCCCAGCATGCGCCAGCAGATCGGCGACTATCTCGCCGGGACGTACCCCTACCTTGGCTGAACCGCCAGCGCCGCCTCCACTCGCTCAACAGCGGCGAAAATCTCCGGCGCCGCTCGACGGATGAACCGTCCGACGATGCAATCGGCCCCGTAGCGGCCGGCAATCTCGGCCACCCGATCCTGCGCGGTGGTCCGGCCGCCGTCAGGCGTCGTCGTCATGTCGCAGTACACCAGCGCATCCACCAGGAGAGACTCCTCAAGCAGGGGGAACTCCGTAGCCAGTTCCTCTCGCAGCCCACGCTCCTCGGCCTCCAGCAACGCGAACGAATGGTTGGCGACCAATCGCGACAGCCGCTGGTCAGCGCCATGCGCATCACGTAGGAAGCGTGCGCCATCGAGCGGATGGAACCCTGTGAGGGCCAGACGGGGTGCGTATCCCACGTCATGCAGTGTCGCAGCGGCGACCAGCAGGTCGGCATCCTTCCCCATGATCCACCCAACCTCGGCCGCCCGGGCAGCGACCCCTTGGGTGTGCGCCCATCGGCGCGGCAGCACGCCACTGAGCTCCATCTCGGCCACACGTGACGCCCGGCCCACCGTCGGAGCCTTCGCCACCTCACTTCGCACGGAAACCACCTATCGTCGCTGTCACGAGAAACACTCGCCATGCTTCCGCCCCCACTGTCAGTACGGGTCCCTCGACGCATTTCGAGTCCCGGACGAGCGTGCCTGTGTGGGTCCTCGCGCACTCGACGCACTCGCCGCCGGATCCGTTGCTGTAAGAGGACTTGAACCACTGAGGCGAGGGGCTAACCAAGGCGGTCGTGGTGATCATCTCGAGTATTCCTTCAGGAGTGACTTGATCAGCTGGATAGAACGGTGAGGGCTCGCCGCAGCGGCACGCAGGTTGTCGAAGGCTCTCGTGTACTCACGTACATCGTCGTCTCCCTCCAGGTAGATGGCATCCGTGATGCCATCCCGGTACACGATGTCCGGGTCTCCGAGATCAGGGAAGCCCATCAGCGTGAACGAACCCGTGGCGGGATAGGGCCCGGCGTCGAAGGGCAGCACCTGCAGGGTGACGCTCGGTAGCTCCACCGAGTCGAGAACACGTTCAAGCTGCTCCCGCATCAACGCCTGGTCACCGATGACATTCCGCAGTGTGCTCTCGTGGACGACGAACCAGGCGTCTGGCGCGTCCGTCCTGGTGAGCATCGTTTGGCGCTCCATCCGTACCTGTACGGCTCGTTGGATGTCGTCCGCCGTCATCTGGTTCGTGGCGCGATGTAGCTCGACAGCGTAGGCGGGCGTCTGCATGAGCCCAGGCAGGAATTCGCACTGGTACTGCCGAAACGTGGAGATGTCCTGTTCCAGGCCGATATAGATGGAGAACCAGGAGGGGATCCCGTTGCCGTGGACCTGCCACCAACCCTTCGTCTTCGCCTGTCGTGCCAGCGACTTGAGGAAGTCCCGAAGTTCGTCATTGGTGTTGTAGAAGCGGCAGAGCGCATCGACGTCTGAGGGCTGCACCCGACCAGTGCCCGTCTCCATGCGGTTGACCTTGGACCCGCTCCAGTCGAGCGCCTCTCCGACCTGGGTACACGTGAATCCGTTGGTTTCACGAAGCTTCCTCAGCTCGATCGATAGTCGTCGGCGACGTGCCGTAGGCGAACCAGCCATGTCATGCCTCCTTGCGGTAGCGGGCGTTCAGTCTCCGCGCCACAGTGCGGGCTTGCCAATCACTCGATGGTGGGAATCCCCTGATGCATATTGCATGGGGGGATACGCGGCGCAATGCTAGCGAGTCGGAGCGCTGCGTGATGGTGAGAGGCTTGGAGGACTGGTGTGAACGAGGACGGGTGCATGGTTCGGAGGTCGTGGGAGCTTCCCTTCTTGGCTGAGCCCCAGGAAGTGGCAGCGCTTCGGCGCATCGTGCGGCTCCACTTGAAGGCGTGGGGATTGCCACGGCAGGAAGAAGTGGCTCAACTCTGTGTCAGTGAACTCGTCGCTAACGTAATCCGGCACGTGGGCACCGGGACGCCGACTGCGCTCCGTCTCTCTATGAGCGGCACATACCTGCGCGTTGAGGTACGCGATCCCGACTCCAGGGCGCTGCCGACATTGATCGCGGTTGGCCCTGACGCTGAGTCGGGACGTGGGTTAGCGCTCGTGGATGCGGTGGCTGACCGCTGGGGTGTTCTGCTCGGGTCCGACCACAAGGTGACGTGGTGCGAGATCGCGACCGATCTGTCCACGCCGAACGGGCACTCGGGAGGTGTTCGTGTCACGCGGGCGGAAGCGATGATCTCCCTGTACGGGGCGGTGGCATCCCCTCGTGCGGCGAACGCGAGTCGGCTGACCGTGACTGTGGCCAAGGACGCGGCGATCGATGTGGTCGTGGATCTCCTCCACTGGATGGTGGCCCACGGCTTCGACGCTGATGATGTGCTGGACATGGCTCAGGCACGGTTCGAGTCCGGCTTGTGGTGCGTGACGAGATGAGGCGAGATTCAGTGTGCGGCGCACGTACTTGATCTAGATTCTCCACATGGGGATTAGAGACATGCTCAGCGAGGTCGCGAACACGTACGACCGCACTGCGGGTTCGAGGCGCGATGTGAAGGGGCAGCAGCTATTGCGTGAGGTCGCGAGCCGTACCGATCTGGCGCTGCCACCAGGTTTCATCGCCAAGGGGCACGGGGGACAAACGACTCCGGCGGCCACCCCCTGGATCGGCATCTTCGATGAGCGTGGCGAGAGCGATCCCAAGATGGGCTTGTATCTTGCCTATATCTTCAGCGCTGATCTCAGGAACGTGACTCTCACCCTGCAGCAAGGGATTACCTGGCTGGAAGAGCGATTGGGTAAGGGCATCGCCCGCGAGGCGCACCTTCGCCGTCACGCGACCCGGCTCCGTCGGGCCGTGAGGCGGCAGGACCGGCAGGGCTGGATAAACGAGCCGGAGCTTCGAGATAGGGCTGCGCGCCCCCGAGCCTACGAGGCTGCCAGTGTCATCGCTAAGCCCTACGACACGACTGCCCTTCCTAGTGACGTCACGTTGATGGAGGACCTGCTGGTCGCCATCGAGGCGCTACGGCGAGCAGAGGAGGCCGATCGCATCTGGTGGATGAGCGACGACTCAGACGCCCTCCAAATGTCCTACGATCCTGGCGGCCACGCCCATCCGACCCCCGATCCGCTCGCCGGCTTCCAGCCCAAGAGCAGCAGCGAGTACGTGGTACAGATCAAGGCTCGCCAACAGGTCAAGCAGCGCAGTCACGAAAAGCTCATCGAGGACTTCGGCCACTACATCAAACAGTGTGGATATGCCCCCATAACGGTGGGGCAGCACCCCAAGGACCTTGTGCTCCGGCAACCCGCGACGGAGCAGGGCGCAGAGTGGCTGGTCGAAGCCAAAGTCGTTCGCAACGGAAACTCGACTACCGCGGTCCGCGAGGCGGTCGGACAGCTCTACGAGTACCGCCACTTCCTCTATCAGAGACAGCTTGAGCCGTTCCTCATAGGGCTGTTCTCTGAGGAGATCGGCGTTTACGCACCGTACCTCGAGGAGCGAGGAATCGCTTCAATCTGGCGGGATGGTGCCGGATGGGGCGGCTCCTCCACAGCGCAGGGGTGGGGGATGACCTCCGGCTAGCACTTCAAGCACAGAACGTGATCACTGTGTCCGGGGCACGGGTGTGTTCGTCGGTATGAACGAGAGCGCTGGACCTTGAGGGTGTGCGTGGCCTTCTTCAGGGATGACGTGTTAGCGCGCCTGCTGGCCCTCGGCCCGGATGAGGCTGCCTTACTGAAGCCGTAGCTCACCGGCGGGCCGAGGGGTTTCGCCGCCGTGGACCGGAGACGGTGGCGCCCCAAGCCGTGGCCGCTGCCGGTGTGCTGCCACGGTGGGGACGCGTCGTGGCTGTGACTACCCCCCGTGGCACCCCCGGTACGCCGTCCCCGAGCCGCACCAGCACGGTGCGCCCTTGGCCGGGGGCCAGGAGGTGGCGCGGCCGCGGGCCGCGAGGGTGGTGGCGTACTGGGGGAGGAGGTCCGTGTTCGCGGGGGAGGACTGTTCGGAGGCCGCGAAGGCCTCGTAGGAGGGGACCGTCGCCGTCACGATGCCCAGGTTCTCCGTGCCCGTCGCCGACAGGTCGCGCAGGGACGCCTCGATGTCCGACAGGTGGGCCTTGTGGCTCGGGTACTCGGACTCGAGCTGGGGGTACGCCTCCAGCAGCTCGGTGAGTTCCGCCTCCGGCCAGTGGAGGACCGCGACCGGGAAGGGGCGGGACAGCGCCGAGCGGTAGGAGCCCAGTTCGGAGCGGAGGCGGGTGATCTCCGCCTTCAACTCGGCCGGGTTGTCGGAGCCCAGCGCCCACAGGCGGTTGGGGTCGTGGAGTTCGTCGAGCGTGACGTCCGGGGTGTGGGCGGCGTGGACCCGGTCGGCCGTGGAGTCCCAGTCGTCGTGGGGCAGGCCCAGCAGGCGGCGGACGCGGTGGCGGCCCGAGAGGAGGGACCGGGTGGCGTACGGGACGTCCTCGTCGCCGTCGGCCAGGAGGATCGTCAGCGCCGTCGTGAAGCAGTCGTGCGACGCCTCGAGTTCGTCGTGGTGCTCCAGCGTCTCCGCGATGATCTCCCACGGCGCGGCCTCGGTCGGAGCGGCCGCGCGGACCCCGTCGATCAGGGCGCGGGCCTCGGCCTCGTGGCCGTACTCCCAGAGGTTGGCGGCCTGCAGCGCCTTGACGAGCTGAGGGTGCTCGGGCTGCCCGGGCAGCACGGAGGCCAGGAGGCGGTCGTAGAGGGTGGAGGCTCGGCCGCGTTCGCCGGCGAGTTCCAGGTGGGCTGCGGCCTGGAGGAGCAGCGGCTCGGCGTCTTCCGGATACTGCTCGGCGGTACGCAGCAGGCGCTCGGCTTCGGCGATGTGGTCAGCAGGCGTGTCGGGGCGCATGCAGCACACCGTACTGCCGTACGGGGTACGGCCGGCAGGCCGACCCGGTCCCGGTGACGGGCACGCCCGGCTGCCTCGCGGGTCGCGATGCTGGTGACTTGAGGGCCGCGGCCCTACCCTGCGCGCGTGCGGAGGCAGCGGGAGCGGCGGCGGGCACGGCATCGGGAGCGCAGGCGGGTGTGGCTGGCGCGCGGGCTGTGGACGGCCGCGGAGGCCGCCGTCACGCTCGGGGTCGTCGTGCTGCTCCTCGTCGTCCACCAGCTGTGGTGGACCAACCGGCAGGCCGACCGGGGCGCCGAGCGGCAGGTGCGGGCCCTGGAGCAGCGCTGGGCGCAGGATCGGGAGCCGGCGGAGCGGGGAAGGGTGCGGGAGCCCCCGGAGGCCGCCCCCGAACCGGGCCCCGCCCCCGCGCGGGAGCGTGAACCCTCGCACGCGCCCCGCTGGGACCAGGCGTACGCCGTCCTCCGCATTCCCCGGCTCGGCGTCGTCGCCCCCGTCGCCGAGGGCGTCGGCAAGCGCCGTGTCCTCGACAAGGGGTACGTCGGGCACTACCCGGCGACCGCGCAGCCCGGCCGGGCCGGGAACTTCGCCGTCGCCGGGCACCGCAACACCCACGGCGAGCGCTTCCGGCGCATCGACCGGCTCCGCCCCGGCGACACCGTGGAGGTGGAGACCCGGGAGGGGGTGTACGTGTACGCCGTCGGCCGGACGCTCGCGCGGACCCTGCCCGGCGACACGGGTGTGATCGACCCGGTCCCGCGCAGCTCGGTGCGGCCCGCCGCCGGATACCGAGCGGCGGGCCACTACCTGACGATGACGACGTGCACGCCCGAGTTCAGCTCCAGATACCGGCTGGTGGTGTGGGGGCGGCTGGCCGCCGTACGGCCGCGGTGAGCACGGTGGGCGCCCGGCGGGCTACGACGTGAGCCCGATCTCCTTGCACGCCGCGCGCACCTCGGGGACGCAGATCTGGTCCACCGTGTAGAGGCCGTCCTTGACGACGGTCTCCTCGATGTTCTCCTGTGTCAGCGCGATGACCGGGATGCGCACGGTCGGGACGGACTCCTCGGTCGGGGTGTCGATGTCCGTGTGCGCGGCCGCCCCGAGCGACATGTGCCGGGCGAGCAGGATGGCCATCTCGGCGGCGGCCGCCGCCTCCGGCGCGTACTGCTTGTAGACCGTCATGTACTGATCACCGGCGACGATGCGCTGCACCGCGGCCAGTTCGGCGTCCTGGCCCGTGACGGGCGGGAGGTCGGTGACGCCGGCCGACTTGAGGGCCTCGATGATGCCGCCCGCCATGCCGTCGTTGGCGGAGTAGACGCCGGTGATGGCGTCCTTGCCGAGGGAGGCGATCGCGGTCTCCATGTTGGCCTTGGCGTTCTCGGGCTTCCAGTCCTCGGTGTCGTACTCGAGGCCGATCTCCACCTTGCCGTCGAGCTCGGTGTGGGCGCCCTTCTTGAACATGGCGGCGTTCGGGTCGGTCAGGGCGCCGTTCACCATCACGATCTTGCCGGACGCGGCGCCTGAGCCGGCCTCGCCTCGCTTCTTGAGGGCCTCCAGCAGGGCCTTGCCCTGGATGTGGCCGACCTGTTCGTTGTCGAAGGAGACGTAACCGTCGATCGGGCCCTCGGCGAGGCGGTCGAACGCGACGACGGGGATGGCGGCCTCGTCGGCCTTCTCGATCGCGCCGGCGATGGCCTTGGAGTCCACCGCGTCCACGATCAGTACGTCGACGTCGTCCTCGATCATGGCTTCGAGCTGCTGCGTCTGCAGACCGGCGTCGTGCCCGGCGTTGGCGTAGAGGACCCTGCCCTTGTTGTTGGTGAGGCGGGCAATACGTTCCTCGATGACCGGTTTGTCGAACTGCTCGTAGCGAGCGGCCTGGTTCTCCGGAAGGAGCAGCCCGACGACGATGTCGTCGGTGAGCCTGACACCAGGCTCCGCGTCGGTGCCACCGCAGCCGGAGAGCGGTATGAGCACGGCGGTGGCGGCGGCTGCGACGGCGGCACGACGCAGAAATGCGTTCATTGGTTGAATCCAACCTCCCTGACAGGCTGCATCATTTGCAGCCAAGGTGGCCGAAAGCCAACTCTGTGGGGATGGAAGCGTCAAGGGCTGCATGACGAACGTGACCGCAACGTGATTCTGCGTAATCAACCGTTCAAACAATTGTGTTCGAGGGTCGGTCGCCGCGCGGCGTGACGGGGGGGGTGGCGGGGTGTGCGCAAGTCCCTTTCAGGGGGCGCGGAACGGGAACTCCGCGCGGGGGGCCGCTCGTATACTCGGTGTCCGGCGCCACGTGGTTTCCCACGGCGCACCAGAGGGACCGGTGGAACGGGTGGGCGGTTCGTGACAGGGGAGGGGCGCATGGCCGGTCGTACGGCACGGCTGCTCCGGCCCGCCGCGCTGCTGCTCCTCCTGCTCGTCGAGATCCTCCTCGTCGACGGCGGCAGCCTCTCCGCCGCCGTCGCGCTCGCCGCGACGGCCACCGCCGCGGCCGGGTCCGCGCTCGTCGTCTGCGCCGTCATCAGCGCGCGCTGCGCCCCCGCCGTGCCACGGACCCGCGTCCGCACGGCCCTGCGCGACCGCGAGAAACGCACCGCCTTCCTGCCACAGCGCGACCCCGACGCCCGGGGCCGCAGGCGCCCCCGAGCGCCCGGCCGTCTCCTCCCGACGGCCCCGTAGGCGCGCTGCCCCTCAGCACTGCCACGCACCGCCCCCGCGGGTCGTCATGCCGTCATGTCTTCTTCTCCCGGCACGACGAGACCCCCCGGAGGGCTCACCCATGTCCGTTTTCGCCACCCTGGTCGAGCAGCTCGCCGATCTGCTCCAGCCGCTGTTCGCCGCGTCCGCCACCGCCGCCGCGATCGTCGTCTTCACCGCGCTCGTACGGCTCGCGGTACATCCGCTCTCCCGCGCCGCCGCCCGTGGCCAGAAGGGCCGCACCCGCCTTGCGCCGCAGCTCGCCGCACTGCGCGCCAAGCACGGCAAGAACCCGGAGCGGCTGCGGAAGGCCACGCTGGAGCTGTACGCGAAGGAGAAGGTGTCGCCGCTGGCCGGCTGTCTGCCGAGCCTGCTCCAGGTGCCGGCGTTCTTCCTGCTGTACCACCTGTTCTCCAGCGCCGAGATCGGCGGTGAGCCCAACGGGCTCCTCGGCCACTCCCTCCTCGACGCGCCGCTCGCCGACCGCTGGACCGACGCCCTGGCGCACGGCGGGCTGCTCGGCGGCGCCGGGCTCGTCTACCTGGCCCTCTTCGTGACCGTCGCCGCCGTGGCGACGTCCAACTACCGGCGCACCAAGCAGCAGATGGCCGCCGCGCCTGCCACGCCCGCCGTCGGCGAGCAGCTGCCGGGCATGGGGGCGATGACGAAGGTGATGCCGCTGATGTCGTTCCTCACGCTCGCCACCGTCGCCGTCGTGCCGCTGGCCGCCGCGCTGTACGTCGTCACCTCCACCACCTGGGCCGCGGTCGAGCGGGTCTTCCTCTACCGGGACACGCCGGTACCGCTGGCGGCACAGATGTGAACGCGCCCCGGGTGGCCGCCTACTGGTGCGTAACGGTCCAGGTTGTGAACAGGGTCTTGCGGAGTGGTCGGCCACCTTGGAGGATCGGCCAATCCTCCGATCCTCCGACGGCCGCACCTGTCGGGCCGGGCCGGGCTCGCACTCGACCAGAGGAGAGAAGACCATGAAGCTGCTGCGTGTCGGAACGGCAGGCGCCGAACGCCCCGCGCTGCTCGACCAGGACGGGACGACGCTGCGCGACCTGTCCGGCCTTGTCGCGGACATCGACGGAACGCTGCTCGCGGACGCCGCCGCCCTCGACCGGATCAGGGCCGCGGCCGCCGCCGGTGAACTGCCCGTACTGGACGCGACCGGGCTCCGCGTCGGGCCGCCGGTCGGCCGGGTCGGGAAGGTCGTGTGCATCGGGCTGAACTACCACGACCACGCTGCCGAGACCGGAGCGGCAGTACCGGCCGAGCCCGTCGTCTTCCTCAAGGCCGCCGACACCGTGGTCGGGCCCGCCGACACCGTGCTCGTACCGCGCGGCAGCCGCAAGACCGACTGGGAGGTCGAGCTCGCGGTCGTCGTGGGGCGTACGGCGCGCTACATCGAGCCCGACGAGGACCCGCTCTCGTACGTCGCCGGGTACGCGGTCGCCCACGACGTCTCGGAGCGCGAGTTCCAGATCGAGCGCGGCGGCACCTGGGACAAGGGCAAGAACTGCGAGACGTTCAACCCGCTCGGGCCGTGGCTCGTGACCGCGGACGAGGTGCCGGACCCGCAGGCCCTCGGTCTGAAGCTCTGGGTCAACGGCGAGCTGAAGCAGAACGGGACGACCGCCGACCAGATCTTCCCGGTCGCCGAGGTCGTCCGTTACCTGAGCCGGTTCATGACGCTCCACCCGGGCGACGTCATCAACACCGGTACGCCCGCTGGTGTCGCCATGGGCCAACCCGAGCCGAAGCCGTACCTGCGCGCCGGCGACGTGGTCGAGCTCGAGATCGACGGCCTCGGCCGCCAGCGTCAGGAGCTCAAGGACGCGTAGCACGCGGACGCGCGGGAGGTTGGCGGCGCGGCCCGCCGACCCGGGCGGCGCTCGGGCCGGCGGGCCCGCACGCAGTGCCGGCCGGGCGGCCCGCCAGCGGGTCCGACGGCCGCCCCGCCGGACGGAATCCGGCCTTCGCCCCGGCCGCGGGTCAGGCTCGCCCGGCCGCGGGTCAGGCCCACCCGGCGGCGGGCCGGCACGCCCGCCCCCTCACCTCACCTCGCGATGAACCGCTCCAGCGCCTCCACCACCATCGCGTGGTCCTCCGCCTGCGGCAGACCCGAGACCGTGACCGAGCCGACCACGCCCGCACCGTCGACCGTGAGGGGGAAGGAGCCACCGTGTGCCGCGTACCGGGCCGGGTCCAGGCGGGAGGACTCCTCGAAGGTGGTGCCCTTGGCGCGGTGCCGCGCCCCGACCAGGTACGAGCTCTCGCCGTACCGCTCGACGACCCGGCGCTTGCGGTCGATCCACGCGTCGTTGTCCGCGCTGGAGCCGGGCAGCGCGGCGTGGAACAGCTGCTGGGCGCCGCGGTGGATGTCGATGGCCACCGGCGCCTCCCGCAGATGTGCCATCTCCACCAGCATGCTGCCGAGCGCCCACGCGTCCGAGTACGTGAACCGGCGGAGGGTGAGCCGGCGCTCCTGCTCGACGATCTCGTCGACGCTCAGGTGGGGGACCGGCTTCATCGTGTCCAGCGTGTTCATGCGGTGACCTCCACGGTGACGGTGATCCCTTCACGGGCGGAGCGACGGGCGGCCTCCAGCACGTCCAGTGCCGCGGCCGCCTCCTCCGCGGTGACCGGCGGGGCGGTCCTGCCGCGCACGGCGGCGGCGACCGCCGCGTAGTACGCGGGGTAGTCGCCCGGCACGGTCTCCACGGGAACGCCGCCGCCGGTCAGCGGTGACTCTCCCGCACCCACCCGGCCCCACAGCGCCTTGGGCTCCACGCCCCACGGCTCGCCGTCCCCCGGACGGCGGCTGGCGCGCAGCGCGTCCTCCTGCGGGTCCAGGCCGTACTTCACGTACCCGCCCGTGGAGCCCAGAACCCGGAAACGCGGCCCGAGCTGTGCGGTGGTGGCACTGACGTACAGATGTGAGCGGACGCCGTTGGTGTGGGTGATCGCGATGAACGTGTCGTCGTCGGCCTGCGCGCCGGCGCGGCGTACGTCCGACTCGGCGTACACGCGCGCCGCCGGGCCGAAGAGGGTCAGCGCCTGGTCGACGACATGGCTGCCCAGGTCGTACAGCAGGCCGCCGATCTCAGCCGGGTCGCCCGACTCGCGCCAGCCGCCCTTGAGCTGCGGACGCCAGCGCTCGAAGCGGGATTCGAAGCGCTGCACCTCGCCGAGGCCACCGGACTCGACGAGCCGCCGCAGGGTGAGGAAGTCGTTGTCCCAGCGGCGGTTCTGGAAGACGGAGAGCACGAGCGAGCGCTCGGCGGCGAGTTTCGCCAGCGCGCGGGCCTCCGCGGCGGTGCCGGCGATGGGCTTGTCGACGACGACCGCGACCCCCGCTTCGAGGGCGGCGCGGGCGAGCGGGACGTGCGTCTTGTTGGGCGAGGCGATGACGACGAGATCGAGCTCGTCCGCGCGGGCCCACAGCCGGTCGGGCGAGGCTTCGACCCGGATTTCGGGGAACTCGGACCGTGCCTGCTCCGCCCGCTCCGGGCTGGAGGTGACGACCGTGTCGAGTACGAGACCGTCGGTGGCGGCGATCAGCGGGGCGTGGAAGACGGAGCCCGCCAGGCCGTAACCGACGAGGGCGACGCGGAGGGGAGAGCCGGTACCAGTCATGCCGACCACTTAAGCAACGGTGTTGCCAAAGTGCAAGCGGTGGTGAGAATGGGAGGGTGAACAGGAGCATGGCGGGAATGGGAGCCAATCTGCCCGCGCTGCGCAGCCACAATGCGGCGCTCGTCCTCGACCTGCTGCGGACCGCCGGTGAGGGCGGCATAAGCAGGCTCGAGCTGGCGGACGCGGCCGGGCTCACGCCGCAGGCCGTCAGCAAGATTGTCGCCCGGGTGCGGGAGGAAGGGCTCGTCGAGGAGGCGGGCCACCGGGCGTCGACCGGCGGCAAACCGCGCACCGTGCTGCGGCTGGTGCCCTCGGCCGGCCATGCCATCGGCCTCCATCTGGACCGCGACGAGCTGACGGTCGTCCTCCTCGACCTCGCCGGCACCCGTGTCGACACCCGCACCGTCCCCCTCGACCTGGGCGCCGGCGCGGAGACGGTCGTCGCGACGGCCGCGAGGGAGGTCGAGACCCTGCTGACCGGACCGGCCCCGGAGGCCCTCGGCGGCGGGCTGCGGGTGCTCGGCCTCGGGATCGCCATGCCCGGACCGCTCGACCACTTCAGCGGGGTGACGCGGAAGGTCACCGGCTTCCCCCAGTGGGAGGGCTTCCCGCTGCGCGACGTGCTCTCCGCACGCCTCGGGCTGCCCGCCGTCCTCGACAAGGACACCAACGCCGCCGCCCTCGGCCTCGCCCTGCACGGACCCATGGCGTCCTTCGCGTATCTCCACCTCGGTACGGGGCTCGGCGCCGGCCTCGTCCTGGGCGGCGCGCTCTACCGGGGCGAGCGCACCGGCGCCGGGGAGTTCGGGCACCAGGTCATCCAGCTCGACGGCCCCGAGTGCGGCTGCGGCAAGCGCGGCTGCATCGAGGCGCTCTGCCTGCGGGCCGTCGCCCGGGGCGACCTGGCGGAGGCCGCCCGGGTCCTCGGGGTCGGCGCCACCAACCTCGTCGAACTGCTCGACATCGACCGGGTGCTCCTCGGCGGCCGCGTCGTCGCCGCCGCGGAGGACGAGTTCGTACGGGGAGTGGGCGCGGTGCTCGCCGAACGCAACGAGATCCCGGTGGCCGCCGCACGGGGCGGCGAGCACACCGTCGCCGACGGCGCCGCGCAGCTCGTGCTCGCCCCGGTCTTCGGCCGCTCCGAAGCCGACTCGGCCCCGCTCGCCGCGCTGGCCGTGGACGATCTCGTCGAGGACGACGCCGGTCTCGGCGCGTCCCACACCGGTCTCGCCGCCGGTCGCGAGGACCCGGAAATACGCTGACACGAGGGACGTTGCGCCGCCGACCGGCGGTACCGGGCCGGGCGCGGGCAGGGCCGCCGGGCACAGATGGGAGGGCCCCGGGCGTGTTCCGGGGCGACCCGGCAGTACGCGAGCGATCAAAGGCCTCTCATGCGAACGCGCAATGCCCTCGCCCTCACAGCCGCCGCGGCGCTCGTCTCGCCCGCGGCCATCAGCGATACGGCCGCCGCGGTGGCCTCCCGTGCCGCACCCCATGCGGTCCTCTCCGCGCGGACCGTCGCACTCGCGGTTCCCGCAGCCCCCGCGGCGCCCGCGCCCACCTGCGGCAAGGCGACCGACCCCGACTTCCCGATCAAGACCCGTATCCGCGGCGGCCCCGCCACGGTCCGCGCCGGCTCCGGCTTCCACACCTGGTCGGTGGAGCTGACCAACAGAACCCGGGAGGGCTGCGACCGGATCCACCCGGTGCTCGTCCTCACCGCGGAGGACCGGACGCTCACCGCGGACCGCGTCACGGTCGCGTTCCACGACGAGGAGGCGGACCGCTGGCGGCCGGTCACCCTGGAACGGACCACGGAGGACGAGTTCGTCGGCGTCTTCGACGACGGCTTCCAGGGCTTCGTCGTACCGGCCGGCGGCACGGTCACCGTACGGACCAGGCTCTCGGTCGCGGCCGGCACGGCCGCGAACCGGGTCACCGTCAACGCCGCGATCGTGCAGCGCAAGGGGGACGACGGCGACTGGGTCGGCGAGTCGGGCGACTACCGCTTCGCCGTGCTGGAGAGCGAGGGGGACGAGGAGCGGGAGGGCGAGGACGACGGCGCACGGTCCGCGTCGCCCACCCCCGCACGCTCCGCCGGACAGCCGGCGACCGCGCCCCCGACCGCGCCCCCGACCGCGCCCGTCGAGAATCCGTCGCCCAGCACCCACGAGCAGCTCGCCACCACCGGCTCCGGCTCGTTCACCCGGGTCGGCGTCGGCGCCACCGTGATCCTGCTCAGCGCCGGACTCCTCGTACTCGTCGCCCGCCGGCTGCGCCCCGGAACCGGCCGTCGCTGAACGGTCGTCCGGGCGCGGCCGGGTCCTGCTCCCTCCTGGGCGCCCGCCTGCTTGCGGCTCAGGGCGCGACGGCCTCAGATGAGGTCGACCAGGTCCGCGATCGAGTCCACGACCTCGGTCGGCCGGTACGGGTAGCGCTCCAGGTCCTCGACCCGCGTCAGCCCGGTGAGCACCAGGAACGTCTGCATACCGGCCTCGAGGCCCGCGAGTACGTCGGTGTCCATGCGGTCACCGATCATGGCGGAGGTCTCGGAGTGCGCCCCGATGACGTTCAGCCCGGTCCGCATCATCAGCGGGTTGGGCTTGCCCACGAAGTACGGGTCCTTCCCCGTCGCCTTCGTGATCAGCGCGGCGACAGAGCCGGTCGCCGGGAGGGCGCCCTGGGGAGAGGGCCCCGTGTTGTCGGGATTGGTGGCGATGAACCGGGCCCCGTTGTCGATCAGACGGATCGCCTTCGTCAGCGCTTCGAACGAATAGGTCCGCGTTTCACCGAGGATGACGAAATCGGGCTCATGGTCGGTCATCACGTAGCCGACGTCGTGCAGCGCCGTGGTGAGCCCTGCCTCACCGATGACATAGGCCGTACCGCCCGGGTGCTGGCTGTCGAGGAACTTGGCTGTCGCAAGTGCCGAGGTCCAGATGTTCTCCGCGGGGACTTCCAGACCGATCCGGTGCAGCCGTGCCTGAAGATCGCGCGCCGTGTACATGGAGTTGTTCGTCAGAACCAGGAACGGCCGGCCGGACCCGCGCAGCTTCTTGATGAAGGCGTCGGCGCCGGGTACGGGCACGCCCTCGTGCATCAGTACGCCGTCCATGTCGGTGAGCCACGACTCGATGGGCTTGCGATCTGTCATGCGTGGGCTCCTGCCGTCAGCGGACATGGGACGGCCATGCTATGCAATCGCCGTCGGCACGGCTCAGACGGTTCGGCCCTCGGACGGCACACCGGAGCCGGCCCGGGCCTGCCACCCGCGGCCGTTACCCGATCGCGGATCTCGTCGAGCGCGTCCGCGCAGCTCAGCGGCGGCGCCGGGCGCCGGCGGCCGGCTCTGCGGATGCGGGAACGGGCCAAGCGCGTGACTCTTGCGGTATCAGGAGGTTCACGATGCGTACTGGTTCCATAGCTTTCCGTGTGGCAGGGGCGGCCGCCGTTCTCGTCATGGCGCCCGCGACCGCCGCATGGGCCGGCAGCTCCGTGAAGGCCACGATGAGCCCGGCCGCGATCGCGCCCGGCGGCGAGGTCGAGATCCGCGTCGTGGGCTGCCGGGACAGATCCGGCGGCGCCCGGTCGGAGGCCTTCGCCGCGGAGGCCGCGCTGTCGCCGAACGGCCGGGACGGCTGGCTCGTCGGCAAGGCCAGGATCAGGTCCGACGTGAAGCCGGGTACGTACGACGTCCGGGTGCGGTGCGATCTGGGCGAGCACCCCCGAGCGGGCAGCGTCGACGTCACCCGGCACCACTCGAAGCCCCACCCGCCGCCGGAGCCCGCGCCCTCGAAGACCTCCCGGCACGACGAGCCGGGCCTGTCGCACCCCTCCGCCCCGCGCCCGTCCGCGCCGCAGTCCCACGCGTCGCCCGTGGCCCCCGTGCAGGCGGGCGGCGGCGGCACCGCCGTGCTGGCGGCGCCGGTCTCCACCGTCGACGCCGACGAGACCGGGCCGAGCACCTCGCAGACCGTCACCGGCCTGGTCCTCGCCGGTGCGGCCGCGGTCGCCGTGGCCGTACGCAGTTCCCGCCGCCGGCGTCGTACGGACTCCGACTGACATGCCGTCCGCCGACGTCTCCACCGCCCCCGCCGCGAGCCCCGGCAACGGCCGGCTGATCACCGGAACCGTCTGGGCGGTGCTGGTCCTGATGCTGTGGCTCTGGGGGAGCGAGGCGCCCGGCGCCCACGGCGGCGGTTCGTCCGCGCCGACCACCGGCGACATCGCCGCGGTGGGCCGGCCGCCCGGCGTCCCGCTGCCGCCCGCTCACGCACCGCTCCACGGCGCCGCCGAGCCGCGCCGCGTGTCCGTTCCCTCCCTCGGCATCGCCGCGCCGGTCGTCCCGCGCGGCCTCGACGCGTCGGGAGCGGTGGACCCGCCCCCGCTGGAGACGCCGCGGACCGTCGGCTGGTACGGCGACGGCACCGTGCCCGGTGAGCCCGGCGCGGCGCTGCTCGTGGGGCACGTCGACACCGAGACGCAGCCGGCGGTGTTCTACGGACTGAGCGCCGCCCGGCCGGGCGAGAGCATCGAGGTGACCAGGGCGGACGGCTCGGTCGCCGAGTTCACCGTCGACGACGTCCAGGTCTTCCCCAGGGACCGGTTCGACGCCCAGGAGGTCTACGGCCCCCGCCGGACCGGCCGCGCCGAACTGCGCCTCATCACCTGCGGCGGCACCTTCGACCGGGCGAGCGGGAGCTACACGGCGAACGTCGTGGTCTACGCGTATCTGACGGACGTCTCGGCGGCCTGAGGGCGG
This sequence comes from Streptomyces sp. NPDC006294, assembly GCF_042870895.1. NCBI lineage: Bacteria > Bacillati > Actinomycetota > Actinomycetes > Kitasatosporales > Streptomycetaceae > Streptomyces > Streptomyces sp. NPDC006294. The sequence continues at coordinate 178,891 of NZ_JBIAHV010000001.1, forward strand.
CCAGAGGGCGGCCCGACCGCCGGCTTCCGGGGCGGCGTCACAGTACCCCTACGAACACCCGGCGACTCCGGGACGCCCGGCGAGGGTGTGCCAGGATGGTTCGACCGGTCTTGTCCGGGGGGAGTCCACAGGGCCGGGCCGAAAGCACAGTGCACCAAGGGGGAGTGGATGTACCGCAGTTTGGTCGGCCGCCGTGCCCGGACGGGGGCGGGACTGGCCGCCGCGGGAGTGGTCCTGCTGACGGCGGGGTGCTCCTCCGGCGGCGACGGCGGAGACAAGAACGCCGGGCCGGTCGTGGGCCAGCAGCCCAAGGCGCGGGCGCCCTACTGGGTCAACCCGGACAGCAAGGCGGCGGGGCAGGTCGCCGCATACCGTGAGAAGGGCGAGACGGAGAACGCCGAGCTGATCAAGAAGCTCGCGGAGCAGCCGGTCGGCGAATGGATCAGCCCCGACGACCCGGAGGCGGAGGCCGAGGGCGTTACCCGGGCCGCCGCCGAGGCGGACCGCGACGCCCTGCTCGTCCTCTACAACATCCCGCACCGCGACTGCGGCCAGTTCTCCAAGGGCGGCGCCGCCGACGGCGACGCCTACCGGGCCTGGGTCGACGGCGTCGCCAAGGGCATCGGTGACCGGCGCGCGACGGTGGTCCTGGAGCCGGACGCGGTGCTGCACCTGGTGGACAGCTGCACCCCGCAGGAGTTCCACGAGGAGCGGTACGACCTGCTCAAGGGAGCCGTCGAACGGCTGAAGCAGCAGCCGAACACCAAGGTCTACCTGGACGCGGGCAACGCGGGCTGGTCCAACCCCGACGCGCTGTACGAGCCGCTGAAGCGGGCCGGGGTGGAGCAGGCCGACGGGTTCGCGGTGAACGTCTCCAACTTCTATCCGACCGACGCCGGCAAGCAGTTCGGCAAGAAGCTGTCCGAGAAGTTCGGCGGCAAGCACTTCGTCATCGACACCAGCCGCAACGGCAACGGCCCCTACACCGAGGGCGATCCGGCGGAGAACTGGTGCAACCCGCCCGGCCGCGCGCTGGGCGAGCCCCCGACCACGAAGACCGGCGATCCGCTCGTCGACGCCTATCTGTGGGTCAAGCGGCCCGGTGAGTCCGACGGCGACTGCAAGGGCGGCCCCAAGGCGGGCGACTGGTGGCCCGAGTACGCGCTCGAGCTGGCCCGCAACACCGAGTAGCGCGGACGGACGACGAGGGCCCGGCAGCCGGGGACGCGGGGACGCGCTGCCGGGCCCTCGCCCTTTCCGGGGTCTACGGGACCTCGACCCACACCGCCTCCGAGGGGGTGCCCGCCTCGTCCGTCACGAAGAACATGTAGTAACCCGAGGGGACGAGCGCCCTGTTGCCGGGCACCGTGATCTCCACGCCGTCCGGCGTCTTCTTCATCTCCAGGGCGATCGTGCGCTGGTCGACGTCGGTGACATGGGTGACGGCGCTCGGCCGCATCAGCTTCGCCGACTTCAGGGGCTTGTCGCTCTTGACCTTGAAGGCGTCCTTCTCACCGCGCTCGACGGTCTTCGGGCCGCCGGTCACCCGCGGCCGGGCGTCACGGTAGAGGTAGGGCGGGGTGTAGATCTCGATGCGCTGCTCGAAGACGCCGGGCCTGGTGTTCTCCTTGTCGGAGAAGAGCGAGTCCGAGCCGAAGATCATGACCCGCCCGTCGGGCAGCAGCAGCGAGCCCGAGTGGTAGTTGCGCCCCACGTTCGGGTCGGCGACCCGCTTGTAGGTCTGGGTCTTCGGGTCGTACGTGCGGGCCTGGAGCACGTTGGAGCCGCTGCGGCCGCGGTAGTCCTCGGAGCCGCCGGTGACGAGCACGGTGTCGTCGGGCAGCAGCGAGGCGCTCGGGTAGCGGGTGCCCTTCTCCAGCGCGGGACCGTCCTTGAAGCGCGGGTCGTCTGCCTTGAGGTCGACCAGCCGGGACTTCTCGCTCGACTTCTCCGACTCGCCGACCCCGCCACCGCCGATGACCATGAACTTCTGGTCCTGGGCGGGCGGGAGCATGACGGTCGCCGAGGTCTCCATCCGGTCCGGGTCGGACAGGCCGGGGATCTTGGTGAACTTGTTGGTGTCCAGGTCCCAGACGCCCGGATCGCGGCCGACGTCGGCGGGCCCGTAGCCGGCGTTGGAGCCGGAGTAGAAGAGCTTGCCGTTGTCCATCAGGAAGATCGCCGGGTAGGTGGGGAACTTTCTGACGACGCCGGTGTACTCCCAGGTCTTGGTCCTCGGGTCGTAGATCTCGTCCTTGCCGGGGACGATCTGGCCGATCTCGTCGAGGCCGGAGAGCGAGAGGACCCTGCCGTCCTCGAGAGTGGTCAGCGTCGGGTACCAGCGGGCCTCGTTCATCGGGTCCACGGGGATGTACTTCTCCGCGACCGGGTCGAACTCGAAGGCCTCCTTGATGCCCTGGAAGTCCTTCTTGTCGAGCGCCAGTTTCTGCGCGATGCCGTAGATGTTGCGGGCATCGGAGCCCTTCAGGCCCGCCACCCGGTAGTTGTCCTCGGTGCCGGTCTCGTGCTGCTTGCCGGACTGCTCGGCCTCGACGTAGATCCGGCCGAGGCCGGCCTCGGTGCGCAGGAACGCCCCGGTCTTCGGGTCGAAGACCTTCTGCGCCTTCTCCACCAGGACGGGGTCCTTGGAGACGAACGTCTTGCCGTTCTTCTTGCCGGTGAACCTGGTGCCCGCGGGCAGGGTCTTCGGCTCCTCCGGATCCTCGTTGTGGACGATCATCAGGCCGCCGGCCTTGGTGACGTCGCCCTCGAGCTTCTCGTACCGCTTGGTGCCGCCCGCGACCAGCAGTTTGCCGTCGGGCAGCTGGGTGTGCCCGGCGCAGAACATGTCCTTGGGCGTGGGTATCTTCTTAAACGTGTCGGTCTTCGGGTCCCACAGCACCGACTCGAACTTCTTCGCGTCGAAGTTCTTCTGGTTGTTGCCGGACCCGGCGATCAGCAGCACCTTGCCGGTGTGCAGCAGCGCCGCGTGGATCGTGTTGATCCGGAATTCCGCGGGGACGTCGAGGAAGTCCCAGTGGCCGTTCTCCGCCTTGTACTCAGGCTTGTTGATCTTGTACTCGTGGTACTGCTCCGAGCCGAAGCGCCAGATGGCGGGGCCGTTGAAGCCGGCGATCACCACGATCACCGCGGCGCCGACGGCTATCCGGCGTGCGCGGTTCCTGCGGTGGTTCGGCCGCGCGGGCATCGTGCTCATTTGTTACGTCCCCCAAGGGCGATCTGCATGGTCTGTTCCGTGGCGCCGGTCGGTGCGCCTGCCGCGGGTCGCGGGTTCTGCCGGGGCACGGGCGGTACGCCCGGACCGGGTCCGGCCGGCGGCCCGCCTGCCGCGGGTCCGCGCCCGGCCTTCTTCTTCTGTGCGGCGATGCCGTACCGCCAGGCGAAGATGGGCGCGGCCGTGATCAGCAGCGCGAGCGAGGCCCAGGTGATCATCGCCGGGTGGTTGTGCCCGAACCAGAACGACGAGGCGAGCGAGCCGCCGAAGACGGCGATGAAGAACAGGTGGATGCGGAACGTCCCGAACAGGGTGTCCGGACTGGACGAGTCGCCCTTGGGCGTCACCACGAACGAGCTCTTGCGCCGCAGCACGGCGTCCATCAGCGAGCGGGCGTAGACGGGGGCGGAGAGTGCCGACATCACCATGCCCGCGAGGCCGCCGGAGCCCTCGGGCTCGTGCGGCGAGACGTTGTGCCGGCGGTTCCAGACGTAGAGCCCGATCTGGAGGGCGGAGGCGTTGCCGTAGAGCATCATCCAGATCGCCGGGTCGATCTGCACACCCGAGGCGCCCATGCCCAGGAACAGCGCGCAGCTCAGTGCGGCGAGGATCCAGTTGAGGGCGGACATCGGATAGAAGATGATCATCATCGTGTAGTTGAAGAGCTTGCCGGGCGGCAGGGTGCCGAAGCCCCTCCAGTACTGCTTGAGGATCGTCTCGTACGTGCCCCGCGACCAGCGCAGCTGCTGGGTGAAGAAGTCGGTCCAGGCGGTCGGGCCCTCGCCGACGGCCAGCACGTCGGGGGTGTAGACCGAGCGCCACTTGTTGCCGGTGGCGGGGTTGGTGGCCCGGTGCATCTCGAAGCCGGTGGCCATGTCCTCGGTGATCGAGTCGTACAGGCCGCCGATCTGCTTGATGGCCCTGATCCGTACGGCGTTGGAGGTGCCGACGAACATCGGGGCGCCGTAGCGGTTGCCCGCGCGCTGGATCAGGGCGTGGAAGAGGAACTGCTGGGACTCGGCGGCCTTGGTGACGAAGGTGTCGTAGTTGCCGTAGACCTGCGGGCCGATGACGAAGCCGACGTCGGGGTCGCGGAAGTAGCCGAGCATCCGCTCCAGGTAGTTGGGCAGCGGGACGTGGTCGGTGTCGACGGAGGCGAAGAAGTCGTAGTCGCCGCCGTGCGCGTCGAGCCAGGCGTTGTAGTTGCCGTGCTTGGTCTTCGCCCGGTGGGCGCCCTTCGGCTGGTTCCACTTCGCGATGCCCTTGCGGGAGAAGTGGTGGACGCCGAGGCGGGCGCAGACCTCCTTGACGGCGGGGTCGTCCCCCTCGTCGAGCAGCCAGACGTGCATCAGCCCGCGGTGACGGATCTTGACGGCCGCCTCGAGCGTCTTCGTCACCATCTCCAGGGGCTCCTTGCCCGGCACGAAGGAGGTGAGGAAGGCGACGCGGGTGCCGGTCTCCGGCACCACGGGCACCGGGTCGCGGGCGACCAGCGTCGCGTGCGCGTTGGACAGCACGTTCATCGTCCGGAAGAGCTCGATCAGGCCGATCGAGACGAGCATGACGATGTCGAGGGCGAGCAGCAGGTCGTTCTGCAGGTTCGGGTCGCGCTCGGTCCAGTGCTGCGGCTGCATCAGCCATGCGAACAGGCCCAGCGAGAGCAGCGGCGCGGCGCACAGCAGCAGGGCCGCGCGGATGCGGTGCGGCTCCTGCGAGAGCAGCGAGCGGTACCGGACTGTGTACGGCCGGTTCGGGTCGGGCTGGGTCAGGGGGCCCGCCAGCCGGCTGTAGTGCTCGTAGTCGTAGCGCGGGAGCGCCTTTTTGGGGCGCAGTCTCGCGGTGGCGGCGCGCAGATGCGCGGGCACCCGTAGCTGGGTGGTCCGCGACGAGTCTTCCGGCTGCCCGGCGCCGTCCGGCGTCGACGTCATTGATCATCCCCCCGCACGCGGGTCAAGGCGTGCTGTGGTCGGTCGTGTCACCCGGGCCGGCAGGATCCCCTGTACCTGCTGTCCCGGGCGTGTCAGTGGCGGCTCGCCACCGTCCCTACAGACATGAAACGGTCACCTTTCGGTTGCACGATGCCCGCTCTGTGTCCGGTTCGTGTCCGGGCCCCCGCCCCCTGGCTTTCCCCGTCGGCAGGTTCCCCCGAACTGCTGCCAACTGCACAAAACAGGCGTCCCCTTGGGCCACCGGCTTCAGCATAGGTTCTCGGAGCCCAGTCATGATCGCAAGGTTGACATGACCTGTTAACCGGTCGTACGAGCCAATTATGACCTGCTTGTTTCGTCAGTTCCTGGTCGGTAACCACTGGCCGAAAATGATCGTACGAACGACCGTGTGTGTAGAGGCGGCTGCGGCGGGAACGACCGAGGCCCCCTCGCCTGTGGCGAGGGGGCCTGGATTGCGCGTGCGCCGCCAGGGACTCGAACCCCGGACCCGCTGATTAAGAGTCAGCTGCTCTAACCAACTGAGCTAGCGGCGCCTGCTGACCCGGAGAACTTTACCCGACGGCCGGGAGTGCTCTGTGCGCGGTGCCGTCACGCCGCCGCCGCGGTGCGCCTTTCCCGGTGACGCGCCACGGTCGGGCAGATCATCGTTTTTACCCTTTGATCCGTCAAAATGCGTTATGTCCATACCGCTGGGACGCTGACGCCCGTGAAACGTCGTCAGAAGATCTTGCTGAGTGCGGAGGAGTCCCGCATGGCTGCCGTACCGGTCTTCGAGGAGTTCGAACCCGCCCCCGACTGCTGCTGCGCGGGCTGCGCACACCGGCGCCGCGCGCTGGCCGCAGGCGAGTACCCCGCCGCCCAGGGCCGCCGCAGAGCGCTGGCCGTGGTCACCGCCGCGGGCGTGGTGCTGGGCGCCACGGCGACGGGCGCCGCGGCCGCCGGCGCCGACCCGCCCTCCACCCGGCTCGACGGCCCGGCCGTGGAGCCGGGACCGCCGCCCACCGAGCAGGGCCGCACCGCGCCGCTGCACGGACCCGGCGGCAGGCCCGCCGTCGCACAGACATCGCTGCGCGCCGCCACCCGGGCCGAGATCATCAACCGGGCCAAGGCGTGGGTGAACGCCAAGGTGCCGTACAGCATGACGAAGTACTGGTCCGACGGCTACCGCCAGGACTGCTCCGGCTATGTGTCGATGGCCTGGAACCTGCCGAAGAACGAGTGGACCGGAAGCCTCGCCGCGTTCGGCGACCGGATCGCCCGCGAGGACCTGCAGGCCGGCGACATCCTGCTCTTCCACAACCCGGCCGATCCGGGAGGCGGATCGCACGTCACCATCTTCGGCGGCTGGACCGACTACACGCACACCTACTACACGGCCTACGAGCAGACCAAGCCGCACACCCGCAGACAGGCCACGCCCTTGGCCTACTGGAACCACTCCGCCTCCTATGTCGCCTACCGCTACAAGGGCCTCGCCGGCAGCACCGGCGGGGGCGCCGGCGGCGGTGAGCGGGAGGCGGCGCCCTTCCCCGGCGCGGCCGCCTTCGGCCCGGGCGCGGACGACGCGTCCGTCACCCGCCTCGGGGAGATGCTCGTGGCGCGCGGTGGCAAGCGCTTCTACCGGCAGGGCCCCGGCCCGCGCTGGACCGAGGCCGACCGCCGCGCCACCGAGGCTTTCCAGCGCGCCCAGGGCTGGCGCGGCAAAGAGGCGGACGGCCTGCCCGGCCCCCATACCTGGCGGCTGCTGGTCAACAAGCAGGGCAAGGACATCCCGGCCGCACAGCCCTCGGACACCAAGGCCAAGACCCGGGTTCCCGCCTTCCCCGGCCGCGACCACTTCCGGCCCGGCCGGTCGAACACGTACGTCACCCAGCTCGGCAAGCGGCTGGTGGCGCGCGGTTACGGCAAGCACTACCGGGTGGGGCCGGGCCCGCGCTGGCGCGAGGCGGACCGGCTGGGTGTCCAGGCGTTCCAGCGGGCCCAGGGCTGGCGGGGCGCGGCGGCCGACGGCTATCCGGGTCCGGAGACCTGGAGGCGCCTCTTCTCCTAGGCCGGCTCCGGGCCGGGCCCGGCGGATTCCGGGCCCGGTCCGGTGGTTCGAAAACGCACGACGACAGAACAGAGCGACCAGCTAAGGCGGCAGGCATGAACACCACGACGTCGGAGCCGGAGGGCACGGTGCCGTCCGAGAGCCCGCGGCGCAACTTCGTCATCGCCAGCGAGACGACGACCGAGATTCCGGTCCATCTGCTGTTCCGGGACGACACGGGCGCCCGCGCACTGCGGCCCGCCGTCGTGGCCCGGCGGCAGGGCACGGGGGAGCAGCCGAAGGTCGTCCAGCACGAACCGTCCGCCACCACCGGGAAACCGCACCCCGGCGAAGGAGACCGACAGAATTCCGACCGGTCCGGCGACCGGCTGCCGGCCGCCCGTACCCGCCCCGCGCCGCCCGACCCCGAGCTGACCGAGCGCCCCGGGCCCGTGCTGCCCGGCTGGACCGCGCTCGTCGCCGGCGGCTGCTCGCTCGCCGGGATCGGCGCGGTGCTCTGGGGGACCGGCGCGGTGCCGGGCACGCTCGCGGGGATGTTCGGACTGACCCCGCCGCCGTACCGGGGCATCGGGATCTGGCTGTGGTGCCTGCTCACCCTCGGGGTGATCCTCGCCCTGTTCTCGCTCGGCGGGCTCGGCCGCGGCCTGGCCGGCCGGGCGTGGGTGCTCACGCTCTGCGGCGACTACCGGGGCAGCGTGCGGCGCACGGGCCTGGTGTGGGTGAGCCCACTGGTGCTGCGCCGGCGGATCGACGTACGGGTGCGGCACTGGCGCAGCCGGCCGATGCCGGTGGTCGACGCCGAGGGCACGCCGCTGCGCGCGGTGGTGCTGGTGGTGTGGCGGGTCAAGGACACGGTGCGCGCGGCGCTCGGCGTCGCGGACCACGAGGCGTACCTGCGCGAGCAGGTGGAGGCGGCCACCGCGCGGGTCCTCTCGCAGCTTCCCGCCGACGCGTTCCTCCCGGGGGCCGCGACCCTGCGCGACGCGGAGGCGGTCGGGGACCGGCTGACGCGGACGCTGGCGGCGGAGTGCGCCGTCGTCGGGATCGAGGTCTTCTCCGCACAGCCCGTGGTCATCGACTACGCGCCCGAGGTGGCGGCCGCCATGCAGCGGCGCCGGGTCGCGGCGATCGACGCCAAGCACCGGGAGACCGTGCTGACATCGGTGGTGGACGCGGTCGACGAGACGGTGGGCAGGCTGACCGAGCGCGGCCTGGTCGAGCTGGAGGACTACGAGCGCAAGGCATTGGTCAAGGACCTGACCGTTGCCTTCTACACGGGTCGGGCGGGGGCCGTCGAGGCTCCGTGATTGGTCTGGACAACGTCAACCGGCGTCAATACATTGGAACTTGGTCTAGACCGGAACAGGCAGTACCGCACGCGTGCAGCAAGTGCCTCTGAACTCCCCCACGTTCTCCCAGGAGCCCAGCATGCGAAAGAAGATAGGCGCGGTCGTGGTCGGCCTCGCCGTGACAGGGGCGACTCTGGTCGCCACCGGCAGCGCGAGCAGCCACGGCTACACGGACTCGCCGATCAGCCGCCAGAAGCTCTGCGCCAACAAGACGGTGAGCAACTGCGGCCAGATCCAGTGGGAGCCCCAGAGCGTCGAGGGCCCGAAGGGCTTCCCGGCGGCCGGTCCCGCCGACGGCCAGATCTGCGCCGGCGGCAACGGCCAGTTCGCGCAGCTCGACAACCCGCGCGGTGGAGCGTGGCCGGCGACCAGGGTCAGTTCGGGCCAGAACTACACCTTCCGGTGGCAGTTCACGGCCCGGCACCGCACCACCGACTTCAAGTACTTCATCACCAAGCAGGGCTGGAACCCCACCAACCCGCTGACCAGGGCGGACCTGGAGTCGCAGCCCTTCCTCACCATCCCGTACGGCGGTCAGCAGCCGCCGGCCACGCTGTCCCACTCCGGCAGCCTTCCCCAGCGGTCGGGCCGCCATCTGATCCTGGCGGTGTGGACGGTGCACGACACGGCGAACGCGTTCTACGCCTGCTCCGACGTTCAGTTCTGACAGCTGCCTGTCATGGACGCGGCGACCCTCTTCCGCCTGGGGGTCGTCGCGTCCGGCCATGCGAAAAACCTTGCGGGCTCTCCGGAAGACCGGAGAGCCCGCAAGGTGAGGTGGTGCGCCGCCAGGGACTCGAACCCCGGACCCGCTGATTAAGAGTCAGCTGCTCTAACCAACTGAGCTAGCGGCGCCTCTTTCGTCTGCCGCTCGGCGGCCGACGCGTCAATAGTACCTGGTCCACGGGGGTGCTTCGGACCAGGTGCGGGCGGGGGCCGTCAGGTCCTAGATCGCGAGCGACAGCACCACCGGGGCGGCGCGGCGGTTCAGGGTGTCGGCGGCCGAGCGCAGCCGGTGTGCGTGCTCGATCGGGAGCGACAGTGCCAGGCAGCCCACCGAGGAGCCGGCTGTCAGCGGCACGGCCGCGCAGACCGTGCCCACCGCGTACTCCTGGAGATCGAGGACGGGGACCGTCGGCGGCTGGCTGTCCAGCTTGGAGAAGAGCAGCCGCTCACTGGTGATGGTGCGGGACGTCAGCCGGGCGATCCGGTGGCGGGAGAGGTGGTCGCGGCGCCCGTTCACGTCGAGCTGGGTCAGCAGGCACTTGCCGACCGCGCTCGCATGGGCCGCGGAGCGGAAGTCCACCCACTCGTTGACCTTCGGGGTGCGCGGGCCGTCGGCGAACTGGGTGATCTTGACCTCGCCGTCGATGTAACGGCTGATGTAGACGGCGGCGCCGACCGAGTCGCGCAGCTCGGTGAGGATCTCCTGGAGCTTGGCGGACAGCGCCTCCTTGCGGGTGGCGCCCGAGCCGAGCAGGACCAGTGAGTCACCCGTCACATAGGCGCCGTCGGCGACCTGCTCCACATATCCCTCGCGGCGGAGCATGGCCAGCATGGGGGCGAGATGGCCGGTCGGCAGACCGGTCTCCCGTGCGATCTGGGCGTCGGTGACCCCACCACCGTGCTTGGAGATCGTCTCGAGGACACGCAGGACGTAGTGCACCGAGTGGAACGGCGCGGTCGGCTCGGGCTTCAGCGCCACGGTTTCCCCCCTAGCAGGTTGTTACCGCCAGCTTCTTTACCACGATAGCGGCCAAGCGCCCTTTCAGGGGCGGCTGTTGGTGTAAATGATGAGCGCCCCAGCCGTATAAGCTGGGGCGCTTCTCATTGGCATATGCCAGGGGAATTCTTGACCGACGGAGTGAGAGGTCAGAGCACCGCGCCGAGGAACTCGCGAGTACGTTCGTGCTCCGGATCCGAGAAGATTTTCTCCGGCGGGCCGGACTCGATGACCTTCCCCGCGTCGAACATGAGCACGTCGTCCGAGATGTCCCGGGCGAAATTCATCTCATGGGTCACGCAGAGCATGGTGATGTCCGTGGTGCGCGCGATGTCACGCAGCAGGTCCAGCACCCCGGCGACCAGCTCGGGGTCGAGCGCCGAGGTCACCTCGTCCAGCAGCAGCACCTGCGGCCGCATGGCCAGCGCCCGGGCGATCGCCACCCGCTGCTGCTGACCACCGGAGAGCTGCGTCGGCTTGGCGCCCGCGCGATCGGCCAGCCCGACCATCTCCAGGAGATCCTTGGCGCGCGCCTCCGCCTCGTCCTTGGACATTCCGAGGACCCGCACCGGCGCCTCTGTGAGATTGCGCAGCACGGTCATGTTCGGGAACAGATTGAACTGCTGGAAGACCATGCCGATCTGCTTGCGCGCCTCACGGCGCTCCTTCTCGTCGGCCGGGAAGAGCTTCTTCCCGTTCACCGTGATCGTGCCCTCTTCAGGGCGTTCCAGGGTCATCAGCAACCGCAGGATCGTCGTCTTTCCGGAGCCGGACGGGCCGATCAGCGTGACGTGCTTGCCCGGGCGGACCGAGAAGCACAAATCGTCCAGGACCGTGTGGTCACCGAATCTCTTGGTGACGTTGTCGAACCGGATCAGTGCGTCGGAAGTGGTGTCAGCGGACAAGACGGCGCTCCAGGGCTCGTACGAGAAGGGAAGCCGGGTAGGCGATGAGGATGAAGGCGATACCGACCACGGTCAGCGGCTCGGTGTACTGGAAGGTCTGCGCGCCGAACTGGCGTGCTTCGTTGAGCATCTCCAGCACGCCGATGGCGAGCAGGATCGGCGTGTCCTTCAGCATCGCGATGACGTAGTTGCCGAGAGCCGGCATCACCCGGCGGAAGGCCTGCGGCAGGATCACCGCGATCCAGGTGCGGTGGGTGGGCAGGCTCAGCGCCGTCGCCGCCTCCCACTGGCCCTTCGGCACGGCTTCGATGCCGGCCCGGTAGACCTGAGCGGTGTACGTCGAGTAGTGGAGCCCGATGGCGAGTGTGCCCGTGGTCAGCGCGGAGAACTGGATGCCCGCCTCGGGCAGCACGAAGAAGAAGAAGAACAGCTGCACCAGCAGCGGGGTGGTGCGGATGAACTCGGTGAAGAGGTTCACCGGCCACCGCACGAAGCGGGTCGGCGCCCGGAAGAGGAGCGCCCACACCAGGCCCAGCGTGAAGGAGAGCAGCGAGCCGAGCACCAGCACCTGGAGCGTGACCAGGAGGCCGGCCCAGAAGTCCGGCATGAAGTCCGCCACTGCGGACCAGTCCCAGGTCTGCATCAGGACGCACCTCCCGGAATGGTAGTGCCGGCGACCTTGTCCTGGGCGCGTCCGTTCAGGATCCCGCCGAAGAAGCCGGGCCCCGGTTCAGAGCCGATGTTCAGTTTCGTCTTGCGCTCCAGCGCCTTCATCGAGCGCGTCAGGACCAGGGCGATGACGAAGTAGATCACCAGGCTGATCGAGTAGATCTGGGCGCTCTCCTGCGTCGCCAGCCGCACGAGGTTCGCGGCGAAGGAGACGTCACCCACACCGAGCAGCGACACCAGGGCGGTGCCCTTGAGCAGCTCGATCAGCAGGTTGCAGAAGGACGGCATCATCTCCGGCACGGCCTGCGGCAGCAGGATCAGCCGCATCCGCTGCCAAGGGGAGAAGCTGAGCGCGATGCCCGCCTCGCGCTGGGCGGGGGCCACCGAGTTCAGCGCGCCGCGCACGATCTCGGCGCCGTACGCGCCGTAGGAGAGGCCGAGTGCGAGAACGGCCGCGTACATGGGAACCAGCTGCCAGCTCAGAAGCAGCGGCAGTACGAAGAACAGCCAGAACATCAGCACCAGAGCGGAGGTGCCGCGGAAGATCTCGGTGTAGAAGCCGGCCAGGAAACGGACGACCCGCGAGTGGTGGGTGCGTGCGATGCCGACCGTGAAGGCCACGACGGCCGCGAGGGCGGCGCTGTAGACCAGCAGTTGAATGGTGATCCAGATACCGGGCAGTACCCAGTTCTGCCAGAGTCCGGCTGTCATCGGCACAGCTCCTCGGCAGTGAGGGTGGTCATCTCGTCCTTCGTGAAGCCGAACGGCTTCAGGATGCGGAACAGCTCACCGCTCTTCTTCATCTTGTGGATCTCGACGTTGAACGCGTCGCGCAGTTCCGTGTCGGTGGGGCGGAAGGCGAAGCCGCCGCCGTCGACCTGCTTCTCGCCGTCGACGACCGCGGCGAACGGCTCGGTCGACTCGGCCCTCGTGCTCTTCCTCACCACCTCGCGGGTGGTCAGCGCGGTGCCGGCGAAGACGTCGACGCGCCCGGACTCGACGGCGTTCAGCCCGGCCACCTGGTCCCGCAGGATCACGATCTTCTCCTCGGGAACCCCGGCGGCAATCGCGTAGCCGATCTCGGCGTAGCCCGTTCCGGTGGAGAATTTCGCGTTCTTCTCGACGACGTCCTCGTAGCTGCGCAGGTTCAGCGGGTTCCCCTTGCGCACGATGAAGGCGTCGAGCATCTGGTACTCGGGGTCCGAGAAGATGACCTGTTGGCACCGTTCCTTGTTGATGTACATCCCGGCCGAGACCACGTCGAACTGCTGCGAGTTCAGTCCCGGAATGAGGGAGGCGAAGTCGGTCGCGACGGGCTGGACGCTGTCGATCCCGAGCCGCTTGAAGATGACCTTGGCCAGTTCAGGGGCCTCACCCGTGAACTCGCCCTGGTCATCCACATAGCCGTACGGCACCTCGCCCGCGATGCCCAGGCGCACGGTGCCCTGGGACTTGAGCCGGGCCAGCGCGTCGCCCGACGGCACACGACTGCACCCCGCGGCACCGGCGACGGTCAGCGCGCCTGCGGCCGCCGTGCCGAGCAGCAGGGCGCGTCTGCTCATCGATCCTGGTTCTCTTGTACGAGCCATGGGCGCGCGGCTACCCGGGCGCTCGTGGGGTATGCGTAGCGGATGGCCGACCGATACCTGACCGTTGCCTTGAGCAGGCGCGGCGTGGAGTGCACCGCCCGCCTGCTCGTCGACAAAGCCCCCCTGACCTGCGCCGCTGTCTGGCATGCGCTGCCTCTCGCCGGAGATGTGTATCACGCGAAGTATGCCCGAAACGAGATTTATGCGCTCCTGCCGGCCTTCGCCGAGGAGGAGCCTCCGCTGGAGAACCCGACGGTGACGCCCATCCCCGGCGATCTGTGCTATTTCACCTTCACGGACGTGCAGTTGGGCACGGACTCCTACGGTTACGAGTCCGCCGCAGCGCACCGTGGCCGCACCACGGTCGTCGACCTCGCGCTCTTCTACGAACGCAACAACCTGCTCCTGAACGGCGACACCGGCTGGGTCCCGGGCATCGTCTGGGGCGAGGTGGTGGACGGCCTGGACGCGATGGCCGACGCCTGCCAGGACTTGTGGCGCACGGGGGCGGCGGGGGAGACGCTGTCGTTCCGCAGAGCGTAGGGGGCAAGCCCCGGACCCCGTACCGTGCTTCCCGCGGTGCCTCGATCGTCGGCCGCCAGGCCGTAGGGGGAGATCGAGGAGCGGGGTCCGGGGCGGAGCCCCGGAAGCACCGTCCGCCCAGTTGGCGTCGGCCGGCCGAGGGTTCCTTGCCGGACCGGCGATGAACCGGCCGTTGCGGGCGGTGGCCGTCTTCTCCGGTCTGCTGATGCCGGCCCTGCTGGTGCGAGCGAACTGACTGCAGTACGTGGACGCCGAAGAACTGGCGTCGAACGAGAACGACCGGCGGGTGCAGACCGACAGGTTCGCCTCGCCGCGGGGCGACATCATTGTCGGCGGTCAGGCCGTGACCGGGTCCGAGGCCGTACCGGGCAGGGACTTCACGTACAAGCGCACCTACGCCAACGGGCCCATGACCGGGCACGGGGTCCGTGGTCACCACCATCGATCCGAGGGCGCAGAAAGCGGCCTGTGAAGGGCTGACGGATCGGGAAGGCGCGCGGGGAGCCGTAGTCGCTATCGCCCGCAGCGTCATGAAGGCCGTCCTGCGGACGCAGTCCCGCGGCGCCTCGACGCACGCGGGCGGTACCGACCTGTGATGGTCGGACACCGCCCCGTGCTGTGGTCTGCGTCGGGTCCGCAGGACATGGACCGTGCCCCTACGTCGGGACGCCCGCCGCGTACAGCGCCTCCGCGGCCCGCAGCACCAGCCCGTCCGCGTGCCGCGCGCCCACCAGCTGGACGCCGATCGGCAGACCGTCCCCGTCGGCCCCGCACGGCACCGTCGCCGCCGGCTGCTGCGTCAGGTTGAAGGGGTAGCTGAACGGGGTCCATCCCGTCCAGCGGTGGTGCGGCGAGCCCGCCGGGACCTCGGCGCCCGCCTCGAACGCGGTGATCGGCAGCGTCGGCGTGACCAGCAGGTCGTACGACGTGTGGAAGCGGCCCATGCGCCGGCCCAGCGCCATCCGGGTGTCGACCGCCGCCAGGTAGTCCAGCGCGCTGTACCGCGCGCCCGCCTCGACGATCTCCCGCAGTCCGGGGTCGAGCAGCTCGCGCTGGTCCGTGGCGAGGTGCTCCACCACCCGGGCCGCGCCGCTGAACCACAGGGTGTGGAAGGCCTCGACCGGGTCGGTGAAGTCGGGGTCGGCCTCCTCGATGTACGCGCCGGCCTCAGCCAGCGCGGTCACCGCCCGCCGGACCGCCGTGGCCACCGCCGGCTGAACCGCGACCTGGCCGCCGAGCGTGGGCGAGTACGCGATCCGAAGGCCCTTCACCCCTTCGGCCAGCCCCGCCCGGACGCCTTGCGCGGGGCCGAGGTGGGACCAGTCCCGCCAGTCGTCGCCGCTGATCACGTCGAGCATCAGCGCCGCGTCCGCGGCGTCCCGCGTCATCGGCCCGACGTGGGCCAGCGTCCCGAACGGGCTCGACGGATACATCGGCACCCGCCCGTACGTCGGCTTCATGCCGAAGATCCCGCAGAAGGAGGCCGGGATGCGCACCGAGCCGCCGCCGTCCGTCCCGAGCGACAGCGCGCCCGCGCCGAGGGCGACGGCCACCGCGCTCCCGCCGCTGGAGCCGCCCGCCGTGCGCGACGGGTCGTGGGGGTTGCGCGTCACGCCGTGCCGGGGCGAGTCGGTGACACCCTTCCAGCCGAACTCGGGCGTCGTCGTCTTGCCGAGGAACACCGCGTTGTGCGCCCGCAGCCGGGCCACCGACGGGGCGTCCTCCTCCCAGGGGCCGTCCTCGCGGATCGTCCGGGAGCCCCGCAGCGTGGGGCCGCCCCGTTGGAGGAGGAGGTCCTTGACCGTGACGGGCACCCCGTCGAGCAGGCCCTGCGGCTCACCCGTCCGCCAGCGCCGCGCCGACGCCTCCGCCTGGGCCAGGGCCTCCTCCGCGTCGACCCGGACGAAGGCGTTGACCTGTGGTTCGACGGCCTCGATCCGTTCCAGCGCCGCGCGGGTCGCGTCGACGGGGGAGAAGTCACCCTTCTCGTAGCCGGCCAGCAGTTGACGTGCGGTGAGGTCAGTCAGGCGAGTCGTCATGCATGGGGACGTACCCACGTTTCTTGTCCACCACGTTCGGCAGGGGCTTTCCGGAGGACCACAGTTCGTACATCTCGACGAACTGCTCGCCGAGCCGGTCGCGCCAGCCGACGGTGTCGCCGCTCATGTGCGGCGAGACGATCAGCCCCGGCACGTCCCACAGCGGGCTGTCGGCGGCGAGCGGCTCGTGCTCGAACACGTCGAGCGCCGCGCCGGCGATCCACCGTTTCTCGAGCGCGGCGGCCAGGTCCTTCTCGACGACGAGGGGGCCGCGGCCGACGTTGACGAAGTGCGCGGAGGGCTGCATCAGGTCGAAGCGCCGGGCGTCGAACATGCCACGTGTGTCGTCGGTCAGCGGCGCCGCGCACACCACCCAGTCGGCGCGCGCCAGCAGCGGATCGAGGTCGCGCGTGCCGTGGATGCCGTCGCGCGGTGTCCGTCCGACGACCGCGGTTCTGACCCCTACCGCCCGGAGCGTGCGGGCCACCGTGCGGCCGATGGGCCCCGCGCCGACGACCACGGCCCGCGTCCCGGCGACCGCCAGTCCTTCCCGGTGGTGCCAGCGCCGCTGCCGCTGCAGTTCGAGGGTGCCGGGCAGATCCTTGGCCATGGCAAGAACGAGCGCCGCCACGTATTCGGCGATCGGCGCCTCGAAGATGCCGCGGGCGTTGGTCACGACGGTGTCGGATTCAGCCAGTTCCGGACAGAGCAACCGGTCCACTCCGGCGCTCGGGGTGTGCACCCAGCGTGGCCGCGGACCTTCACCCGGCCAGGCGCGACGGACCGCGTCCGATGTGAAGTCCCATACCAACAGGGCGTCCGCAGAGGGGAGTTGATCGGCGAGCGTGGCCTCGTCCGCGTATGTCACACGGACCTGTCCGGTCAGCCGGCCAAGCCGCGGAGGAGGGTCCGCGCTCAGTACGAGAAGTGTCGGTTCGGACATCGGTCGGAAATCGCTTCCTGACGTCTGACATATACGGATTGACCACGCTCGCACCCCAACCTACCGTCGTCAACAAGACACCAAGGGGGCCTGCGATGGACGTCTCCTTCATCGGTGGACCACAGCCGCAGCATGGTGTCGGCGTGGTCGCCCCGTTCGATTTCGCTCTGGACCGTGAGCTGTGGCGCTGGGTGCCCGACGACGTCTCGCTGCGGCTCACCCGCACCCCCTTCGTGCCGGTCGGGGTCTCCCTCGACCTGGCCCGTCTGGTGAGCGAGCACGAGACGCTGCGCGAGGCCGTACGAGCCCTGGGGGCGTCCGAGCCCGAGGTCGTCGCCTACGCCTGCACCTCGGGCAGTTTCGTGGGGGGTATCGCCGGGGAACGCGCCATGTGCGAGGTGATGAACACCGCGGGCGAGGTGCCCTCCCTCACCACCTCCGGAGCGCTGCTCCAGGCGCTCACGGAGCTGGGCGCCACGCGCATCGCCCTGCTCACGCCCTATACGGAGTCGGTCACCCGCTCATTGGAGGCGTATCTGGGGGAAGCTGGAGTGACGGTGACGGGCCGCGCCTTTCTGGGACTGACCCGGCACATCTGGAGAGTTCCTTACCGGGCGGTGGTCGACATGGCGCGCGAGGCGGTGATCGGCGCGGCCGACGCGCTGTTCATCAGCTGCACCAACCTGCCGACGTACGACGCGATCCCGCAGCTCGAGGCGGAGCTGAGGATGCCGGTGCTGTCCGCCAACCAGGTGACGATGTGGGCGGCGCTGCACGCCATCGGCGCCAAGGCCGTCGGTCCTTACCAGGCACTGCTGATGGAGCCGGAGGCGCTCGCGGGGACGCTGCCCGGAGTGTCGCCGGCGACGGCATCCGCGACCGAGGCGGGTCCGGAGACGCTGCCCGAAGAACAGGAAGGCTGGACATGACGACGGTCGGACTTCTCTACCCGGGACATTCCGCGGAGGACGACTACCCACGGCTCGAGGTGCTGCTCGACAGCGACGTCAGGCTGCCCCTCGTGCACACCGACATCGGCGAGGACGCGCACCGCGTCGACGCGCTGCTGAAGATCGGCTCGCCCGAGCGGCTGGCCGCCGGTGTCGAGGCGCTGCGCCTGGAGGGCGCCGAGTCGGTCGTGTGGGCGTGCACCAGCGGAAGCTTCGTCTTCGGCTGGGAAGGCGCCCACGAGCAGGTCCGCGAACTCGCCCGGGTGGCGGGGATGCCGGCGTCCAGCACCTCGTTCGGCTTCGTGCACGCCGTACGGCACCTCGGCACGCCGAAGGTCGCGATCGCCGCGACCTACCCGGCGGACGTCACCGAGCACTTCGCCGCCTTCCTCGAGAAGTCCGGCGCCGTGATCGTCTCCGGCCGGGACGCCGGCATCCTGACGGCCGAGGAGGTCGGCACCTGGGGCCGCGAAGAGGTCCTCGAACTGGCGCGCTCGGCCGACCATCCCAACGCCGACGTGGTGCTGATGCCGGACACCGCGCTGCACACCGCGGCGCATCTGGCCGATCTGGAGTCCCTGCTCGGCAAGCCGGTCGTCACCGCCAACCAGGTGACCGTGTGGGAAGGTCTCCGGCTCGCGGACCGCCGCGCCTGGGGAGACAAGCTGGGCAAGCTCTTCGCCCGGCCCGAGCCTCCGGGGTAGGCCCCCTTGGAGCAGGGCCCGGGAATAACCGGAGACGCCCTCCTGTTAACTGCCTGCCAGGAACGACGGACGCAGGAGGGCCCAGCGGTGAACGCAGGCGCAGAGGACAACGCAGACGCACAGGACGCGGCTCACGAGATCCGGGGCGTGGCGGCCGGCACCGCACCCGTACCCCTTTCCGTGCTCGACCTCGTCACCGTCGGCAGTGGACGCACCGCCACCGACGCGCTGCGCACCAGCGTCGACATCGCCCGCCTCGCCGAACGCCGCGGCTACCACCGGCACTGGGTCGCCGAGCACCACTCCATGCCCGGCGTCGCCTCCTCGTCCCCGGCCGTGATCCTCGCCCACCTCGCCGCCCACACCGAGCGCATCCGCCTCGGCTCGGGCGGCGTCATGCTGCCCAACCACGCGCCGCTCGTCATCGCCGAGCAGTTCGGCACGCTGGAGGCGCTCGCCCCCGGGCGCATCGACCTCGGCCTCGGCCGGGCGCCCGGCACCGACGGCGCGACGGCGGCGGCGCTGCGGCGCACCGACCGTCCCCCACTGCCCTCCGGGCGTGGGGGTGCCCCCATTCACTCGGGCGCCGACGACTTCCCGGAGCAGCTCGCCGAACTCACCCGCTTCCTCGACGACGACTTCCCCGACGGGCACCCGTACGCCCGGATCCACGCCGTCCCCGGACCCGTCCAGGCCACCGCGGCCGGCGGCGTCCAGTCCCCGGCCCGCCCGCCCGTCTGGCTGCTCGGCTCCTCCGGCTTCAGCGCGCGGCTCGCGGGGGTGCTCGGTCTGCCGTTCGCCTTCGCGCACCACTTCTCGGCGAAGAACACGATCCCGGCGCTCGACCTCTACCGGGAGTCCTTCCGGCCGTCCGCCGTGCTCGACGCCCCGTACGCCCTGATCGGCGTCGCGGCGCTCGCCGCGGACGAGGAGCACGAGGCCCGCCGCCAGGTCCTCACCGGCGCCCTGTCCATGCTCCGGCTCCGCACCGGCCGGCCCGGGCTCGTCCCGACGCCGGAGGAGGCGGAGGCGTATCACTTCAGCCCGATGGAACGCGAGTTCGTCGACAGCTGGCTGGCGAACATCGTCCACGGCACACCGGGGGCGGTCCGGGCGGGCCTGGACGACCTTCAGAAGCGGACGGGCGCGGATGAGCTGATGCTCACGGCGAACGCGCATGGTGGGGTGGCGCGGGTACGGAGCTTCGAGCTGATCGCGGACGCGTACGGGTTGCCGGGCTGAGCAGCGGGGTGCGGGGGCGTGGCGCCTGCGGCGGGTGTGTTCCCCTACCCGCCCCTTCCCGAACCGGGGCAAGCCCCGGACCCCGTACCGCGCTTCGCGCGGTGGCCTCAATCGCCGGCCGGGCTGGATTTCGCTCCGCGAAATCAGCCTCGCCGGCGATTGAGGCGCGGGGGTCCGGGGGCGGAGCCCCCGGTTACGGGAAGGGGCGGGTAGGGGAACACGTGCCCGCGGCCGACGTCGCCGCGCCCGTCCCCAGCATCTCCCCGATGCGTTCCGGCGCCACCGCCCGGGAGTACAGCCAGCCCTGGCCCGTGTCGCAGCCGATGCGTCGCAGGCGCGTCGCCTGGCCGGGCGTCTCCACGCATTCCGCGGTGACCGTGAGGCCCAGCCGGTGGGCCAGTTCCACCAGGGCCTGGACGATCGTCTCGTCCGCCGGGTTGGCCGGGGTCTCGTCCTGGAAGCCGCGGACGAACGTTCCGTCGAGCTTCAGTACGGACACCGGCAGCCGGCTCAGGTACGCCAGGTTCGAGTACCCCGTACCGAAGTCGTCGATCGCGATGTGGACGCCCATGTCGCGGAGCGCCTGCAGGGCCTGCAGGGGGCGTCCCGCGGAGCCCATCACCGCCGATTCGGTCAGCTCCAGTTGGAGCAGGTGCGGGGCCAGCCCCGTCTCGGAAAGGATCTCCGCGACGTCCGCGACCAGGTCGGAGTCCCAGACCTGGCGTACGGCGACGTTGACGCTGACGAAGAGCGGCGGCACGCCGGGGTGGTCGAGCTGCCACTGCCGCGCCTGCCGGCACGCCGTACGCAGCACCCACCGCCCGAGCTGCACGATCGAGCCGTCCTCCTCCGCGATGGCGACGAACCGATTCGGCGTGAGCGTGCCGAACCGGGGGTGGTTCCAGCGCACCAGCGCCTCCACGCCCCGCGTCACCCCGTCCGCCATGCCCACCAGCGGCTGGTACTCGAGCGTGAACTCCCCCCGCTCCACGGCGGGACGCAGCATGGAGGAGAGCACCTGGCGGGCCATCCGGTGCGCGTTGCGCTCGGGGTCGAAGAGGGTCCAGCGGGACTTGCCGTCCTCCTTCGCCCAGTCCAGCGTCGTGTCCGCGGCCTGCATCAGCCCCGTGGCGCTCGTGCCGGTCACCGCGCGCTCGACCACGCCGATCGACGCGGACACCGACAGCCGCTGTCCGGCGAGGTCGAACGGCTCCTGGAGCGCGGCCAGTACCGACCTGGCGAGGTCGGCGACCTGCTCGGTGCCGGTGGAGTCCTCGACGAGGACGGCGAACTCGTCGCCGCCGAGCCTGGCCACCAGGTGCCCGCTCGCGCACTCGGTCAGCCGGGCGGCGACGGCGGCCAGCAGCCGGTCGCCGACGCGGTGCCCGAGAGTGTCGTTGACGGCCTTGAACCCGTCGAGATCCAGGTAGCACAGGCCGATCCGGCCGGTGGAGCCCTGGTCGTACGGGGACGATTCGAGCGCGGCGGTCAGCCGCTCGAAGAACAGCGTCCGGTTGGGCAGCCGGGTCACCGGGTCGTGCATCTGGAGGTGCCGCAGCCGGGCCCGCAGTTCCCGGCGGTCGCTGATGTCCGCGACCGACAGCAGCACGGTGGTGCTGTCGGGCACCGGCGCGACGGTGACCTCGGCCCACAGGACCCGCCCGTCCGGGTGCTTGAGCCGGCGGGTGCAGCGGAAGCGCGAACGGCGGCCGCGCAGGGCCTCGCGGTAGGCGTGCCAGGTGCGGGCGTCGGAGGCGAGGTCGATGAGGTCGGCCGCGTACTGGTCGCGCAGCTCGACGGGGCGGGTGCCGAGCAGCGCGGCGAGCGCTTCGTTGGCGCTGATCACCACGCCCTGGGGGTCGACGACGGCCATGGCCAGTTGCGCCGCGTTGAAGGCGGCACGGTAGTCGCGCAGTTCGGAGTACTTCCGGCCGAAGGTGTGACGCTCAGTGACCGTGGGTCGGATGCGTCCGGGGACTGCGACGCCCGCGGGCCCTTGTCCTTCGGAGGTTCCGCTCACCGCTCACTCCCGCAGTGCAGTTGTGTCGTACAGGGTCGTACAAATGTGGTCGGGGGATGGCCCGCCAAGGCATTCGACGAAGAAATCCAGCAAGAACTCGGGGAAAGTGTGCCGATCATAGAGCCAGCGGAGCCGGCCGTTCCAGCGTGACCATCATGTGACAGGGCCTCCTGAGGGAGCGGTCGATCGTTTCTGCGCGGGTCGGGAGCGGGGTCTGCCGACTGCTGACCACTTGTGACTTTCTGTGAGCCATCGGAGTGTCGCCGTCTGGCGACGGGGTTCGGGCCGGTGTCGGGTCGGTCACCCGAGTGGGGCACCGGAACAGGGCGTATCACCAGAAAACATCACAGGGTGGGTGGCGCATCCCGTATTCCGCTGCCGGAGGTCCACGTGGAGGGTCAGCAGTCGCCCGGGGGAGCACCCGGGAGAGTGGAACGACTGCGCAATGCCGCGGCCGCGCTCACTTCGCTCATGGCCTTCACGGCCGCCTCCCTCGTGGCCGGCCCCGCGGTCGCCGACACGATGGGCGGCCCGTGCGCGCTGCCCCGGACGGCCGCTCACCACTCGCTGGGCCTCGACACCTGGAACGCGGCGTACACCCGGCCGGTCACCGAGCTCGACGCGGTCATGATCTTCCTGTCGTTTCCGGACTCCGTGCCGCTGAACCGGCCCCACGAGCTGGCGGCCGACCACTTCCCCGCCACCAGCGACTTCTTCCGGCGGGCGTCCTACGGCGCCTTCTCCCTGCGCGCCCACCCGCTGACCGAATGGCTGCCGATGCCGAAGCCCTCGGTCGCCTACGGCATACAGCGGGACTGGGAGCCCGAGCACCGGGCCGCCTATCTGCGGGACGCCGTCGCCGTGGCGGACGACCGGGTCGACTTCTCCGCGTACGACATCGTCTATCTGGTCGCCGACCCCGACGCGCCCGGCGTCGACTCCGACGCGACCAAGGTCGTCAACTTCGACCGGCCGCTGCGCGCCGACGGCACCGACATCCGCCGCGTCGTCACCGTCTTCGAACGCCATCCGCCGGACCGCAACGTCCTCGCCCACGAGACCGGTCACGTCTTCGACCTGCCGGATCTCTACCACCGGCCGGTGGACGGCCACGGCGACTGGGACACCCACGTCGGGGACTGGGACGTCATGGGCAGCCAGTTCGGTCTGGCCCCCGACCTGTTCGCCTGGCACAAGTGGAAGCTCGGCTGGCTCGGCAGGTCCGAGGTGCGGTGCGTCAACGCCGAGCGCGGCGGCGACCCGGTGACCCTCGAGCCCGTCGCCGCCGCGCCCGCGCGCGGCGGCAGCGTCGGCACCCGGCTGGCGGTCGTACGGACGGGGCCGCACAGCGCGCTGGCGATCGAGGCACGCGGCGCCACCGGCAACGACGCCTACACCTGCACCGAGGGCGTGCTGCTCTACCGCGTGGAGGGCGAGACCGCGTCCGGCGGCGGTCCCATCGAGGTCGTCGACACGCATCCGGAGACGGAGGCCTGCCGGGAGGACTCGGTCTACCCGCCGCTCGCGGACGCGCCGCTGCGGGTCGGGGAGACGTTCACCATGCCGGGGCCGCCCGGAGGGCGGGTGCGGGTGGAGGTCTCGGAACGCACCCGGGCGGGGTCGTGGACGGTGAAGGTCACCACCGCCTAGGCGGCACGAAGAAGGCCCCCCGCTTGCGCGAGGGGCCTTCTTCCGTCTGTGCGCCGCCAGGGACTCGAACCCCGGACCCGCTGATTAAGAGTCAGCTGCTCTAACCAACTGAGCTAGCGGCGCCTGCTGACGTCGTAGACCTTAGCATCCTGATCGGCGGGAGGAAAAATCGATAAAGCCGCTCCTCCGGAGGCCTTCGCGCGCACCGCCCGCACACACGCCCACAGCAGGACCTCCGGCCCGGGCAGCCAGGGCTGACGGGTGTCGGGCGCGACCAGCCAGCGGGGCTCGGAGGCGTCTTCCGTGGGGGTCAGGGGCGGTACGGTCACCGCGTCGCCCACGCCATGGCAGAGCAGGGGCGGCACGGCGTCGCCCCACTCCTCCCAGTCGAGCAGCGACGGCAGCCGCCGGGCCGTGCCGGGCGCGGCGAACAGCATCATCCGGCCCCGGTGCATCGCCACGGGCCCGGATCCGGGGCCCTGCGACCACAGCCGGTCGAGCATCCGGCGCCCGAACATCGTGGGGACGTTCACCACGTCGAACACCGAACCGCACGGCAGCACGGCGGGCGCGGTCGGCCGCTTCTCCCACTGCGCGAGCGCCGATCGGGGATACGCCTCCGCCGAGGCGAGCCAGCCGGCGCCGGGGGGCGTCACCCGGGCCGCCGTGTGGTCCTGGCCGTCGGGGACGGCGTCCGTCAGGGGGGCGGGGTCTCGCAGCCATGCGGTCATGCACTCATGCTTACCGCGAGTGATACTGCAATTTCACTTCGTTCCGCGAAACGGGGACAGGGCGGGGCGGAGAGGGGTATCTTTCGCCCCGCCATCTTCGACTGGCATATGACGGACGGGTGGGTGGAGGCTCACTGGACCGGTCCGAGAGGCGCGTCCGCGCCGTCACCCGGACCGCGGCGGGCGGGCTCCCCGCCCCGGCCGGCCGGGCGTTGCGCCGGCGCAGCTGCCTGGTGCTCACCGACGCGGGCCGGGCGGCCGTCGCCGAGGCGCACCGGACGCGGCAGTCCTTCTACGGCCGGGTGCCGGACGGCTGGTCCGCCGACGAGATGCACCGGTTCGCCGCGTTGCTCGCCAAGTTCGTGGACCGTCTCGACGAGGAGGCCCGCGCCGAGTGACGCCAGGGACGGCGAGGCTCAGCCGCCATGGTCCCCCGGCCGACGGTGCGTCAGTGGCCCCCGCGCAGCAGGTCCCTGCCGAAGTCGATCATCTTGCGGGCGTAGTCCTCCGTCCAGCCCGCCCGCTCGCCGATGTCCGCCGGCGTCAGCCGGTCGAAGCGGCGGGGGTCGGCGAGCTGGGCCGCCGCGAGGGCCTGGAACTCGACCGCGCGGTCGGTCGCGGCCCGGAAGGCCAGCGCCAGTTCCGTCGACCGGTCCAGCAGCTCGCGCGGGTCCTCCATGGACTCCAGGTCGAAGAAGTGCTCCGGGTCGGCGGCAGCCTCCGACGGCTCGAACAGCAGGGGGGCAGGCCGCACCCTGCGCTCGGTCGTCCGCTCCGGTTCCGCCATGTCCGTACTCCTCCTCGCGTCGCGGTCCGCACTGCCGGACCGCCCTCCATTGTCCCGCTCCGCGCAAGACCGTCTCAGGCCGTCCCCGGATCCCACCGCACCCGGTGCTCGGCCAGATGCGCCAGCACCGCGTGGTTCGCCTCCCAGCCGTCCGGGAACCTGACCGTCACGCCGAGCTGCACCGGCTCCGTCGACGGGTGCTCGTCCAGCAGCTCCTCCACGCCTTCCCGGCACACGACGATGCACGCGTGCCGGTGGCGGGAGGCGAGGACGCACAGGCGCCCGGTCTCCAGATGGAACGCCGTCGCGTCCGGCCGCCCCGACAGCGGGTGGAGCACGACCGTCACGTCGTACTCCCGGCCCTGGAGACGGTTGGCGGTGTCGACCGTGACGCCCGCGACCCCCAGCTCCGCCAGCGCGGCGCGCACCACCGCCGCCTGGTCGCGGTGGGCCGTGCCGACGGCGATCCGGTCGGCGGTGAGCGGCACCGGCTCCGCGGACCGCTCGGAGACCGCCGCGCCGCCGCGGTCCAGCAGCCGGCGCACGACCAGGGCCACGGCCCGCACCGCCTCCGGGTCGGTGCGCGGGGTGTGGCGCGCGGGCAGCTCCAGCAGACCCCACCCCGACTCCGCGGCCTCGTCGAGGACCCGGTCGGGCCCCGACCCGTCCGACGGCACACCGAACGCCAGCCGCCGGTCACCGTCGCCGGTGCCGCTCCGGAACGGCGTGTACGGGTAGAACGCGGCGGACACCAGCGGCGCCGCCGACGCCGGCAGCCGCCAGGAGACGGGCAGCCGGTGCTGCGGCAGGTCCGGGTTGTGCGCCAGCAGCGTGGACACCGCGCTGGCCGACGGATCGTACGAGAGCCCCGCCCACTGCTCGGAGCCGACGATCGAGAACGGGTCGAGCTGCCCCGGATCGCCGACGAACAGGGCCCGTTCGAACAGCCCGGCGACGGCGAGCAGGGCGTCGGAGCGCATCTGGTACGCCTCGTCGACGATGGCGTGCCGCCAGGGTTCGACGCCCTGCACATGAGCCCACTTGGCGGCCGTGGAGATGACGACGTCCAGACCGGCGAGGTCGCCCGCCTTCGCCGACTTCCGGACGTTGTCCAGCCCGTCGAGCGCCTTGTCGTACGGGTCGGAGTCGTTCGAGTGCAGCCGGCCGACGGGCAGCTCCGGCTCCTTCTCCGCGAGCCGCAGCACCAGGTCGTCGACCTGCGCGTTGGTCTGCGCGACGACCATCAACGGGCGCCCCGCGGCGGCCAGTTCGAGCGCGGCGCGCACGACGAGGGTGGACTTGCCCGCGCCCGGCGGCGAGTCGACGACGACGCCCCTGGCGGAGCCGTGGAGCGTGTCGTGCAGGATGCCGGCGGTCGCGCGCGCCGCCTCGGCGCCGGGATCGGGCACCGGGCGGCCGGGCGCGGGCAGCTCACGGGCGGACGTCACAGCAGGTCATCCGGGGTGACGCGGTCGGGGATCTCGGCGGTGTCGGACCTCGGGGGGCCGCCGTGCGTCCACGGCGTCTCCTCCGGGTCCGGCAGCTTCGGCCCGCCCCGCTGGTCGTGCTCGAACAGGGTCCAGGCGATCCGGTCGCCCTTGACGGGCACGGAGCCCTCCGCGGGGACCTTGGCGCGGCCCATCCGGTCGGTGACCCGCAGCACCAGCGTCCCGTCGTCCTCGTACCGTACGAACTCCGCCGTCTGCGGCTTGCCGTCCAGCGAGCGGTACACCTTGATCCGGCTCTCGCCCCCGGCCGGCGGGGCTCCCGTCGCGCCGTGCCCGCCGAGGTGCGGGCGGTCGTCCGTGCGCACGGTCAGCAGGGGGCGGGGGCTCGGCCGTTTCGACTCGGACCAGGCCATCTCCACGTCGATCACCTCGGACACGAACGCCTCGCCGGCGAGGCGGCGGCCCGCCAGCACCAGCGGATCGTCCAGTGCCTCCTGGGCCTCCAGCTGCGCCTGCGCGGTCTCCCGCGCGGCGAGCTTCTGCGCCGCGGTCACGGCGTCGTCGCGCCGGGGCTGCGGCGGTTCGCCGGCGCGGACCCGGTCGCGGTGGGCGGTGAACGACCAGCGGTCGCGGGTCCAGCGCTCCTCGACACGGGAGCCCTCGGGGAGCCCGCGTACGAGATCGAGAGCCCGCCACACCGCCTGCCAGGTGGGCCGCATCTGGTTCGCGACCAGCCGCCTGACCTCCCGCTCCGCACGGTGCAGTTCACCCAGCCGCTCGTCGGCGCTCTCGCCGTCCTCGGCGGCGGCGAGGAGCTGCCGGGCCCGGTCGTAGCGCTCCATCGCGGGTGCGAGACGCCGGTTGTCGAAGACGGGATCGGTCGCGGGCCCGGCCGGCGGGCAGCGCAGCAGGCCCTCCCGGTCGCGGCCCAGCTCGGCCCGGAGCGCCGCCTCGGCGCCCGACTCGCCCTCCGCCGCGTCGATCCAGGCGAGCAGCGCGCCCAGATGCTGGTCCTCCAAAGAGGACTGGCCCGTCGCCCAGTGCCGGTTCAGCAGGTCCGTCGCGGCGAGCAGCAGGGACGAGCCGGGAACGCGGGCGCGCTCGCCGTAGTGGGTCAGCCAGCGGCCCAGCAGCGGCACCCGCGGCGGCGCCGGATACGGCGTGTCCGGGTCCTGCTCCGCCGTACGCCGGAACCGCATCGAGCGGCCCAGCAGCCGTACGAACTCCACGCCGGCGCGGCTCGGCACGATCAGCTGCGGGGCGTCCGCGCACAGCTCCACCTCGACGGTGACCTTCTTGCCGGTCTCCGCGTCGGTCTCCTTGCGCTCGACGAGCTCGACGTCGTCACCGAAGCCGTCCAGATACGGCAGCAGCACATCGGCCAGCTCGGCCAGGAACGCCGAGCGCAGGTCGCGGTCGCGGGGCTGTGCCACGACCAGCAGCCGCGGCTCCTCGCGGTCCGTGCCCACCAGCGCGCCGAGCGGCGCCCCGGCCTCGCCCGCGGTCGTCAGCGGTACGAACACCATCGGGCGCGCCGACACCCGCCGGTGGCGGACCGTCGCCAGCGGCTGGGCGCGGCCCGTCTCGACGGCCTCCAGCCGGGCCAGTGTGGCGATCAGCGACATCCGCCCGCCTCCCGTGCCACGGCCGCGTCGGCCTCCCGCGTCATGGCCGCGTCGGCCTCCCGCGTCATGGCCGCGTCGGCCAGTGCCTCCGATCGCAGGGCCGCGGCCCGCCGGAGTGCCGCCACCGCCGGGTCGGCCGGGTCACCGGCCTCGCCGCGGGCGGCCGCCAGCACGCCGCCCACCGTCGTCAGCCCGCCCAGCTCGCCGCGGACCGACCGGCCCAGCGCCTCCACCGCACCGTCCTGCCTGGCCCGGTCACGGCAGTGGAACGCCAGCTCGCACGCCGCCAGGCACTCGGGTGCGTACGCGTGCGGCACCGACTCGACCGCGGCCGTCAGCTCGTCCGCCGAGCACGCCTCCAGGTCGAAGGTGAGCCCCTCGGGCAGCGCGGCGGCGATGTCCTCGACGCGGGTCAGCCTCGCCAGCTGACGGCGGGTCACGGACAGCTGCTTGCGCACGTCCACGACCGACGCGGTCGGCAGATTGGAGAAGTCCTTCGGGCAGACCAGCAGAATGCTGTGCGCGACCCGCGCGTCGTCCGTGACGGCGGCGACCCGCTCCAGGGCCAGTACGTACACCGC
Organism: Streptomyces sp. NPDC006294; assembly: GCF_042870895.1. NCBI lineage: Bacteria > Bacillati > Actinomycetota > Actinomycetes > Kitasatosporales > Streptomycetaceae > Streptomyces > Streptomyces sp. NPDC006294. The sequence goes on from NZ_JBIAHV010000001.1 coordinate 207,623, forward strand.
GGCCTGGCGGGCGGCGGCGCCGACCTTCGACGCGTCCGCCGACGCGTCGATCATCGGGAACGACTTGATCTCCACGACCGTCCACCGGCCGTCGGGGGCCACGACCACCGCGTCCGGCTCCAGATACGCCGGCGAGCCCGCCACCTCCAGGGCGAGCAGCGGATGGTCGAGCAGCGTCCACGCCCCGGCCGCCGTCGCCTCGCGCAGCGCCAGCGCCGTACGCGCCGCGCGGCCCTCGGGCCCGGCCGCCGCCAGGTCCGGCACCAGCGCGCCGGCCGGATCCTCCAGACCGAGCAGACGCAGCAGCTCCTTGCCGCCGTCCGCCTTCACCTTCGCCTCGAAGGCGTTGCCCCGCATGAACGCGAACTGCGACTGCCCGAACGTCCCCGGCGAACCGAGCGCGGACGCCAGCGCCGCCTTGTCCACCCCGGCGCCGTCCAGCAGCGCCCGGCGCTCGCACCCCGGGTTGGCGGCGAGCGCCGCCAGGGCGCGGGCATCGAGCGGATGGGGCTGCGCGGCAGGACCGCGCAGCTCAGCGAGCCGCTGCCGGAGTGCTGTCGTCGGCGCCTGCGGAGGGGGTCCGCTGCCCAGGGATTCGCTCACCCGCGGAAGTCTCGCATCCGCCACCGACAACGGTGGACCTCGATGCCGTCGCAGCGAACCCGGACCGCTGCCGCGTGAGGTCGGCGAGCCGCATCGCGGGCCTGGTCAGCAGCGCGCCGACGCCCATGACGGCCGCGCCGCCGACCGCGTCGAGGAAGTAGTGGTTCGCGGTGCCCATCACCACGATCGTGGTGAGCAGCGGATAGCCGACGGCAAGGGCCCGCGGCAGCGGCGTACGGCCGTGCCGCCACAGCATCACACCGCACCACAGGGCCCAGCCGACGTGCAGGCTCGGCATCGCCGCGTACTGGTTCGTCATCCCGCCGAGCCCGCGCGGCGCGCTCGCCTCCGTGCCCCACCAGCCGTACGAGCTGTACTGCGCCATCGTGTCGACGAAGCCGTGCGCGGCGTCCAGCAGCCGGGGCGGGCAGGTCGGCATCAGCGTGAAGCCGACGAGCCCGAGGAGCGTGGAGACCATCAGCCAGGTGCGGGCCGCGCGATAGCGGAGCGGCCGGCGGCGGAAGAGCCACACCAGCACGGCCGGGGTGACCACGTAGTGGAGGGAGGCGTAGACGAAGTCGGCGGGTATGCCGAAAGCGGGGACATCGGTGAAGAGACGGTTCAGCGGATGCTCGGCGTTGAGCAGGAGTGCCTTCTCGGCCCGGAGTATCGCGAGACCGTGGTCGACCGCCGTCGCGACGTCGCCGCGGGCGAGCAGACGGCCGGCCGAGTACGCGGCGTAGACGACGGCGATCAGCAGCAGCTCGGTCCACCAGCGGGGCCGGTGGTGCGGTGCGGTCTGCGGCATCCGTCGGTCTCCGTCTCAGTGGTCGTGGCTCGTGGTCGTGATCAGGCGTACGGGAGTGGGGACGCCGAGATCGTCGGGGAGGTTGCCTGTCGTTCATGTGCGCGATGATGGGGCGACATCCGATCGTGAACCTCAGGAGAGCCACCCATGGCACCGCGGATCCTGCTCGCCCGGCACGGCCAGACCGAATGGTCACTGCTCGGCAAACACACCGGCAGGACGGACATCCCCCTGCTCGAAGAGGGCCGGCGCGGCGCGAAACTGCTCGGTGAGCGGCTGCACCGCGCGCCGTGGTCCGGCCTCGAAGGCGTCGAGGTCCGCACCAGCCCGCTGGTACGGGCCGGCGAGACCTGCGCGCTCGCGGGCTTCGGGGAGCGGGCGGAACCCTGGGACGCGCTGATGGAATGGGACTACGGGGCGTACGAGGGCCTCACCCCGTCCGAGATCCACGCGCTTCAGCCGGGGTGGCTGCTCTGGAACGACGGCGCGCCCGGCGGCGAGACCCTCGCGGCCGTCTCGTCCCGCGTCGACGAGATCGTCGAATGGGCCCGCTCCGCCGACCGCGACGTCCTGGTCTTCGCCCACGGCCACATCCTGCGCTCCCTCGGGGCGCGGTGGCTGGGCGAGGACATTTCCTTCGGAGGCCGCATCCGGCTCGACCCGACGAGCCTGTCGGTGCTGGGGTGGGCGTACGGGGAGCCGGCGATCGAGCGCTGGAACGACACGGGGCATCAGGAGGGGTGACGGGGGGTGTGCTGCGGGTGCGGGGCCGCTGCGCGTTCCTGCGGCCTGGCGGCCGCGGGGGGACCCCCAGCTTCCCGAACCGGGGCAGGCCCCGGACCCCGTACCGCGCTCCGCGCGGTGGCCTCAATCTCCCCCTACGGCCTGGCGGCCGTGGGAGATGCCCCCAGGCCGGGGCTGGAAATGCCGCTGCACGGCAACCAGCCCGCCGGCGCTCAAGGCGCCCGGACCGGGCGGAACCCGGCGACTTCAGCCCCGCTTGAGGGCACTCCCCCTACGCCGGGCGGCGTGGGACGTACCCCCACCCACGGCCGCCGGGCCGTAGGGCGGTTGAGGCGCGAGGTTCGGGGGCGGAGCCCCCGACAGGACCGGCCAATCCCGCCCGCCGGCGTTTGAGGCGCGGGTCCGGGCAGAGCCCGGTTCGGGGAGGGGAGGGGAACACGCTCGCCGCCCGGCGCAGCGCATCCGCGTGCGTCACGCCGGGTGCGGCGTCGCCCGCCGGTGGAGGAACGACGACACCGCCGGCGTCCGGCTGTGCGGGCGCAAGACGTGCGCCGTGCTCGTCAGCATCGACTCGATGCGCGACGACCGCACCTCGCCCAGCAGATCGAGCACCTGCTCGCCCGCCACCGCCGCCTCCTCCGGCGCCCCCGCCCGCGCCAGGTCCGCCGCCAGTTCGGCCCGGTAGAGCGCGAGGTTGCGCGTGAAGCGGCGGTCCTGGAGCGTCGCCGCGCGCTGGGCGTGGCGGGCCGCGCGGGACCATTCGCCGAGGGTGGACCAGCACTGGGCCTGGAGGGCCTCCAGTTCGGGTTCGGCGAAGAAGGACATCCACTCCGGGTCCGCGCCCGACGCGCCCCGCGCGAAGTACGCGTGCGCCCGCGCCAGCGACTGCTCGCAGCTCGCCCTGTCACCGAGCCCCGCCCAGCCGCCCGCCTCCCGCAGCGCGAGCAGGGACAGCAGTCGGGGCGAGGCCACCCGCCGGGCCGCCCGCTGGCCGGCCTGCGCGGTGCGTACGGCCTCCCGCGGCCGCCCCGCGTCCCTGGCCAGGAACGACGTGTTGCAGAACGCGTGGGCCTCCAGGCCCGGGTCGCCGGCCACGCGGGCCGTGGCCAGCGCTTCGGCGTAGTGGGAGCGGGCGTCCTCGAAGCGGCCGGAGTCGTGGGCGAGCCAGCCCACCGAGATGGCGAGTTCGCCGGCGCCCGCGTGCAGCCGTTGCTCCGTCGATCTGCGCGCCGCCGTGCCCGCGTCGAGCAGTGCGTAGGCGGCCCGCAGGGGTTTCGCCGCCTGCCGGTACAGACCGTCGGCGCCGTGCCGGTCGTCGATGAGGCGGATCCGGCGTACGGCCTCCTCGACGGCGCGGACCTCGCTCTCGCCGACCCGTGGCCGGCCGGACACGGACTCGGGCACGGGCCCCAGGCCCAGGGACGCGGCCGCCACCGTGGTGGAGCCGCTCGTCATGAATGCGCGACGCAGCACGTCGCTCTCCTCGTCGCTGTCACGTGCGCCACTGCCCATGGGGACGGGGCAGCAGGGATGGTGGTTCGGATGGGCGGCCGGTTCCCCCGCGGGCCCGGACGCCGCCCGGCCGCGCGCACCGCGCCCCCGCACCTGTTCCCGGGCCGTGAAGCCCATGTCCGTCAGCGCGAGGCCGGGGAACATGTGCAGGAACACCCGCTCGTACGCGTAGTTCGGGCAGCGGATCTCGCCGGACTCGACGCGCCCGATGTACCGCGCGTCGCAGGAGACCTGCTCGCCGATCTCGCGGGCGGCCCTGCGGACGACCGTCGCGAACTCGTTCGGTGAGCGGTGTCCCCGCAGCCGGCGGAAGGCCAGGTTGGGGACGGGAGGGGCAACTGCCCGTGATGCCTTGGACGATGACGCCATGGCCGAGCCCTCTCTTGGTGCGGCCGGATTCCGGCGGGCAAGAACGTACCTGCTGTGAGAGGTCCCTCACACGGGGTTTGGCAACAAAAGGGACATCTCATCGGCGATCTGCCATGAACTGCCATCCTTTGCGGCGGCGTGCCGCCGTAGCCGTTGACGCGCACGGGCGTTGAACCGTACGGAGGCGCGTCACGTGTCTCCACTCGAGCGAGGAGGGGATCCCCTTGTTGGAGGTCGGCATGGAGGCCAGTGCGACGCCCGCGACCACGGCCGGACACCTGCCCAGCCCCGACCGCAGCGCACCGCCCGCGTGCGGCGCGGTGGGGAGGGCGGGCCCGGCAGGGGCCGCGGAACCGTGCGACCTGGTGACCGTCCCCGCCCGGCAGGGCCTCGAGGCGGTCGACATCCTGCGCCGCGCCGCCGCGCCCGCGGTCGGCCCGGTGCTCCACGACGGGGCGTGCGACACCCTCGGCTTCCTCGTCCCGCCGGGCACCGCCGAAGCCTGGGACATGCCGGGCAGCGCGTGCACGCAGACGTCCGGCCGGGGCCTGCGCATTCCCCCGGAGCCGCCCGTCACCGGCTCCGGGTGGCTGCTGCCCCCCGGTGACGACGCCGACGCGGTCACGGACCCGGCTGTCCTGCGGAAGGCGCTCGGCGAGGCGGCCCGGCTGATCGAGGCGGCGGACAACTGCCGCTGACCACCGGACCCGCGCTTCCCCCGGGGAGGCCAGGGCGGGCCGCCCGGACGCGGCACTCCGGCGGCCGGGCGATAATGGACGCGTGGCGAAGAACAGGCGGCGTGGGGGCGGTGGCGCGGAGGCCGTCGTCGCGGCCGTGGACGCCGGGCTCGCGGAGCTGGTACCCGACCGCGACCGCCCGCGCGGCTGGACGCTGCTCGTCGACGGCGCCCCGCAGTCGCACGTCGATCTCGACGACCCGGCCCACCTGTCCTTCGAGTACCAGCGCAGGCTCGGTCACGCCGTGGATCTCGCCGCGCCCGCCGGACGGCCGCTGCACGTCGTGCACCTCGGCGGCGGAGCCTTCACCCTGGCCCGTTACGTCGCCGCCACCCGCCCCCGCTCCACCCAGCAGGTCGTCGAGCTCGACGCGGCTCTCGTCCAACTCGTACGGGAACGGCTCCCCGTGGACCCCGGCGCCCGGATACGGGTGCGGTCGCTCGACGCCCGGGCCGGGCTGGCGAAGGTGCCGGACGGCTGGGCGGACGTGGTGATCGCGGACGTGTTCAGCGGTGCGAGCACCCCGGCGCATCTGACCAGCACGGAGTTCCTCGCGGAGGTGCGCAGGGCGATGAGGCCCGGCGGCTGCTACGCCGCCAACATCGCCGACGGGCCGCCGCTCACGTATCTGCGGGCCCAGATCGCCACGGTCGCCGCCGTCTTCCCGGAGCTCGCGCTCGCCGCGGACCCGACCGTGCTGCGCGGCCGCCGCTTCGGCAACGCGGTGCTGCTGGCGTCGGACGCCGCGCTGCCGGTCGCCGAGTTCACCCGTCGCGTGGCGAGCGACCCGTTCGCCGGCCGGGTCGAACACGGGCGCGCGCTGGCCGACTTCACGGGCGGGGCGGTGCCCGTCACCGACGCGAGCGCCAAGCCGTCCCCCGCGCCGCCGCCGGCCGTCTTCCGCTGAGCGCCGTCCGCCCGCCTCAGCGTTCGTCGAACTGGACCATCGGCGGATGCCCGTTCCAGGTGCAGAACACCGACACCTCGTGCCCGTCCCGCGTGAACGTGACCCGGATCCACGTCGGCTGCTTCCACACCTGCATCTGCCAGTCCGCCGCCGGGGTGGCGGAGACCAGCTCCGCGGAGTTCTCGCCGATGTCGAAGACGACCCGGCCGCCTTTGACGTTGTAGCCCTTCACGTCCCCCGACTCCGGCTCTGCCGTCGCGGGGGAGTCCTCGGGCGGGACGGGCTTCGCCGCCGGGGGCGGCGTGGTCGCCGGCTTCCTGTTCGGCGGACGCGACGGCGACGGGGAGGGGGAGCGGCTCGGCGGCCGGGCCGTCGACGCCGCCTGCGGCTCGGCGGCCGGGGTCGTCGGGGTCTGTGCCGTGATGGGCAGTGCGCGCGGCCGGTCGTACGCGGTTCCGGCCATGACCGTGTGGACGCCCCACCACGACAGCGTGACCGCCGCGCCGGTGGACAGCGACCACGCCATGGCATGTACGAGTCCTCGATGCATCCGGGCCATAGTGCACCACCCGCACCGGCGTTGTCCCGGATGGGAGGGGCGAGACCGGTGTCCCCCGGATGGCGTACGGTGCCGCCCATGGCAAGTGTGCTCGTGGTCGAGGACGACCAGTTCGTGCGCTCCGCCCTCATCAGGCACTTGACCGAGGCCTCCCACACGGTACGGAGCGTCGGCACGGCCCTCGAGGCGCTGCGCGAGGTGGCCCATTTCCGGTTCGACGTGGTCATTCTCGATCTCGGACTGCCCGATCTGGACGGCGCGGAGGCCCTGAAGATGCTCCGCGGCATCACCGACGTGCCCGTGATCATCGCGACCGCGCGGGACGACGAGACGGAGATCGTACGGCTGCTCAACGACGGCGCCGACGACTATCTGACCAAGCCGTTCTCCGTCGAGCACCTGTCGGCCAGGATGGCGGCCGTACTGCGGCGTTCCCGCGCGGCCGGCGAGGCGCCGCCCTCGCGGGTCATCCAGGTCGGCGGACTGTCCATCGACCCGTTGCGCCGCCAGGCCGAGCTGGACGGCGGCCGACTGGATCTCACCCGCAGGGAGTTCGACCTGCTGGCCTTCCTCGCCGGCCGGCCCGGGGTCGTCGTGCCCCGCAGGGAACTGCTGGCCGAGGTCTGGCAGCAGAGCTACGGCGACGACCAGACCATCGACGTCCATCTGAGCTGGCTGCGCCGCAAGCTGGGCGAGACGGCCGCGCAGCCGCGCTATCTGCACACGCTGCGCGGAGTGGGAGTCAAGCTCGAACCGCCGAACGGACAGCGGCCATGAGCGCAGGACGGCGGCCATGAGCGAAGGACACCGGGCATGAGATGGGCGCTCGTCAAGGTCGCGCTGGCCGTCACGGTGATGGTCGTGATCGCCTTCGCGCTCCCCCTGGGCATCGTCATCAAGGAGATGGCCCGCGACCGCGCCTTCTCCAACGCCGAGCGGCAGGCGGCGACCATCGGCCCCACGCTGACCGTCACCACCGAACGCCGCATGCTGGAGCGGGCCGTCGAGTCCACGCCCGCCGGCGCGGCCGGCCGGATGGCCGTGCACATCCCGGCGTCCGGCGAACCGGGCAGCCTGCCGCTGGAGATCGGCAAGCGGCGTGCGGCGAAGAGGGACCTGGCCACCGTCGAACTGATCGGCCGCGCCTCGATCGCAGAGGTGTCCGGTGGGTCCGTGCTGCTGCAGCCGACGGCGATCGGCACCGGCCAGATCGCCGTCGTCGAGATCTTCGTGCCCGAGGGCGAGGTCTCCAACGGCGTCGACACCGCCTGGCTCGTCCTCGCGGGCGTCGGCATCGCGCTGATCGTCGGCTCCGTCGCGGTCGCCGACCGGCTGGGCGTACGGATGGTGCAGCCGGCGCAGCGGCTCGCGGGCGCCGCGCACGACCTGGGGGAGGGCCGGCTCGGGGCGCGCGTCCCCGAGGAGGGCCCGCCCGAACTGCGGTCCGCGGCCGTCGCGTTCAACTCGATGGCCGATCAGGTCGTCCAACTCCTCGCCAACGAACGCGAACTGGCCGCCGACCTGTCGCACCGGCTGCGCACCCCGCTGACCGTGCTGCGGCTGAACGCGGCGTCGCTGGGCGAGAGCGCCGCCGCCGAGCAGACCCGCGCGGCCGTCGCCCAGCTGGAGCGCGAGGTCGACACCATCATCCGCACCGCCCGCGAGGCCAAGCCGCAGACCGCGGCGGCCGGTCCCGGCGCGGGCTGCGACGTCTCCGAGGTCGTCCGCGAGCGGATGGGGTTCTGGTCGGCGCTCGCTGAGGACGAGGGCCGCAAGGTCCGGCTCGCCGGGGTCGACCGGCCCGTACGCATCCCGGTCGCCCGCCCCGAACTGGCCGCCGCGCTCGACGCGCTGCTCGGCAACGTCTTCCGCCACACGCCCGAGGGCACGGCCTTCTCCGTCGACGTGCACAACGGCGACGACGCGGTCATCGTCCTCGTCTCCGACGCGGGCCCCGGCATCGCCGACCCGGCGGCCGCGATGGCCCGCGGCAACAGCGGGGCCAGGGAGGGCTCGACGGGGCTCGGGCTGGACATCGTGCGCCGGGTCGCCGAGTCCACCGGCGGCGACGTACGCATCGGCAGCTCGGTGCTCGGCGGCACGGAGGTGCGGATCTGGATCGGCCTCGACCCGCGCGAGGCGGCCGCGGAGGGCCGGCGGGGACGGCGGCGCGGGCGGGTGCAGCGCCGGCGGAGGACAGCGCCGCGGTAGCCGTTCTGTCCTTGGCCGCCGGCCGGCATTAATGGCTTCCGATGCCTCCCTTAAGCGCGCCCTAAGAAGCCCGACCGGGGTCCCTGATCGGCCATTTGTCCGGTTCGGGGCCGCTAGCGTGCAGCGCACCACCCCCCGACTCCGTAACGCAGAGGCAGGCACGCGATGGGCAGCAGCACGCACCGGCGCAGGGCGAGCGTCAGGACCAAGGCGGTCGGCGCGGTCGTCGTGGCCGCGGTGATCGGCGGCGCCGCGATCTTCCTCACCGGCACCGCCCAGGCCGCCTCGGTGGGCGCCGCGTACACCAGGACCAGTGCCTGGGACGGCGGTTACACCGGTCAGTACGTCATCACCAACGAGACCGGCACGGCGCAGACGGACTGGACCCTCGAGTTCGACCTGCCCGCCGGTACGAAGATCGGCTTGCTGTGGAACGGCGAGCACACCGTGGACGGCCGGCACGTCACGGTCAGGCCCACGAGCTGGAACAAGAGCCTGGTGCCGGGCGCGTCGGTCACCGTCGGCTTCGTCACCTCCGCGAGCGGGGAGGCCGCGGACCCGACGGCGTGCCTCATCAACGAGGTCATGTGCGCGGCCGACGGCGGGGCGACGCCGCAGCCGACGCCGACGGTCCCGCCCACGTCGACGCCGACGGTCCCGCCCACGTCGACGCCGACGGTCCCGCCGACGCCGACCGCTTCGGAGACGCCGAAGCCGGGGGCGGCCGCACGCTACGCCCCGTACATCGACACCTCCCTCTACCCCGCGTACGACATGCTCGACACGGCCGCGAAGACCGGCGTCAAGGACTTCAACCTCGCCTTCATCACCTCCGGCGGCAGCTGCGCCCCGCTGTGGGGCGGCGTCACGGACCTCGCCGACGACAAGGTCGCGTCCCAGATCGGCGCCCTGCGCGCCAAGGGTGGTGACGTCCGCGTCTCCTTCGGCGGCGCGGCGGGCCACGAGCTGGCGCTCAACTGCTCCTCCGCCGCCGACCTGGCGGCGGCCTACGGCAAGGTCGTCGACACCTACGAGCTCACCAAGGTCGACTTCGACATCGAGGGCGCGGCGCTGCCCGACACCGCCGCCAACACCCGGCGCTCGCAGGCGATCACGCGGCTCCAGAAGGCCCACCCGGACCTCGACGTCTCCTTCACCCTGCCCGTCATGCCCGAGGGCCTCACCCAGCCGGGCGTCGACCTGATCGCCGACGCGAAGCGGAACGGCGTCCGGGTCGACGCGGTCAACATCATGGCGATGGACTACGGCCCGGCGTACAGCGCCGACATGGGCGAGTACGCGATCTCCGCGGCCACCGCGACCCAGGCACAACTCAAGGGCGTGCTCGGGCTCTCCGACACGGCCGCGTGGCAGACGGTCGCGGTGACGCCGATGATCGGCGTCAACGACGTCGTGACCGAGATCTTCACGGTGGAGGACGCCACGCAGCTGGTGGCGTTCGCCGAGTCGAAGGACCTGGCGTGGCTGTCGATGTGGTCCTCGACGCGGGACAAGCAGTGTGCGGGCGGGGAGAAGCCGGCGGCGGACGCGACGTGCAGCTCGGTCCTGCAGCAGCCGCTGGCCTTCACGAAGGCCTTCGCCACCTACAAGTAGCCACCCCTCCCGCCCCCCACGGGCGCCGCCCCGCGCCGCCCCACCGGCCGGGGCGGCGCCACGCCGTCGTCTTGCACGGGCGCGCGCCGGTCTCGTCGGGGCGCTGCGCCCGGTCGCGGGCGGGGGCTTGCCGGTCTCGTCGGGGCTCTGCCCCGAGCCCCGCGCCTCAATCGCCGGCGGGGCTGGAGTTGCCGGGCCACACGCCCCTGTGCCTCATGCGCCCGCGGGGCTGGGAGTCGGCCGGTCTCGTCGGGGTGCTGCCCCGAGTCGCTGCGCCACGATCTCCCCCTACGGCCTGGTGGCCGTGGGTGGCGGTACCTCCCAACGCCGCCAGGCCGTAGGGGGAGTTTGAGGCCACCGCGCGGAGCGCGGTACCGGGCCCGGGCGGAGCCCGGCCCGCCCACCCGGGCGACGAGCCCTGGGGCGGAGCCGGGCCCGCTGCCCGCAGGGCGGTATGGGGTTCGAGGAGAAGCCCCGAACACACCGCGCGGAGCCCCCGCGCAGCGGCCACCCCCGTCACCCCTTCACCGCGCCCTCCATGATCCCGCCCACGATCCGCCTCCCGAAGACCACGAACGCGATCAGCAGCGGCAGCGTCCCCAGCAGCGCCCCCGCCATGATCACCGACTGGTCGGGGATGTAGCCGCGGCCGAGGCCCGTGAGGGCGACCTGGACCGTCGGGTTGCCGCTCTGGGTCAGCGCGAGGATCGGCCAGAAGAAGTCGTTCCAGGCCATTACGAACGTCAGCATCCCGAGGACCGCCATCGCCGGCCGCGCCACCGGGAAGACGATGTGCCACACCACCCGCAGACTGCTCGCGCCGTCGACCCTCGCCGCCTCGATGAGTTCGGTCGGCAGCGCCCCGATCAGGTACTGGCGCATGAAGAACACGCCGAACGCGCTGACCAGCGTCGGCAGGATGACCGACTGCAGCTGGTCGGTCCAGGAGAGCTCGGCGATCAGCATGTACAGCGGCACGACGCTCAGCTGCGGCGGCACCATCATCGTGCCGATGACGAGGAGCAGCAGCGCGTTCTTCAGCCGGAACCGCAGCTTGGCGAAGGCGAACCCGGCGAACGTGGAGAAGACGACCGTGCCCGTGGCGACCGAACCGGCGACGACCGTCGTGTTGAGCAGGGCGGTGCCCATGTTCGCGTCGGTCCAGGCGATCTCGAGGTTTTTGAGGAGGTTCCCGCCGAACAGGAACGGCGGGGGAGTCTGCGCGAGCCGCGTCGTGGTGCTGGAGGCCGCGATCGCCGTCCAGACGAGCGGGAAGAGGGACCCGGCCGTGAAGACGATCAGCGCGGCGTACGTGTACTTCCCCCCGTACCGCAACCGCCCGGCCCGCTTCGCGACCGTCATCCCGTCGCCCCCCGCCCGCTCCCGCCCAGGCGGCGCGCGACCAGCCAGTTCACCGCGCCGATGATCAGCAGGATGAGGAACATCGCCCAGGCGATCGCCGCCGCCTTGCCCAGGTGCAGATTCACCCAGCCCTGCTCGTACAGATAGAGACCGAGCGTCTGGAACTGGTGGTCGGAGCCGCCCGTCGCGCCCGCCCCGCCGTTGAAGAGCAGCGGCTCGCCGAAGAGCTGGGTCGCGCCGATCGTGGAGACGACCACGGTGAACAGGATCGTGGGACGCAGGGACGGCACCGTGACGTGGATGAACTGCTGCCACCGCGAGGCCCCGTCCAGCGCGGCCGACTCGTAGAGTTCGTGCGGGATCGACTGCATGGCGGCCAGGTAGATCAGGGCGTTGTAGCCGGTCCAGCGCCAGATCACGATGGTGGAGACGGCCAGCCGCGAGCTCCAGGTGCCGTTCTGCCAGTCGACGCCGTCGATGCCGGCCAGCCCGAGCGCCCAGTTGACCATCCCGTAGTCGCGTCCGAAGAGCAGGACGAAGACGAGCGTCGCGGCGGCGACGGACGTCGCGTACGGGGTGAGCGCGGCGACCCGGAAGAACATGGAGCCGCGCAGCCGGTAGTTCAGCAGGTGCGCGATGCCGAGCGCGATCAGGAGCTGCGGCACGGTGGACATCAGCCCGATGGTGACCGTGTTCTTGAGCGCGTTCCAGAAGAACTCGTCCTCGAGGAGCCGGGAGAAGTTCCGCAGCCCGACCCACTCCATCTCGGTGGGCGCGGTCAGCTCGACCCGGTGCAGCGAGGCCCAGCCGGTGTAGAGCAGGGGGAAGAGGCCGAAGGCGAGGAAGAAGAGGAAGAACGGGGCGACGAAGGCGTACGGGCTCCACTTCACGTCGCGCCGATAGCGGCGGGAGCGCCGGTCGGCCCCGCGCCGGTCGGCCCCGCGCCGGTCGGCCCCGCGCCGTTCACCGGCCCCGTCCGGGCCCGCCGCCGGGGCCTCGTCCACGTGCTTGTACGGCACGGCTCACAGATCCAGTGCGTTGTCGATCGACTTCACCGCCGCGTCCCAGCCCTCTTCGGGGGAGCGGCCCCTCTGGTCGACCTGGAGCATGCCGATGTCGGCCAGGTTCTGCGCGATGATCAGATCCTTGGGGCCGACGATCTGTACGGGGATGTCCCGGGCGGCCTCGGCGAAGATGCGGCCGATGGGGGCGTCGCCGAAGTACGGGTGTGCGGCGTCCGCGACCGCGGGCAGCGGAAGGGCGGCCTCGGCGCTCGGGAAGCTGCCGCGCTCGGCGAAGAGTTTCGCCTGCTGCTCGGGGGCGGTCAGCCAGGCGACGAGCTGCGCGGCCTCCTTCTTGTTCCTGCCCTTCTCGGGGACGACCAGGAACGAGCCGCCCCAGTTGCCCGGCTTCGGCGCGGCGGCGACGTCCCACTTGTCCCGGCCGGCCGGTCCGGCCTTGTCCTGGATGTAGCCGAGCATCCAGGCGGGGCAGGAGACGGTCGCGAAGGCGCCGTTGGCCATGGCCTGGTCCCAGGACGCGGTGAACTGCTGGAGCCTGCCGGTCAGCTTCTCCGTGGCGAACTCGGCGGCGATGTCCCAGGCATCCTGCACGGCCGGGTTGGTCTTGTAGACGATCTCGCCGTTCTCGTCGTAGAAGCGCTTGCGGCTGCTTCCGATGACCGCTGACAGCACTCCGGACGCCGAGTCGACGAACGAGGTGCCCGCGGGCGCCCCGGCCCGGTATCTCCTGCCCGTCTCCAGGTACGCGCGCCAGTCCCCGGCCCACAGCTCGCCGACCGCCTTCCGGTCGGTGGGCAGTCCGGCCTTCCGGAACAGGTCCTTGCGGTAGCAGACGGCCTGGGGGCCGATGTCGGTGCCGAGGCCGACCGTCCTGCCGTCCTCGGTCGTGGCCTGGGCCCACTTCCAGTCCAGGAAGGAGTCCTCGCTGACGCCCGCGACGCCGCTGAGATCGACGAGGCGGTCGGCCTGGGTCGCCGTGATCTCCGCGATGTTGTTGACCTCGACGGCCTGGATGTCGGCGAGGCCGCTGTCGGTGCTGAGGCGGGTGAGGAGCTGCGGGTAGTAGTTCTCGTTCCGCTGGATCGAGGTCTGCTCGATCCTGATCTCCGGGTGCAGCCGCATGTACTCGTCGTACAGTCCAGCCTCCTCGAGGCCGAAGGCTCCGAAGACGCCGACGGTGAGGGTGGTCCTGCCGTCGCCGCCCGCGCCTTCGCCGTCTCCGGCGCAGCCCGTGAGCAACCCGGCGCAGAGCGCGGTGACGACGGCGGCGACGACCGCGCGGATTTCCGTCCTGCGCATCGTGTCCTCCTTCGCGGGGTGCGGGGTGCGGGGTGCGGGGGGTGCGGGGTACGAGGCCTGAGAGGCGTGTGCGGGGGCGCACCCGGCGGCCGACCACGGCCGCTTTTGTTCGGGAACCGTACTTTTAGCACGCCGACGGCCGCCCGCGGCAGGCCGGTGACCTGCGGATTCTGTGGGACATGGCACACCGGAGCATGGGAGCGCTCCCATGCGCGAATCGGCCGGATCGTCGTCCGGGAACGGGGGTGCCGAGGGCCCCGGACACGTTATGTTCTCCGCCTGGGCAGCCTGGGGAGGCGGACGCGATGTCTCGGACCATCCGCGAGGGGAACGGCGGGGGACGGGCCACCGGCCTGCCCACGCTCGAGCAGGTGGCCGCACGCGCGGGCGTCGGCCGCGGCACCGTCTCCCGGGTGATCAACGGTTCGCCGCGGGTCAGCCAGGAGACCCGGGCCCTGGTCGAGGCGGCCGTCGCGGAGCTGGGCTACGTACCGAACCGGGCGGCCCGTGCGCTCGCGGGGAACCGTACGGACGCGATCGCGCTCGTCGTGCCCGAGCCCGAGGACCGTTTCTTCGCGGAGCCGTACTTCTCCGAGATGGTGAGCGGGGTCGGGGCGGCGCTCGCCGACACCGAGATGCAGCTGCTCCTGACGCTCGCCGGCAACGACCGGGAGCGCAAGACGCTCGCCCAGTACCTGGCCGCGCACCGGGTCGACGGTGTGCTGCTGGTCTCGATGCACGCGGGCGACCCGCTGCCGGACCTGCTGGAGCAGCTGTCGATCCCGGTGGTGATCAGCGGCCGCCGTTCGGCGGACGAGAGGCTCGCCGCGGTCGACTCGGACAACTTCGGCGGCGCGCGGGAGGCGGTGGACCATCTGGCGGCCCGGGGCCGCCGCACCGTCGCGACCATCGCGGGTCCGCTGGACGTGTACGGCGCGGAGCGCCGGCTGGACGGCTACCGCTCCGCCGTCGCCGGGGCCGGCCTGGACGCCGATCCGCGGCTGACGGCGGTCGCCGACTTCACCGAGCAGGGCGGCCGGCTCGCGATGCGCGCACTGCTGGAGGCCCGCCCCGACCTCGACGCCGTCTTCGCCGCCTCCGATGTCATGGCCTCGGGCGCCCGGCACGTGCTGCGCGAGTCGGGCCGCCGCATACCCGACGACGTGGCCCTCATCGGCTTCGACGACTCGGCGGTGGCCCGCCACATGGACCCGGCGCTCACCAGCGTGCGCCAGCCGACGGAGGAGATGGGCCGCACCATGGCCGGCGTCCTGCTCCAGGAGATCGCGCAGCCGTCGCCGGAGCGGCCCCAGATCGTGCTGCCGACGGAGCTGGTGGTGCGCGACTCGTCGTGACCGTGCGCCGCCACGGCGGGCGCACGACAAGGGCCCCGGTCCGAAGACCGGGGCCCTTGCCCTCAGGGTGAGTAACGGGACTTGAACCCGCGACATCCTGGACCACAACCAGGTGCTCTACCAGCTGAGCTATACCCACCACGACCGGTCGCTTTCCTGACCGGCCGAGAAAAAGTGTACAGGGTCCGAGAGGGTGCTCGCGCCCACGTTTTCCGGCGGGCGCGGAGCCCGTCCGCTACTGGGCCGGCAGTACGTGTTTGGCGGCGATGGCCTTCGCCGTCTCGGAGTCGGGTCCGGGCTGCGGGACGAAGACCGCCTCACGGTAGTAGCGGAGTTCGGCGATGGACTCGCGGATGTCGGCCAGCGCCCGGTGGTTGCCGCTCTTCTCCGGGCTGTTGAAGTACGCCCGCGGATACCAGCGGCGGGCCAGCTCCTTGACCGAGGAGACGTCGACGATCCGGTAGTGCAGGTAGCCCTCCAGCGTCGGCATGTCGCGCAGCAGGAAGCCGCGGTCGGTGCCGACCGAATTGCCGCACAGCGGGGCCTTGCCGGGCTCCTTGACGTGCTTGCGGACGTAGGAGAGGACCTGCTCCTCGGCCTGCGCCAGGGTCGTGCCGCCCGCCAGGGCGTCGAGGAGGCCGGAGGCGGTGTGCATACGGCGCACCACGTCCGGCATCGTCTCGAGCGCCTCGTCCGGCGGGCGGATCACGATGTCCACACCTTCGCCGAGTACGTTCAGTTCCGAGTCGGTGACCAGCGCGGCCACCTCGATGAGTGCGTCGTCCGTCAGCGAGAGCCCGGTCATCTCGCAGTCGATCCACACCATGCGGTCGTTCATGCGTCCTACCTTACGGGGGTGTCGGCGTCGCGTTCCCGGCGTTGTGCGGCCCGGCCCGTGAACGCCGCCGGCCCGGCCGGGACGCCGCCCTGTGCGAGGGGCGTCCCGGCCGGGCCGGGTCGGGCTGTGGGCCGCGCGGCCTACGGTGCGCTGCGCGGTCCGGGCATGCTCGGGCGGCTGTGACCTGCCGCGTACGCCTCCGCGGCCGGTTTACCCAGGTCGGCGGCCGACGCGAGGGCGGATGCCCCGGCCGGTGCACGCCTGACCCCGGGGCCCGCCTGCGCGGGCACCACGGCGTCCATCATCGGTGTCCGGTCCGGATCGCCCTGCGGCCGGCGGGCCCGGTACGCGGCCCGGTAGGCGGCCGGGGAGGACCCCAGCTGTCGCCGGAAGTGCCCACGCAGTGCCACCGGGGAGCGGAAGCCGCAGCGGCCCGCGACCTCGTCGACCGAGTAGTCGGAGGTCTCGAGCAGTCGCTGCGCCTGCAGCACCCGCTGGGTGATCAGCCACTGCAGCGGGGCGGAGCCGGTCAGCGAGCGGAACCGCCGGTCGAAGGTGCGCCTGCTCATGTACGCACGCGCCGCCAGCGTCTCCACGTCGAACTGCTCGTGGAGGTGTTCCAGCGCCCAGGACACGACCTCCGCCAGCGGGTCGGAGCCGATTTCCTCGGGTAAAGACCTGTCGAGGTAGCGCTCCTGGCCGCCACTGCGCCGCGGTGGGACGACGAGCCTGCGGGCGAGTGCCCCGGCCGCCTCCGTGCCGTGGTCGGTGCGCACGATGTGCAGGCAGAGGTCGATTCCGGCCGCCGTGCCCGCGGACGTGAGCACATCGCCGTCGTCGACGAACAGCTCACGCGGATCCACATGGACGGACGGGTAACGCTTGGCCAGCGTCGGCGCGTACATCCAGTGGGTGGTTGCCGGGCGCCCGTCGAGCAGGCCGGCCGCGGCCAGGACGAACGCCCCGGTGCACAGGCCGACGATGCGGGCGCCCTCCTCATGGGCCCGGCGCAGCGCGTCGAGCGCCTCGGGCGGTGGCGGCGAGGTGATCGAGCGCCAGGCGGGCACCACGACGGTGCCTGCCCTGCTGATCGCCTCGAGGCCGTACGGTGTGGTCAGTTCCAGACCGCCCGTGGTCCTCAGTGGTCCGTCCTCGCCCCCGCACACCAGCAATCGGTAGCGAGGAACTCCGGCGTCCTGACGGTCAATTCCGAACACCGAGAGCGGGATGGAACTTTCGAATATAGGGCCGCCGCTGAACAGCAGCACGGCGACGACTTCGCGTCGCCGGCGCCCGGACAGCTTCCGTGCCGTCTCCGGCGCGGCGGAGTCCTGACTCATGACGCTAAACCCCCCTCGAAGTGCGCGTCTCCCCGTTCGTTTCGGGCCTTTCGCTCCTGCACGTTTCCCCTCGGTTCTGCACGAGTCCCCCGGCCGTCGATACTCATGATCGAATCTACTGCGTCCCATGGTGTCGGTGTGACACGTTCGGGATGCCCCGCTATGTCGACATGGCAACTTGGCGCGATGCATTCGATCACGAAGCGTTCCACTCAGGGGGGCCCGCAGGGAAGTGCACGGGACGGGCATGGCCCGTCCCCGTAGGGTGCGGAGGCCGCCCTCAGCCCTTTCTTCCCTGGTGACAAGGGGGTTGGCAGGCCATTTCGGCAAGGTTCGGCCTGTGCGGTGAAGTTGGCTGAAAACATACGGTGGGGCGGTGTGCGAAACCGTCAGCCGCCCGGCGTGCGCCTCGATCCGTGCCGTGCGCCGCGGTGCGCCCTCGGGACGGTACCGGAGTCTTGGCTTCCGGTGAGCGCCGGCTCCGGCGCCGTACGGCCCCGCGCCGCGGTCCGCTCGGAGTGGCGCAGCAGGACCCGGCAGGCCCCGGTGACCGCCGCGAGACCGAGGGCGGCGGCGGCCGCGCCGCCGACGGACGTCCCGTACACGACCAGCACGACGGGTACGAGCAGACAGCTGAACGCCCCCCAGCGGACGACGTCGCTCGCCGGGTCCGACGCCCGGCCCGACGGCGGCCGGGAGGGGCCGCGCCGCGAGGAGGGCGGCCGCGAGGGGGAGGGGCCGGCGGCGCGGCGGGGTGAGCGGGCGGGGCGGGGCGGTCGTGCGGGCACGGGAGCTCCTGGGGCGGCGCGGAGGTGAGGCGGAGGGGGTGACGTGGCGGCAGGGCGGCGGCGTGGCGGGGGTGGCTCAGTGGGCAACGAGGACCGCGGCCATCCGGTCACCGGGCGGCGCGCAGACGGCTGTAGTGGCCAAGCGGCATTGCGATCCCGGGCGCGCTCGGGCATGCTCCCTGGAACGTCGCGCATGGGGGCAGCAGGCCCTGGGCAGGAGAGGAGTGTCGCCGTACCCTTGGGGTATGGGGTTGGGAAGATGTTTCCCGGACACAGCTCCGCCGCTCCGCCGACGCACCCCCCCAGTCGATTCCTCCGAAGAGGACCTCCTTCGCCGAGACACCGATGGCCGGTCACGAAATCCCCGAACCCGCGGACCGCAAGCAGGTAGCCGATCCTCTGTCGGACCTGCGGGCGGCGGAAGAAGCACGCCATTCATGCGATCCCGCCTTCCGGCACGGAGTCGTCGTCGGTTTCGACGGGTCCACCTCCAGTGAGCGTGCGCTCGCCTACGCCATCGGCATGGCACGCCGGAACGGGTCCGGGCTGATCATCGTCCACGTGGCCAACCGGCTGCCGACCACCGTCTGGGCCGGTTGCGAGCCGCCCGTCTTCGTGGATGTGCCCGACCATCGCACCGAGGTCCTCGGCCTGGAGCTGGCCTGCGCGGACTATCTCGCAGAGGTGCCCTGGATCCTGGTCGAGCGCGGCGGCGACATCTGTCATGAACTGGAAGAGGTCGGCCGTGAGTACTCGGCCGACGCGATCGTGGTCGGCTCCACGCACGGGATCGTGGGCCGGCTCTTCGGCTCGGTCGCGGGGCGGCTCGCGAAGCGCGCGCAGCGTCCGGTGGTCGTCATCCCGTAGCAGGAGCCGTCGGCCTCCGGCTGAGTTCGCGTCAACTTCCGGCGCGGCTCCCCGACTTCCTCTCGACTCCGCGGAACCTACCCGTCCGTAGCAGGTGGATTGTGCGCTTGTGAAGGGTACATACCGGTCCTGGGAACTGCAGCACTTGCAGCACAACTGCACAGGACAGGAAGGGAGCCCGCCGTGGACAACGACGTCTCTGCGGGAAGCGCTGGTTCTACTTCGACTCTTGGCCGTCTCGCCCTCGGTCTGACCCTGTTGGCGTTCGGCGTCGGCAACACCGGCGTGATCGACAACGTGACCGCGGCCGACACGGCCGCGCTCGCCACCTGGGTCGGCGGCGTGGCGCTCTTCGTCGTCGGCCTGCTCGAGTTCCGCGCCGGGAACGGCGGTTCGGGCACGGCGTTCGCCGGTCTGGGCGCGTTCTGGTTCACCTGGGGCACCGCCGTCGGCGCGGAGACCTCGGCCGAGGCGGCAGGACTCTTCATGCTCCTGTGGGCGCTGCTCGCCCTGACACTGACCGCCGCGGCCTCCGGCAGCGGCGTGCTGGACCAGGGTGTGTACGGGCTGCTGACCCTCGCGCTGCTGCTGGGCGGCACAGCCGCCTTCGCGGGCAACGAGGGGCTGGCCAAGGCCGGCGGCTGGGTCGGCGCGGTGGCGGGCCTGGTGGCCTGGTACGGCGCGACGGCGGCGCTCGCCAAGTGGCCCACCTTCACCGGACGCGCTGCCGGCCGCCGGGGAGTGACGGCCACCGGCTGAGGCCCGCGGCCTCACGGCAGCATGAGGGGGCCGGTGCTCCGGGGTCTCGCACCGGCCCCCTGTCCTCCGGGCTCGGTTCTCCCCCTGGCTTCGCCGGGGGACTCCCACCGGGCGCTCTGGGGGTGTGTCGACGGTCGACCGTGCTCGAACCTCCCCCCAGACTCCGTCCGGGAGACGCCCCCCCGTTCCTCGGGATCTCCGCGCTCCCCCTGCCTGCGCCGGGAGGTACCCCCACTCCCTTTCGCTGTGTCCACAGCGGCCTCCGGCCGCGGGCCGCGCGCCCCTTCGGCTCACTCGCCATGAGTCCAGTGGGCCGGCGGGGTCGTCCGGTTCGACGCCCGCGCGGAAAGAGACGCCCCCTGTGCGCGGGCCGCACACAGGGGGCGTCTTCGTGCGAAGTCGTTCTATTCGACCGTGACCGACTTCGCGAGGTTGCGCGGCTTGTCGATGTCCCGGCCGAGGGACAACGCGGTGTGGTAGGCCAGCAGTTGGAGCGGGATGCCCATCAGGATCGGGTCCAGCTCGTCCTCGTTCTTCGGCACCACGATGGTGTGGTCCGCCTTCTCCTGCTCGCTGTGGGCGACCGCGAGGATCCGGCCGCTGCGGGCCTTGATCTCCTCCAGCGCCGCCCGGTTCTTCTCCAGCAGCTCGTCGTCCGGCACGATCGCGACGGTCGGCAGCGCGGGCTCGATGAGCGCGAGCGGGCCGTGCTTGAGCTCGGAGGCCGGGTAGGCCTCCGCGTGGATGTAGGAGATCTCCTTGAGCTTCAAGGACGCCTCCAGCGCCACCGGGTAGCCGCGCACCCGGCCGATGAACATCATCGACTTGGCGTCCGCGTACTGCTCGGCGAGCTTCTTGATCTCGGCCTCGGTCTCCAGGATCTCGCTGATCTGGGCGGGCAGCCTGCGCAGACCGTCGATGATCCGGCGGCCCTCGGAGACCGACAGATCGCGGATGCGGCCCAGGTGCAGGGCGATCAGCGCGAAGGCGACGACCGTGTTGGTGAAGCACTTGGTGGAGACGACACAGACCTCGGGGCCGGCGTGGACGTACGTGCCGCCGTCCGCCTCGCGGGCGATCGCCGAACCGACGACGTTGACGACGCCGAGCACCCGGCCGCCCTTGCGCTTCAGCTCCTGGACGGCCGCGAGGACGTCGTAGGTCTCGCCGGACTGGGAGACGGCGATGTAGAGGGTGTCGGGGTCCACGACCGGGTTGCGGTAGCGGAACTCGGACGCCGGCTCCGCGTCGGCCGGGATACGGGCGAGGGACTCGATGAGCCCGGCGCCGATCAGACCGGCGTGGTACGAGGTGCCGCAGCCGAGGATCTTCACGCGGCGGATGGAGCGGGCCTCGCGGGCGTCCAGGTTCAGACCGCCCAGGTGCACGGTGTTGAACCGGTCGTCGATCCGGCCGCGCAGCACGCGGTCGACCGCCTCGGGCTGCTCGGAGATCTCCTTGTGCATGTACGTGTCGTGGCCGCCCATGTCGTACGACTCGGCCTCCCACTCCACGGTGGTCGGCGTGGCCGTCGTGCGCGAGCCCTCGGTGGTGTACGTACGGAAGTCGTCGGCCTTGAGGGTGGCCATCTCGCCGTCGTCGAGCGTGACGACCTGGCGGGTGTGGGCGACGAGGGCGGCGACGTCGGAGGCGACGAACATCTCCTTCTCGCCGATGCCGAGGACGACCGGGGAGCCGTTGCGGGCGACCACGATGCGGTCGGGGAAGTCGGCGTGCATGACGGCGATGCCGTACGTGCCGTCGACCAGCTTCAGCGCCTCGCGGACCTTCTCCTCGAGGGTGTCGGCCTGGGCGCGCGCGATCAGGTGGGTGAGCACCTCGGTGTCGGTCTCCGAGGCGAAGACCACGCCGTCGGCCTCGAGCCTGGCGCGTACCTCGGTGGCGTTGTCGATGATGCCGTTGTGCACGACGGCGACCTGGTTGTCGGCCGACAGGTGCGGGTGGGCGTTCTCGTCGCTCGGGGCGCCGTGGGTGGCCCAGCGGGTGTGCGCGATGCCGGTGGTGCCGGCGAAGCGCTTCGGTACGCGGGCCTCGAGGTCGCGGACGCGGCCCTTGGCCTTGACCATCTTCAGCCCGGCGGAACGGGGGCTGTTGATCACCACGCCCGCGGAGTCGTAACCCCGGTACTCCAGCCGCTGCAGGCCCTCCAGCAGCAGCGGAGCCACATCACGCCTGCCGATGTATCCGACGATTCCGCACATACGGTTTTCTGCCCCTCCATAGTCCTGGGTGTGCCCGGCCCGGCAGGCTGTTCAGCCGTAGACGATGCGGCGCAGCTGGCGGAGCGAGAGCTCCGGCGGCGCCACGGCGCGGTGCGGCAGTTCGGCCGCGATCCGCTCGAAGATCGCGGAGTTCACGGCGCCGCCGGACTGCAGTTCGCGGTGGCGGCGGCGGACGAACTCCTCGGTCGTCTCGTCGAAGTACGCCAGCACGTCGAGGATCACCCGGGCGGCCTCCCCGCGCTGGAGCGCGGTGCTGCGCACCAGGTGGTCGATGAGGTCGTCGTGCGACGTGCGCACTGACTGGCGAGGTTCGAGCACCCGTTGATATTGGCGGGCGGGAGCTCCTGTCTGCAAGAATCCTGCCCGGTATCGGGCAGGAGATAGCTCACATTCCTCTGAGGACGGCCTGTTTCGCGGTGCTGAACTCGTCGTCGGTCAGTATCCCGGCCTGATGCAGCTCGCCCAGTTCGCGCAGTCGCCGCAGCAGCACATCGTGATCGTCCGCCCCGCCGGAACCGCCGGAACCGCCGGAACCGCCGGAACCATCAGAGCCGGCGGTCTCGTGGGTCGGTCCCGTGGGCGCCGGCGCCGGCCGCGCCGCGTCCGCCACGTACGGGTGCGGCATACGCGCCACGACCGCCGCCGCGACCAGCGCCATGAGGGGATCCTTGCGGAAGCCCCACAGCTCCACCGCGTGCGGATCGTGCTTGGGCGGCGTCCGGACCGGCTCAGGGGTGATCCGGAAGCGCAGATAGCCGTTCTCCAGTCCGGCGGCGGGCAGCCACTCCACCGCGCGGACGTCGTCGAGCGCCAGCGTGCGCGGGCCGCCGGACTGCTTGGACTCCTCCGTCTTCCAGTTCCACTCCAGGCGGATCCGCTCCCCGTCGAACGCGACCGTCCCGTCGCCCGCGCCGACCGTGATCGGCAGCGGCGGCCCCGGCAGCGCGTAGGCGTCCAGCGGGCCCGACTCCACCTGGTCCAGCAACAGCGCCCGGCGGACCTCGTCGACGAAGTACTCGGCGACCCCGGTGCGCCCCGGCTCCACGCTCAGCCGGTACGGGTCCCAGGCGTCCTCCAGCCTGCCGGCGGTGATCTGGAGCAGCGGGTCCGCGCCGTCACGCAGCCGCAGCCGCAGCCGGCCCGCCTTCTTGCCGGGTTCGAACGAGACCCCCGCCAACGCCCTCAGCGGCACCGCGACTTCCCCGAGCGTGCGGCGCAGCGCGCTCACGCTCTTGTCGCTGCCCGGCACGATGCGCACCGTGTCCCCGTCGAACGTCCAGGTCCCGTCCTTCTGGATGATTTCCGCCACGAGGGGATTCTTTCACCGGCGGAACGAGTAAGTGGTCTACACCTTGACCGCAGTTGAGGCGCACGGTACGCATGGTGACAGTCCGGTTGCTCTGCGCACAGACGAGACACCCCGTCGAAGGGACCCCAGCCTGTGAGTCAGCCCCGACCGATTCCCCGACTGCTCGGTTCGCTCCTGCTCGTCACGGTGGCCGCCCTCTCCGGCTCCGTCCCCGCGGCCGCCGCCTCCGGCGCGGAACACGCCCCGGCCGTCCGGCCGCTCGGCCAGATCGTGCCCGCCCCCGCCTCCGTCAGCCCCGGCGGCGCGCCCTTCACCCTGACCGCCGCCACCCGCATCCGCACCGACGCCTCACCGGAGGCGCGGGCCGTCGGCGAACGCCTCGCCGAGGTGCTGCGTCCGTCGACCGGCTATGTCCTGCCGGTCACCACCGAGCCGGCGGCGCGTTCCATCAGGCTCCGGCTGGCGGCGGAGGAGAGCGGCCTGGGGGAGGAGGGCTACCGGCTCCGCTCGGCGCCCAGCGGTGTCACCGTCACCGCCCACCGGCCCGCCGGTCTCTTCCACGGCGTGCAGACACTGCGTCAGCTGCTGCCCGCCGCCGTCGAGTCGGACACCCGGCAGACCGGCCCCTGGCAGATCGCGGGCGGCACCATCACCGACAGCCCCCGCTACGCCCACCGCGGCGCGATGCTCGACGTCTCCCGGCACTTCCTCACGGTCGGCCAGGTCAAGCGCTACATCGACCATCTGGCCCTCTACAAGATCAACACGCTGCATCTGCATCTCTCCGACGACCAGGGCTGGCGCCTCGCGATCGACTCCTGGCCGCGGCTGGCCACCTACGGCGGCTCCACCGAGGTCGGCGGCGGCCCCGGCGGCCACTACACGAAGGCCCAGTACCGGGAGATCGTCCGCTACGCCGCCTCCCGCCATCTGGAGGTCGTGCCGGAGATCGACATGCCCGGCCACACCAACGCCGCCCTCGCCTCGTACGCCGAGCTCAACTGCGACGGCGTCGCCCCGCCCCTCTACACCGGCACGGCCGTCGGCTTCAGCTCGCTGTGCGTGGACAAGGAGCTCACGTACGACTTCGTGGACGACGTGATCCGCGAGCTGGCCGCGCTCACCCCCGGCCGGTACATCCACATCGGCGGCGACGAGGCGCACTCCACCAGCAATGAGGACTATGTGGCGTTCATGAACCGGGTGCAGCCGGTCGTCGCCAAGTACGGCAAGACCGTCATCGGCTGGCACCAGCTGACCGGCGCGACCCCGCAGCGGGGGGCGCTCGCCCAGTACTGGGGCCTCGACGGCACCCGGCAGGCCGAGAAGGAGCAGGTGGCGCGGGCGGCCAGGAACGGCACCGGGCTGATCCTCTCGCCGGCCGACCGGGTCTACCTCGACATGAAGTACGACAGGAACACCAAGCTGGGCCTCGCCTGGGCCGGTTACGTCGAGGTGCGGCGGTCCTACGACTGGGACCCGGCGACCTATCTGCCCGGCGCGCCCGCGAGCGCGATCAAGGGCGTCGAGGCACCGCTGTGGACGGAGACCATCTCGAGCGACGCGCACATCGACCAGATGGCGTTCCCGCGGCTGCCCGGCGTCGCCGAGCTCGGATGGTCGCCGGCGGCCACGCACGACTGGGACGCCTACAAGGTGCGGCTCGCGGCGCAGGGGCCGCGGCTGTCGGCGCTCGGGATCGACTACTACCGCTCGCCGCAGGTGCCGTGGCCGGCGGAGCGGGTCCGGTAGCCCGCTCCAGGACACTGACGCGTGCCGCCCCGGGGACCGTCCCGGGGCGGCACGCGCCCGTCTCGGGGTCCGTTACTGCTCGGCCTCCTCGCGCAGGCCGTCCTCGCTCAGCCCGCGCTTCCAGTAGCCGACGAACGTGACCCGGCGCCGGTCGAACCCGCGGTCGTTCACCAGATGGCGCCGCAGGGCCTTGACGCTTGCCGACTCTCCCGCGATCCACGCGTACGGGACGCCCCCGGGCAGTTCGGCGGCGGCGACGGCCTCCACGGCCGGCGGCGCGTCCTGGCCGCGGACGAGCCAGGTGACGTCGGCGTCCGCGTCGGTCCTCAGCGGCAGCCGGTCGCCGGAGCACGGCACCTCGATCCAGACCCTGGCCTTCTGCCCGGGCGGCAGCCACTCGAGGATCGCCGCGGCGGCGGGCAGCGCCGTCTCGTCCGCCCAGATCAGCACCCAGTCGGTGTCCTCGGGCGGCCGGCAGCGCACCCCGCTGTTGTCCGAGACGGCCGGTCCGAGCACCGTCACCCGGTGCCCAGGCTCCGCGGCCAGCGCCCAGCGGCAGGCCGGACCGCCGTCCTCGTGCACGGCGAAGTCGATGTCCACCTCGCCCGCTGCCGGCCGCTGCTCCCGGACCGTGTACGAGCGCATCACCGCCCGCACGTCCTCGGGCAGCGCCCGGTAGGCGCCGAGCACCGCGTACAGGTCGCCCGCGTCGACGGGGACGACGGGCTCGTCCTGGCCCGGGTGCGGCAGGAACAGGGACAGGGACTGGTCGCGCCCGCCGGCCGTGAAGTCCCGCAGGCCGGCGCCGTCCTCGGCGCCCGTGAAGGTGACCCGGACCAGCGACGGGCCGAGCCGCCGCGTCCGCGCCACCCGGAGGCCGAAGAAGCGGAACGGGGCGGGCTCGGCCGATGCCGCCATCGTCAGGAGACCTTCTTCGCGTTCTCGATGGCCTCGGCGAGATCCTCCAGGATCGGCGCGCACTTGTCGTACGAGTAGATCGGCTCGGTGACGCGCGGGACGACCTGACCGGCCTTCACCGCGGGCAGCCCGGCCCAGGTGGGCTTGGCCTTGAGGGTGTCGGGCTGGAGGGTGCCGGTGCGGTTGTCCAGCATGATGACGTCGGCGTCGTACTTGCCGGCGTTCTCCCAGCTCAGCTCCTCGAAAAAGCCCTGGGCGTTCGCCTGGGGCTCGACGAACTTCACGCCGAGCTCCTGGAAGTAGAGGGTGTCCGCGGACGTCTTCGGCACGGAGACGTAGAAGAGGTCCTGGCTGCCGGAGCCGATGAGGACCTTCACGTCCGGCTTGGACTTGGCCGCCCGGCGCAGCCGCTCCGCGGCCTTCTCGAAGCGGGCCTTGGCGTCCGTGACCTTCTTGGCCTTCAGGTCGGCGCCCAGCGAGCCGGCGAGGTCGGCGCGGCGCTGGAGGGCGCCCGGCATGTTGATCCGGGCCGCCCACAGGGCGACGCTCGGGGCCAGGCCCAGGATCTTGTCCTTGGACTGGTCCGGCACGTACCAGAGGGCGTCCTTCTCCCACATGTCCGTCACCAGGAGCTCCGGCGCGAGCGCCGCGTACTTCTCGACGTTGAACTCGCCCCAGACGTTGCCCAGGATCTCGGGCTTGGTGACGTCCATGTCGCCGGCCTGGACATCGGCCTTGCCGTCGGCCGTCTTCGTCGGGCCGAACACGCCCGTGACCTCGATGCCGTAGTCGTACAGGGCCGCCGCGGCGCCGGTGAAGGCGACGATGTTCTTCGGGGTGGACTTCGCCTCTGCCGTCTTGCCGCGGTCGTCCTTGAAGGACCAGGGGCCGGATTCCGCGGCGGACTTGCCGGCGGCGTCCTTCGTGCCGTCCTTCTTCTCCTGGCCGCAGGCGGCGAGCGCCACGCCGAGCCCGAGGGCGCCGCCGGCCGTGAGCAGGCCGCGTCGAGTGAGATGGGATGCTCGGGCGTTGGGCATGGTGAGTCCGCTTTCGTACGTGCCGCACAGGCCACTGGCAAGGTTGAAGGCAGGTTAGCCTAACCTTACGAGTTGTCCAGCGGGGGGCCGGGGGAGCGGCCCGGCAGCGCACGCGGCCTCGAACGCGCGACGGCGCGCGACCCCCTGCCGGGGACCGCGCGCCGTTCGCTTCAACGATCAGCCGGGGAGGCCCAACTCCCGTGCGATCAGCATCCGCTGGACCTCGCTCGTGCCCTCGCCGATCTCCAGGATCTTGGAGTCGCGCCACATGCGGGCCACCGGATACTCGTTCATGAAGCCGTAGCCGCCGTGGATCTGGGTCGCCTCGCGGGCGTTGTCCACCGCGACCGTCGACGAGTACAGCTTGGCGATGGCCGCCTCCTTCTTGAACGGCTCGCCGGCCACCAGCCGTGACGCCGCGTCACGCCAGCCGACGCGCGCCATGTGGGCCTTCATCTCCATGTCGGCGATCTTGAACTGGATCGCCTGGTTCGCCCCGATCGGCCTGCCGAACGCGTGCCGCTCGTGGGCGTACTTCACGGACTCGTCCACACAGCCCTGCGCCAGGCCGGTCGCCAGCGCCGATATGGCGACGCGGCCCTCGTCGAGGATGCGCAGGAACTGCGCGTACCCGCGGCCCTCCTCGCCCAGCAGGTTGGCGGCCGGGACCCGGACGTCCGCGAAGGACAGCTCACGGGTGTCGGAGGCGTTCCACCCGACCTTGGAGTAGGGGGCGGCGACCGTGAAGCCCGGTGTGCCGGAGGGGACGATGATGGCCGAGATCTCCGGCCGGCCGTCCGCCTTGCGGCCGGTGACCGCGGTGACCGTCACCAGGCCGGTGATGTCGGTGCCCGAGTTGGTGATGAAGCACTTGGAGCCGTTGATGACCCACTCGTCGCCGTCCCGCACGGCGGTGGTCTTCGTGCCGCCCGCGTCGGAGCCGCAGTCCGGCTCGGTCAGACCGAAGGCTCCGAGGAGCTCGCCCGAGCACAGCCGGGGCAGCCACTGCTGCTTCTGCTCCTCGGTGCCGAACAAGTGGACCGGCATCGCGCCGAGCGAGACGCCGGCCTCCAGGGTGATGGCCACGGACGAGTCGACGCGGGCCAGTTCCTCCAGGGCGATGCCGAGGGCGAGATAGTCGCCGCCCATGCCGCCGTACTCCTCGGGGAACGGCAGCCCGAACAGGCCCATCCGGCCCATCTCGCGGACGATCTCGTACGGGAACTCGTGCCGCTCGTAGAAGTCGCCGATCTTGGGGGCGACCACATCGTGCGCGAACTGCTCGACCGTACGGCGGAGTTCCTCGTGTTCGGCGGAGAGCCGGTGGTCAAGGGACATCAGGAGTCACTCCTTGTGGGAGAGGGCGCGGACGGTACGGGAAGGGCTGGGGCGGCCCAGCTGTTCGGCCATCCACACGCTTGTGGCGGTGAGCCGGCCGAGATCGACCCCGGTTTCGATGCCGAGGCCGTGAAGCATCCAGACGAGGTCCTCGGTGGCCAGGTTTCCCGTCGCGCTCTTCGCGTACGGGCAGCCGCCGAGGCCACCCGCGGAGGAGTCGACGACGCTCACGCCGTGCTGGAGCGCGGCGAGGGTGTTGGCGAGGGCCTGGCCGTAGGTGTCGTGGAAGTGCACCGCGAGCCGGTCGCTCCCCACGCCCGCCTCGTTCAGCGCGGTGAGCAGGGCGGCCACATGGCCGGGGGTGGCGACGCCGATCGTGTCGCCGAGACTCAGCTCGTCGCACCCGATGTCGGCGAGGCGGCGGGTCACCCGGACGACCTGCTCGACGGGGACCGGGCCCTCCCACGGGTCGCCGAAGCACATGCTGAGATAGCCGCGCACCCGCAGCCCGTGTTCGACGGCCCTGGTCACCACCGGCTCGAACATGGCGAGCGCCTCGTCCACCGTGCGGTTCAGGTTGGCCTTGGCGAACGACTCCGTGGCGCTGGCGAACACGGCCACCTCGCGGGCCCCGAGGCCCAGCGCCCGGTCCAGTCCCCGGTCGTTGGGGACCAGCACGGGCAGCCGTACGCCGACGAGGTCGCTGACCAGCGGGAACAGCTTCTCGGCATCGGCCAGTTGGGGCACCCACTTGGGGTGGACGAAACTGGTCGCCTCGACGGTGGTCAGCCCGGCGCCGGCGAGGCGGCGGACGAACTCCGCCTTGACCTCGGTGGGCACCACCGCCTTCTCGTTCTGCAGGCCGTCGCGGGGGCCGACCTCGTGGATGCGCACCCGGGCGGGCAGGCCCTCGGCACGCACGGCCATGGGCAGTCCTTCTGTGCCGGTCATCGCGGGGCCTCCTCTTCCGTCCCGTCGGGTACAGCCGTCGCGTCGGGTGCGGCCGTTCCGTCGGGTGCGGGCGTCTCGTCCGGTACGACCACGGCGAGCACCTGGTCCATGGCGACGGTCGAGCCGGCGGTGACGTCGAGCTCGGTGACCGTCCCGGCGTGCGGGGCGGAGATGACGTGCTCCATCTTCATCGCCTCGACCACCAGCAGGCTCTGTCCGGCCGTCACCACGTCGCCGACGGCGACCTTGACGACGGTGACCGTGCCCGGCATCGGCGCGGCCAGGGTGTCCACGCCGGAGCGGGCGGCCCCGCTGAGCGACGCCTCGACCGGGTCGTGGTCCATGACATGCCAGGAGTCGCCGTCCCGGCCGAGCCAGTCGCCCGCGCGGTGGAAGGTGTGGGTGACGCCGTGCATCTCGACGGAGACGGTGTGCTCCTCGACGCGGGGCGCCGTCTGCCGGCCCGCGGCGTGCGTGACGGGTTCAAGTCCCGGTACGCGCAGCGGGAAGACGAGCGGGACCGGCCGGCCGCCCATCCGCCAGCCGCTGGGCACCGAGAACGGGTCGGTCCAGCCGCCCGCGTCCGGCGCGAGCGCCTGCGCCCTGACCGCGGCCGCCGCCTCGTAGACCTCCTCCGGGACGCCGTCCGGCACCAGGGTGTCCGCCTCGCGCTCCACCAGGCCGGTGTCCAGCTCGCCGGACACCACCGCGGGATGGGCGAGCAGGCGGCGCAGGAAGCCCGCGTTGGTCGGGACGCCCAGCGTGACGGTGTCCGCGAGGGCGGCGCGCAGCTTGCGCAGGGCGGTCGGGCGGTCGGGGCCGTACGCGATGACCTTCGAGAGCATCGGGTCGTACAGGCTGCCGACCTCCGCGCCCTCGGTGAGGCCGGAGTCGGTGCGCACGCCGTCGCCCTGCGGCTCCTGGAGCCGCAGGACCGTGCCGCCGGACGGCAGGAAGCCGCGAGCGCCCGCTTTGAAGGACACAGTCTCGGCGCAGACACGGGCCTCGACCGCGTGTCCGGTGAGGGTGATGTCGTCCTGAGTGAAGGCCAGCGGCTCGCCGGCCGCGACCCGCAGCTGCCATTCCACCAGGTCGAGGCCCGTGACCAGCTCGGTCACCGGGTGCTCGACCTGGAGGCGCGTGTTCATCTCCATGAAGTAGTACTGCGAGGGGTCGGTGCCCGGGACGATGAACTCCACCGTGCCCGCGCCCCGGTAGCCGCAGGAGCGGGCCGCCTGCACGGCCGCCTCGCCCATCGCGGCGCGCGTCGCCTCGTCGAGCAGGACGGACGGCGCCTCCTCGATGATCTTCTGGTGGCGGCGCTGCAGCGAGCACTCGCGCTCGCCGAGGTGGACCACATTGCCGTAGCCGTCGGCCAGCACCTGGATCTCGATGTGCCGGGGGCGGTCGATCCAGCGCTCCACCAGCAGCGTGTCGTCGCCGAAGGAGGCACGGGCCTCGCGCCGGGCCGCCGCGATCTCCTCCATCAGCGCCGACTCGACGCGGGTGAGCCGCATCCCCTTGCCGCCGCCGCCCGCCGAGGGCTTGAGCAGCACCGGCATGCCGATCTCCCGGGCCGCGGCCGCCAGTTCGTCGTCGCTCAGGCCGCTGCCGGACGAGCCGGGCACGACCGGCACACCGGCCGCCTTCACGGTCTCCTTGGCGCGGATCTTGTCGCCCATGAGGGAGATCGCGGAGGCGGGCGGGCCGATGAAGACCAGCCCGGCCTCCGCGCAGGTCTGGGCGAAGCCCGCGTTCTCCGCGAGGAAGCCGTAGCCGGGGTGGACGGCCTGCGCGCCGGTGCGGGTCGCGGCGTCCAGCAGCCGGTCGATCGAGAGATAGCTCTCGGCGGCCGGCGCGGGGCCGATGCGGACGGCCGTGTCCGCCTCGCGCACATGGCGGGCGTCGGCGTCCGCGTCGCTGAAGACGGCCACGGAGCGCACGCCGAGCGACCGCAGGGTGCGGATGACCCGTACGGCGATCTCGCCCCTGTTGGCCACCAGAACGGTGTCGAACATCGTCATCGTCTTGAGGTCCCTCACATCCGGAAGACGCCGAAGCCGGCGTCCCCCAACGGGGCGTTGGCACACGCGGTCAGAGCGAGCCCCAGCACCTGCCGGGTCTCCATCGGGTCGATCACACCGTCGTCCCACAGGCGGGCCGTCGCGTAGTAGGCGTTGCCCTGGGTCTCGTACTGGGCGCGGATCGGGTCCTTGAAGGACTCCTCCTGCTCGGCGGACCACTCTTCGCCGCGGCCCTCCAACTGGTCCCGCTTGACGGTCGCCAGCACGGACGCGGCCTGCTCGCCGCCCATGACCGAGATCTTGGCGTTGGGCCACATCCACAGGAAGCGCGGACCGTACGCCCGGCCGCACATCGAGTAGTTGCCCGCGCCGTACGAACCGCCGACGACGACTGTCAGCTTCGGCACCCGGGTGCAGGCCACGGCGGTGACCATCTTGGCGCCGTGCTTGGCGATGCCGCCCGCCTCGTAGTCCTTGCCGACCATGAAGCCGGAGATGTTCTGCAGGAAGAGGAGGGGGATGCCGCGCTGGTCGCACAGCTCGATGAAGTGCGCGCCCTTCTGGGCCGACTCGGCGAACAGGATGCCGTTGTTGGCGACGATGCCGACCGGGTGGCCGTGGATCCGGGCGAAGCCGGTGACCAGCGTCTGGCCGAACTCCGACTTGAACTCGGCGAAGCGCGAGCCGTCCGCGATCCGGGCGATGACCTCGCGGACGTCGTACGGAGTGCGGGAGTCGACCGGCACCGCGCCGTACAGTCCGGCCGGGTCGACCTTGGGCTCCTCGGCCGGCTCGACCGTCCAGGGCAGCGGGCCGCGCGCGGGCAGCGTCGCGACGATGTTCCGCACGATCCGCAGCGCGTGCGCGTCGTCCTCCGCGAGGTGGTCGGTGACGCCGGAGACGCGGGAGTGCACCTCGCCGCCGCCGAGCTCCTCCGCGGTGACGACCTCGCCGGTCGCGGCCTTCACCAGCGGCGGGCCACCGAGGAAGATCGTGCCCTGGTTGCGCACGATCACGGCCTCGTCGCTCATCGCCGGGACGTACGCCCCGCCCGCGGTGCACGAGCCGAGGACCGCCGCGATCTGCGGGATGCCCGCGCCGGACATCCGGGCCTGGTTGTAGAAGATCCGCCCGAAATGGTCCCGGTCGGGGAAGACCTCGTCCTGCATCGGCAGGAACGCGCCGCCCGAGTCGACCAGATAGACACAGGGAAGGCGGTTCTCCAGCGCCACTTCCTGGGCCCGCAGATGCTTCTTCACCGTCATCGGGTAGTACGTGCCGCCCTTGACGGTCGCGTCGTTCGCCACGACGACGACCTCGCGGCCGCTGACCCGGCCGATGCCGGCGATCACCCCGGCGGCCGGGGCCTGCCCCTCGTACATCCCCTCGGCCGCGAGGGGCGCCAGCTCCAGGAAGGGCGAGCCGGGGTCGAGCAGGGTGTCCACCCGGTCCCTCGGCAGGAGCTTCCCGCGCGCCGTGTGCCGGGCGCGCGCCTTCTCGCCGCCGCCGAGGCGGGCCGCCGCGAGGCGTGACCGCAAGCCTTCGGCGAGCTCCTGGTGTGCCGCCTCATTGGCCTGCCAGGCCTCGGACGCCGGGTCCTCCCCCTCGCTTCGCTGGGAGGTACCCCCAGCGCTCGTCAGCACTGGTGCCTGCTGCATCGATCGAGCTCCCTTGCTCGGTTAATGAGCGTTAACGTGTTGCGTCCAGGTTAACGACCGCTAACCGCTCTGTCTAGAATGAATGTTCATGAGCACCAGGACCGCGGCGCCGACCCGCCGCGAGCAGATCCTCAAGGAGGCCGCCCGCCTCTTCGCGGAGCGCGGTTTCCACGGCGTGGGGGTCGACGAGATAGGAGCCGCGGTCGGCATCAGCGGCCCGGGCCTGTACCGCCACTTCGCGGGCAAGGACGCGATGCTGGCGGAGCTGCTGGTCGGTATCAGTGAGCGCCTCCTCGACGGCGGGCGGCTGCGGGTCGAGGAGGCGGGAACCGGGGCCGAGGCCCTGCTCTCCTCGCTCATCGACGGCCACATCGACTTCGCACTGGACGACCGCCCGCTGATCACCCTGCACGACCGCGAGCTGGACCGCCTCCGGGACAGCGACCGGAAGCGGGTGCGCCGGCTCCAGCGCCAGTACGTGGAGCTGTGGGTGACCGTGGTCCGGGAGCTGTACCCCGAGGTCGCCGAGTCGGAGGCGCGGGCGGCCGTGCACGCGGTCTTCGGCCTGCTGAACTCGACCCCGCACCTCCAGGCGGGCGGCGGCGGCCCGCTGCGCCGCACGGCGACGGAGGAGCTGCTCAGGCGCCTCGCGCACGGCGCGTTCGCCTCGCTCGCGACGCGGTAGGCACGTCCGGGCCGCTTCCCCGCTGTCGTGACGCCTGAGGCGCACACGCGGCCCGGAAGCGCCCTGGGCGGCGCCACGCGTCCCACGGGCCAATACGGTCGACACGCTCCGCGCACCCCACGGCACAATGGGTCCATGCCGATACCCAGCCGCGCCGCACTTGTCGACCACCTCGTCCGCTCACGTATCGCCGGAGACGTCGCCACACCACGCGACAACAACCTCTCCCACTACCGCAAGCTGGCCAACGGCGACCGGCACTACTGGCTCGGGCTGGAGTTCGGCGACCGCTGGAGCGACGAGCAGGACGTGCTCGCCGTCATGGCCGAGCGGTGCGGCGTCAACGACGACCCGGAGCACCGGCAGGGGCAGGACACCATCGACCCGGAGCTCACCGTCGACGCGCTCGAGCGCATGGCCGCGCGGCTGCGCAAGGCGGCCGCCGCCAAGGAGCGGGTGCTCTTCGCGACCGGGCACCCCGGCGGGCTGCTCGACGTGCACCGGCAGACCGCGGCGGCCCTGCGGGCGGCCGGCTGCGAGATCGTGCGGATTCCGGGCGGGCTCTTCGCCGACGAGGGCATGGTCTTCCAGTTCGCCGACGTCGCCATGCTGGAGCGCGGCGCGACCCTCTGGCACACCCACTCGCCGGCCCCGATGGCCGCGATCCTCGACGGCCTGGCGCGGGACCACCGGCCCCTGCCGGACCTGGTCGTCGCCGACCACGGCTGGGCGGGCTGCGCGGGCCAGCGGGGGCTGGACTCCATCGGCTACGCGGACTGCAACGATCCGGCGCTGTTCATCGGCGAGGCCGAGGGCACCCTCCAGGTGACCGTCCCGCTGGACGACCACGTCACCGACCCGCGCTTCTACGACCCGATGACGGCGTACCTGCTGGACGCGGCGGGCCTCACGGCCCAGGAGTGACGGCGCGGGCGGCCGGTGCCGGCCGCGCCGGTGGACGGCGCCGGAGTCAGGCGTGCCGGCGGCCGCGCACGACGCAGTACGTGCCCGCCAGCAGCGTCAGGGACAGGGCGCCGCGCAGGGCCGGGCCGGCGGCGTAACGAGGGCCGGTGCCGAGCTCGACGACGTGCTCGCGCAGAACGAACAACAGCGCCACCGCCGCGGCGATCAGCACGGCGCCACCGGTGGTCCACGCCGCCCGGGCGTGGGGGGACGCCTGCGCCCATCCGTCGGTCCCGGCCGCGTCACGCGCCGGTTCTGCGGCGTGCGACGGTTCCTCCTCGGCCGGGGGTACCGCACCCATCGGTTCCCTTCCCGGGACGGGCCCGGCTGCCCGGGCGGCGTGGCGGTCCCGGGGATGGTCGGGCCCCCGGGGATCCGGGCGGGCGCTTGTGGCGTCCTAGGATCTGCATCCAGGCTCGCAGCAGCAGGCACCGCATCGCTCACACCACAGGACGACCTTTGCTCTACGACTTGAGGCCGCCGGTGCGTGTGCTCCTCGTCGACGACGAGGAACTCGTACGTACCGCGCTGCACCGCATCCTCGACTCCGCCGACGCCGTGACCGTCGCCGCCGCCTGCGACGGGCCCGACGCCGTCGCCGCCGCCCGGCGGCTCGCCCCCGACGTGGTGCTGCTCGACATCGACATGCCGGGCGCGGGCGGCCTCGACGTGCTGCGCGACCTGCGGGCGCTGCCCGAGCCGCCCGTGGTGGCCATGCTCACGGCCCTCGACCGGGCCGACCACGTGGAGCGCGCGCTGCGGGGCGGCGCGTCCGGCTTTCTGCTCAAGACGACGGAGCCGCGCCTCTTCGTCGAAGCGGTGCGGCTGCTCGCCGCCGGCGGGGTGATCTGCACGCCGCCCGGCAGCGCCGCGGTCCTCGGCCGCTGGACCCGCTCCGCCCCGGCCGCCGCGCCCGCCGGCCCCGACGAGCTGTCCGGCCTCACCGACCGGGAGCGCGACGTCCTCGAGCTGATCGCGGCCGGGCTTTCCAACGCGGACATCGCCACGCACCTCGGTATGGGCGTGACCACGGTTAAGACGCACATCGGCGCGCTGAAGCGGAAGCTCGCCGTCACCAGCCGGGTGGGTCTGGCGGCCGTCGTCCACCGGGCCAGGAACGGAGGGAACCAGGGATGACCCCCCGATCCCGGGCGGTCGAAGCCCTCGTCGTCACCCTGGTCGTCGCCGAGGTCCTGGCGACCCGCGCCTGGCTGGCCGACTGGATGGCCGCGGGCGGGCTCGTCGTCGCCGGCGTTCTCGTCCTGCGCAGGCGCTTCCCCCGTACCGTGCTCGCCCTCGCGCTGCCCACCCTCGCGACCGGCGTGCTGTGGCTGCCGACGCTGTGCGCGCTCCACGCACTCGCCGCCTCGGAGCGCCGCCGCGGCGAGGTGGCCGCCGGGTCCGCGGCCGTCGCCGTCGTGGCGTTCGTGCCGTGGCGGGACCTCGGGGGGTACGTCTGGACGCTTCCCGACACCGTCCTCGGCGTCATGCTCGCCGGGCTGCTGGGTGTCGCCCCGGCCGCCCTCGGCCTGCTGGGCCGCGCCCGCGCCGAACTCGCCGGCCGCCTCGCCGAGCTGGCCCTCTCCCGCGAGCGGGAGCGCCGCTACGCCGCCGAGCAGGCCGCGCTGCGGGAACGGGAGCGGCTGGCCCGCGACGTGCACGACACGGCCGCCCACCATCTGAGCCTGATCAGCCTGCGCTGCGGCGCGCTCGCCGCGACGGCGGAGTCCGCCCCGTACCGGGAGGAGGCGGCCGCCCTGGGGGAACTCGGCCGCCGGGCCGCGGCCGACCTGCGCCGGGCCATCCGCCACGACGGCCCCGGCCTGGACCGGCTGCCGGAACTGCTCGAAGCGGCCCGCGACATCGTCCACTCGGCGCACCTCGATCCGGGCGACTGCCCGCCGGCCGTCCAGCACACCGCGTACCGCATCGTGCAGGAGGCCCTGACGAACATCCGCCGCCACGCCCCGGGCGCCTCGGCACAGGTCTCGGTCCGCCGCGCCGGCGACGGCCTGCGCATCACCGTCAGCAACGCCCCGCCGCCGTCCCCCTGCCCGGCGCCGGACGAGGGCGGCCACGGCCTCCCCGGCCTCCGCACCCGCGCGGCGGCCCTCGGCGGCACCCTGATCACGACCCCGACGCCGGACGGCGGCTTCCTCCTGTCGGCCCTCCTGCCGGTCCCGACGGCGGGCGCTGAGGCGGGGCGCTGAGGCGGGGCGGTGCGCCGCACAGGAGCGGCCGGCGGACGGTGACACCTCGCCGGGTGTTCAACGCCCGCACGCCCGCTGCCTGAGCAGCGGGCGTGCGGGCGTGCGGGTGCGGGTGCTTCTCAGCGGCGGGGGACGCGGACCACGCCCTCCTGGATGACCGTGATCGCCAGGCGTCCGTCCTGGGTCCAGATGCGGGCCTGGCCCAGGCCGCGGCCGCCGGAGGCGGACGGCGACTCCTGGTCGTACAGCAGCCATTCGTCCGCGCGGAACGGCCGGTGGAACCACATCGCGTGGTCCAGCGACGCACCGACCACGTCGCCGACCGCCCAGCCGCCCCGCCCGTGCGCCAGGAGCACCGAGTCGAGCAGGGTCATGTCGGAGACGTACGTCGCCAGGCAGACGTGCAGCAGGGAGTCGTCGGCGAGCTTGCCGTTCGCGCGGAACCACACCTGGGAGCGCGGCTCGCGCGGCCGGCCCGCCGTGGCGTACGGCGGCTCGTCCACGTACCGCAGATCCACCGCCGCCCGTGCTTCGAGGAGCCGGTCCACCACGCCCGGATCCATGAACCGGTCCGCGTAGCGCGGCAGCAGCTCGGCCGCCGTGGGCAGCGTCTCCGGCGCCGGGGCGGCCGGCATCTCCGCCTGGTGCTCCAGACCCTCTTCGTACGTCTGGAACGACGCGGAGAGGTGGAAGATCGGCTGCCCGTGCTGGACCGCGACCACGCGGCGGGTCGTGAACGAGCCGCCGTCGCGGATGCGGTCGACCGTGTAGACGATCGGCGCGCCCGGGTCTCCCATGCGCAGGAAGTACGAGTGCAGGGAGTGCGCCGTGCGGTCCGCCGGGACCGTGCGGCCCGCGGCGACCAGCGCCTGGGCCGCGACCTGCCCGCCGAAGACCCTGGGGACGACGGCGGACCGGGAGCTGCCGCGGAAGATGTTCTGCTCGATCTGCTCGAGGTCGAGCAGATCGAGCAGCTCGTCGAGTGCTGAACTCATGGAAGGAACGTACTGGTTCGGGTCGTGCCTACAGGCCCATGTCCTTGGCGATGATCATCTTCATGACCTCGCTGGTGCCGCCGTAGATGCGGTTCACGCGGTTGTCGGCGTACAGGCGGGCGATCGGGTACTCGTTCATGAACCCGTAGCCGCCGTGCAGCTGGAGGCAGCGGTCGATGACGCGGTGCGCGACCTCGGTGCAGAACAGCTTCGCGGACGCGGCCTCGGCGGCGGTCAGCTCACCGGCGTCCAGCGCCTCCGTGGCGCGGTCGACGACGGCCTCCGCCGCGTCCACCTCGGCCTTGCAGGCGGCCAGCTCGAACTTGGTGTTCTGGAAGGACGCCACGGTCTTGCCGAAGACCGTGCGGTCCTGCACGTACTCCTGGGCGAACCGGACGGCCGCCTTCGCCTGGGCGTACGCGCCGAACGCGATGCCCCAGCGCTCGGACGGCAGGTTCTGGCCGAGGTAGTAGAAGCCCTTGTTCTCCTCGCCCATCAGGTCCTCGACCGGGACCTTGACGTCGACGAAGGCCAGCTCGGCGGTGTCCGAGGTCTTCAGGCCGAGCTTGTCCAGCTTGCGGCCGACCGAGTAGCCCGCGGACTTGGTGTCCACGGCGAAGAGCGAGATGCCGTGGCGACGGTCCTCGGCGGTCGGCGCGGCCGTACGGGCGCACACGATCACGCGGTCCGCGTGCACACCGCCGGTGATGAAGGTCTTGGAGCCGTTGAGGACGTAGTGCGTGCCGTCCTCGGAGAGCTTGGCGGTGCTCTTCATGCCCGCGAGGTCGGAGCCGGTGCCCGGCTCCGTCATCGCCAGCGCCCACATCTCCTCGCCGGAGACGAACTTCGGCAGGTAGCGCTTCTTCTGCTCGTCGGTGGCGAGCGCCTTGATGTAGGGCAGGGCGAGCAGCACGTGCACGCCGGAGCCGCCGAAGTTGACGCCCGCGCGCGCGGTCTCCTCGTAGAGCACGGCCTCGAACTTGTGCGTGTCCAGGCCCGCGCCGCCGAACTCCTCGGGCACGTTGATGCCGAAGACGCCCAGCTCACCGAGCTTGTAGTAGAAGTCGCGCGGCGCCTGGCCCGCAGCGAACCACTCGTCGTAGACGGGGACGACCTCGGCCTCGATGAAGGCGCGGATGGTGTCCCGGAACGCCTCGTGGTCCTCGTTGAAAACGGTACGGCGCACGGACGCCTCCTCGTGACTGAGTCAGTGACTGGGTGGATACGCTGCAATCGCCACAATTTCTAAGCGCTTGCTCAGTCAAAGTTACCGGGCGGTTGTTGAAAGTGTCCATAGTGATGCTGCCCACGCCCGTCATGTGACAAGGGCCCCGTCACATGACGGGGCCCTCGTTCGGGCGTCGGTGTCGCGAGCGCCGGGACCGCTGTCAGCAGGCGATTCCCTGCGAGCGCAGCCACGCGCACTGCGTCTCCCCGGACGTCCTGCCGCCGTCGTACGCGCGGGGGTCCTTGTAGCCGGGGCCGACCGGCTCGTGCGCCTCGAAGACACCATCGCCGTCGAGATCGCCGCCGTCCGGATCGATCGCGCCACCGGGGTTGCGGCAGTTCTGGCGGTCGGCGGGGTCCGTGGTGCAGAGGCCCTCGCTGCCGGTGGGGGTGGAGGTGGATGTGGAGGCGGTGGCGGGCCGGGCGTCGCGCGGCTGGGCGGCGGCCTTCTCGGCCGCTGTGTGCTGGACCGTGGCCTGGGCCGCGAGGGCCGTCTTCAGTGAGGACGTCCCGGCCTGCAAGGCGATCTGCGGAGCGCGGTCGGCCGCGGGCTCGGACGCGGAACTCTGCGCCCCGCAGGCGGTGAGTGTGGAGAGCAGGAGTGCCGCGAGTACGGCGGTTCCGGTGAATATGCCACCCCTGCGGGGATTTTCGCGCAAAGTACCCATAGTCCGACCAATGCAAGATTGTCCGCTGGTGTGACGCACGTTACGGCGGATCTGCCCGACCGGTCAACGTGTGGCCGGGGCCGGCGTCCGGCGAGGTCCCGGCACGACCTCGGCACGACCCCGGCATGACAACGAACGGGACACGGTCCCCACGGCGGCGAACGTCGTGCGACACCATGATCCCCATGAAGCCTGCTGCGCGTCTGCCGCGCCCTCTGTTGCCAGTGACTGCCGCGATGTCCGGCGCAGTGGCCGTTGTGCTGGCCGGTTGCGGCACGGACACCGCCGGGAGCGGAGCCGACCGGGCCGAGCTGGAGTCACGCGCCCGCGCCGCCCAGGTGGCGATCGAGAACGTGTACGTCACCGAGGTGCCGGGCTACGAGCTCGCCAAGCAGTCCGTGGGCGTCCTCGGCGGCGACGGCTTCTCCGCGACGTACGTGAAGCAGGGCGCGGGCGCGCAGATACGCCTTGGCGTCGACCGGGGCTCCATGGACGCCGCGACCTGCCCGAAGATCCCCGTCGGCGTCGGCACCGGCGGCATGGGCGGCGCCGTCGACTGCGTGCAGGACGGCGAGAGCTGGTATCGCATGAGCGGCACCGAGCACGAGTACGCGACCGAGGTGGACAGCCGCCTGGTACGCCTCAACGCCGACACGGCGGCGGTCGACCGGGCCACCCTCCGCCAGGCGGCCGAGGCCGCGCACGCCGCGAGCGACGCGGAACTGGACGACGTCCTGCCCCCGGCGCGCGAGAACGCGGGCCAACCGGTCGAACGCGGCGACCTGCCCCCGGAGGGCGACGGCGCGCCGAACAACGGGGTGGGCGCGGGCGGTTGAGCGGGTCGCGTCAGCGGCCGGGGTGTTTGAGGTCCGTGATGAACGCGGACCAGGCCGCGTGCTGGAACGCGAGTGCGGGGCCGTGCGGGTTCTTGGAGTCGCGTACGGGGACGTCGGTGGGGTGGCCGTCGAGGATCTCGACGCAGCTGCCGCCGTCGCCGCCGCTGTAGGACGACTTGCGCCAGCTGCGCAACTCCGCCCCGTTCGGGAAGGTGCGCTCAGTCATGGTGCTCGTATTCCTTTGCTTTCGCCCGTAGAAGCGCGATCGATTCCTTGCGGGTCAGTGCATCGCCCAGGGCGAGAGTGTATGTGCGCTGCAGCGTCTCAACCAGGGCAGGGGAGTCGTGCAGCCTGCCCATGAGTACTCCTTCGCCGTAGGCGGCGGGAGGCTGGTCGTCGAACGCCATGAGCGACAACATTCCTTGTAGGAGCGGGTGGTGGCCGACACAGAAGGGGAGTACATGCACGCGGATGCGGCCCCGCTCGGCCATGTGAACGATGTGGGTGAGCTGTTCGGCCATGACCTTCGGGCTCCCGACATGGCGGTGCAGCACTGCTTCGTCCAGGAGGACGCAGAACAGCGGAGTGACCGGGTCGCTGAGCACCTTGCCGCGCTCCAGCCGTGTGACAAGGAGCCTGTCACACTCCCCTTCACTCCGGAGAGGGAACCATGGGGCCAGAACGGCACGTGCGTACGCCTCGGTCTGGAGGATGCCGGGCACGTACGACAGTGCGAACTCCTGGATCACCGTCGCCTGTTGTTCGAGTTGGCGCGCCGCCTCGAAGTAGTCCGCGACCGCCACGTCCTCCTGCGGGAGGAAGCTGCTCAGCACGTTTCCCGTGTTCAGCGCCCTGTCCAGCCGTCGCGCGTCCTCTTTGGACGGCATACGGCGGCCCGCCTCGATGTGGGCGATGTGCGAGCGGGTCATGATCGCCGAGTCGGCCAGTTCCTGTTGGGTCAGGCCGGCCGACTCGCGCTGGGCGCGGAGCCATTCCCCATAGGTGTTACTCATCGTCAACTCCCATGCGACAAAGGTGCTGTCACCTCGTACCCCCTGGTCAGCGTAGTCCGGGACGTCTCACTCTGTGAGTGGATCGC
This sequence comes from Streptomyces sp. NPDC006294, assembly GCF_042870895.1. Classification (NCBI taxonomy): domain Bacteria; kingdom Bacillati; phylum Actinomycetota; class Actinomycetes; order Kitasatosporales; family Streptomycetaceae; genus Streptomyces; species Streptomyces sp. NPDC006294. Next base: position 249,230 of record NZ_JBIAHV010000001.1, read on the forward strand.
TACACAGCGATGCCGAAGAAGGCAGGACCCCCGCGACCGAGTGACCGGTCCGGGGGCGTGGCCATCAACCACACTGGAGTTGACGACGTGTTGCACCGTATCGCGCGTATTCTCGAGCCGCTGCTGCGGCTCATGTGGCCCCCGCCGGGGCGTCATCGGGCGCGGACCGCGGTGGCTGTGCCACCGCCCAGGCCGACCCGCGCCCCCGATCCGGTGGTGCGGGGCGAGGACAGTCCGCTCGTCCGCCCGTATCTCGTCGCGCACGAGCGGCGCGAGGAGGCCCGTCGGCAGCGGGTCCGGCGGCGTGCCCTGTGGCTGGCGGTGCACGGGATCGACATCGGGCCCCGGCTGATCCACGGTGTGGAGGTGACCGCGTGACCGGGGCCGGCACGGGCCGGCTTCTTCCCTGGGCCACGCCGGAGGGCAAGCCCTGTTACGTGCTCGGTGACGGGACCGGTTACGTCTCGCGGGTCGCGGACAACGTCGAGAGCGTGCAACTCGGCATGGCCGTTGATCTGCTCGACCACGTGGACGACCTGCTCGGTGACCGCCGGGCCACCCCCGACCAACTCCGTTACGTCGTGGCGCGGATGGCGGAGAGTCTGCGGGACGTGCACCGCATCGCGCGGAGCCGGGGCGCGCGTCTCGGGCCCGTTCAGGCCGGGGGCGGTGCGGGCGGAGTCGGCGGCGGGTCCTCGGCGTCGTAGGCGGACAGCGCGGCCTGGCGGCAGTCGAGCAGTTCGCCGAGGTCCTCGGGCGTCAGGCGCTCGTGCGTCAGCTTCAGCGTCGCCCGGCCCTCGACCGCCGCCCACGCGTGACGGGCGCGCTTGTTGGCGCGGCAGCGGACGTCGCCGCGGAGGAAGCCCGCGCCCGCCGCGAAACCGGCCGAGGCGAGGGCGAGCAGCGCGGCCGGGATGCGGGCGTCGGCCGAGGCGAGGCCCGCCGCGCCGGCCGTGCCGGCGAGCAGTGCGGCGGGGAAACCGAGGAGGATGTTGGCCTTGTTCCAGCGTTCGGCCCGCCGGTCGGCGAGGACCTTCCGGCGTGTCGCCTCGTCCCGTATCCGCTCGATCTCGGTGCGCAGACGACGCGCGGGTTCGCCCGGTTCCGCAAGCAGGGTTCCGTCAGCGGGAGTCACCATGCGCGAATTCCAACACACGGGCGGGCCAAGGGGATTGGTGCGTGGCCACAGCCTTCTGTGGTGACAGTCGTCGGTTTCCCACGGAACCACGGCAGCCGGACGCCTTGACACCGTGCCCGCCCTCACGCGTGCCGCAGCGCGAACCACAGCTCCATCCGGACGTCCACGTCGTCCAGATCGGCGTCCAGCAGCGCCGCACAGCGGCCGATGCGCTGGCGGACGGTGTTGCGGTGGATGTCCATGGCAGCGGCGGTGCGGTCCCAACTGCCGTGCAGCGAGAGCCAGGTGCGCAGCGTCTCGACGAGCGCGGGGGAGTCCGCGAGGGGGGCCAGGCGCAGGCGGGCGGCGTCGAGGGAGAGGGGGCCGGCGGCCCGGTGGTGGACGAGGTCCTTGCGGGTGGCCACCGCGTGGCGGACGGCCCGGGCCGCCTGGGCGTCGGCGGCCGCGAGTTCGTCGGGGCCGGCGGGGGCACTGACCCCGAGCGTCCAGCCGGGCTGCGGCGTGGGTTCCGGGCCGGCCGGGAGGAGGACCCGTACGGCGCCGTCCGCGTCGGGGTCGACGAGCGCGCTGCCGAGGGCCGCGCCGAGCGCGGCGGCCGCGAAGGGGGAGCGGTCGCCGCGGGCGTGGACCACCGTCCACGGGCCAGGACCGAGCAGCGGGGCCGTCTCGCCGGGCGATGCGCCGAGCAGCAGCCGTACGAGCGCGGCGCTGCGTCCGGCGGCGTCGGCGCCCTGGTGCGGGGCGGTGAGCAGGGAGAGGAGCACGACGGCGACCCCGGCGACCGTGTGGTCGCCCGGCTCGCGGGCGGGCGTGGCCAGCCCGAGGGCGAGGCCCTGGCTGCCGCCGAGGACGTACGCGGCGAGGTGCGCGTCGGCGACCCGGTCCGTCGCGGAGGCCGGGGCGGGGCGCGGCGACGCACCCGGGCTCACCACGCGCGCCAGCCGGGCCACGCCCGCCGCGACGTCGGCCGCCGGTTCGCGGCCCGCCGCGTAGAGCCGGGTGCCGTCCGGGCCGAGCAGGACCGCCCAGCCCTCGAGCCGTACCGCGAGCTGGTGCAGCACGGCCGGTACGGGGTCGGGGCGGGCCGCCGCGGCGGCCAGGCCCTGCTGGGCGCGGGTCACCCGGCGCAGCTCGCGGTGGCGGGCCTCCGCCATCAGCCGCCACACGGCTCGCGCGACAGCGGTGAACGTGGTCGCGGGCGGCACCTCCAGCAGCGCCAGTCCGTGGCGCTCGCACGCGTCGACCAGCTCGGCGGGCACCGTGTCGTGGACGGGGGCCACGCCGAAGCCGAGCGCCACCGCGCCCGCCTCCACGATGCGTGAGACGTAGCGGTCCGCGTCGTTCAGCAGCACGCCCGCGCTGAGCAGCAGCTCGCCGCCCAGCAGATAGGGGTACGGGTCGGCCATCTCCGAGGTGTGGACCATGTGGAGGACCGCGCCGTCGGCGGCGGGCGGGCCCGCGAGCTGGCGCAGACCCAGCTCCCGGTCGGCGAGGAGCGCGGCCAGCGGGATCGGCGGGGTGGGTGGGGCCGCTGCGGGCTCCGGCATGGACGTTCCATCCATCGATGGCGGTAAGAATGGATAAAACGTACACTTCAACGCCGCTTTCCGGCCACCTACCGTCGACTCTCACCAGCGCCACGAAGGGCCGCGTCACCAAGGACCGCGTCACCAAGGACCGCGTCACCAAGGACCGCGTCACCGGCCGCCGAGGACCACGCGACCACGGGCTGGGCGACCAGGGACTGCTCGGACTGTTCCGGGGGACGAGACGGAAGGAAAGCCGATGGCTGTCGACTACGCAGTGATCGTCGTCTATCCGGCCGGCATGCTCGGCATGGGCTGGTGGGGTGTGCGCCGCGCCAAGTCCAAGAGCGAGTTCCTGGTGGCGGGCCGCCGCCTCGGCCCCTGGATGTACTCCGGGACCATGGCCGCGATCGTCCTCGGCGGCGCCATCGTCGTCGCGTACTCGACGCTCGGCGGCATGTGGTCGATCACCCTCACCGACATGGTGCAGTTCGTCGTCAAGACGATCGGCGTGCTGCTGCTCCTGCTGCCGATGGCGGTCGTCAAGGCCGGCGGCTTCAGCGAGATGAAGGCCGCGCTGCCCACCGAGTACTTCACCCCGCTCGGCATCGGCGGCGAGACGATCTTCACCTACGTCCTGATCTACACCTTCGGGATGCTGATCGGACAGGACATCTGGCAGCGGGTGTTCACCGCCCGCAGCGACAAGGTCGCCCGCTACGGCGGCACGTACACAGCTGAGCCGTACACAGCTAAAGTCGTATAACCGTACTGAAGTGCAGTGAAGCGCAATGAAGCGCCATGAAGCGTAGGAAAGAAGGCATCTTCACATGAGCAGCAACGAGCAGCCGCGCGGCCCCGTCGACTCCTCCCGCATCCCGCGGTACGCCGGACCCGCCACGTTCGCCCGGCTGCCCAGGCTCGACGAGGTCGGCCGCGCCGACGTCGCCGTGGTCGGCGTCCCCTTCGACTCCGGGGTCTCCTACCGCCCCGGCGCGCGCTTCGGCGGCAACGCGATCCGCGAGGCGTCGAGGCTCCTGCGCCCCTACAACCCGGCGCAGGACGCCTCGCCCTTCGCGCTCGCCCAGGTCGCGGACGCGGGCGACATCGCGGCCAACCCGTTCAACATCAACGAGGCCGTCGACACCATCGAGGCCGCCGCCGACGACCTGATCGGCAGCGGCGCCCGGCTGATGACGCTCGGCGGCGACCACACCATCGCGCTGCCGCTGCTGCGCTCGGTCGCCAAGAAGCACGGTCCGGTCGCGCTGCTGCACTTCGACGCCCACCTCGACACCTGGGACACCTACTTCGGCGCGGAGTACACCCACGGCACCCCGTTCCGCCGGGCCGTCGAGGAGGGCATCCTCGACACCTCCGCCCTCTCCCACGTCGGTATCCGCGGCCCGCTGTACGGCAAGCAGGACCTCACCGACGACGAGAAGATGGGCTTCGGCATCGTCACGTCCGCTGACGTGTACCGCCGCGGCGCCGACGAGGTCGCCGACCAGCTGCGCCAGCGCATCGGCGACCGCCCGCTCTACGTCTCCATCGACATCGACTGCCTCGACCCGGCGCACGCCCCCGGCACCGGCACCCCCGAGGCGGGCGGCATGACCTCCCGCGAGCTGCTGGAGATCCTGCGCGGCCTCGCGTCCTGCAACCTGGTCTCCGCCGACGTCGTCGAGGTCGCCCCGGCCTACGACCACGCCGAGATCACGTCGGTCGCCGCCTCGCACACCGCGTACGAGCTGACCACGATCATGTCCCGCCAGATCGCGGACGCGAGGACGTCGCAGTGACCCACGACCACGACCTGGTGCTGCGCCCCACCGCCGCCCAGACCGAGGCCGCGCTGAACCCTCCGGCGGGCCGCAACGGCGGCGACCTCGTCGTCGAGACCCTCTCCGGGCTCGGCGCGACGACCGTCTTCGGCCTGCCCGGCCAGCACGCGCTGGGCATGTTCGACGCGCTGCGCCGCTCGCCCCTGCGGTATGTCGGACTGCGCGTGGAGAACAACGCGGGCTTCGCCGCCGACGCGTACGGCCGGGTCACCGGCGAGGCCGCGCCGCTGCTCCTGTCGACCGGGCCCGGCGCGCTGATGTCCCTGGCCGCGCTCCAGGAGGCGGCCGCCGCGTCCGCGCCCGTGCTGGCGATCGGCAGCCAGGTCCCCACGGCCGGGCTCGGCGGCGGCCGCCACGGCTATCTGCACGAACTGCGCGACCAGCAGGCGTCGTTCCGCGACATCGTGAAGTCCGTGCACGTCGTGCGCGCCGCCTCGCAGATCCCGTCCGCCATCGCGGCCGCGTGGGAATCGGCGCTGACCGCCCCGCACGGGCCGGTGTGGGTGGAGATCCCGCAGGACGTCCTCCTCGCGGAGACGACGCTGCCGGTGGTCACCGCCATGGACGCCGCGCCCGAGGACGTCGTGCCGCGCCCCGAGCTGACCGCCGTCGCCGCAGACCTGCTGTCGAACGCCGCCCGGCCGGCGATCATCGCGGGCGGCGGAGTCGTCCGCTCCGACGCGTCCGGCAAGCTGCTCGCGCTCGCCGAGAGGCTCGACGCGCCGGTCGTCACCACCTTCGGCGGCAAGGGCGCCTTCCCGTGGGAGCACCCGCTCTCCCTCCAGTCCTGGCTCGAGGACCGCCACACCACCGACTTCCTGGAGTCGGCCGACGTGCTGCTCGTCGTGGGGTCCGGGCTCGGCGAACTCTCCTCGAACTACCACACGTTCGCCCCGCGCGGCCGGGTGATCCAGATCGAGGCGGACCTCGGCAAACTGGAGTCCAACCACCCGGCGCTCGGTATCCACGCGGACGCCCGCCTCGCGCTGTCCGCCCTGCTGGAGACGGTGCCGGACCGCGAGGACCCGTCGGCCGCCGAGTCGGTACGGGACGTCCTGAGCGCGGTACGGGCCCGGATCGACGCCCAGGAACTGACCCTGGAGCAGCAGATCCTGGCCTCGGTCCGCGAGGCCCTGCCGGACGACTCGCCCAGCTTCTGGGACATGACGATCCTGGCGTACTGGGCGTGGTCGGCGTTCGACGCCCGCCGCCCCGGCACCATGCACTCGGCGCAGGGCGCGGGCGGCCTCGGCTACGGCTTCCCGGCGGCGCTGGGCGCGGCGGTCGCCGACCCCACCCGTCCGGTGCTCGCCGTCTCCGGCGACGGCGGCGCGATGTACTCGATCGCGGAGCTCGCCACCGCCCGCCAGTACGACCTGCCGGTGACCTGGCTGATCGTCGACGACGGCGGGTACGGCATCCTGCGCGAGTACATGACGGACGCCTTCGGCGAGGCCACGGCGACCGAGCTGTCCCGCCCGGACTTCGTCGCCCTCGCCGAGTCCTTCGGCGTCCCGGCGGTCCGCACGAGCCCCGAATCGCTCGCCCAGGACCTGGCGAAGGCGTTCGCCGGACCGGGCCCTTCGGTGGTCGTCCTCCCGGCCCTCCTGCGGATGTTCGCCCCGACGCATCTGTGACGCGCGGGGGCCAGGTCCGTGGGGGGGCGGGTGCGCCTGTGGCTCCCCGGTTCATGTGTGACGCCTCTCCCTTCTGGTGAGTGCCCGGTCCCGCTGCCCTCTCTGTTCCAGGGCAGCGGAATCTACGGCCGACGGGCGGGTCCGAGACGGCCAGGTCGGCTTGGCACGGGGCCGATGGGTGGCTGCGGCGGGCGGCGGGCCGATGTGGGCCGGGCCGGCTTCCTACAGTGCGGCCGCGGGCCCGGTGGGGTCGGGTCGGACTTTTGAGGCGGCGGGGGCCGTCGCGGCAGCCGGCGCCGGGGCAGGCCGCCCCGTCCGCCCCGCCCCGTCCGCCCCGCCCGCCCGGGCCGGTCATGCCGGTGCGACGAAGCCAGACTCGTATGCGGCGATGACTGCCTGCGTCCTGTCCCTCGCGCCCAGCTTGGCCAGCACCGCGCTGACATGGGTCTTGACGGTCTCCGTGCCGACGAACAACTGAGCCGCGATCTCCGCGTTGGACAGCCCGCGTGCCATCAGCCGCAGAACCGCCGCCTCCCGCTCGGTCAGCGCTGCCCTTTCCATCGCCGTGCGCGCCACCGAGTTGCCGTACTCGGCCGCCAACGACCTTACGGCCGCGGGGAACAGCAGCGACTCGCCCTCTGCGACCAGCCGCACGGCGTGCACGATCTCCGCCGGACGCGCCCGCTTGAGCAGAAAGCCGTCCGCTCCCGCGCGCAGTGCCTCGTACACGTACTCGTCGTTCTCGAAGGTCGTGACCACCAGGATCTTCGGCGGGTCGTCGACCGTGCGGAGCACGGCACGCGTCGCCTCGATGCCGTCCATCAGCGGCATCCGTACGTCCATCGCCACGACGTCCGGCCGCAGTTGCCGCACCAGCGGGATCACCGCGGCCCCGTCGGCGGCCTCGCCTGCCACCTCGATGTCAGGCTGAGCCTCCAGCACGGCGCGCAGCCCCGCCCGTACGAGAGGTTCGTCGTCGACAAGCAGCACGGTGATCGGCACCCGTTCAGCGTAGGCCGTCGAGCGGCAGCCCCACCTTGACTCTCCAGCCGTCCTGGTGCGGGCCGGTCGTCGCCTTGCCGCCCAGCAGGGCCGCACGCTCGCGTATGCCGCGCAGTCCGCTGCCGCGGGCGGCGGGAGTGACCGGCGACGTCAGCGAGTTGACCACCTCCAGGTCGAGCCGGCCGTCCGCGACGGCGATCCGTACTCGAGTGGGCACCGGGCCCGCGTGCCGCAGCACGTTCGTCAAGGCCTCCTGGACGATGCGGTACCCCTCCCGGGACACCGGCGCCGGCACGAGCGTCAACGGGCCCGTCAACTCCGCCTCCACCTCGGCGCCGGAAGCCCGTGCCGACTCCAGCAGCCGGTCGGTGTCGGCGAGCGTAGGGCGGCTGCCGACCGGCTGCCCGGACTCGCGGAGTACGTCCAGCACACGCTCGAGGTCGTCCAGCGCCGCACGGCCCGTCTCCTCGATCGCCGCCAGCGCCCGCTCGGTGAACTCCTGGTTCCCTGCGGCCCGCGCAGCGCCGGCCTGCACCACCGCCACGGTCAGCGCGTGCCCGATCGAGTCGTGCAGCTCCCGGGCGATGCGGTTGCGCTCCACCAGCTGTTCGGTGCGCCCCTCCAAGGCGGTGAGCCGCTCCGCCGCGGACGTGCCGAGCAGCCGCCGGGCGATGGCCGTGATCAGCTCCCCGAGCCCGACGACCGCGGCGAGCAGGACCGCGAGCGGCAGGGGCACCAGCAGCGCGTACCACCAGTGGCCGTCGCCAGCAGGCAGCGGCACGAGGGAGCCGGAATCCGGCTGCTCACCGAACGCGAGCAAGCACAGGTCGGCCGACATGCCGAGCAGATACACCGTCAACCTGCCCGTGAGCAGGCCGAGACCGAGTCGTATCTCCATCCACAGGGCCGTCCGCCAGCGGTCGGCCCACGTGGCCGAGGAAGTGACGGCGATGCCCGAGGACTCGTCCTTGTATCCGTACGGGGACAGCAGCAGCCGGGCCTGCAGCCCTTCGACGAGCCGCATCGCCGGGACGAAACCGAGCAGACCGAGCACCAGCAGAGGCACCCACAACCGCGACGTGTCGATGAACAGCCACACGCCCATGGCGACGGTGCCGATGAGCAGGTGCAGCCAGCGGGTGTAGGTGACACGGCGGGTGATCCGACGGGTCAGCGGATGCAGAAAGCGGAACATTCCGTCATCGTGCCAGCAGCGCAGCCCGTGGCGGCTCCCTCTCACGGGGGAACGGATTCCCGCCGGCGGGGGAGGCCGCCGCGCCGGTCCGACGACGAGGCTTGATGCCATGACCAGCATCGACGTCACAGAACTCACGAAGGAGTACGGCGGCAGGCGCGCGGTGGACGGGATCACGTTCAGCGTCCGCCCCGGCAAGGTCACCGGTTTTCTCGGGCCGAACGGCGCCGGGAAGTCGACCACCATGCGCCTCGTCCTCGGCCTGGACCGGCCCACATCCGGCAGAGCCACGATCGGCGGCCGCCCGTACGCGGAGATCGACGAGCCGTTGCGCCACGTGGGCGCCCTGCTCGACGCGCAGGCAGCCATGGGTTCGCGTACGGGCCGGGACCATCTGCGCATCCTTGCCGCAGCGGCACGGATACCGGTGCGGCGCGTCGACGAGGTGCTGGAACAGGCGGGCATCGCGAGCGCTGCGGGCCGGCGGATCCGGACGTACTCGCTCGGCATGCGCCAGCGGCTCGGTATAGCGGCGGCCCTGCTCGGTGACCCGGCTGTGCTGATGCTCGACGAGCCGTCGAACGGGCTGGACCCCGAGGGCGTCATCTGGATCCGGGAGCTCGTGCGGGAGTTGGCCGGCGAGGGCAGGGCAATCCTCCTCTCCAGTCATCTGATGAGCGAGACGGCCTCGTTCGCCGACCAGCTGGTGGTGCTCGGCCGGGGCCGGCTGCTTGCCGACACCGGAATGCGGGAGTTCATCGACGCATGGACGACGCCCCGCGTCCGTCTGCGCACCACCGACGGCGCCCGGCTGAGCGCCGTCCTCGTGGAGAAGGGGTTCCGTTCCGTGGTGGGTGACGACGGCCGCTGGACCGTCGAGGGCGCCCGTGTCGAGGACATCGGACCCCTCACCGCCGAAGCCGGCATCCCGATCCTCGAACTGGCCGGCGAGGAGCCCTCGCTGGAACACGCGTACCTCGGTCTCACGGCCGACGAGGCCGAGTACACGACCGCCCGGCCCGCCGCGGCAGTACAGGAGGTCTGACCATGTCATCTGTCGTTCCCGTCCTGCACTCCGAGTGGCTGAAGATCCGCTCCGTGCGCTCCCAGAGCGCCACGCTCGCGGCCGTCTTCATGTCGACTGTCGTGTTCTCCGTCCTGATGTGCGCGACCCTCGGCGCGGATGAGGCCGCCGAAGCAGGCTTCGACCCTGTTCGCGCCTCGTTCTTCGGCCTCAACTTCGGCCAGATAGCCGCGATCTGCTTCGGCTCCATCGCCGTCGCGGGTGAGTACCGGGCAGGTGCCATTCGTGTCTCGCTGGCCGCCGTGCCGCGCCGGGGCGTCTTCTACGCGGGCAAGCTCGCTGTCGTGGGCATGCTGGCGCTTGGCGTCGGTCTGGTCACGAGCGCGACGTGCTTCGTCCTCGGCCAGGCGGCCCTGGGCGACCGGGGCGTGAGCATAGGAGCGCCGGGCGCACTGCGTGCCGTGGTCGGGTGCGGGCTCTACCTGGCGCTGATCACCTTGTTCGCAACCGGTCTCGCGGTGGCGCTGCGCAGCGCGCCCGCAGTCATGGGCATCCTGATTCCCTTCCTGCTCATGCTGTCGTTCGTGCTCGGGGATGTCTCCGAAGGCGGGGGCTGGGTCGACTTTCTCCCGGACCGCGCGGGCCAGCAGATACTGCTCCAGCACCCGGACGGCCCCCTGAACGCCTGGACCGGGACGGTCGTCCTGGGCCTGTGGGTGGCGGCAGCGCTGTGGGTGGGCGGCCGTCGACTGATACGACGGGACGCCTGACCGCGTGCGGCGGCGACCGCGGGACGCCCCTCAGCCGCCACCCCCGGTGGTCGTGTCCGCGAACGAATGGTGCTCATGTGCGACGACCCAACGGCCCATTTCCTTGCGTAGCCCGGTGCTGAGCCGCAGCCGGCTCTCCGGGTGGTCGGTGAGCTCCTGCGGAGTTCCGCAGCGCAACAGGGCGTGAGCGAAGGCCACGTCGGTGCCGGCGGTGACATCGATGGCGAGGATGTCGAACACGGCGCCCTGCGCCTGCCACTCGAAGAACGGCGGCCAGGTGGCGCGGTAGGCGTCGATGCCAAGGACTGCCTCATGAGGAGGAGGCACGTCGAACATCACGATGTCATCGGTGTGGTCGGCGAGGACGCCCTCCATGTCGCCCTTGTGCACCGCCGCGGTCCAGCGCTCGATCAGGCCGCGGATCTGCTTCTCGTCGTCGGCCATGGCCCCCGGCACCGGGTCGTCTCGTGGACATTGCCTACAGGCAGGACTCTCCCGCCGGCCCGGACTCATCGCGCGCCGGCAGCTGCGGGGGCGTGCCCTGGGTCCACACCACACGCAGCGATGTCGCCGAGATGCGCCAGCCGTCGGGGGTCCGGCGGAGGTGGGTGTCGGTGCGGCCGGCGGAGACGAATACCTCTCCCGAGCCGTCCGCCAGGACATGAGTGCTGAGTTGAGCCCCGCGAGCGGTGGCCCGGTCGCCGTCGAGCTCGATGACCGGGTTGGTGCCCAGGTGCACGGTCTGGTCGAACAGCGCCATCGCGCGCCGGACGGTCACAAGGAGGGCGTCCCGCCCGCTGACGGTGCCGACGGGCATCTCGGCGGTGACGTCCTCAGTATGGAAGGACCGGGCCCACTGCTCGTTCAGCTCTCCCTCGTCCAAGGAACACAGATAGCGGTCCAACAGGTCGGTGATCTCGGCGCGGTCGGTCAGGGCGCGCAGCTCCTGCCGCATCCGTCCGATGTCTGGTGTCGTTCCGGCGAAGGTGTGGGGGTCCATGCTTGCAAGCCTGATACCTCAAGTTCGCTTGAGGTCAAGGCATCCGGGCAGTCGCCCCTTCGCCGGCGTAACCGAGGCGGTCAGGCGACGGCCCCGGGGCGCGCGCCCCCGGACCGGTTCGCCGCCCGGCGTTCGAGGGTGGAGACCTGCGCCACGACCGTGGCGTAGAACCGGTCGACGGCGTCGTCCACGCTGCGGATGAACCCCGATTCGGTGTTCCCGCGCGTGGCGCCCATGCCCTTGAACAGGGAGAGCCGGAAGCCGGTGATGCGTGATCCGTCCCTGGGGACGAGGTCGCCCGGCTCGGGACGCAGACGCTCCAGCGTGCCGCGCGGGCCCTTGCCGTCCTCGACCAGGGTCTCCACGTGGAGGTCAGCCGGGGCCTCGGACAGCGCGCGGACGAGGCGTTTGGCCGAGGTGAGGGGGGAGCCGCCCTCCGGCGGCTGAACATCGACTGACGTGCGCAGCTTGCCGGTCCTCAGGTCGGCGACGACGGCGAGGACCCCCGGGGTGTCCTCGATGCGCAGCTCGGCCGTCAACCGGCCGTCGTCGCACAGTTGGTCCGCCAGCGCGAGCCGTCGCGCCTGCGGATCGGCGCCGCGCTTGGCGCGCTGCACGGGAAGGGCCTTGCGGCCGAGTTCGCCGCCGAGGCGCAGACAAACCTGCCGTACGAGCTGCTCCCAGCTCTCCACGACTTCGAGCGCCCGCTGGTCCCCCTGGCACAGCGTCTCCGTGTCGATGCCGTTGCGTACGGGCACCCAGGCGCGGCCCATGTTCTGGAAGCCGTGGCAGCCCGAGTTCTCGTGCTGGAGGTAGTGCAGCAGTTCCTGGAGGAGCCACGCGTGCGTGGCGTTGCCGACTCCCTCGTGGCGGATCAGCAGCTGCGCCTGGTGGGCCACCTCCGCCCAGGAGAGGTGCCAGAGGGCGACCTTGTGCTTGCGCCGCCCGTCGGTCCGCACCTCGACGAGCGGCCGGCCCTCCAGCGCCACGTCGTTGGACAGCGTGATCACTGCTTCGTACGCGCGCCGTGCGGCGATGTCCATGTAGTTCTGGACCTGCTCGGACTTGAGCGCGTTCCCGTTGGTCTTGGTCTCGACCAGTGCCGTCCAGAGCTTGCCGGCACGCTCCACACGAATGACGCCATCCGGGCGCTTCGGGGCGTCCCCGTGCGGAAGGGAGACTTCGGTGAACGTCTGCGTGCGCCCGGCCGGCGCACCGAACGCGGCGGTGAGCCGGCGTCCCAGCTCGGGGACCTCGGCCATGACCGACAGCAGCACCGACGTGGCCCGCGTCTCACGCTCCTTGTCGCTCTTGAGCGACGACGCCGGAAACAGCCGGGCGGTCCTCCACGAGTCGTTCTCGGCGAGCGACGGCCTGACCGTCTTGGGCAGCGTGACCTTCTTCTTGCTCGTACGGGGGCCGCGGGCCCGCGTCGGTGTGGCCTCCTTGGCCGGCCGGGCCGCTGAACCGGCCTGTTCCGGGAGGACCACTGGTGGCTCGGCCGCTGCTTCGGCGGCCGGCGGGGGGTCGGAGGCGGCGGGAGGTTCCTCCGTGAGCTCCTCCGCCGCCTCCTCCTCGTCCACGGTGATGCCGAAGTCCGTCGCCAGGCCCGCCAGTCCGGTCTCGTAACCCTGTCCGACCGCGCGGAACTTCCAGTCCTCCGCCCGCCGGTAGAGTTCACCGAAGATGAACGCGCTCTCCACGGTCGCGTCAGTGATCGAGAAGCCGAGCAGCGGTTCCCCTGTTCGGTCCGCGACGGTCACCCTGAGGTCGTTCAGTTCCCCGAAGGTCGAGCCCCCGTACTGACTCGCGGCGACGACGATCCGGTCGACGTCGGCCGGCACAGCCGTCAGATCCAGGCTGATGCGGTCCTCGTTGCCGTCGTCGGTCGGCTTCTTGCCCAGCAGTTGCACGCTGCCGTCGGGCGCGGCCGGGTTGTTGTAGAAGAAGAAGTCCGCGTCGCCGCGTACCTTGCCGTCGCGGTCGACGAGCAGGACCGAGACGTCGGCGTCGCCGTCCCCGGTCGAACTGTTCCAGCGCAGGCTCACGACCACCGAGTCGGTGTCTTCGCTCAGGGCCGCCAGGCCGACGTTGGATCCCTTGGCCATTTCCTGCATGGAAGCCCCCAGGCTCGGCCGCATCCGGGCACGCCGAAGCGGCCCCCATGCGTCATCTGTGACGTCGTTCGCACTCTTGGTGCGCACGCTGTGAACCGTAGCGCCCGAAGGGTGTCCGTGTGGAGGAGAAGTGAAGACTCGGTGTCCGGCGACCCGGTGCCCTCCGCGGACCGGCCCGGACCGGGACCGGACCGGACCGGCCCCTGGGTCCTGGGTCTGGGGTCCGGTCTTTGCCGGTCTTGGCCGTGGCGGGATGAAATCCGGGGCCGGCCGTGTTGGTTCATTCCGGAAGATCAGGTCTTGACGGGCCGTACGCAGAACCGACGGGGAGGAACCACGTGGTGGCGGAGCCAGCAGCGCAGGGATGGGCACGGCGGCTGTCCGGGTACGCATGGCGATACCGGACGAACGTCGTGCTCGCGCTCGGTTCGTCACTGGGCGGCATGGCCGTCATGGCGCTCGTGCCGCTGATCATCAAGGTCGTCATCGACGATGTGATCACCGCAGGGACGCGGTCGCTGACCACGTGGACCGGGCTGCTGGTCGCCGCCGCCGTGGCCGTCTACGTCATGACGTACATCCGCCGCTACTACGGCGGGCGGCTCGCCCTCGATGTGCAGCACGACCTGCGCACCGACATGTACGGGACGATCAGCCGGCTCGACGGCCGGCGGCAGGACGAGCTGTCCACCGGTCAGGTGGTCGGCCGGGCCACCAGCGACCTCCAGCTGATCCAGAGCCTGCTCTTCATGCTCCCGATGACGATCGGGAACTTCCTCCTGTTCGCCATCTCTCTTGCCGTCATGGCCTGGCTGTCCATGCCCCTGACCCTGATCGCACTCGCCGTCGCCCCGGCCCTGTGGATCATCGCCAAGCGCAGCCGCACCCGGCTCCACCCCGCCACCTGGTACGCGCAGAGCCAGGCCGCGGCCGTCGCCGGCGTCGTCGACGGAGCCGTCAGCGGCGTGCGTGTGGTGAAGGGCTTCGGGCAGGAGGAGCAGGAGACCGGGAAGCTGCGAGAGGTCAGCAGGAAGCTCTTCGCCGGCAGGCTCCGGACGATCAAGCTCAATGCCGTGTACACCCCCGCACTGCAGGCGGTGCCGGCCCTGGGCCAGGTCGCGATGCTCGCCGTGGGCGGCTGGCTGGCCACCAAGGGCGACATCACGCTCGGCACGTTCGTCGCCTTCTCGGCCTATCTCGCACAGCTCGTCGGTCCCGTCCGGATGCTCGCGATGGTGCTGACCGTCGGCCAGCAGGCCAGGGCCGGTGTGGAGCGGGTCCTGGAGCTGATCGACACCGAACCGAGCATCAAGGACGGGACGAAGGAGCTTCCGGCGGACGCCCCTGCCACCGTCGAGTTCGACGACGTGGGCTTCGAGTACGCGGACGGCAAGCCGGTCCTGAACGGTTTCTCGCTGGAGATCGCCGCCGGCGAGACCGTCGCCGTCGTCGGCGCGTCCGGCAGCGGCAAGTCCACCGTGTCGATGCTGCTGCCCCGTTTCTACGACGCCACCCGCGGCGCCGTCCTGGTCGGTGGCCACGATGTGCGCGAGCTGACCTTCGACTCGCTGCGGGCTGCCATCGGCCTCGTCCCGGAGGACAGCTTCCTCTTCTCCGACACGGTCCGGGCGAACATCGCCTACGGGGCCCCCGACGCCACCCAGGAGGAGATCGAGACTGCGGCCCGCGCCGCCCAGGCCGACGGTTTCATCGCCGATCTCCCCGCGGGTTACGACACCAGGGTCGGCGAGCACGGGCTCACGCTCTCCGGCGGCCAGCGCCAGCGCATCGCCCTCGCCCGCGCCATCCTCACCGACCCGCGGCTGCTGCTGCTCGACGACGCGACCTCCGCCGTCGACGCCCGGGTCGAGCACGAGATCCACGAAGCGCTGGCGCGCGTCATGGCGGGGCGTACGACGCTGCTCATCGCGCACCGCCGCTCGACGCTCAACCTCGCCGACCGGATCGCCGTCCTCGACGGCGGCCGGCTCGCCGACATCGGCACGCACGAGGAGCTGGAGCGGCGTTCCGCCCTGTACCGGCGGCTGCTGACCGACCCGGACGAGCTGGGCGGCGTCTCGCCCGGGCACATCCTGCCGCCCACCGGTCGCGAGCCGGACGAGGACCGGACCGTACGGGACGAGCTGGACGCCGAGTTCGACGTGGAGCGCGGCATCACACCCCGGCTGTGGGTCCGCGACGAGCGGGCCGAGGAGGCCAAGGAGGACACGGGGGCCACCCCCGAACTGCTCGCGCAGGTCGAAGCCCTGCCGCCGGCCACCGACACCCCCGACATCGACGAGGCAGCGGCGACGCGCCGCGAACCGGCGGGCGCGGCGGCCGGCGAGAGCGGACGGCTGCGGGGCGTGCTCCGCGGCTTCGGGCTGCCGCTGCTGCTCAGCCTCGCCCTGGTCGCGGTCGACGCCGGCATGGGGCTGCTGCTGCCCGTGCTGATCCGGCACGGCATCGACGAGGGCGTCGAGCAGATGGCGCTCGGCGCCGTGTGGGCGGCCTCCGCCCTCGCGCTGGTCACCGTCGTCGTCCAGTGGGCCGGTCAGATCGGCGCGATGCGGATGACCGGCCGCACCGGCGAACGCGTCCTGTACTCCCTGCGCCTGAAGATCTTCGCGCAGCTCCAGCGGCTCGGCCTCGACTACTACGAGCGCGAGCTCACCGGCCGGATCATGACCCGGATGACGACGGACGTGGACGCGTTGTCGACGTTCCTGCAGACCGGTCTCGTCACCGCCTTCGTCTCGGTCGTCACCTTCTTCGGGATCATGGTCGCCCTCGTCGTCATCGACGTGGGGCTCGCCCTCGTGGTCTTCGCGACCCTGCCCGTCCTGATCTTCGGCACCTACTTCTTCCGCAGGCAGAGCGTCAAGGCGTACGAGCTGGCGCGCGAGCGCATCGGCGTCGTCAACGCCGACCTCCAGGAGTCCGTCGCCGGGCTGCGGATCGTGCAGGCGTTCGGGCGGGAACGCGCCGGGCGCGAGAACTTCGCGGCCCGCAGCGACAGCTACCGCCAGGCCCGGGTCCGCGGCCAGTGGCTGATCTCGGTCTACTTCCCCTTCGTCCAACTGCTCGCGGCGATCGCGACCGCCCTCGTGCTGATCGTGGGCGCGGGCCGGATCGAGGCGGGGACGCTGACCACCGGCGCGCTCGTCGCCTATCTGCTCTACATCGAGCTGTTCTTCGCACCGGTGCAGCAGCTCTCCCAGGTCTTCGACGGCTACCAGCAGGCGGCGGTGTCGCTGCGCCGCGTGCAGGAACTGCTGCAGGAGCCGCCCTCGACGGTCGCGCCGCGCGAGCCGGAAGAGGTGCGGGCACTGCGCGGCGACATCGCCTTCGAGAACGTGTCATTCGCCTACGGCGACGACGAGGAGGCCCTGACCGGCGTCGACCTGCGCATCCCCGCCGGCCAGACCGTCGCCTTCGTCGGCGAGACCGGCGCGGGCAAGTCGACCGTCGTCAAACTGGTGGCGCGCTTCTACGACCCGACCGGCGGCCGGGTCACCGTCGACGGCAAGGACCTGCGGGACCTGGACCTGACCGCGTACCGGCACCGGCTCGGCGTCGTCCCGCAGGAGGCGTACCTCTTTCCCGGCACCGTCCGTGACGCCATTGCCTACGGCCGCCCCGGCGCGAGCGACGCCGAGGTGGAGGCCGCCGCACGGGCCGTCGGCGCGCACGACATGATCGCCACGCTCGAAGGCGGCTACCTCCACGAGGTCGCCGAGCGCGGCCGGAACCTCTCGGCCGGCCAGCGGCAGCTGATCGCCCTGGCCCGCGCCGAACTCGTCGCCCCGGACGTGCTGCTGCTCGACGAGGCGACGGCAGCGCTCGACCTGGCCACCGAGGCGCAGGTCAACCAGGCGACGGACCGGCTGACCGGCCGGCGTACGACCCTGGTCGTCGCCCACCGGCTCACCACCGCCGCCCGCGCCGACCGGGTGGTCGTGATGGACCACGGCCGGGTCGCGGAGGACGGCACCCACGACGAACTGCTCGCCCTGGACGGGCGGTACGCCGCGCTGTGGCGCACCTTCATCGGCGAGGGCATAGAGGGGCTTGGGGAGGACGAACCGGCGGCGGTGTGACGGCGGGGGCCCGGAGCGGTGGGGGCGCGGCGGATCGGCGGTCGCGGTCCGCGGGTCGGTGGCCGGGGCGCGGGGCGCACGGCCGCGGGTGGGGGCGCAACCAATCACGGCTCCTTCGCGTCGTACGCATGTACGGAGCAGTGGCAGTTGGGGGCGAGTGTGTTCGGTGGGGCATGGAGCAGGAGCACAGGGTGGCCGGGGCGCGCGGCGCGCGGGCTGGCGCTGGTCGCGGCGGTCGCGGCGCTGACCGTGGCCGCCCCCGCCGTCCCGCAGGCAGAGGCGGCGTCGCCCTGCCCGGGCCGGCTGGCGAAGACGGTCTCCTTCTCGACCGGTGAGCTGCGCGTCTACGAGCGCGGTGACTACGCCTGCGCCGTCACCCTCGCCAAGCGGCCCGGCGTCAGGCGCTCCATGGCGGTGTCCCTCCAGCCCCGCGGCGGCCGCGCCGCCAACGACAGCGGCAGATTCACCCGGCAGGCCGGACCGGTCACCGTGCACTCCCTCAACCGCTGTGTCCGAGCCACCGGTTCGGTCTCAGGGGTCTCCCGCTCCACCGGGTGGATCCTGTGCTGACGTGCCACTGTCCGTGCGCTCTGCCGGCCGTGCTCCCCTGACAGTGCCCCGCCGCTCGTCACGAGTGGCGGGGCACGGTCCCGTCGGCCTTCGTCAGCGGTAGGACAGCCCGTGGCCCACCGGGAACAGCACCTGCGACGGG
The DNA here is from genome assembly GCF_042870895.1 of Streptomyces sp. NPDC006294. Classification (NCBI taxonomy): domain Bacteria; kingdom Bacillati; phylum Actinomycetota; class Actinomycetes; order Kitasatosporales; family Streptomycetaceae; genus Streptomyces; species Streptomyces sp. NPDC006294. The sequence continues at coordinate 267,295 of NZ_JBIAHV010000001.1, forward strand.
TCGTCCGCCCGCTGCACCGGCACCGGCAGGCGTCCCTCCGGCTCCGCGCTGCCCGCGATCACCCGCGCCGCCGCGCGCAGTTCGACATCCGTCCACGCGTAGGCCGCGAGCGCCGCCGCTGCCCCGTCGAGCCGTGCGATGTCGTACGGATTGCGGAGGGCCAGCGCCACGACCGGCACGCCCGTCGCGACCAGCCGGGCCACCAGCGTGCGCTGCGAACTGGTCGCCGAGACGTTGTACGTGCCGACGACGACCACGTCCTTGCCCTCTGCGGCGGCCACCGCCTCCGCGATCTTCGTGCTGCTCGGCGCGGTCCCGGTCGGCAGGGCGGTCGCCCGGAAGCCCAACTCGCCCATGGCGTCCGCCAGTACGGCCGTCGGCGGCCCGGTCGTCCCGCTGGGCGACGCGAGATCGGGGCCGACGACCAGGACGTCGCCGTGGCTGCGGCGGCTCAGCGGCAGCAGCCCGTCCGGGTTGGCCAGCAGCGTGGTCGTGCGCTCGGCGATCCGGTCGGCGGCGGCCAGGTGCGCGGGTGCGCCGACGGTGCGGTCCACCTCCCGCCCGGAGACGAACGGGTCGCGGAACAGGCCCAGTTTCTCCTTGAGCAGCAGGATGCGCAGGATCGATTCGTCGAGCCTGGCCTCGCTGACCTCACCGCTCCTGACCGCGTCCATCACGCCGTTCCAGGCGACCGCCAGGTCCGGCGGGTTGAGCAGCTGGTCCACGCCCGCGAGCAGCGCGAGCACCGGCACCCGGTGGTCCCCGTACTTCTCCCGCACGCCCTGCATGTTGAGGGCGTCCGTGACCACCACGCCGTCGTAGCCCAGCTCCTCGCGCAGGATGCCGGTGAGAATGGGGCGGGACAGCGTCGCCGGGTCGTTGCTGGGGTCGAGGGCGGGGAACTGGATGTGCGCCGTCATGATCGAGTCGATCCCGGCCGCGATCGCCGCCCTGAACGGCGGCGCGTCGATCTCCTCCCACTCCTGGCGGGTGTGCGAGATGACCGGGATGCCGGTGTGGCTGTCGACCGTGGTGTCGCCGTGCCCGGGGAAGTGCTTGGACGTCGCCGCGATGCCCGCGCTCTGGTAGCCCTTGACCTGCGCGGCGACCATCCGGGCCACCGCGGCCGGGTCCGCGCCGAAGGAGCGTACGCCGATGACCGGGTTGGCCGGGTTGACATTCACGTCGGCGACGGGCGCGTAGTTCTGGACGATGCCCATCGCCGCCAGCTCGGCGCCCGCGATCTGCGCGGCCTTGCGGGCGGACGAGGCCGACCCGCCGGCCCCGAGCGCCATCGCGCCCGGCATCAGGGTCGCCGGCCTGCCGACCCGGGCGACGATGCCGTGCTCCTGATCGGTGGAGATCAGCAGCGGCAACGGGGTGGGCTGGGCGAGCCCGGCACGCTGGATGCCGTTGGAGAGCCCGGCGATCTGGTGCGGATCGCGGGTGTTGTGGGCCCAGGCGAAGTAGATGATGCCGCCGACGTGGTACTCGGCGACGAGTTCGGCGGCGTTGCGCACCCCCATCTCTGCGAGGTTGAGGTCGACGTCGGCCTGGTCGGGGTCGGTGGCGGAGTGGCCGTAGACCCTCATCACGAAGAGCTGGCCGACCTTCTCCTCGAGGCTCATCCCCGAGATGATCCGCTCGAGCCGGTGCCGTGTGCCGTGGGACGCGGTGGCGGCCGCCGCGGCCGCCACCGAACTGGGCGCTGCCGTGGCGATCGCGCCTGCGGCGACAGCCGTCGCGGTGAGAAGGGTGCGTCTGGAGAGGTTCCGGTCGTGCACTGGTGCTCCTTCCGGGCCTTGCTGGACATGCTCGACAGGGGCGTTGCACAAGGGAGTTGAAGGAAACTTCCAAGGTGTCACGGATATCCGGAAACTAACTGCCAGGTCAAGGCCCCGCGCACAAACATCACCGGACCGGCGGGGCGGAGCGGGTCCCCGGAACCGTTGCCCGGGGGCGGAACCCGTGCCCGGCGGCCGTGCCAAAGCCCGCGCCGGAGGCCGAGGCCGTGCCCGCGCCCCTTCCCGCTGTACCGGATGTGCGGCTCCGCAAGCGCGGCGGGCAGGGCCCGGACCCGTACCGCCCTCCGGGTACCGGGCAGGGCTTCGCCCAGGCCCGGTACCGCGCTTCGCGCGCTGGGCCTCAAACGCCGGCGGGGCCGGCAATGCCGCTGCGCGGCGACCAGCCCGAGCCGGGCCCATCCAGCCTCGCCGGGGCGCCTCCCACGGCCGTCAGCCTGCTGGGGAGTTGGAAGCGTGGGGTTCGGGGCAGCGCTCGGGCGCTGCGCCCGGACGCTGTCAGTGGCGGGCGTACGGTCCGCGCTGAGGGGCCGTCACCGGCGGGCTGTGGCGGGCGTATGGGCCGTGGCTGCGCGGAGCGGCCGACCTGTGGGGCGCGGGCGGGCACGGCAGGCTCGCGCGGGGCGCGCTCACGTGGCGGTGGCGACCTCCGGCCAGAGCTTCTGCAGCGTCCGTACCGTCTCGGTGATCGCGGGCCGCCTCGCCGCCCCCGTACGCCACAGTGCGTGCAGCCGGCGGGTCGGCACGGGGGCCAGTCGTACGGCCACGACCTGCGGCGGTAGCTGCCCGCGCCCCAGCCGGGGGACCAGCGCCACGCCGAGCCCGGCGGCCACGAGAGCCACCTGGGTGTGGTTCTCCTCCGCCTGATGCGCGATCAGTGGTTCACAGCCGGCCGCGCGCAGGGTCCGCAGCAGCCACTCGTGGCAGACCGTGCCGGGCGGCTGGGTGATCCACCGCTCGTCCGTCAGGTCTTCGCGCCGCACGGAGTCGGCCGCGGCGAGGGCGTGGTCCGCCGGGACCAGTACGTCGCACATGTCGTCGCCGATGACGGCTTGCTCCACGCCGGGCGGGGCCGGCAGCGGGGCGATGTCCCAGTCGTGCGCGACCGCCAGGTCGATCGCGCCGCGGGCGACGAGATCGACGGACAGGTGCGGGTCGACCTCGTGGAGCCGGGCGTCCAGCTCGGGGTGGCGGCGGGCGAGATCCGCGAGCACGCGCGGCATCAGCCCGCGGGAGGCGCTGGCGAAACAGGCGATGGACAGCCGCCCGGCCGGCTCGCCGCGCCGCTCCTCGAGACGCACCTCCGCCTCTTCGACCAGGGACAGCAACTGCTGGGCGGTGGCCGCCAATTGCGTTGCCTCGTCGGTCAGCCGGACGCCGCGGCCCTCGCGTTCGAGGAGCGTGGTGCGCGTCTCGCGCTCGAGCTTGGCGATCTGCTGCGAGACCGCGGAGGGCGTGTAGCCGAGCGCGGCGGCCGCCGCGCCGACCGTGCCGTGGACGGAGACGGCGTGCAGAGCGCGCAGCCGGCCGAGGTCGAGCATGGCCGCTCTCCTTTCGACGCGTCTTCACCAGCATTCCATTAGCGTCGCTTCATCCAACCATGAACGAATACGCCCGGTGCTACACGATGTCGTATTGCCCCGCCGCCCGGGTCGCCGCCGGCTGGGCGCTGTCCGCGTTCGCCGCACTCGGCGAACAGCCGGGGCGGGCGAGGTTCGCGGGCATGGCCGTATCGGATCGGCGCCGCTGTCGAGGGCGTCCCGGACTCGTCGCCGAGGCGGTCTCCACCGTCCCGCCCCGCAAGGCATCCCCGCCGGACCCCTGAACTTCATGGTGTGGGTCAGCACCGTCCCGGTCCCGGCTCGACCGGACGGGCGGCCGGTGTCGTCCTCCACGTCCCCAGGGGGTGGCTGCTTCCGGCGCCACCCGGCGTCCTCGGTGGCCCTGTTCGCCCTCCTCATACGGCCTTCGGCATGTCGGCGGGTTCTTGATCCTTGATGAGCCAGTGAGCCCGTTGCGGTGGTGCGCGGCGGCGCTGCTGGTGGGCGGGGTCGCCCTCGCGCCCCTGGCGGACCGCCGCCGTAACGGCGGCCCCGTACGGCAGGAGCCGCCGACCGCCGGCCGGGTCTGATCCCTCCCGGGGCCGCTCGCTGCGGCGATGACCTCGCCGTACCGGCCGGCCGGCCGCGGCGGCAGGCGCGGCGCCGTGTGGGCGAGGGCCCGTCCCGCGGAAGCGCAGCGGCCGTACCGCGTGCGGGCCGATCCCAGGGCATCCCGAAAGGGCAACGGCAACCGCCCGATGTCCTTGGCGGACGAGGCCCGTGTCAGCGCCCAGCTGGCCGTACTGGGCGACCCGAAGGGCCGCCGGCTCGCGCTCGTACCGGGGACGGGTGCGGCCGCCGCGCGCCGGGCGGTTCGGCGGCCGACGCACCGCCCTGGCGCCCCGCCCTCAGGTCACCGCGAGCAGATGCTCCCGGCCCGCCGTCAGCAGGCCCGGCAGCTCCTGCGCCGCGGGGTACCAGCGCTTCTCGTACTCCCAGCAGACCCAGCCGTCCGGGTCCGCGAGGGCCAGGCACTCGGCCAGCGGCAGCACCCCCCGGCCCAGCGGGAGCGGTGTCAGGTCGTCCCGCGAGGCCACGTCCTTGACCTGTATGCAGCCGAGGAACGGGCTCAGGGCCGCGTGGCTCACCTCTGGTTCCTCACCGCCGAGCCAGGTGTGCATCACGTCCCACAGCGCGCCCGCGTGCTTGTGGCCGACCAGGCCGAGGACCCGGCTGACGTCGGCGCCCCTGCGGTGCGAGTCGTGCGTCTCCAGCAGGATCCGTACGCCGAGACCGGCCGCGGTCTCGGCGGCGGCGCCGAGCCGGCGGGCCGCGATCGCGTCGGCCTCCGCCTGGTCCAGGTCGCCGCCGCCGGGGAAGACGCGGACGAAGGAGGCGCCGAGGTCCTTGGCCAGTCGGCAGAGGCCCTCCATCTCCTTGATCACGGGGCCGTCGTCGCCGGCCGCCGCGACCCGCGCATACCCGGCGACGGTCAGGATCTCGACGCCAGCGCGCTCGAACTCCCGGATCGCCTCCGCCCGTTCCGTCGTGCCGATGCCCGGATGCACCGGCTCCTCCGGGTGGGCCCGCAGCTCGACGCCCTGGTATCCGCTGTCGGCGGCGAGACGGGCCACCTCCCTCAGCGGCCTGCCCGGCACGCCCAGGGTCGAGAAGGCGAATTTCATCGATCCGTTCCTTCCTGTAGCTCCAGCCGCCAATCCTGACCGATCAGATCCGCTCCGTACGAGCGAGGCGGCTCCTCGGCGACGAGGGTGAAACCGGCCCGCTCGTAGATCCGGCGGGCCGCGGTCAGTACGTCATTGGTCCACAACACCATGTCCCGGTACCCGGCCTCGCGCGCGAAATCCACCGCCGTGCGCACCAGCCGGTCGCCGAGCCCGTGTCCGCGCGCCTCGGGTTCGACCAGCCGCAGCCGCAGCCGCAGCCGCAGCCGCAGCCGCAGCCGCAGCCGCAGCCGCAGCCGCAGCCGCAGCCGCAGCCGCAGCCGGGCCGTGGCCGGGGCCTCGTCCCGTACGCACATCACCGAGCCGACCGGCCGGCTGTCCAGTTCGGCTATCCGCACCCGCTCCAGGAGCGGATCGTGGTCCTGTGCGAAATCCGCGGCGATGCGGGCGACCAGGCCCTCGAAGCCGGCGTCCCACCCGTACTCCGCGGCGTACAGCGCGCCGTGCCGCTGGACCCTCCACCCCAGGTCACCCGGGCCGGGCCCGCGCAGCACCGGCTCCGGCGGCGCGGCGTCACCACGGGCCGCGGGTGGCGGGGTCGGGACCGGTGCCGCCGGGGAACCTCCAGACGATCAGGCCCGCGGCCGGCCCGGCCGCGGTGAGGACCGACAGCGTCAGAGCGCCGAGGTGGGGGAGACGCCGAGGTCGTGGGGCAGCTCCTGCCAGAGCCAGTGCTGGACCCGTTCCGCGAGTCGGCTGACGCCGAGGAGTACGAGTCCCGAGCAGCGCCGGCAGCACGAGCGGGACGAGAGCGCGGGCCTGCCGCGGCCAGAGCCGCCCGTGCGACACGGCGGCGGACGGGCCGGGTGGCGGTGCTTCGCGCGTCATGGCTCCCTCACGCGACGGGGGACGACGGGCGGCACGGCCCGGGGCCCTTGGCTTTGGCCCTGGCCGCGCCCGGCTCGCGCCCCGTCGACCGACGGCGCCGGGTCAGCGCGCGCCCGTGGGGCCGCGGTCGGTGCACAGCGCCCAGATGACGAACACGCCGATCGCGATGGACACGACCGCCCACACCGGCTGGTACGGCAGCCACATGAACTGGAAGACGACGGCCAGCGCGGCCAGTCCCACGCCGAGCCCCCGCGCCCAGGCGGCGCCCTGAAGGATGCCCCAGCCGGTGACGGCCAGCAGGACACCGAGGATCAGATGGATCCAGCCCCACGTGGTGAGGTTGAACTCGAATACGTAGTCGCCGACCCGCGTGTACACGTCGTCCTCCGCGATGGCGGCGATCCCGGCCACGATGCCGAGGATGCCTTCCATCAGCAGCAGGACGCCGGCGAACACCGTGCCGCCGGACGCCCAGGCGCGCCCGGCGCCTCCCGTGTCCGCGGTGTGATGGGAGCCTCGGGTTGCGTTGGCCATGTCCGTTCTCCGTCCTTCCGGCTCCGTCCTCGCGGAGCAAGGGCTCCAGCGTGCGTTCGGGCCCCAGGGGCGGCGACCGGGTACGGGCCGATGGGGTGACGCGCCGGCGCCGCGCCGGCGCGGTGGTGGGCGGGGGCGTGTCCGTCACCGGGCGCCACGCCAGGTGCGCACCGCCCGATACCGTCCGGGCGTCGTACCGGACCGGGCCCGTGGCTGTCGTCGGCGGGGCCGTCGCCCCGCGGGCCCCGCCCGGTGGGACGCACCGGCCTACGCGCAGGGCGCGCGGCGTGACCCGACTCCGGAGTCGGCGCGGTAGTCCGCCACGTCGGCGGGTGAGCGTGGCAGTGGCAGGCGTCGTGCCCGACCGAACCGGCATACCCGGCTGTTCCCAGGGCGACCCCGGCGTGGCTCCCGGTCCCGTCGGTGCCCCGAACCGTGGCCGTCGTCGCCGGGGCGAGGTCCGGGCGAGCCCGCCCGGTCCCGTCGCAGGCGCAGGCGCAGGTGCCGTGCCTGCGCAGCGGGACTTCGGCTGCTTCCCGCAAGGCGCCCCGACGCCCGGTCACCGCGCGGATGGCTGCCGGTGCGCCCGCCCGCTACCGCGCGGGGCGCCGCGCCCACCCCGCCGGTGCCCCGGGCCCCGCCCGGACGGGACCGAGGGCCACGCGCTCGACCCCGTTGCCCGTGCCCGTAACGTCGCCCGGTCACCGCCTTCCCACAGGCGCCGAGGCCCCGTGGCCCCGTGGCCCGGCCCGGCGCCCGCCCCGTGCCGGGCCGGTCCCCGGCGCGTCACAGCCCGCCCGGCCCCGCGGCCCCGTCACCGCTCGCGCGGCGCCGCCGTCGAGTCCCGGGCCATCAGTTCCGCCGCGATCGTGGCGATGCCCCCCGGCGGGGGCGTCTCGTTGTCCATGGCCAGGCGCCCGGCCCGCGCGCCCGCCTCGAAAAGAGGGAGGCGGACCGTCGTCAGCGACGGGACCGCGTCCGCCGAGAAGGGGAGGTCGTCGAAACCGGCGACGGAGATGTCCTGGGGTATCCGCAGGCCCTGGTCGCGCAGCGCGGCGCACGCGCCCAGCGCGACGGTGTCGTTCGCGGCGACGATCGCCGTCAGGTCCGGATCCCTGCGCAGCAGTTCGAGGGTGGCGTCGTAGCCGGACCGGCGGTCGTACGGCCCGTGCACGGTCAGCCGTTCCTGCTCGGCGGCGTCCCCGCCGAGCCCGGCCGCGGCCATCGCGGCCCGGTGGCCCTCCAGCCGGTGGCGGGTCGTGGTGCGTTCCGCGGGGCCGGCGACGTAACCGATGCGCCGGTGGCCGAGCGAGATCAGATGCTCGGTGAGCCGCCGTCCGCCGCCCCGGTTGTCGAAGGCGAGCGAGGCGACGACCGCGTCGCTGCCGGGCAGCGGCGGGCGACCGCACAGCACGATCCGCGTCCCCGCGTCGGCGAGCCTGCCGAGTTTCACGGTCATGGCCTGAAGGTGGCCGGGGTCCTCCAGCGCGCCGCCGGTGAGGATGACGGCCGCGGCGCGCTGCCGCTGGAGCAGGGTGAGATAGGTGAGTTCACGCTCGGGTGAACCGCCCGTGTTGCAGACGACGGCGAGTTTCTCGCCACCTCCCCGGCCCGTGCCCTCCTGCCCGCCGATCTCGGTCTGCGCCGCGCCGGCCATGATTCCGAAGAAGGGGTCGGCGATGTCGTTGACGAGGATGCCGACGAGATCGGACGTCGCGGCGGCGAGCGAGCTGGCCGGGCCGTTGAGGACGTAGTCGAGCTCGTCCACCGCGCGCAGCACCCGTTCACGCGTGGACGCGGCGACCGGATAGTTGCCGTTCAGCACGCGCGAGACCGTCGCCGGGGACACCCGGGCGCGGGCCGCCACATCCGCCAGGGTGACTGTCATCGCTTTCCTCCGCAGGAGATGGGGCGACCCCCTTGTCCGGGCCGCTGTCGGCAGGCTAGCTTCATATCGCGTAGAAAGCGCTTGCTACGCTCGTATCGAGGGAACTCGGGAGAACCGAGATGAAAGATGGAGGCACTTCGTGACACGCAGGACAGTGCGGATCGCCATGAACGGCGTCACCGGTCGGATGGGCTACCGCCAGCACCTGGTGCGCTCCGTACTCGCGATCCGTGAACAGGGCGGTCTCGACCTCGGCGGCGGCGACGTGCTCTGGCCGGAGCCGGTGCTCGTCGGACGGCGCGAGCACGCGCTGCGCGAGATCGCCGAGCGGCACGGGCTGACGGAGGTCTCCACCGATCTCGACGCCGTCCTCGCCGACGAGAGCATCGACATCTACTTCGACGCGCAGGTCACCTCGGCCCGCGTCGAGGCGCTGAAGAAGGCCATCGCGGCCGGAAAGCACATCTACACCGAGAAGCCGACCGCCACCGACCTCGCCGGCGCGCTCGAGCTGGCCCGCCTCGCCCGGAGCGGGGGCATCAAGCACGGCGTCGTCCAGGACAAGATCTTTCTGCCCGGCCTGCTGAAGCTGAAGCGCCTCATCGACGGCGGCTTCTTCGGGGAGATCCTTTCCGTGCGCGGCGAGTTCGGCTACTGGGTCTTCGAGGGCGACTGGCAGGAGGCCCAGCGGCCGAGCTGGAACTACCGCGCTGAGGACGGCGGCGGCATCACCGTCGACATGTTCCCGCACTGGGAGTACGTGCTGCACGAGCTGTTCGGCCGCGTCACCTCTGTCAACGCGCACATCGCCACGCACGTTCCCCAGCGCTGGGACGAGCAGGGCAAGCCGTACGCGGCGACCGCGGACGACGCCGCGTACGGCATCTTCCAGCTGGAGGGCGGCGCCGTCGCCCAGATCAACTCCTCCTGGACCGTACGGGTCAACCGCGACGAGCTCGTCGAGTTCCAGGTCGACGGCACGCACGGCTCGGCCGTCGCCGGGCTGCGCAACTGCCGTGTCCAGCACCGCTCCGCCACGCCGAAGCCGGTGTGGAACCCGGACCTGCCCGTCACCGAGTCCTTCCGCGACCAGTGGCAGGAGATCCCGGACAACGCCGAGTTCCCAGGCGGTTTCAAGGCCCAGTGGGAGCTGTTCCTGCGCCACGTCGCCACCGACGAGCCGTACCACTGGGACCTGCTGGCGGGCGCGCGCGGCGTGCAGCTCGCCGAGCTCGGCCTGCGCAGCTCCGCCGAGGGCCGGCGCCTCGACGTACCGGAGCTGACGCTGTGACGATCGGACTGCCGCGCGCCGACGGGTCCTTGTTCTCGTACGAGCCGCGCGCCGAGCCCCTGAGCCTCACTCCCGGCGCCCCGCTCACCTCCCGTACGGTCTTCTCCGCCGCCCATGTGGTGGCCGACCCGTACGCCGACACCAGCCCCGACGCGGCCGCAGCCGTCGACTGGGACGCCACGCTCGCGTTCCGCCGCCACCTGTGGTCGCACGGACTCGGCGTGGCCGAGGCCATGGACACGGCGCAACGCGGCATGGGGCTGGACTGGGCGGGCGCGGCCGAACTGATCCGTCGCTCGGCGGCGGAGGCGAAGGCCGTCGGCGGCGCCATCGCCTGCGGCGCGGGCACCGACCAGCTCACCGGGCCGGCCTCGCTCGACCAGGTGCGTGACGCCTACGAGCAGCAGCTCGCCCTGGTCGAGTCCACCGGCGCGCAGGCGATCCTGATGGCCTCCCGCGCCCTCGCCTCTGCGGCGGCCTCGGCGGACGACTACCTCGCGGTGTACGGGCACCTGCTGCGGCAGGCGGCCGAACCGGTGGTCCTGCACTGGCTGGGCCCGATGTTCGACCCGGCACTGGAGGGCTACTGGGGGTCGTCCGACCTGGACACCGCCACGGAGACCTTCCTCGAGGTCATCGCGGCGCACCCCGACAAGGTCGACGGCATCAAGGTCTCCCTGCTGGACGCGCGACGCGAGGTGGAGCTGCGCCGCCGCCTGCCGCAGGGCGTGCGCTGCTACACCGGCGACGACTTCAACTACCCCGAGCTGATCGCGGGCGACGAACGCGGCTTCAGCCACGCCCTGCTGGGTGTCTTCGACCCGCTGGGCCCGCTGGCGGCTGAGGCCGTACGCGGCCTGGACACGGGCGACACGGCAGGCTTCCGCAAGCTCCTCGACCCGACCGTCGAACTGTCCCGCCACCTGTTCCAGGCGCCGACCCGCTACTACAAGACGGGCGTGGTGTTCCTCGCCTGGCTGGCGGGCCACCAGTCCCACTTCACGATGGTCGGCGGCCTCCAGTCGGCGCGCTCGCTGCCCCACCTGGCCCGGGCGTACGAACTGGCCGACGGCCTGGGTCTGTTCCCGGACCCGGCGCTCGCCGAGGAGCGCATGAAGTCCCTGCTCGACGTGTACGGAGTCCCCCGGTGAGCCCTGACCTGAGCCGCTTCAGCATCAACCAGATGACGGTCAAGCAGCTGTCCCTGCCCGAACTGGCCGAGGCGTGCGTCCGGCTCGGCGTCCCGGCCGTGGGTCTGTGGCGCGAACCGGTCGCCGCGTACGGGCTGGACGCCGCGGCCAAGCTCGTACGGGACGCCGGCCTGACCGTCACGTCCCTGTGCCGGGGCGGCTTCCTCACCGCGCAGGACGCCGCCGGCCGGGCCCGCGCGCTGGACGACAACCGGGCCGCGATCGACGAGGCGGCGACCCTGGGCACGGACACGCTCGTCATGGTCTCGGGCGGCCTCCCGCCGGGCAGCCGCGACCTGGTCGCGGCCCGCGAACGCATCGCGGACGCCCTCGCCTCGCTCGCGCCCTACGCGGCCGAACGCGGGGTCCGTCTCGCCATCGAGCCCCTGCACCCGATGTTCGCGTCCGACCGCTGCGTCGTCTCCACCCTGGACCAGGCCCTCGGCCTGGCGGAGCGCTTCCCGGCCGACCAGGTGGGCGTGGTCGTGGACACCTACCACATCTGGTGGGACGACCGGGCCCCGGCGGCCGTGGCCCGCGCGGGAGCCGCCGGCCGCATCCACTCCTTCCAACTGGCCGACTGGACCACCCCCTTGCCCGCCGGCGTCCTGAACGGCCGCGGCCAGCTCGGCGACGGCGCGATCGACATGCGCGAGTGGCGGGAGCGGGTGCAGGCCACGGGCTGGACGGGCTTCATCGAGGTGGAGCTGTTCAACGACGGGCTGTGGGCGCGGGATGGGGTGGGGGTGCTGGAGGAGACGGCGGAGCGGTTCGTGTCGGAGGTGTTCTGAGCACCGGCGGCCGCCGCTTCGTGACCCGAAAAGAAGTTCTCCGCGAAGAAGTTCCCCGCCGCTGACATAGATCCGCGGGCAGCCCGTCGTCTGAGACGTGAAGGCAAGCCCCGATCAGCGGAGGACACATGAAGACCAAGAGGCTCGTCATGGCAGGGGTCATGGCGACGGCTCTCGCGGGTGGCGCCGGCACGGCGCTCGCCCTCGGCGGCCCGGCCCAGCCGGCGGAGGCTGCGGCCGGGGCCCCCGAGGCCGCGACCGACAGCGCCACTACCGGGTCGGAGGCGGACACCGATGCCGCACCGGCCGAGGCCGCCGATGCCGCGGCGTCCGGGCCGCGCGTCGTGCAGCCGTACGAACCCGTGGAGATAGGCCAGGGCGCCAGGATGGGGCTGCTGCCGCAGGGCAGGCAGAACTATGTGGTGGCCTGGGGGGACGGCTTCGCGGAGTCGGTCGCCCAGGCCAAGAAGTACGTGGGGGACAGCATCCGCCCCAACAGCCTCAGCGGCGGGCTGCACACCGACGGTGACGACGCCCTGTTCACCGGCGCGTTCCGTACCGACACGGCGCCGGCGCGCATCACCGTCCGCGTCGACGCCGGCCCGGAGCGGGACGCCGGCGTGCTCATGCTGCCGGGCGAGCCCGGCTGGGGCACGTACCACCTCGACGCAGCCGGGGCCGGAGCCCCGCAGGAGAGCACCGAGATCACCGCGTACGGCGCCGACGGCGCGGTGCTCGCGACGCTGTCGTTCAAGCCCTTCCTCGCCGGCCGCTGACAGACGACACAGCCGCCCGAGCGCGGTCATGTCACGCTGTCGTGCCGGCGACGAGGGAGCGGCACGACAGCGTGGCGTGGGCCTGACGGGACGGCGGACCCGAGGACTCGATTGAAGAGCAGCACGGAGGCGGAGTTCCGGGCGTTCGTGGTCAGCCGCTGGCCGCGGATGCTGCGGACCGCCCATCTCCTGACCGGACATCACCACGACGCGGAGGACCTGGTGCAGGCCGCCCTCGCCAAGGCGTATGTGAAGTGGGAGCGCATACAGACTGCCGACGATCCCGACTCCTATGTGTGGCGCATCATGATCAACGCCAATGTGGACCGGCTGCGGCGGATGCGGCTGCGCGAGTGGCTGACCACCCGCTTCCCGGATTCGCCGGGGCCGGAACGCGCCGACGCCGTCGCCGAACGGAGCGCCGAACGCAGTGCCGTTCTCGCCGCGCTCGCCCGACTGCCCGCGAAACAGCGCGCGGTGGTCGTGCTCCGCTATCTGGAGGACCGCAGCGAGAGCGAGGTGGCACGGCTGCTGGGTACGGGCGTGGGTACGGTACGCAGCCATACGGCGCGGGCGCTGAAGAAGCTGCGGGAGCAGCCGGGGCTGGTACCGGTCAGTGCGATGGGGGAGCGGCGGCCGTGAACGACGACATGCGACTGCGGGACGCGCTGCGCCGCGAGGCGGACACGGTGCCGCACGGTTCGCCGCCGGTCGAGGACGTGGTGCGCCGGGGGCGTACGGCGCGCCGCCGGCGCACGGCCGTGCTGGCAGGGACGGCCACGGCGGTGGCCGCGCTGCTGACCCTCGGCACCCTCGGCGGCCGGTCTCCGGCCCAGGACGCGGCGCCCCCGGCCACGGCGGCCCCGACGCCGCCGCCGGAGCCCGCCCCACCGCCGGCAGTTCGCACGGTGCGGCCGTACGAACCGGTGCCGCTCGGTGACGGGTACAGCATGGCGCTGCTGCCGGAGGGCAGGCAGAACTACGTAGTGGACACGGGCGATCTCCGCCAGGCCGTGGAGGAGAAGAGGCAGTACGCGGGCGACAGCATCCGGCCGAACAGCGTCAGTTCGGGACTGAACAGCGGAGACGGACGCCCCCTCTTTTGGGGCGCCTTTCGTACGGACACGGTCCCCGCCAGGGTCCAGGTCCGCCTCGCATCGGGCGAGCGGCTTTCGACTTCCGCCCTTCGTCTGCCGGATGACGTGGACTGGGGTACGTACTACGCCTTCGGCGACGTGGACCATGAGCTCGGGGGCTGGACGGTGACGGCGTACGCGGGCGACGGCTCCGTGCTGGTGGAACAGCACTTCGAGGGAATGGACGGCTTCGGGCGGTGACGCCGGCCCGGCGGGGGCGCCCGATCCGGCAGGGGTAGCACGGGTTGCACGGCCGGTGGCCGGAAGTGTGCGGGAAACATGGCGAAAACTACTCCCCGCGATCGTGCAACCATATTTGCGTGACCGGTGTCGTATGTGTCGTCGGGTCCACGGGGGGCCATCCGGGGGGAGGGCACCGGACCTGACGGTGGGGGAGCGCGAGGGGCCCGGTCGTCGATCGGGCCCCCTTGGCTTGCCGGGGCCGGGTTTTCCACAGGCCCGCCGCGGTGTCGGACCGTGGCGATAACGTCGGGTCATGTCCAATCCGCCCGTCTTCCAACCCGCCGTGCTCGAGGGCGTCCTCGAGCGGATCACGTATGCCAACGAGGACAACGGCTACACGGTCGCGCGTGTCGACACCGGGCGCGGCGGTGACCTGCTCACCGTCGTCGGCTCACTGCTCGGCGCGCAGGTCGGCGAGTCGCTGCGGATGGAGGGCCGTTGGGGCTCCCACCCGCAGTACGGCAAGCAGTTCACCGTGGAGAACTACACGACGGTCCTCCCGGCCACCGTCCAGGGCATACGGCGGTATCTGGGCTCCGGGCTGATCAAGGGCATCGGGCCGAAGATCGCCGAGCGGATCGTCGACCACTTCGGCACCGGAACGCTCGACGTCATCGAGCAGGAGCCGAAGCGGCTCATCGAGGTGCCGGGTCTGGGACCGAAGCGGACCAGGATGATCGGCGCGGCCTGGGAGGAGCAGAAGGCCATCAAGGAGGTCATGGTCTTCCTCCAGGGCGTGGGCGTGTCGACATCCATCGCGGTGCGGATCTACAAGAAGTACGGTGACGCCTCGATCTCCGTCGTGAAGAACCAGCCGTACCGCCTGGCGGCCGACGTGTGGGGCATCGGCTTCCTGACCGCCGACCGGATCGCCCAGGCGGTCGGCATACCCCACGACAGCCCGGAGCGGGTCAAGGCCGGGCTGCAGTACGCCCTGTCCCAGTCCACCGACCAGGGGCACTGCTTCCTGCCCGAGGAGCAGCTGATCTCGGATGCCGTGAAGCTGCTCGCCGTCGACACGGGCCTGGTCATCGACTGCCTTGCCGAGCTCGCTGCCGACGACGAGGGCGTCGTACGGGAGCGGGTGCCCGGCCCGGAGGGGGGCGAGCCGGTGACGGCCGTGTATCTGGTCCCCTTCCACCGTGCGGAGTTGTCCCTCGCCGGGCAGGTGAGGCGGCTGCTGACGGCGGAGGACGACCGCATGGCGGCCTTCCAGGACGTGGCGTGGGACAAGGCGCTGGCCTGGCTCGCGGAGCGTACGGGGGCCGAACTCGCGCCCGAGCAGCAGGCGGCGGTGCGGCTGGCGCTCACCAGCAAGGTCGCCGTTCTGACCGGCGGACCCGGCTGCGGCAAGTCGTTCACCGTCCGCTCCGTCGTGGAGCTGGCGCGAGCGAAGAAGGTCAAGGTGGTGCTCGCCGCTCCCACCGGGCGCGCCGCGAAGCGTCTCGCCGAGCTGACCGGGGCGGAGGCGTCGACCGTGCACCGGCTGCTGGAGCTGAAGCCCGGCGGCGACGCGGCGTACGACAGGGACCGGCCGCTCGACGCCGACCTGGTCGTCGTGGACGAGGCCTCGATGCTCGACCTGCTGCTGGCGAACAAGCTGGTGAAGGCCGTGGCACCGGGCGCACACCTGCTGCTGGTGGGGGATGTCGACCAGCTGCCGAGCGTCGGCGCCGGTGAGGTGCTGCGCGACCTGCTCGCCGACGGCGGGCCCGTACCGAACGTGCGTCTCACGCGGATCTTCCGGCAGGCCCAGCAGTCCGGTGTCGTCACCAACGCCCACCGGATCAACTCCGGGCTGCAGCCCGTCACCACGGGGCTCGAGGACTTCTTCCTCTTCGTGGAGGAGGAGACCGAGGACGCGGGCCGGCTGACGGTCGATGTGGCGGCGCGCCGAATCCCCGCGAAATTCGGTCTTGATCCGCGTCGCGATGTGCAGGTGCTGGCGCCCATGCACCGTGGCCCGGCCGGCGCCGGGACGCTCAACGGGCTGCTTCAGCAGGCGATCACGCCGGGCCGGCCCGAGCTCCCGGAGAAGCGGTTCGGCGGCCGGGTCTTCCGTGTCGGCGACAAGGTCACCCAGATCCGCAACAACTACGACAAGGGGCTCAACGGCGTCTTCAACGGCACGGTCGGCGTCGTCACCTCGCTGAACGCGGACGACCAGCGGCTCACCGTCCTGACCGACGAGGACGAGGAGATCGCCTACGACTTCGACGAGTTGGACGAACTGGCACACGCGTACGCGGTGACGATCCACCGCTCGCAGGGCAGCGAGTATCCGGCGGTGGTGATCCCTGTCACTACCGGAGCCTGGATGATGCTTCAGCGGAATCTGCTCTACACGGCGGTCACCCGGGCCAAGCGGCTCGTGGTCCTCGTCGGGTCACGCAAGGCGATAGCCCAGGCGGTCCGGACCGTTTCCGCAGGCAGACGGTGCACCGCCCTCGCGCACCGGCTCGCCGGCTGACCGCCGCCGGCCCGTACCGCCCGCCGACGCGACGATTGGGGCACCCTCGGGGGTGGGAAACACCACCTCGACCCCACCCCGGCTTCCGGAACCGGGGCGAACGGGGCAAGATGAGCAGGTTGGCGGCACTGAGTGCCGCCGATAGGCCCAATGGTCGACCCCGAGTGCACTCTCCTGAGCCAAATGGGGGATGGTAGAGACAGTCAGGGCACCTCGAAGAAGAGGCACTACGTCGGTGAGGGATGACGTGAGCGACAACTCTGTAGTACTGCGGTACGCGGACGGTGAATACACCTACCCGGTGGTCGATAGCACCGTCGGCGACAAGGGCTTCGACATCGGGAAGCTCCGAGCCCAGACCGGTCTGGTCACCCTGGACAGCGGATACGGCAACACCGCCGCCTATAAATCCGCCATCACCTACCTCGACGGCGAGCAGGGCATTCTGCGCTACCGCGGGTACCCGATCGAGCAGCTTGCCGAGCGCTCCACCTTCCTCGAGGTCGCGTCGCTGCTGATCAACGGTGAGCTGCCGACCGTCGACGAGCTGGCGTCGTTCAAGGGCGAGATCACGCAGCACACGCTGCTGCACGAGGACGTCAAGCGCTTCTTCCAGGGGTTCCCGCGCGACGCCCACCCGATGGCCATGCTGTCGTCCGTGGTCAGCGCGCTGTCGACGTTCTACCAGGACAGCCACAACCCGTTCGACGAGAAGCAGCGCCATCTGTCGACGATCCGGCTGCTGGCCAAGCTGCCGACGATCGCGGCGTACGCCTACAAGAAGTCGATCGGTCACCCCTTCGTCTATCCGCGCAACGACCTCGGGTACGTCGAGAACTTCCTGCGCATGACCTTCTCGGTCCCGGCGCAGGAGTACGAGCTCGACCCGGTCGTTGTCTCCGCGCTCGACAAGCTGCTGATCCTGCACGCGGACCACGAGCAGAACTGCTCCACCTCCACCGTGCGCCTGGTCGGCTCCTCGCAGGCGAACATGTTCGCCTCGATCTCCGCCGGCATCAGCGCCCTGTGGGGCCCGCTGCACGGTGGCGCCAACCAGTCGGTGCTGGAGATGCTCGAGGGCATCCAGGCCAACGGCGGCGATGTCGAGTCCTTCATCCGCAAGGTGAAGAACAAGGAGGACGGCGTCCGGCTGATGGGCTTCGGCCACCGGGTCTACAAGAGCTTCGACCCGCGCGCGAAGATCATCAAGGCGGCGGCGCACGATGTCCTCTCGGCCCTCGGCAAGTCCGACGAGCTGCTCGACATCGCGCTGAAGCTCGAGGAGCACGCGCTCTCCGACGACTACTTCGTCTCGCGCAACCTCTACCCGAACGTGGACTTCTACACGGGTCTGATCTACCGCGCCATGGGCTTCCCGACCGAGATGTTCACCGTGCTGTTCGCGCTCGGCCGGCTGCCCGGCTGGATCGCCCAGTGGCACGAGATGATCAAGGAGCCCGGCTCCCGCATCGGCCGCCCGCGCCAGATCTACACCGGCGAGGTCCTGCGCGACTTCGTTCCGGTGGAGGCCCGCTGAGCCGCTCACCGTCCGGGCCGGGCCGCTGAGGCTCGGCCCGCCTGTTCCGGGGCCGCTTCGGCCCCGGAACACAGAGCAGTGGAAAGCGCCCCGCTGCCGATCCCCCCACGGGTCGGCGGGCGGGGCGCTTCCCATTTCCCCGACAGCGGATTCCCCCCACGGGATCCGGCCGGGCGTCTGTGAACCGCGGAAACCTCACCGCGGTATGCCGGGGTACGTACGGGAGGGCCGCTCAAAGCTCCCCGGTGCACGTGCCCCGGCCAACGCTTGCCTGGGACGTCCCCCAAGACATCCCATGAACGTCCCCCAAGACGTTCTCGGCATCGCCCATCTAGACTCGCGGCGAGCCTGAATGGTTACCCCCAAATATCTGTGATCTAGGTCTCGTTGTGAAGGTCTTGTGACCTGTTTGTAGTCACGAGAAGGAGCGCGGGCGCAGGCTGTCGAGTACCGCAAATGCGGACGATAAGGCCATGATAAAACCGGCGATCATGGGGTTGAGCAGGCCTGATGCCGTCGGCGGTGGTGCGGCGACGTTCTGGCCAAAGGCCCAGTAAAGATTGCCTTTGGTCGTGGCCGGAGCCCGCCTTGCGAGACGGATCGCGACGGCTGCGACACGCAGATCACCCCGTACAAGCGTGAGGTCTCCCGCCTCGATCGCCGCATCGGTACCGGTGCGCATCGACAGCCCCGGATCGGCGATCGCCCGTGCGGCGGCGTCGTTGATCCCGTCGCCGAGCATCGCGGCAGTGCGGCGCCGGCCCGCAGCCGTTCGGCGACCCGGGACCGTCTGCTCGGGCGGGACCTCGGCGTACACCTCGTTTACACCGGCCTCGGTGGGTCCTCGCCCGTATGGCCGGTCTCCACGACGGTCGCGATCAGGTTCGCGACCGGAGGTCCGCCGGGCGGGAGGCGTGGGGCTTCTCGTTCGCGTGGTCGGCCGTGGGTGCTGCCGCCGTCCATGCGGTTCGGCTTCTTCTCGACGCGAGCCGCGCAGGTCATGCCACCGATGGTGGGCTCTGCCCCGGGCGTTTCCGCTTCAGGGCTCCACGCGGCCGGTCCGGGCCGTACCCCGCCGGTTTCCTGCGATGGGGTACGGCCCGGCCCGCGCTCGGTCCGGGCATCCGTTCCCGGGTGCCGCTCAGGCCTTGCCCGCGAGCTCGTAGCCGGCCTCGTCGACGGCCGCGCGCACCGCGTCCTCGTCCAGCGGCGCGTCGGAGACCACGGTCACCTGGCCGGTGGCGGCGACGGCGGTCACGGAGGTGACGCCGGCGATCCCGGAGATCTCGCTGCTGACGGCCCCCTCGCAGTGGCCGCAGGTCATGCCGGTGACCTGGTAGACGGTGGTCACGCCGTCCTGCGGGGCCGCGGCGGTGTCGTGGCAGGAGCCGGTGGGCGAGCAGCAGGAACCGGCCGCCTTGGTGTCCTCGATCTCGATGGCGGTGTTCGTCTCCGCGGTCATGGCGTTCTCCTCTTCGAGGGGTTCGACGCGTACGTGGGTGACGCGTACGCGGGTCCGGGCACGGTGCGCCAGGGGGCTGCGGGCGACCGCATCCTCCTGCCGTGCAACCCACTATACCCCTAGGGGGTATGAATCGGAGTGTCCGCCCCGTCGATGACGGGATGCAGATAGCGGAACATGATCGTCTTGAGCTCCTGGCTGTACGCCACGCGCTCCGCCCCCTCGTGGGCGAGGATCAGGTCGAGGCCGGCCTTGAAGACGGCGAAGGTCATGGTCGACACCCGGTGGACCTCCTCGGCGGGGGCGTCGGGGAGGTAGCCCGCGAGGATCTCCTCGATCCTTTCGAGCAGGCCCGCGTGGACGGTGTCGAACTCCTGGGTGATGCGCCCGGGGATGTCCGGGCCGTGCATCAGTACGGCGAAGGCCGGATTCTCCTCGTTGAACGTGATCAGCGGATCGAGCACGGCTTTGAGGAGCTGCTCCAGCGGGAGGTCCTGGTCCGCCGCGACGAGGGCGGCGCCGTGGGAGTCGCGCCACTGGTGGAGGAGGCGGTCGCCCAGCTCGATCGCGATGGCTTCCTTGTTGGGGAAGAACTGGTAGAGCGTGCCGGGGGACACGCCGGCCTCGCGGGCGATCGCGTTGGTGCTGGCCGCGGTGTAGCCGGTGGTGCAGAAGACGCTGGCCGCGGCGTCGAGCAGCTGGGCGATGCGCCGCTCCCCGCGGGCCTGGCGGCGGCGCGGCCGGGCGTTCTGCGACTCGCCCTCCGGTGACTCGCTTTCCGGTGTGTTCGAGGGCTCCGGCAACTCGCCTCCCGGTGTGTTCGCGGGCTCCGGCTTGGTCTGCTCCGGCACGTGTTGTCCCCAGCTTCCTGACGCGGTTGACAAACGCGAGCACTCACTCGCATTCTTGATTAACGCGAGTGATGACTCGTGTTTGCCAGTCTATGGCAATGGTCGACCCATGCTGCCTGCCGGGAAGCCTGCGCACGGGTCACGGTGAAGGGGACACCGCACCATGTCCGAAGTCAACGGCCCACTCCGCCCTGCGGGGGTCTCCCGCGACGGCGGTCCGGCGGGCGCCGGAAGCCCGGCCGGCCCTGGCGTCTCGTCCGGCGCGGATGGTTCGTCCGGGTCCGGCGGGCCCGCCCGCGGTGGCACGCGGCGCCAGGGCGGGGACGGGTCCGGCGGCGCGGCGAGCGTCGGGGGATGGACTCGCCTCGTCACCGCGCGGCCGCGCCTCGCCCTGCTGGCCGCTCTCGTGCTGACCGCCCTGGCCGTCTTCGCCGGCGGCGGCGTCGCCGACCGCATGGGCAGCGGCGGCTGGGAGGACCCCGCCGCCGAGTCGACGTATGCGACGGAGGCCCTGGAGCGGGTGTTCCCCGGCTCGCAGGCGAACCTGCTGCTGCTCGTCGACGCCGGCGAGGCCGGTGTCGACGACCCGGCGGTCGGCGCGGAGGCCGCCCGCCTCGCGCAGCGGCTCGCCGCCGAGGACGGCATCACGGGAGTCGGCTCGTACTGGCAGAGCAAGGCGCCCGCCCTGCGCGCGGAGGACGGGACGCAGGCGCTGATCGCGGCCCGGATCGAGGGTGACGAGAAGACCGCGGCCGAGGTGCTGGACCGGATCGCGCCCACCTACCGGGGTGGGCACGGCCCCGTGGAGGTCGCCCTCGGAGGCCCGGTCGCCGTGCAGCACGAGATGACGACGATCATTCAGGAGGACCTGCTCCGCGCCGAGATGATCGCCCTGCCCGTGACGCTGGTGCTGCTGGTGATGGTGTTCGGCAGTGCGGTGGCGGCGCTCCTGCCGCTCGGCGTCGGCATCGTCGCCATCCTGGGGACCAACGCGGTGCTGCGCGGCATCACGGAATTCGCCGACGTCTCCGTCTTCGCCCAGAACCTCACCACCGCGCTCGGCCTCGGGCTCGCCATCGACTACGCGCTGTTCATCGTCCGCCGCTTCCGGGAGGAACTGGCGGGCGGCGCGGACGTACGTGGGGCGGTGGGCGCGACGCTGCGCACTGCGGGGCGCACCGTCCTCTTCTCAGCCCTGACCGTGGCCGTGTCGCTGGCCGCGATGCTGGTCTTCCCGCAGTACTTCCTCCGTTCCTTCGCTTACGCGGGAATCGCGGTCGTGCTGCTCGCCGCCGCTGCCGCGCTGATCCTGCTGCCCGCCGCGCTGATGATCCTCGGCCACCGGGTCAACTCCCTGGATCTGCGGCGCCTCTTCCGCCGGGGCCCCTCCCGTCGAGGCCGCGGCGCCGTCGATGCCGTGCCCGGAGCCGGGGACGCGCCCGGAGTCCGGGACACGGCCGCGGAGGAGGGCGCCGGATGGGGGCGGGTCGCCGGGCTGGTGATGCGCCGGGCCCCGTTCTTCGCCTTCGCCACCGTCGCCGGCCTGATGCTGCTCGGACTGCCCTTCCTGGGCGTGAAGTTCGGTACGCCCGATGACCGTCAGCTGCCGTCGACCGCCGAGTCCCACGTCGTCCAGCAGCAGATACGGGACGGCTTCCTGGGCAGCCCCACCGGCGGCCTTGAGGTGTTCGCCGAGCCGGCCGCGGGCGCGGCGTCCGGGCCGACGCCCGCCCAGTACGGGCAGTACCGAGACCGGATCGCCGCCCTCCCGGACGTCCTGAGGGTCGACGGCCCCGTCACCGCGGGCAGCTCGGCGTATTTCACGGTGCTGCCCGAAGGGGAGGCGGTGGGGGAGCGGGCGCAGCGGCTCGTCCATGAACTGCGCGACGTCCCGGCCCCGTTCGAGACGTCGGTGACGGGCAGGGCGGCGGTCCTGGAGGACTCCAAGTCCGCCATAGCCGACCGGCTGCCGCTCGCGCTGGGAATCATCGCCGTGGCGACCCTGCTGCTGGTCTTCCTGCTGACCGGGAGCGTGCTCATTCCCGTCCAGGCCGTCGTGCTCAACGCCCTGAGTCTCACCGCGATGTTCGGTGCGGTCGTCTGGGTCTTCCAGGACGGGAACCTGTCCGGGCTGCTCTCCTTCACCTCCACAGGAGACATCGAGACGACTCTGCCGGTGCTGATGTTCTGCATCGCCTTCGGGCTCTCCATGGACTACGGGGTGTTCCTGCTGTCCCGGATCAAGGAGGAGCACGACCGCACCGGCGAACACGAGCACTCCGTACGGTTCGGGCTCCAGCGCACGGGTGGACTGATCACCGCCGCGGCCGTGATCCTCGCGGTCGTGATGGTCGCCATAGGCACGTCCCGGGTGACCAACACCAAGATGCTCGGCCTGGGGATCGCGCTCGCCGTTCTGATGGACGCCATGGTGGTGCGCAGCCTTCTGGTCCCCTCGGTGATGAAACTGACCGGTGCCGCGACCTGGTGGGCGCCGCGGCCGCTGCGCCGCTTCCACGAGCGGTTCGGCCTGAGCGAGGGCGAGATACCCCCGCCGCCCAAGGGCGGTTCGCCGGCCGGCGCACCATCTGCGGGCGCTGCTTCGGCCGGGGCGGAGAAGGACGGGACCGAGCGGGGTGGAGTTGACCGGGACGAGGCCGAGCGGGACGGGGTCACGGTCTGACAGGGCGGTGGCCCCACGACGTGAGGCGGCGGCCCCGGCACCGTCCTCCGGTGCGGGGCCGCCGCGCTCACGGCGCGCTGTGCCTCACTCTCTACGGCCTCTGTTCCCGGGCCGGTTGGCCACCCAGCGGCGGATCGTGTCCGCGTACCAGTACGGCTTCCCGGACTCCACATGGTCCGGGGACGGCAACAGGCCGTGCTTGCGGTAGGAGCGCACGGTGTCCGGCTGCACCTTGATGTGCGCGGCGATGTCCTTGTAGGACCAGAGCCTTCTGTCCGTCATGGGTGGCACCTCCCTGCGCGCGCAGCAGAGGCGGTCGGTATGCCGTCGGGGGAGCTGCCGCGCGGACGCTGGCGATCACTGAGCGTTTGCCCGTTGAACGACACGGAGTGGCCGGAGGGGGGCGTCTGTTGAGGGTCTGTGACGAAAAGCCCGAGTAATGGCGACATGTGTGATGTGCGGGTGACAACAGTGACAGACGTGATGCAGGGCGTCAGACGCCGCAGGAGCGCAGAAAACCGCGCGTACGTTCGGCGATAGGGAGGGGTTTGTCCGGCGGGCAGGGATACATGTCCTGCTCGACGATGGCGAAGAGGTCGACGCCGAGCGACTGGGCAGCGGTCAGCACCGGTTCGAGCGCGGGCACGCCGGCCGGCGGTTCGCACATCACGCCCCGGCCCACCGCGGGCCCGAACGGCACCTCGTCGGCCACGACCTGGGCGAGGATCTCGGGATCGACCTGCTTGAGATGGAGGTAGCCGAGCCGTTCCCCGTAGGTCTCGATGAGCTTGACGCTGTCACCGCCGCAGTAGGCGTAGTGCCCGGTGTCCAGACAGAGCGAGACGCGGTCGGGGTCGGTGGCGTCGAGGAAGCGGGTGACGTTCTCCTCGGTGTCGATATGGGTGTCTGCGTGCGGATGGACGACGATCTCCAGGCCGTAGCGCTCGCGCACCTCGTGACCGAGCCGTTCCGTCTGCTCCGTCAGATCGCGCCACTGCTCCGGGGTGAGGGTGCGGTCCTCGAGCACCCGGCCCGTCTTGTCGTCGCGCCAGAAGGAGGGGATCACGACCAGGTGGGACGCGCCCATCGCCTGGGTCAGCGCCGCGATGCCGGAGACATGCGCCCAGGTCTCGTCCCACACCGCCGGACCGTGGTGCAGGCCGGTGAAGACGGTCCCGGCCGAGACCTTGAGGCCACGCCGCGCGGTCTCCTCCGTGAGGCGGGCGGGGTCGGTCGGCAGATAGCCGTACGGGCCGAGTTCGATCCACTCGTAACCGGCGTGGGCGACCTCGTCGAGGAAGCGCTGCCAGGGAACCTGGCGGGGATCATCGGGGAACCACACCCCCCAGGAGTCGGGGGCCGAGCCGACCCGGATGCGGTTCAGGGCGGGGGCGGATGAGGTCATGCCGGCCAGCTTTCCGGCCGCCGGAGAAGGGTGTCAAGACTTGGTCCGAATGTAAGGACAAAATGTTGACAGGGTTCGTCGGGGAGGGCTAGACCTTGTGTCAGCCGGCACCGGCGGGTTCGAACCGAAGGGACGCGCATGCCTCAGCCGTATGACGTGATCACGATGGGCCGGATCGGGGTCGACCTCTATCCGCTGCGTGCCGGGGTCCCGTTGGCGCAGGTCGAGACGTTCGGGAAGTTCCTGGGCGGTTCGGCGACGAACGTCGCCGTCGCCGCGGCCAGGCTCGGCAGACGGACCGCGGTGATCACCAGGACCGGACGGGACGCCTTCGGCGACTATCTCCACCAGGCGCTCGGTGAGTTCGGCGTCGACGACCGCTGGGTCACCGCGGTGGAGGCGTACCCGACCCCGGTCACCTTCTGCGAGATCTTTCCGCCGGACGACTTCCCCCTCTACTTCTACCGGCTGCCGAAGGCGCCCGATCTCGAGATCCGGGAAGACGAGTTGGACCTGGCGCCCATCCGCGACGCACGGGTCTTCTGGATGACCGGTACGGGCCTGTGCGCCGAGCCGAGCCGGTCGGCGACGCTCGCGGCGCTGGCCCACCGGGACCGGTCGGGGATCACCGTGTTCGACCTCGACTGGCGGCCGATGTTCTGGCCGGACCCGCAGGAGGCGAGGACGTACTACGCCCGGGCGCTGGCCCACGCCACCGTCGCGGTGGGCAACCTCGAGGAGTGCGAGATCGCCACGGGCGAGCGCGATCCGTACGCCGCGGCCCGCGCCCTGCTGGCGGCCGGAGTCGAGCTCGCGGTCGTCAAGCAGGGCCCCAAGGGGGTGCTCGCCCTGCACCGGGACGGGACGCAAGCAGTGGTGCCGCCCGTGCCGGTCGACGTCGTCAACGGCCTCGGCGCGGGGGACGCGTTCGGCGGCGCGTTGTGCGACGGGCTGCTGGCCGGACGGGAGTTGGAGCAGACGATGCGGTACGCCAACGCGGCGGGCGCGATCGTGGCGTCGCGGCTCGCGTGCTCGACGGCGATGCCGTACGCGGAGGAGGTGGAGACCGTCCTCGCGGGCGGCCCGCCCCCGCCGGACCCGAGCGCGCCACCGGACGGCGGCGCACGTCCGGACCGGGCCCCGGGCTCGGACCCGGCCGCGCCGCCCCCCGCCGCGCCGCCCCCCGCCGCGGGCCGCGCCCCCGCCGCGGGCCGCGCCCCCGCCGCGGGCCGCGCCCCCGCCGCGGGCCGCGCCCCCGCCGCGGGCCGCGCCCCCGCCGCGGGCCGCGCCCGCGGCCCGGCCGCTCCCGACCGGGCTGAGCCCGCCCCCGCCGACCAGGCCCCCGGCGCCCCCGGGGAGTCGTCGTGAGCCGGGTCGACGTCTCCGAGCTCGTCGGGATCCGGGCCCGGCACCCGGAAGCGGTCGCGGAGGCGGCCGTCCGCCGGCGGCGGCGGCCCCGGCTGGTCGGCGACAGCGGACGGCTGATGGTCATCGCCGCCGACCACCCCGCGCGCGGCGCCCTCGGCGTCGGCGACCGCCCTCTCGCCATGGCCAACCGCCTCGACCTGCTGGAACGGCTCTGCCTCGCGCTGTCCCGCCCCGGCGTCGACGGCGTCCTCGCCACCGCCGACATCCTCGACGACCTCCTGCTCCTCGGCGCCCTCGACGACAAGGTCGTGATGGGCTCCATGAACCGAGGGGGGCTCGCCGGGGCCGCTTTCGAGCTGGACGACAGGTTCACCGGCCACCGCGCCCGCGACCTCGAACGGCTCGGTTTCGACGCGGGCAAGCTGCTCCTGCGGATCGACTACGGCGATCCCGCATCCCTCGACACGCTGGCCGCCGCGGCCCGCGCCGTGGACGAGATGGCCGAGCGCCGTCTTCCCGTCTTCGTAGAGCCGTTCATCTGTCACCGGACCGACGGCCGGCTCCGCAACGATCTCAGCGCCGAGGCCGTCACCCGGTCCATCGCCATCGCTTCAGGACTGGCCGGCACGTCCGCGTACACCTGGCTGAAGGTGCCCGTCACCGACGACGCGGACGACATGCGGGCGGTGATGGAGACCTCCACCCTCCCGGCGGTGCTGCTCGGCGGCGACATAGGAGACGACCAGGACCGCGCGTACGAGAAATGGCGCGGCGCGCTGCGACTGCCCACCGTCCAGGGTCTGGTGGTGGGCCGCTCACTGCTCTATCCGGCCGACGGTGACGTCGCGGCGGCGGTCGACACGGCCGTCGGACTGCTCTAGGGGGTACGGACACAGCATGGAAGACAACGACGAGCCGCAGGGTCTCCACGTCCCCGCGGGCAGCGCCGCGAGCGCGCCGTACGCCGTGAGCATCAGCCCGGAGCAGGCCGGCTGGGACTACTGCGCCCTGCGGGTGCTCGAGCTGGAGCCGGGCGCCTCGCACTCGCTGACCGCGGGTGACAGCGAGTGGATCGTGCTGCCGCTCACCGGCGGCTGCACCGTGCGGACGCAGGGCGAGACCTTTGAACTGCAGGGGCGGGACAGCGTGTTCGGCGGAGTGAGCGACTTCGCCTATGTGCCGCGCGACGCCCATGCCCAGATCGCCTCCGGCGCGGGAGGCCGCTTCGCCCTGGCAGGAGCGAGGTGCGAGCGCAGACTCCCCGCTCGCTACGGCCCCGCGCCGGAGGTACCCGTCGAGGCCCGCGGCAGCGGCAGCCAGGCCCGTGAGGTCCACAACTTCGCCGCGGCCGGCGCCTTCGCCTGCGACCGGCTGATCGCCGTCGAAGTGCTCACCCCCGGCGGCAACTGGTCCTCCTACCCGCCGCACAAGCACGACGAGCACCGTCCCGGCGAGGAGAGCGAACTGGAGGAGATCTACTACTTCGAGATCGACGGCGGCGGCCTCGGCTACCAGCGCATCTCCCCGTCCCGGCCCGGCGGCGCCGACCTCCTCACCGAGGTCCGCACCGGCGACGCCGTCCTCGTGCCCGACGGCTGGCACGGCCCGTCCATCGCGGAGCCGGGCCACACCATGTACTACCTCAATGTGATGGCGGGCCCCGGCGCAGAGCGCGCGTGGCTGATCCGCTTCCACCCCGACCACACGGAGGGATACCGGTGACCACCCCGCGCCCGGCCGGCTCACCGCCGCCGACGGCCCGGCAGCTGACGACCCGGCGGCTGACGACCGCCCAGGCCCTCGTCGCCTTCCTCGCCCGCCAGTACACCGAGCGCGACGGCCGGCGTCACCGCCTGATCGGCGCCACCTGGGGCATCTTCGGCCACGGCAACGTGGCGGGCGTCGGCCAGGCGCTGCTGGAGTCCGCGACGGACATGCCGTATCTCCAGGGCCGCAACGAACAGGCCATGGTCCATGCCGCCGTCGGACACGCCCGCCAGTCCCGGCGGCTGGCCGCCCAGGCCGTCACCACCTCCATCGGTCCCGGCGCCACCAACCTCGTCACCGGCGCCGCCCTCGCCACCATCAACCATCTGCCCGTCCTGCTGCTCCCCGGCGACACCTTCGCCACGCGCCCCGCCGACCCCGTTCTCCAGCAGCTCGAGGTGCCGTACGCGGGCGACGTGTCGGTGAACGACTGCCTGCGCCCCGTCTCCCGCTGGTTCGACCGGATCACCCGCCCGGAGGCCCTCGTCCCCGCAGCGCTCCAGGCGATGCGCGTCCTCACCGACCCGGCCCAGACGGGTGCGGTGACCCTCGCGCTGCCGCAGGACGTCCAGACGGAGGCGTACGACTGGCCGGAGGACTTCTTCGCCGAGCGCGTCTGGCACGTCCCCCGCTCCCGCCCCGACGCCGAGGCGACGGCGCAAGCGGCGGCCGCCCTGCGCCAGGCCCGCCGCCCGCTGATCGTCGCCGGCGGCGGCGTCCACCACTCGGAGGCGGAGGACGCGCTGCGGGCCTTCGCCGAGGCGACCGGCGTCCCGGTCGCCTCCACCCAGGCCGGCAAGGGTTCGCTGCCGTACGACCACCCGTGCGACATCGGCGGTATCGGCCACACCGGCACCGCCACGGCCGACGACCTGGCCCGCACCGCGGACCTGGTGATCGGTGTCGGCACCCGCTGGTCCGACTTCACCACCGCCTCCTCGACCCTCTTCCAGGGCGAACAGGTCCGCTTCGTCAACATCAACGTCACCGCCTTCGACGCCCACAAGATGTCGGGCCTCTCCCTCGTCGCCGACGCCCGTGCGGCGCTCCAGGAGCTCACCGCCGCCGTCGGGGGCCATCGCGTCGACGCCGCGTACGCGGCGGAGTACGGCGAGGCCAAAGCGGCCTGGGAACAGCGGGTGACCGCGGCGTTCACCGCCCCCGACCCCGGGCTGCCGCCCACCCAGTCGCAGGTCCTCGGCGCGCTCGACGCCCTGGTGACGCACGACGACATCCTGATCAACGCCGCCGGCTCCCTCCCCGGCGACCTGCACAAACTGTGGCGCGCCCGCTCCGCCGACCAGTACCACGTCGAGTACGGCTACTCCTGTATGGGCTACGAGATCCCGGCCGCGATCGGCGTCGCCATGGCGGCCCCCGGCCGCCCGGTGTGGGCCCTCGTCGGCGACGGCACGTATCTGATGAACCCCACCGAGATCGTCACCGCCGTCCAGGAAGGCGTGCCGATCAAGATGGTGATCCTGCAGAACCACGGCTACGCCTCCATCGGCGGCCTCTCCGAGTCGGTGGGCTCCGAGCGCTACGGCACCGCCTACCGCCACCGGGCCGCCGACGGCACCTTCACCGGCGCCCCGCTGCCCGTCGACCTCGCGGCCAACGCCGCCTCCCTCGGCATGCGGGTGATCCGCGCCCGCAGCGTGCGTGACCTGCGTGAAGCACTGGCCGAGGCACGCGCCGCCGACGTGCCCACATGTGTCTACGTCGAGACCGAAACGGCAGACACAGTGTCGGGCCCGCCCGGAGCACAGGCGTGGTGGGATGTTCCGGTGGCCGAGACCGCGACCCGTCCGTCGGCGGTCAAGGCCCGGGAGGAGTACGACCGGCAGGCCGCAGCCCGACGCCGCCATCTGTGAAGGAGTATTTCGTCATGACGAAGACCGTCAACCACTGGATCGGTGGCAGGACCGTCGAGGGTGCGTCGGGCAACTGGGGGCCGGTCACGGACCCGGCGACAGGAGCCGTCACCACGCGTGTCGCCCTCGCCTCAGCCGACGAGGTCGGCGCGGCCGTGGCCGCGGCGCGCGAGGCGTACACGACCTGGGGCGCCTCGTCGCTCGCGCAGCGCACCGCGGTCCTCTTCCGCTACCGCGCCCTGCTGGACGCGCACCGTGACGACATCGCGGCCCTGATCACCGCCGAGCACGGCAAGGTGCACTCCGACGCGCTCGGGGAGGTCGCCCGCGGTCTCGAGATCGTCGAGCTCGCCTGCGGCATCACCACCCAGCTCAAGGGAGAGCTGTCCACCCAGGTCTCCAACCGGGTGGACGTCGCCTCGATCCGCCAGCCGCTGGGCGTCGTCGCCGGCATCACCCCGTTCAACTTCCCGGCGATGGTGCCGATGTGGATGTTCCCGCTGGCCGTCGCCTGCGGAAACACCTTCGTCCTCAAGCCGAGCGAGAAGGACCCGTCCGCCGCCAACCTCCTCGCCGAGCTGGCCTCCCAGGCCGGTCTGCCGGACGGTGTGCTGAACGTCGTCCACGGCGACAAGGTCGCCGTGGACGCGCTGCTGGAGCACCCGGACGTCGCCGCTGTCTCGTTCGTCGGCTCGACCCCGATCGCCCGGTACATCCACACCACCGCCTCCGCCAACGGCAAGCGGGTCCAGGCGCTCGGCGGCGCGAAGAACCACATGCTGGTGCTGCCCGACGCCGACCTGGACGCTGCCGCCGACGCGGCGGTCTCCGCCGCGTACGGCTCGGCGGGCGAGCGGTGCATGGCGATCTCCGCGGTCGTCGCGGTCGGCGCGATCGCCGACGAGTTGGTGGACAAGATCCGCGAGCGCGCCGAGAAGATCAAGATCGGTCCGGGCGACGACCCGGCGTCCGAGATGGGTCCGCTGATCACCGCCGCCCACCGCGACAAGGTCGCCTCGTACGTCAAGGGGGCCGCCGCCCAGGGCGCGGACGTCGTCCTCGACGGCACCGGATACACGGTCGACGGCTTCGAGGACGGCCACTGGATCGGCCTGTCCCTCCTGGACAAGGTCTCCACCGACTCCGACGCCTACCGCGACGAGATCTTCGGCCCGGTGCTGTGCGTACTGCGCGCGGAGACGTACGAGGACGGCGTGACGCTGATCAACGGCTCCCCGTACGGCAACGGAACGGCGATCTTCACGCGGGACGGCGGCGCGGCGCGCCGTTTCCAGCTGGAGATCGAGGCCGGCATGGTCGGGGTGAACGTGCCGATCCCGGTGCCGGTGGGCTACCACTCGTTCGGTGGCTGGAAGGACTCGCTCTTCGGCGACCACCACATCTACGGCAATGACGGCGTGCACTTCTACACCCGCGGCAAGGTCGTCACCACCCGCTGGCCCGACCCCGCCGACGCCCCGGCCGGTGTGGACCTGGGCTTCCCCCGGAACCACTGACGCGACACACCGCACGACACGGCGCACGACACGGTGCGCGGCCGGGGGCCGCGCACCGCGCCGTGCGTCAGGTGTCCCTGCCTCCCTAGAACCGCGAGTACAGCAGCTTGTTCGGTGACCCCCACATCGGATTGACCACCTTGCCGCTCGTCGCGCCCGTCACCAGGGCGTCCCGGACCTGCGCCGGGGTCGCCGTCGGGTGGGACGAGAGATAGAGCGCGGCAGCGCCCGCGGTGTGCGGGGCCGCCATCGAGGTGCCCGAGATGGTGCTCGTGGCGGTGTCGCTGTCCTTCCAGGCCGAGGTGATGTCCACGCCCGGTGCGAACAGGTCGAGGCAGGTCCCGTAGTTGGAGAACGAGGCCCTGCGGTCGGAGCTGTCCGTCGCGCCGACCGTGATCGCCTCGGGGACGCGGGCGGGCGAGTAGTTGCACGCGTTCGCCGGGATGCCCAGGATCGGGAGGCCGTTGCCCGCCGCGACGGAGTAGCTGACGCCGGAGGCGATGGACTTCTTCACGGCGTCGTCCAGCGACGCGCTCGCGCTGCCGCCCAGGCTCATGTTGGCCACGGCGGGCATCTGAGCGTTGGCGGTGACCCAGTCGACGCCCGCGATCACACCGGCGGTGGTGCCGGAGCCGTCGCAGTCGAGGACCCGTACGGCGATGAGGTTGACGCTCTTGGCGACGCCGTGGTTCTTGCCGCCGACGGTGCCCGCGACATGGGTGCCGTGGCCCTGGCAGTCCTGGCCGTTCTGACCGCCGCCCACCGTGTCCGTGCCGACGCTCGCGCGTCCGCCGAAATCGCTGTGGGAGGTGCGGATGCCGGTGTCGATGATGTAGGCGTTCACGTTCGACGCCGACGTGTCGTAGGTGTACGTCTTCGACAGCGGCAGGTCGCGCTGGTCGATGCGGTCGAGGCCCCAGGTCGCGTTCGGCTGGGTGTCGTTCAGCCGGACCGTGGAGTTCTGCTCGACGTAGGCGACCCGCGGGTCGGCCGCGAGCGCCTTCGCCTTGGCGGACGACATCGCGGCGGAGAAGCCGGAGAGGACGCTGCGGTAGGTGTGCCTGGGTGCGACTCCGAGGTCGGCGGCGCGGGTCGTGCCGTCCTTGAGGACGACGATCCAGCTGCCCGGGACGGCAGTTGCAGTGGGAGCGAGACGGATGTCGCCGACGGACGCGCTGTGCGCGGTGGGGGATACGGCGAACTGGAGACCGGTCGCGGCGGCGACTGCTGATATCAGCGCCCCGGCGCGACGGGCAGTGGCTCTCATCTCGTGCACCTGACCTTTCGTTGACCGGTTGTTACGGG
This sequence comes from Streptomyces sp. NPDC006294, assembly GCF_042870895.1. Lineage (NCBI taxonomy): Bacteria > Bacillati > Actinomycetota > Actinomycetes > Kitasatosporales > Streptomycetaceae > Streptomyces > Streptomyces sp. NPDC006294. The sequence continues at coordinate 299,302 of NZ_JBIAHV010000001.1, forward strand.
CAAGTACGGGCGTGCATGGTGCCAGGACGTGCGGCTATGAGAGCCAGGGCCGGGGGATGTGACCTGCGCCACAGGTGGGCGACTGGTGGGTAACTGGCCGGAAACATACCCGTTCTGAGAGGCGTTCATTGCGTGTGGATCTTGTGTGTCCGCCGTCACGGTCCGGAATGTCCGGTGTTCGCCGCGCCTCTGATCGGCCCTCAGGACCGGCCCCTGATCCGCCCTTCTTCCCGGTCCTTCCCCACCCCCGTCACGGCCTTTGCCACGGCCGCCGTTCCCGTCTCGGGACGCGGCGGATACCGCGCCTGGTGTACGGCGCCGCGGCGTCGTACTACCCGGGGAGGCGTACCGGCTCCGCCTGGCGGCAGCCGTCGTCCGGCGGCCGGGCGCATAGGGTTTCCCTCATGCAGATCCGACTTCCCCGGCCGCGGGGCCGCTGGCTCGCGGGCGCCGCCGCCCTCGCCGTCCTCGCCGGCGCCGGCACGTGGACCGCCGTCGCCGACGACACCGCGCCCGCCGTGCACCGCGAGGACCGGGTGCACGACATGCCCGGGGCGAAGATCGACACCTCCTACTTCACCGGCGGCGGCGACGGCCGCCGGCCCGCCGTGCTGCTCGGCCACGGCTTCGGCGGCAGCAAGGACGACGTCCGCGCGCAGGCCGAGCAGCTGGCCCGCGACGGGTACGCCGTGCTCACCTGGTCGGCCCGCGGTTTCGGCCGGTCCACCGGGCAGATCGGGCTGAACGATCCCGACCACGAGGTCAGGGACGTCTCCCGGCTCATCGACTGGCTGGCGAAGCGCCCCGAGGTGCAGCTCGACGCGGACGGCGACCCGCGGGTCGGCATGAGCGGCTCGTCCTACGGTGGCGCGATCTCGCTGCTGGGGGCGGCGTACGACCGGCGGGTCGACGCGATCGCGCCCCAGATCACCTACTGGAACCTCGCCGACGCGCTCTTCCCCGACGGCGTCTTCAAGAAGCTCTGGGCCGGCATCTTCTTCTCGACCGGCTCGACGGCCTCGATGGGCGGCACCGCCCCGGGAGGCCGCCCGCCCGCCGACCCCGGCGAGCCGGCCGAACCGCCCGCGGGCGAAGCCCCGGCCGGCCAGGATCGCGCGGCCGGCCAGGATCGCGCGGCCGGCCAGGACCGCGCGGCCGGTGAGGATCGCGCGGACGCGCCCGCCCCGGCCGGTTCCGGTGCCTGGACCGGTGCCTCCGTCGCCGCATCCGGCGCTCCCGCGCCGGGCTCGGGCGGCGTCGAGGACGGCGCGGACCCGGGCGCCTCGGACGCGCCGGCCGCCGCCGGCAGCGGCACACGGACCACCGCGGCCTCCGGCCGCACCGCCGCGCCCGTGAACCCCGAGGGATGCGGGCGGTTCCAGCCCGTGCTGTGCGCCATGTACGAGCGTGTCGCCGTCGCCGGCGAGCCCGACGCCGAGGCACGGAAACTCCTCGAGAGCCGCAGCCCCTCCGCCGTCGGCGACCGGATCAAGGTGCCCGCGCTCGTCGTGCAGGGCCAGTCCGACTCGCTCTTCCCCCTCACCCACGCCGACGCCATGGCGCGGACGATCAGCGCCAACGGCGCACCCGTCGCCGTCGACTGGATCGCCGGCGGCCACGACGGCGGCGACCGCGAGACCGCCCGGGTCGAGGCCCGTATCGGCGACTGGTTCGACCGGTATCTGAAGCAGGACGAGAGCGCCGGCACCGGCCCCGCCTTCCGCGTCAGCCGTACCGGAGGTGTCGACTCCACCGACGGCCAGGCGCTGCTGCGCGGCGCGACCGGTCCCGCCTACCCCGGTCTGACCGCCGGCGCCCGCGAGTTCACGCTCGCCGGCCGCGAGCAGCGCTTCTCCAACCCGGCCGGCGGCACCCCACCCGCCATCTCGGCGGTCCCCGGTCTCAGCGGCGGCGCGGGGACCCTCTCCTCGCTCGGCGTCGGTCTGTCCCTCGACTTTCCCGGCCAGTTCGCGAGCTTCGAGTCCGAGCCGCTCGGCGCCTCCACCCGGATCACCGGCTCGCCCACGGTCAGGGTGAAGGTGGCCTCCGACAGCGGTGACGCCGTCCTGTTCGGCAAGGTCTACGACGTCGGCCCCGACGGGCGGCAGCAGGTGCTGCCCGCCCAGCTCGTCGCCCCGGTCCTCGTCGAGGACGCCAAGAGCGGCAAGGAGGTCGAACTGACCCTGCCGGCCGTGGACCACGAGGTCGACGCCGGGCACCGGCTGCGTCTCGTGCTCTCGGCGACCGACCTCGGCTACGCCTCTCCCGCCGCCCCCGCCACCTACACCGTCTCCCTCGCGGGTCCGCTCTCCGTGCCCACCGCGCCCGACGTGCGGACCCAGGCGGCCGGTCTGCCGTGGTGGGTCTGGGGGCTGCCCGCCGCGGGCGTGCTGGTGGCCGCGGCGCTGCTGCTGACCGCTCACCGCCGCACCGTGGCGCCCGCCCCCGATCCGGAGCGCGCCGACGTGCCGCTGGAGATCACCGGGCTGACCAAGCGGTACGCCAGGTCCGCCGACCGGTACGCGGTGCGGGACCTGTCCTTCCGCGTCGAGAAGGGCCAGGTGCTCGGCCTCCTCGGTCCCAACGGCGCCGGCAAGACGACCACGCTGCGGATGCTGATGGGCCTGATCCGGCCCGACGAGGGCGAGATCCGGGTCTTCGGCCACGCGATCAGGCCCGGCGCGCCGGTGCTCTCGCGGGTCGGCGCGTTCGTCGAGGGCGCGGGATTCCTGCCGCACCTCTCGGGGCGCGACAACCTGGAGCTGTACTGGCGGGCCACCGGCCGCCCCGCGGCCGACGCGCACATCGAGGAGGCCCTGGAGATCGCGGGCCTCGGGGACGCGCTGGCCCGCGCCGTGCGCACGTACTCGCAGGGCATGCGGCAGCGGCTCGCCATCGCGCAGGCCATGCTCGGCATGCCGGACCTGCTGATCCTCGACGAGCCGACCAACGGGCTCGACCCCCCGCAGATCCGCGAGATGAGGGACGTGATGATCCGTTACGCCGCCGGCGGCCGGACCGTCATCGTCTCCAGCCACCTCCTCTCGGAGGTCGAACAGTCCTGCACCCACCTGGTGGTCATGGACCAGGGCCGGCTCGTGCAGGCCGGGCCGGTCGCCGAGATCACCGGCGGGAGCGACACCCTGCTCGTCACCACCGACGGCGAGGTGCCGGAAGCGGTCGTCGAGAAGCTCGCGGCGGTGCCCGGGATCGGCTCGGCGGCGCGTACGGACGACGGACTGCTCGTACGGCTCGACGGAGCCACCGCCACAGCCCTCATCGCCGAACTGGTGCGGCTGGACGTGCCCCTGACGGGCGTCGGCCCGCACCGCCGCCTGGAGGACGCGTTCCTCACCCTGATCGGAGGCTCCGCATGAGCGCGCCCGTGGAGACCGGCACGTCGACCGCCGTGCTCGTCGAGTCCGCCCCCGGCTACCGGGCCCGGCACACCCTGCCGCTCCGGGTCGAGGCGGTACGGCAGTTGAAACGCCGCCGGACACTGGTGATGGCCGGGATGCTGGGCGCGCTGCCGCTCATCCTGATCGTGGCCTTCGCGATCGGCGGCTCCCCGGGCGGCCGCGAAGGCGGCCGGATCAACCTGATGGACACCGCCACCGCCTCTGGCGCGAACTTCGCCGCCACCTGCCTGTTCGTGTCCGCCGGCTTCCTCCTGGTGGTGCCGGTGGCCCTCTTCCACGGCGACACGGTCGCCTCGGAGGCCAACTGGTCCTCGCTGCGCTATCTGCTGGCCGCGCCCGTGCCGCGCACCAGGCTGCTGTGGTCGAAGCTCGCCGTGGCGCTCGGCTTCAGCGCGGCGGCGATGCTGCTGCTGCCGCTGGTCGGGCTGGTCTCGGGAACCATCGCCTACGGCTGGGGGCCGCTGAAGCTGCCGGCCGGCGGTTCGCTGGCGGCGGGTGACACCCTGGCCCGTATCGGTCTCGTCGTGGCCTTCGTCTTCGTCTCCCAACTGGTCACCGCGGGACTGGCCTTCTGGCTGTCCACCAAGACCGACGCCCCGCTGGGCGCGGTCGGCGGGGCCGTCGGCCTGACCATCATCGGCAATGTGCTCGACGCGGTGACGGCACTGGGCGACTGGCGCGAGGTGCTGCCGGCGCACTGGCAGTTCGCCTGGATCGACGCGCTGCAGCCGCAGTTGGAGTGGAGCGGCATGCTCAAGGGGGCGGCGGTCTCCGTCTCCTACGCGTTGGTGCTGTTCGCGCTCGCGTTCCGCAACTTCGCCCGCAAGGACATCGTGTCGTAGGGCAGCGCCGACAGTCTCGCTGCCGGACATCGTGGGTCATAACGGTCGACGAGCGGTCCTGTTGCCGCATCGAGACCCTTCCGCAACTCCACGGACGGCTCCTTCCCGCCGACTGGGACGTCACATGCACACATGCCGACGACCCGAGGGGGGAGACCGGATGACGTTCCGTACAGGTGCGGGTGCAGGCGCCGGTTCAAGGATGGGCAGGGCGGTCGTGGCGGCGGCCCTGGCCGGCGGAGTACTCCTGACCGCGGGCTGCGGGAGCGGTTCGGAGCGCCGGGCCACCGACTCGCGCTACGACGGAGGGCGGCCCGACGGCGCGCCCGCGCCCGTCGTGCCGGACGGCGGCAAGGGCGCACCGAGCCAGGAGGGCGACCGGAGCGGGGAGGCGCAACGGGACTTCGCGCCGCCCGCCGACTATCTGTCCACCTTCGCCCTCGACGTGGACACCGCCTCCTACGACTACACGCGCCGCCTCCTCAAAGAGGGCGGTGCACCGGCGCCGCGGCAGGTCCGCCCGGAGGAGTTCGTCAACAGCTTCCGGCAGGACTACCCGCGCCCCAAGGGCGACGGCTTCTCGGTGACCGTCGACGGAGCACGCCCGAACGGGGGCGCCGACGGCGAGATCAAGGCCTCCGGGGGCGGCACGGAGGGGTACGAGGACGGCAACTGGTCCCTCGTCAGGGTCGGGCTCTCCACCAGGCCCACCGACCGCGAGGCCGAACGGCCTCCCGCCGCCCTCACGTTCGTGATCGACATCTCCGGCTCCATGGCGGAGCCCGGCCGGCTCGACCTCGTGAAGAAGTCCCTCGGCACCCTCACCGAGCAGCTGCGCGGCAACGACTCGATCGCCGTCGTCACCTTCAGCGGCGAGGCGGAGACCAGGCTGCCGATGACCCGCGTCGACGGCAACCGCGACCGCATCCACTCCATCATCGACGAGCTGGAGCCCTCCGACTCCACCAATGTGGAGGCGGGCGTCACCACCGGCTACGAAGAGGCGGTGGAAGGCCGCAGGAAGGGCGCCACCAACCGCGTGGTGCTCCTGTCGGACGCCCTCGCCAACACCGGCGAGACGGAGGCCGAAGCCATCCTCGAACGGATCGAGGACGCCCGCCGGGACCACGGCATCACCCTGTTCGGCGTCGGAGTCGGCAGCTCCTTCGGCGACGACCTGATGGAACGCCTCGCCGACAAGGGCGACGGCCACACCACCTACGTGTCCACCGAGGCCGAGGCCCGCAAGGTCTTCGTCGAGCAGCTCCCCCGTCACCTGGAACTGCGGGCGCGGGACGCCAAGGCCCAGGTCGCGTTCGACCCGCAGACCGTCGAGCAGTTCCGGCTCATCGGCTACGAGAACCGAGAGGTCGCCGACGAGGACTTCCGTGACGACCGGGTGGACGGCGGCGAGGTGGGCCCCGGCCACGCCGTCACCGCGCTCTACGCCGTACGGCTGCGGGACGGCGCGAGCGGTCATGTCGCGACCGCGACCGTGCGCTGGCTCGACCCGAGGACACGGGCGCCGCACGAGGCGAGCGGCTCGGTCGAGACCGACGCCGTCGACGGCGCCCTGTGGGACGCGCCGTCGAAGCGGCTTCAGATCACAGCGGTCGCCGCGTACTTCGCAGAGTCGCTGCGCGGCGGCTCGATGCCGGGCGCGCCGGGACTGGCGGCGCTGGAGGAGCGGGCACGGGCGCTGGCCGCGACGACGGAGGACAGCGCGGTCCGCGAACTGGCGGACGCGATCGGCCAGGCGCAGCGGCGCTCGCGCGACTGAGCACCGCGGACGGGCGGTACGGGGGCGGTACGGGGTCGATGCGAGCCGGTCCGGTACCGCCCCGCGCCGTCTCCGCGTACGAAAAGACGACGCGTCAGGATTCCCGTCACGTCATCATGAACGGCATGGCCACCCTGCTGTTCATGCTCGCCGTCGTCACCACAGGTCTGTACGCGGGTTTCTACCTGATCTTTCTGACCGGCATCATGCCGGCGCTCGCGCGCCTGTCCGACGAGCAGTTCACGGCCGCGATGCGGCGCATCAACGAGAAGGTGCCGCGCGCCACGTTCCTGCTGGTCTTCCTCGGCAGCGTCGGCTTTCCGGCCGCCGCCCTCTTCGTCCCGGTCGACGACCGTACGGCGACCGAGCGGTGGCTGGTCGTCGCCGCGCTCGTGTGTGCGGTCGCCGGCCATCTCGTCACCGTCGCCGGCAACGTCCCGCTGAACAACGCCCTGGCGGCGTCGGAGGGCACCGCGGCCCCCGGGACCTCCGCGCCGTCCGTGTCCGACCGCGAGGCGCGGGCGGCCTTCGAGTCCCGGTGGAACGCCTTCCACCTGGTCCGTACCGTGCTCGCCCTCGCCGCCTTCGTGCTTCTGGTGTGTGCCGCGACCGTGTGAGGGCGACGACGGGCGACCGGGCCGCCTCAGTAGCTGCCCGGCGCCGCCTCCAGGCGCAGGAACGGGATGGACTCGCCCGCCCGCCGGTAGTCCGCCTCGCTGCCGTCGACGTCGTATCCCATGAACCGGCAGAGCTGCCGGGCGGCGAAGGGGTGGCGGGGCGCGTAGCGGGCCATGAGCCGGCCGCCCTCCTCCGCGGTGACCGGCTGCGCGGTCACGGGGTAGTAGCGGCGGCCGACCTGGATGGTGGCCTGCGGCGTGTGCAGCAGATTGCGGTACCACTGCGCCTCGGGTCCGAAGCCCGAGGCGACCGTCCACGAGCCGCCCACGCGGTCGTGCTCCACGACCTCGATGACCGTCTTGCGGGTCAGACCGGACATACGGCCGGTGTGGATCAGCAGAAGCAGACGCCGGCCGAACAGGGGCCCGAGACCGATTCGGTACAGATGGACCGGAAGGCGGGCCACGGAGCGCTTCCAGCCGCGGGGGAGCGGGGGGCGCTGCGGCGCCGAGTGCGGACGGGTCACGGACCTGCCTCTCGTGTGCGGTGGTGAGGGGGCGTCGGCCGGGGGCGGGAGCGAGCGGAGAAATCCTGCGACGAGTTCGCCGAGAGCGGCTTCGATTCGGTAACGGGGGCGGAACAGGACGATTCGACTGTGCAACCTTTGCATAGTCTAAAAGTGGTGGCCAGGCCGACGGGGAGGCTGACCGTCGCCGCCCACCGGCCCTCGCCCGACCGTCCGACCGCTCGCCCGGCCGAGTGTGCGGCAGCGCCGCAGGCGGGGCCCCGTTCCCGCCCCTGCCGGCCCGATGCCGGCCCGATCAACCGCCGGAGTCCGATGTGGCCGACGAGAAGCAGTCACGGTTCGGACTGCTGTCCGCCCTGCCCTTCCTGGTGATGGGCATCGTGGTCGTGGTCGACGTGACGGCCGGACCGGGCGTCGGATACCTGGCGCTCGTCTCCCTCGGCCCCGCCTTCGCCGGACTGGTCGGCGGCTGGCGGCGCACGGCCCTGATCGGCGTCCTGTCCCTGGTGTCCTGCATCGGCCTCGGGATCTACGACGACGTGCTCGGCGACCGCCGCTGGTACTCCGCCATGGCCTCCGTCGCCGGCGTGACCGGCGCGGGCATCGCGGCGGCCGTGATGCGGCAGCGGCGGGAGGCCGAGCTCGCCAGCATGCGCTCCATCGCGGAGGTCGCGCAGCGCGTACTGCTGCGGCCCGTGCCCCGCACGGCCGGCCATCTGCGGGTGGCCGTCTCGTACACTTCGGCGCTCGCGGAGGCCCGGATCGGCGGCGACCTGTACGAGGTGGTCATCTCGCCCGGCGGTGTACGGGTCATCGTCGGCGACGTCCAGGGGAAGGGCCTCGAAGCGGTCGAGACGGCGGCCGTCGTCCTCGGGGCGTTCCGCGAGGCCGCCCACGAGGAGGACGAGCTCGCGGGCGTCGGCGAGCGGCTGGAGAGAGCACTCGAACGCGAGCTCCAGGGCGGGGAGAAGTTCGTCACAGCGGTCCTGGCGGAACTGGCGGCGGACCGAGAGGTCATTCTGCTCAACTACGGGCACCCGGCACCGATGGTGGTGCGCGCCGACGCCACGGTCACCTTCGCGGAGCCGCCCCGGCGCGCCCTGCCGCTCGGGCTGGGCATCCACGGCACCAGCGGCCCGGAGCCGTTCGTGACGGACTTCGCACCGGGGGACCAGATGTTCCTCTACACGGACGGCGTCACGGAGACCCGCGACCCGGCCGGCCGCTTCTATCCCCTCGGTGAACGCGGCCACCTGCTCAAGACCCACGACCCGGAAGCGGCTCTCGGGGCGCTGCGCGCGGACCTGGAGGAGTACGCGCAGGCGCCACCGCACGACGACGCCGCGATGCTGCTGATCCGCCACCGCCGGGCGTAAGACGGACGAAGGCCCGCGGCACGGCCGGCGACGGGCACGCGACGGGCGGGGCGCTGCCGCGAGGCCGGCGCACGATGTGCGGCCGGCGCACGGTACAAAGAAGAAATGACCGAACCAGCGAACTCCTCGTACTCCGCACGAGGGATGGACGACGTCGACGCCGTGACCCGCGCGGTGCTGACCGCGTCCCGACTGCTCGTCGCCCTCTCCGCACGCTCGCTCGCGGCGGTCGAGGACAAGGTCACGCTGCCGCAGTTCCGGCTGCTCGTCGTGCTCTCGCTGGAGGGGCCGGCGAAGCTCGTCGCTCTCGCCGACCGGCTCGGGGTGAACCCGTCGACCGCCATGCGGATGGTGGACCGGCTGATCGCCGCGGGCCTCGCGGACCGGCAGGTCAACCCGGAGAACCGGCGGGAGACGGTGCTGAGGCTCACGGAGGAGGGCCGGCGCATCGTCGAGGATGTCACCGCCCAGCGCCGCAAGGAAATCGCGGACATCGTCGAACGGCTCGGTCCGGCCCAGCGGGCCGCACTCGTCGACGCCCTGGCGGCCTTCACTGAAGCCGGCGGCGAACCGGCGGTCCCTGACGAGGACGGCGGGCTGTACCCGCTCGGCTGGTCGGACCGGGGTCCGGGCTCCACGCGCTGAAGCCGCCCGCCCTGGTGCGGCGGGGCGAGGCAGGACGGGGAGGACCCGGTCGACATCGCCGGCATGTGGTGGTCGAGCTGCGTCACCGTGCCAGTGCCGCTCCCGGACAGAGGCCGGCGGGGAGCCGGGTCCTCCACCACGGGAAGCATTGCACAGTGCAAGGGATTTTGTGCCCCACTGCCGGGCCGTGTGTTCCCGGCCCGCGTCGATCCGGTCCGGCCCGTGCCGATCCGTGCCGGTCCGACCGATCCGTGTCGAGTCGGCCGGTCGGTCGGTCCGCGGCGGTCCGCGGCGGTCCGGCACGGTGCGGCATGGCCCGTGCGGTGCGGCGGGCGCGGACTACTTGGGCGTCACCGCGGCCTCGACCTCGGTGAACGTCGCCTCGTCGACGAGCCCCGTGTCCTCGAGGACCTCGAGGTGGTCCAGCACGGTCTGGTTCGCCTGACGGGCGTGACGGCGGATCAGGTCGTTCTGGGTGGCGGCCCTGACCTCGCCGATCGTCGCGAAGATCTTGCCGTGCGACGAGCGCAGCAGGTTCGCGAAGATCCTGTCGAACTCCGCGCCCTGGGCGTTCTCCATCTGCCGGACGAAGCCCTGCTGCTCCTCGGTGGCCTCGTTGGGAAGTTCGACGCCCAGGATCTTGGCGTCCTCGCGCACCAGTTGGTCGAGCTTGCTGTGACCGTCGATCAGGTGCAGTCCGGCACGCTTCACGGCCTCGCTCGAGGCGTGTGTCTGAGCGAGCCGGCCGGCGGGGATCTCCCACAGCCCGGCCTGGCGCACCTTCACGAGAAACGTCCGGTCGATCTCGGTGACCTTCTGCGGTCCCTGAACCTCCGCGGCCGTCGCGGCGCCCGCGTGACCGGCCCCGTGTTGCGCGGACCCGTTCGCCGCCGTGGTCCCGGCGGTGGCCTCTCCGCTGCCCGTCTGGAGCAGAACGACCACAAGGGCGATCGCGGCCGTGGCGGCCGTGACGACTGCGACGATCCGCATGGAGATCCCGGAACGTGCTGCGCGTCGGTTCGAATGCATGGATGCCTCCCGGCTCGGCATTGAGAAATCAGTTGCTGTACGGCACTCGGGGAGCTGCTGTGGCGGCTGGCACGGCACACAGGGGTCAGTACGGGCGTGGGAGCCGGACTGTTCAACGCGCCCTCGCAACGGAGGTGCCAGGCACCGCTGTACGTGCCCGGGCCGGACAACGCGCAGGGCCCCGCGCCCGGTTGTACGGGGGCCCTGGCCGAGTCGTGCCATGGAGCGGGATCAGTCCGCGACATCGACCCCCGTAACCGCGTGCCAGCGCCGCGAGCCCGTGGTCGTAGCCCTGCCCGACGGCACGGAAGCGCCACCGGGAGCCCCGGCGGTACAACTCGGCGCGATCTTCATGCCCTGCACCAGCGGGCCGCCGGCCGCCATCCGCCCGGGGTTGCGGTAGCCGCACGGTGTCTTCGGGGGCTCGGCGTGAACTGGGCGTTCTGCCGGGGCGGGCAGGTCACGAACGGCAGCGGCAGGTCCAGCCGGGCGGCCTCCTGGAGGGAGCCGCGCAGTACGCCCGCCAGTACCCGCGTGTCGTCCAGCGCGTCGCGGCCTCCCCGAGCGTCGTGCGCGCCCCGAGTCCGACGGGCCGGTGCGCGGCGTCCCACTGCCCGAAGCCGCAGGCGTCGGCGAGCGGCGTGCCGCCCCCGATGACGGCCCCGGCCGCCTCGATGCCGGCCCCGGCTCCGACGAGGGCGTCCACGAGCGCGACGTCGTTGCTGCTGGCGGCCCAGTGCAGCGGCGTCTCGGCGTGCACGCCGCTGAACCGCGCGTCGGGGTCCGCCCCGGCGGCCACCAGCACCGCGACCGTCCGCGGCCCGCCGGGCACGTGCCCGGGCCAGTCGGCCACGACGTGCAACAGGCTCCGCCCGCCCGGCCCGCACCCCTCGCGAGACTCGGTGATCCGGGCCCGCGCCAGCCCCGGATTCTCGTCGAGCAGCCGCCTGAGGGTGTCGAGATCGCCGGTCCGGACGGCGTGAGTCACGGCGACGGCGAGCGGGTCCTGCGCGTCGAGGTTCAGCATGGCGACAGGGCTCCCGTCGCGTACGTCATTCGCTGTGCTGCGCGGTCGTGGGCCATGTGCCGTCGGCGAACTGCCTGCCCCAGTAATGGGGATTGACCTCCGCGAGGGTGCGCGGCTCCCAGCGGGTCGGGTCGTCCTCCCTCGGGACGGCGACCTCGACGGCCGGCCCCCAGAGCGCGAGCCGCTCCTGGCAGATGCCGCAGGGTGGCAGGATCAGGACCCTGTCGTGATCCAGGTCCCGGCAGACGCAGACGGATGCCGTGACGGCCCGGTCCTGGGTGTACGCCTGGATGAAGGCCCCGGTCTCGTGGCAGAGCGTGACGGAACCATTCATGTTGTCCAGGCCGATGCTGCTGAGAATTCCTCCGTCGGCGAGGCGTACGGCCGCTGCTCCGCCGGGTTCCTCCGCGGGCCAGCGTCGGTTCAGCAGGGTCATGGCTGCGTCCACGAGTTCCTGGTCGAGTCCCATGCGCGGGAGTCTGGCACAGCGGCCGGCGCGCGGCGCCAGGCCGGTCCGGTGCTTACGCGTTCTCTACGCGCCACCCGCTAATGTGCCGCTGACCAGCGAAAAGGCCCTCCGGGTAGGAGGGCCTGACGGTGGTGCGCGGTATGCGCCCCCGGCAGGACTCGAACCTGCGGCCAAGCGCTTAGAAGGCGCCTGCTCTATCCACTGAGCTACGGGGGCCGGTGTGGCGGCCGGTGGCCTGGAGCCCCACTCGGGTGGTCCGTGACCTTGCCGGGCACAAGGATAGGGCTCCGATCCCCTTGGCCCGGTTGCTTCACCTGCGTGGCACGATGTGGAGGTTCAGTGAAGCGAACCGATAATCGCAGGCAGGCGCGATTCGTGCATCGCTTTTGACGTCTCACGTCGCGGGTGTTGTGCACTCGTTATGCCTGCGTCCCACTCGTCCCGTGTGTCCCGTATGCAAGATCGGCGCGCAGAGATCCCCATACGCTTCAAAAAGCCTCCAAAATTGGGCATTCTTCGCTTGTGGTGACCTTGGATGCACGGCCTCAGCTCATCGACGCACTTTCCGCCCTGCGCGACCGTGTCGCCGCCGTGCGTCTGCCGCTCCCCCTCGCGGGGGCGTCAAGAGCGCGGCAGACACGGGCCGAACTGCTCGCGCAGCTCGACGACTATTTGGTGCCCCGCCTCAAAGAGCCCGAAGCCCCCCTGCTCGCCGTCATCGGCGGGTCCACGGGTGCCGGGAAGTCCACGCTCGTCAACTCCCTTGTGGGGCGACGGGTCAGTGAGGCCGGGGTGCTGCGGCCCACCACCCGTACGCCGGTGCTGGTGTGCCATCCCGACGACCACCACTGGTTCGCGGGGATGCGGGTACTGCCCCGGCTGACCCGGATCTGGCTGCCGCCCCAGGAGGAGGCGGAGGAGGAACACCTGACGCGCAGGACGGGCGGCGGGGGCGCGGCCGACGAGAAGGCGCTGCGGATCGAGACGGCGTCCTCCCTGCCGCGCGGGCTCGCGCTGCTCGACGCGCCGGACATCGACTCCCTCGTCGTCGAGAACCGGCTGCTGGCGGGGGAGTTGATCTGCGCCGCCGACGTGTGGGTGATGGTGACGACGGCCTCCCGCTACGCCGACGCCGTGCCGTGGCACCTGCTGCGTACGGCCAAGGAGTACAACGCCACGCTGGTCACCGTGCTCGACCGGGTGCCGCACCAGGTGATCGAGGAGGTGTCGCGGCAGTACGCGGCGCTGCTGACGAAGGCGGGGCTCGGCGAGGTGCCGCGGTTCACGATCCCCGAGCTCCCGGAGTCGGCAGGCGGCGCGCACGGACTGCTGCCGAACACGGCCGTGGCAAGCCTGTTCTCCTGGCTCGCGCACCGGGCGCAGGACCCGGCGGCACGTCAGCAGGCCATGGGTCGTACGGCCGGTGGTGTGATCGACTCACTCAAAGTGCGGATGCCGGAGCTCGCGAGCGCCGTCGCCGCCCAGTACGCGGCCGCCGTACGGCTCACGGGCGCGGTGGAGGAGGCGTACGAGGCGGAGCGCGAGCGGGTGCGCAGGCAGCTGCGGGCCGGCGCGGTGCTGGCCGGTGACGCGCGGACGCGCTGGCGCGGCTATCCGCGCGACAGTTCGGCCGGCGAGCTGCTGGACTCCCTCGTCGCCAGTCTGTCCGCCCTGCTGCAGTGCGCCGTCGCCGCCGCCGACGAGCAGGTCGAGAACGCCTGGCGGCGTGAGCCCGCGGCCGCCGCCGTCACGCCGGGCCGCCGGCGCGACCTGGAGGTGGGGGAGCGGATCGGCATGGCCGTACGGCGCTGGCGGCGGGTCCTGGAGGAACTCGCGGAGGAAGAGGTGCGGGGCATGGAGCGCAATGCCGCACCCGACCCGGAGACGGTGGCCGCACTTCTCGCGGCCTCGCTCCTGGGCGGCCGGCGGGCGCGCAGTGCGGGTGAACGGCTCGCCGAACGGATCGGCGCCCAGAGCGCTCTGCGGCTGCGCGACAAGGGCAGCGAGCTGGCGACGACGTACATCGACGATGTGCTGAACGGCGAGCGCGAACGCCGCCTCGCGCCCCTCGACGGGCTCGAGGTGAGCCCGGAACCGCAGGCCGAGCTGATTGCCGCGCTGTCCCTACTGCAGAAGGAGAGGTGACGCGGGTGACCGCCATCACGGACGACCAGAACGAGACCGGTGGCCGCTGGGACGACGGTCTGATCGCCCGCCGGGCCGGTGAGTCGCCGGAGACGGGCGACGGAGCGGGCGCGGCGGCGGAAGGCGGGGCCGACCGGGGGCTCGACGGGAGCGTCCAGGCCGGCGACGACAACCTGCCCATCGGCGGCACGTACGGCGGACCGCTGCGCGACCGGCTCAACGCCCTGCGCGAGCTGCTCGGCCTGTCGCAGACCAGGCTCGACGGGAAGACCCTCGCGGAGGCGGGGCGCGTGCTCGACGAGGCCGCCGCGCGGCAGCGGCTGTCGTCGCGCCACACCGTCGTGGCCATCGCCGGGGCGACGGGGAGCGGCAAGTCGACGCTGTTCAACGCGCTCGCCGGGGTCCGCATCGCCGAGACCGGGCTGCGCAGGCCCACCACGTCCGCGCCGATCGCCTGCACCTGGTCGGAGGGGTCGGCGGGGCTGCTCGACCGGCTCGCCATCCCCGGCCGGCTGCGGCGCAAGCCGCTGGCGGGCGGCGACGGCGACGAGCAGCTGCACGGTCTCGTACTGGTCGACCTGCCGGACCACGACTCGGCCGTCGTACGGCACCGGGAGCAGGTGGACCGGGTGCTCGCGCTGGTCGACGCGGTGATCTGGGTCGTGGACCCGGAGAAGTACGCCGACGCGGCCCTGCATGAACGCTATCTGCGGCCGCTCGCCGGACACGCCGAGATCACGTTCGTCGTGCTCAACCAGATCGACCGGCTGCCCGGCGAGGCAGCCGACCAGGTCCTGGACGACCTGCGGCGGCTCCTGGACGAGGACGGCATGGCGCTGGGGGAGCACGGCGATCCGGGCGCCACCGTCCTGGCCGTGTCGGCGCTCACCGGGGAGGGCGTGGGCGAACTGCGCGAGATGGTCGGCGCGTTCGTGCAGGAGCGGAGCGCCGCGGCGCGCAGGCTGTCCGCCGACGTCGACGCGGCGGCGGCGAAACTGCGGTCCGTGTACGTCGCCGACGGGCGGACCGGTCTGGACGAGCGGGCCCGCGAGGACTTCTCGGCGCGTCTCGCGGAGGCGATCGGGGCGACCGCGGCCGGTGAGGCGGCGGAGCGCGAGTGGCGCAGGAACGCCGGACGGGCGTGCGGCACTCCGTGGCTGCGGCTGTGGCGCTGGTACGAGTCCAAGCGCATGCCGGGGGCCGCGTCGGAGGAGCCCCCGGCGCCCACGGAGGAAGAGCCGACGGCCCGCCAGCGGGTCGAGCAGGCGGTCCGCACCGTCGCGGGCGAGGCGGCGCGCGGTCTGCCCGCGCCATGGGCGCAGGCGGTACGGGAGGCGGCCGCGCGGGGGGCCCAAGGGCTCCCGGAGGCACTGGACGAGCTCGCGGCGCGTGAGGCCGCGGAGACCAGGGGGCGGCCGCTGCGGCCCGCGTGGTGGCCGGCCGCGGTGCTCACGCAGGCGTCGATGACGCTGCTGCAGATCTTCGGCGGCCTGTGGCTGGTGGGCCAGATCGTCGGGGTGCTGGAGCCGGGTCTCATCCCGCCGGTGCTGGTGATGCTCGCGGGAATCGTGGGCGGCCCGCTGGTCGAGTGGGCGTGCGCGGCGGCGACGAAGGGGCCCGCGCGGCGGTACGGGCAGGACGCCCGGCGCCGCCTGCACGAGGCCGCGGCCGGGTGCGGGCGGGCCAAGGTGCTCGATCCGGTCGCGGCGGAGCTCATGCGCTACCGGGAGGTGCGGGAGCAGTACGCGGCGGTCTCCGGCTCGGCGAAGCCGGGGCCCGGGGCGGTGCCGGGAAGGACGCGTACCCGTATCGGGTGAGGGGGTTTTCCACAACGGCGGGCTCGTCCACAGGCGTCGGCGGGATTCCGCCGTCCGGTCCAGCATGGAGACCGGTCGACAGCGACCGGGAGCACACAGCCGGACGGGGAGGTGACTGTCATGAACGACACCATGGTGACGGTGGTGGGGAATGTCGCCACGAATGTGGAGTACCGGGAAACGGCCACGGGAGGGATGGCGCGATTCCGTTTCGCGGTGCCGTCGCGGCGCTGGGACCGCCGGAGCGGTAACTGGACGGACGGGCCGACGAGCTTCTACACGGTCTTCGCCTGGCGGTCGCTCGCGCAGAATCTCACCGGTTCCGTTTCGGTGGGGGAACCGCTTCTCGTGCACGGCCGGCTGAAGGTGCGCGAGGAGGAAGCGGACGGCAGACGGCGGACGTTCGTCGACATCGACGCGCTGGCGGTGGGACACGATCTGACCCGCGGGACCTCGGCTTTCCGTCGGGTGGCCAGAAGCCGGCCGGACCCCGCGGAAGGGAGCCCGGCCGCGGAAGGCGGTGAGGCCGGAGTCCGTCCGGAGCCGGCAGGAGCCGTGCGGTGATGGGGAGTTGGGGAAACCGGGGCGATTTCGCCGCACGCCGGAGCCGGGGTGAAAGCGGCGATCGGGGGTGAACTGACCGGCCGGGATAACGATTTTGAGTCGGAACGGTTATCTGACGGCATGATCGGGGATCGGGCTGCGCGCCCTCCATAGGATTCCCGGGTACTCACGGGGCACTTGAGTCTGCTGGCGAGACACTTCCCCCACGCGTCGCACGCGAAAGGTCTCGCCCGGAGGGGAATTCTGCTGTGTTTGCTGTGTTCTCTGCGTCTGTCGTACGCAGGCGGCGCGCTGTTCGACGCCTTGCCGCAGTGGCGGTGGCGTCAGGCCTGATGGCCGCCGGCTCCATAGCCGGCGCCGGGGCGGCCGTCGCCGACGACGCCATCCAGCACCAGGGTGGCGCAGTCGCCACGCTCGACGGTCTGCAGACGTACCACCAGGCGGTGCTGCACACCAATGGCAAGGACCAGGAGATCCTCGCGGGTCTCTTCGAAATGACGGTCGACGGCGGCGGTCAGCTGCAGACCTACTGCATCGACATCCACAACCCGACCCAGGAGCAGGCCAAGTACCTGGAGACCCCCTGGGCACAGACGTCGCTGAACGACAACGCGAACGCGGGCAAGATCCGCTGGATCCTGCAGAACTCGTTCCCTCAGGTCAACGACCTCGCCGCGCTCGCCAAGAGCGCCGAGCTCGACGGCACGCTGACGGACAGGACCGCGGCCGCCGGCACGCAGGTGGCCATCTGGCGCTTCTCCGACAAGGCGGACGTGACGGCCTCCGATCCGGCCGCCGAGCAGCTCGCCGACTGGCTGGAGAAGTCCGCCGAGAACCTGGCCGAGCCCAAGGCGTCGCTGAGCCTGGAGCCGAGCGCCGTCTCCGGCAAGCCGGGCAGCCGGCTCGGCCCGGTCACGGTCCGCACCGACGCCGGGGAGGTCGCGGTGACGCCGCCCGCCGACGCGGTGGCCAGCGGCATCAAGATCACGGATGAGGCCGGCAAGCCGGTCACCACCGCCACCGACGGCGCCAAGCTGTACTTCGACGTCCCCGAGGACGCCGCGGACGGCACGGCCGCCCTGAGCGTCCAGGCGGGCATGTCCGTGCCGGTGGGCCGCGCCTTCGCCAGCGCGACCAAGAGCCAGACGCAGATCCTCGCCGGCTCCAGCGAGTCCACGGTCTCCGCGACCGCCACGGCGACCTGGGCGAAGCAGGGCGCGATACCGGCGGTCTCCGTCGAGAAGAACTGCGCCAAGGGCGGTGTCGACGTCACGGCGAGCAACAAGGGCGACGCCCCGTTCACCTTCTCGCTGGCCGGCTTCGAGCACACCATCGGGGCCGGGGAGTCGCGGACCGTGACGGTCCCGGTCGCCGAGGACCAGGCGTACGACTTCACGATCACCGGACCGGGCGGCTTCGAGAAGAACTTCAAGGGCGTGCTGGACTGCAAGACGTCGAGCGCGCCGCAGGAGCCGGGCACCGAGACTCCGTCGTCCGAGCCCAGCCCCGCCTCGGCGGGCGGCACCTCCGGGGGCATGCAGGGCGACCTCGCGGAGACGGGCGGCTCCGGCGCCACCCCGATGATCGCGGGTATCGCGATCGCCATGATGCTGGCCGGTGGCGGCGCGGTCTTCTTCCTCCGTAAGAAGAAGACGACGACCGGCGCGTGACGGCTGTGCCGCGCACAGTGACAACAGGCTGAGAAGAGGGCCCGGCACGGGTGTGCCGGGCCCTCTGCCGTGCCCGGACCCGAGGTCCGGGCCCGTCGGCGCGTCCCCGGCCTGCGCGTACGGCGGCGGGGCGCCGGCGGGCCGTGGGCGCGGTTTCCGTCCGAGGGGCGGCGTACGGCAAGATGGGTGTATCTGCCCACCCACTTCCTGCCGGACGGTTTCTCTTGGCTGAGTACATCTACACGATGCGCAAGACGCGCAAGGCGCACGGCGACAAGGTCATCCTCGATGACGTGACGCTGAGCTTCCTGCCCGGTGCGAAGATCGGTGTGGTCGGCCCCAACGGCGCCGGTAAGTCCACCGTGCTGAAGATCATGGCCGGACTGGAGCAGCCCTCCAACGGCGATGCGTTCCTCTCGCCCGGCTACAGCGTCGGCATCCTCATGCAGGAGCCGAAGCTGGACGAGTCGAAGACCGTGCTGGAGAACGTCCAGGACGGCGCCGCGGAAATCATGGGCAAGCTCAAGCGCTTCAACGAGGTCGCTGAGCTCATGGCGACCGACTACTCGGACGCGCTCATGGAAGAGATGGGCAAGCTCCAGGAAGACCTCGACCACGCAGGCGCCTGGGACCTCGACGCCCAGCTGGAGCAGGCCATGGACGCCCTGGGCTGCCCGCCCGGCGACTGGCCGGTGGTCAACCTCTCCGGTGGCGAGAAGCGCCGCGTCGCGCTCTGCAAGCTGCTGATCGAGGCCCCCGACCTGCTCCTCCTCGACGAGCCCACCAACCACCTCGACGCCGAGTCGGTGAACTGGCTGGAGCAGCACCTGTCGAAGTACGCGGGCGCCGTCGTCGCCGTCACTCACGACCGGTACTTCCTGAACAACGTCGCCGAGTGGATCCTCGAGCTCGACCGCGGCCGCGCGCTCCCCTACGAGGGCAACTACTCCACGTACCTCGACAAGAAGGCGACCCGCCTCAAGGTCGAGGGCCGCAAGGACGAGAAGCGCGCCAAGCGGCTCAAGGAAGAGCTGGAGTGGGTCCGGTCCAACGCCAAGGGCCGCCAGTCCAAGTCCAAGGCCCGTCTCGCCCGTTACGAGGAGATGGCCGCCGAGGCGGACAAGATGCGGAAGCTGGACTTCGAGGAGATCCAGATCCCGCCGGGCCCGCGGCTGGGCTCGGTCGTCGTCGAGGTCGAGAACCTCAGCAAGGCCTTCGGCGACAAGGTCCTCATCGACGACCTGTCCTTCACGCTGCCCCGCAACGGCATCGTCGGCATCATCGGTCCGAACGGCGCGGGCAAGACCACGCTGTTCAAGATGATCCAGGGCCTCGAGGAGCCGGACTCCGGCAAGATCAAGATCGGTGACACGGTCAAGATCTCCTACGTCGACCAGACCCGCGCCAACATCGACCCCAAGAAGACCCTCTGGGCCGTCGTGTCGGACGAGCTGGACTACATCAACGTCGGCCAGGTCGAGATGCCGTCCCGCGCGTACGTCTCCGCGTTCGGTTTCAAGGGCCCGGACCAGCAGAAGCCGGCCGGTGTCCTCTCCGGTGGTGAGCGCAACCGCCTGAACCTCGCGCTGACGCTCAAGGAGGGCGGCAACCTGCTGCTCCTCGACGAGCCCACCAACGACCTCGACGTCGAGACGCTGTCCTCGCTCGAGAACGCGCTGCTCGAGTTCCCCGGCGCGGCCGTGGTCATCTCCCACGACCGCTGGTTCCTCGACCGGGTCGCCACCCACATCCTGGCGTACGAGGGCGACTCCAAGTGGTACTGGTTCGAGGGCAACTTCGAGTCGTACGAGAAGAACAAGATCGACCGCCTCGGCGCCGACGCGGCCCGTCCGCACCGCGCCACCTACAAGAAGCTCACCCGGGGCTGATGCCGAGCATGGCCCGTCACATCTACCGCTGCCCGCTCCGCTGGTCGGACATGGACGCCTTCGGGCACGTCAACAACGTCGTCTTCCTGCGTTATCTGGAAGAGGCGCGGATCGACTTCATGTTCCGGCTGGCGCCGGGGGACGGCTCGCCGTCGTTCTCCGGCGGCTCGGTGGTCGCGCGGCACGAGATCGACTACGTGCGGCCGCTGGTCCATCGGCACGAGCCGGTGATCATCGAGTCGTGGGTGACCAAGATCAACGCCGCGTCCCTGACCATCGCGTACGAGGTCAAGGAAGCGGACGATCCCGCGAAGGCGGATCCCGCGCAGGTGTATGTGCGGGCCTCGACCGTCGTCGTGCCGTTCGACCTCGAGGCGCAGCGGCCCCGGCGGATCACCGCCGAGGAGAAGTCCTTCCTCGAGCAGTACCTCGACGACGCGGGCAAGGCCGCCCTCGTCGCATGAGCACGCCCATGTCCGTACCCGTGCAGAGTCTGCGGCTCGCCGACGAGAGGGAGGCGGAGGACCTCTCCGCCTTCCTCGCCCGGCTGATCCACTACGACCGCGCCGCCGCGGTGCGGCTGCAGGCCCAGGGGCCGGCGCTCGCGGTGTTCGGGCGTCCGCCGTCCTTCGAGGTCCTCGCCATTCGCACGGCGCGGCTCGTGGAGGCGGCCCACTTGGACGTCACCGTCTCCGCGGGCGAACTGCTGGAGTCGCTGGGCGGCGCGGAGTTCGCCGTGCCGGGCGCGGTCACCGGCCCGCCGTGGGCGGGCGTCCTCCCGCCGCGCGGCGGCTGGCGCGCAGTGCCCGGACTGCCGGACGCCTCCGCGATGCGGGGCGCGGTCGCGGCGGCGGTCGCCGAGTTCCGCGAGCGGGACGAGGCGCTTCCCGCGGAGCGGCGCACCCGTGCGGAGCGGGACCGCATCGGCCGCGAGATCTGGTCGCGCACGGTCGGCGGGACGGGTCTGCCGTTGCGTGCGGTCCACGCGGCGCAGTCGCTCGGGTTCCTGCGGGCCGGGGCGCCGGTGGAGCTGCTGTCTACGGGGACGTGGCTGAGGCTGCGCACGCCGTTCGGGTCGGTCGCGGTCCGCACGGGCGGGCCGCTCGGCGGGCTCACGCTCAGCCCGAGTCACGGGTAGCGGTCCCGGCGTTTCCGGGCGGGCCCCGGCTCCGGAGTACGTCTCCGGGGCGTGGCCCGGACGGTCCTGGTTGCGTGTCCGGGCGCGGGCCGGCCTGGTTGTGCTTGCGGGCCCTGCCCGGTCCGTGTCGTTCGGTGTCCGGACACCCCCCCGGGCCCCCGCCCCCCCGCACCACCCACCCGGCAGGGACCCGCTGGGGCGCCGGACCCCCACCGGCCCCGCGGGGGCGCCGCACCCCCCACCGGCCCCGCGGGGGCGCCGCACCGCCCACCGGCCCCGCCAAAGCGCCTCAGCGGTCGGGGGCGTCGTCGGGCCAGACGCCGATGTGGTCCTGTTCGAGTTCGAGCATCACGCGGTGTTCCATGCCCAGGGCCGCCGTGTAGTCGGCGGGCAGCTGGAGGCGGCCGGCGCGGTCCAGCATCGCGTATTCGCGGGCGACCACCGACTCCTGGCCCTCGGCGTCGATCTCGGTGCGCCGGAGGACCTCGGAGGAGGTGCGGCCGTCGCGGATGGCGACCGTGCGGCGGACCTCGCCGGCGACCGCCTGGTCGTGGGTGACGATCACGATGGTCGTGCCGAGCTCCTCGTTGGCGCGGCGGAAGGCGGCGAAGACCTGTTCGCCGGTGGCCGAGTCCAGTTCGCCCGTCGGCTCGTCGGCGAGTAGCACGGCGGGCGAGTTGGCGAGGGCGACGGCGATGGCGGTGCGCTGCTGCTGGCCGCCGGACATCTGGTGGGGGCGCCGGTCGCGGCAGTCGGCGACGCCGAGCATGGCGAGCAGTTCCTGGACGCGTTCGGCCTTGCGCCGGCGGTCGACGCCGCCGCGCAACTGCATGGGCAGGGCGACGTTCTGCGCGGCCGTCAGGTACGGCAGCAGGTTGCGGGCGGTCTGCTGCCAGACGAAGCCCACGACCTCGCGGCGGTAGCGCAGCCGGGCCCTGGCGTCCATGGTGAGCAGGTCGCAGCCGGCAACCCTCGCGGCGCCCGCGGAGGGGACGTCGAGGCCGGCCAGGATGTTCATCAGGGTCGACTTGCCGCTGCCCGACGCGCCGACGAGGGCCATCAGTTCGCCGTCCTTGACGAGCAGGTCGAGGCCCTGAAGGGCCTGTACCTCCACCCCGTCGGAGGCGAAGATCCGCACCAGGCGGTCGCAGGTGATCAGCGCGTCGTGCCCGTAGGAGGGCCGGTCGCGGTGGGCAGCGGCGCGTTTCTCCAGCTGCTCCAGGGTGGTGTCGGTCATCGCGTGTCTCCTGCCCTGAGTTCGGTGATCGATCCGCGGCGCCCCGCCCACCAGGCCTGCACGGTGGCGACCGTTCCCGCGAGCAGCACCACGGCGGCCGCGGGGACCGCCAGGGACCACGGGTCGGCCCGCAGCGACGCGCTGTCCACGGGGGCGAGACCGGGCGCGGCCGCGAGTGCCAGCCGTACCAGGTCCACTCCCGGCGCGAGGAGCTGGATCGTGGCCCAGCCGACGAGCACGCCGCCCACCGCGGCGAGCAGCGCCTGGGGGAGCGCTTCGAGGCCGAGCAGTTGGCGGCCCTGCCGGGTGGTGAGGCCCATGGTGCGCAGCCGGGCCAGCAGGGTGGCGCGTTCGGGCGCGGCCTGCATGAGCGAGAGCAGCAGGGCGAGCACGGCGTAGCCCGCGCCGGCGGCGACGGCGGCCGCGTAGATCCGTTCGGCGCCGGACTGCAGCGGCGAGTCGGTGAAGGCTGCCCGTGCCTCGGTGCGCAGCCGGACAGTGAGGTCGTCGTCCATGCCCCGGACGGCCGCGCGCAGTGCCTTGCCGTTGATGCCGGTGCCGGTGGCCAGCAGTGCGGTCGGCGCGCGGTGGGTGAGCTGTGAGCCGTCGACGACGAGGAACTCCGCCGAGGACACGGCCGGGGTCCTGGGCCGTACGGCGGCGATCCGGACGGTGAAGGCGCCGGCGATCGAGTCGATGCGGTGCGTCCCCTTGCCGAGCACTTCCGCGACGCCGGGTGAGGCGACTGCACGCAGGACGGGCTCGCCCCCGGAGCTGCCGGCCGGTGCGGTCCTGAGCGCGTCGGCGGGGAAGGCCCCGAGGCCCAGGTCCCGGGCGAGGCGGGCGTAGGCGCCGGGGTCGGCGCCGACGAGTGAGACGGCGAGCGGGGTGGACCGGTCGGCCTGGTTCCGGGCGGGCAGGGTCAGCGCGTGCTCGATCTGGACCGCTGTCACGTCCTGGACGCCGGGAACCCCCGCCACGGCCCGTTCCGCTCCCTTCGGGAGCGGCACCGTGTCACCGGGACTGGAGACGCGTGCGTCCGCGCCCGTCGCCAGAATCGACGCCCGGTCCCGCGCGTCCGCGACACCCGCGAGGACCGAGCCGCCGAACGCGGCCGTGCTGAGCGCGACCAGCAGGGCCAGCAGCGGAAGGGCGCCGCCGGCGGAGGAGCGCCCGGTACGGGCGAGGGAGAGGAAGCCGACCGCCCCGCGCAGCCGGCCGGCGGGCCGCGCGGCCCACCTCAGCGGCAGCGGGTAGAGCCGTACGAGGACGACGGCGGCGATCAGGGCGACCAGCACGGGCGCGGCGCTCACGAGATGGTCGGCGCCGTCGGAGGTGCCGCGCCGCCGCAGTGCGACGACCGCGCCGACGGCCAGTATCAGCAGGGTGAGTTCGGCGACCGTGCGGCGCGTGGACGGTCTGGCGAGCACCACGTCGTCGCGTTCGCCGGGCACGCGGGGTCTGCGGTGCCGGGTGACCGCGCGCACCGGCAGCACGGCGCAGGCCATGACCGCGACGGCACCCGTTCCGGTCACCGCGGGCAGCAGTCTCGCCTCGCCGACGACGAGGACCGCGAGGACCAGGCCGGCCGCCGCGGCGGGCAGGGCGACGACGGCGGTCTCGGCCAGCAGTCGGCGGCCGATGCCGCGCAGCGAGCCGCCGCGGGAGCGCAGCAGGGCCAGTTCGGCCCGGCGCCGGGCGGCGAACAGCCCGCCCGTCATGGCCAGCACGACGGCGGCGACGGCGCCGATCCCGACGGCGGCGACGGCGACGACCGGTGCGATGGCGTCGCGCATCGTGGTGTAGGAGGCGAGGATGCCGTCCATGTCGGTGGTGAGGGCGGCGTTCACGTCGACGGCGCCCTTGATCTCGAGCAGCGCGGGGCCGCCTTCGAGGGACGCGATCCGGTCGGTGAGGGCCGGGACGTCGTGTGTGGTGAGGTGCCCGGTGGCCGGGGCGAAGCGCCAGTACGGCTGGGGCTCGCCGAGGGTGCCCAGCAGCGCGGGGGCGGCGGCGGGCGCGATCAGCAGGGAGGCGTTCCAGTAGACCGTCGGCGGGCTGCTCCCGGGCTGGACCAGGAGCCCCGGGGCGCGCAGCCGGGGGTCGGCGGACCAGTAACTGCCCCGCGGGTCGCGCGGGTCGACGATGCCCGTGATCCGTACGGTCAGCGCGGCGGGCCCGGGCTCCCCCAGATGCAGCACGGAGCCGGCCTCGAGGCCCAGCGCCTTCGCGGTCTCAGCGGTGACCGCGGCCTCGAGGTCCTTGGTGGCGGACGTGACCCGGCCGTCGGCCTTCGGCAGCCGGCCCTCACGTACGGCGGAGTGCGCCGCGAGCCCGTTCTGCGCCACGAGCGCGAACTCGGGCGACGCGCCCTGGGGGCGCGGCAGCCAGGGGTCCATCCCCTCCAGGGGCTTGGCGGTCTCCACACCGTGCGCGGACTGCGCGGGGTCCACGCGCAGCGGCTCCGGAAACATCCCGGCCACGGCCCGGTGGGCGTCGGCGAGCCGCTTGGGGCGCAGCGACTCCTCCCTGGCGGCTTCCGGGATCCCGAGCGGTGGCTGCGGTGTGCTCACCTCCAGCACGCTGCGGGAGGGGGAGGCGTCGGTCAGGTCGTACCGCAGGCCGTGGTTCTCGTACGCGTCGACGGCGCGGGGGAACGCGGCAGCGAGGAACGACGTGAGCAGGACGAGCACACCGAACGCGACGGCCGCCCCGGGTGCCGTGCGCAGCCGGGTCCTGACCCACGGGGCCACCGTACGGGCACGCCCGCCGGGGTTGCTGGAGCGCGGGTTCATGTCAGTTGTCCCCCCGGTGGCGCAGAGTCACCGCGGGGTCCGCGCGACGCAGGGCGATGACGGCGACGATCAGAAGCGGCAGTGCGGCGACCCCGGCGAGGAGCAGACCCACCTGGTCCACGGGAAGTTCGACCAGCACCCGCGGAAGGGGCTGGGTGGCCTGTCCGGTCAGGACGATCAGCGGCACCACGGCCCGGGTCAGCACGGCCCCCAGGGCGATGCCCACCAGCAGCGCGATGCCGATCAACACGCTCTGCTCCGCCGCGACCAGCCGGGCGAGCTGACGGCGCGGTGCGCCCAGGGCGCGCAGTACGGCGAGTTCGGCGCTCCGTTCCCGCAGCGAACCGGCCGCGCTGACGGCGAACCCGACTGCGGCGAGCGCCGCCGCGGCCAGGGCCACCGCCATCAGCGCGGAGCGGGGCCCGGCGCCGAGCGGGTCGCCGAGCAGTTCGTCCGCGGCCTCGTCCCGTACGAGCACCTCACCGGGGTCGGCGTCGGGTCGCTCACGCAGGGCCTTCGCGACCTCCCCGGCCTTGCCGGGCTCGGTGCTCAGCCACCATTCGGTGGGCCTCAGCGACGAACCTCCCCGGGCGGCGATCGCGGTGTTGACCGTCGGCAGGTCCAGCAGGAGGGCTCCGCCGTCGGCGTTCTGCCGGTCGGCCGCGGTCTCTTCGCCGTCCGCGGCCACGGTGCCGGTGACACCCGGTCCGGTCGTCGGCAGGGCCCGCGCGGTTCCGACGATCTCGGCCTTCAGCGACTCACCCGCCAGCGTCACGTCGATGACGTCGCCACGCTCGGCTCCGGACGCGCGCAGGAACGCGTCGGTGGCGACGGCCGCGATCTGCGGGGGCGGGGCCGGCCGCGTGGCGCTGACGAGAACGCTGAAATCGGAAGGGACGGGGTGGCCCCAGGCGTTCACCGCATTCGGGGCCGGCCCGATGCCGTAGCCGAGGCTCAGCGGCCTGGATCCGGAAGCGGTGGGGCGCAGCGGCCGGGAGGTCCCCGGCTCGCCGTCCGGGATCTCGGTGTAGCCGCCCTCCCAGCGCGGGTCGGCCGGTGCCGTGACGGTGCGCACGGTCCCGTCGGCGCCGGTGGTGCGCAGCCGCTCGACGGTCAGGCGGTGCGTCCTGCGGGGTCCGTCCGGGATCTCGCCGTCGAGGCGCAGTCCGGTCAGGGCCAGCGGGCCGGCGGGTGCGGTGGGTCCTCGGGAGGAGGACTGGTCCAGGGCGAAGGTCACCGTGCGGACGCGGCCGTCGGCGGCCACCCTCCCGGCCGGCATCCGGTACGCCAGGCCGTAGCGGTCCTCGACGATGACCGTGACCTGCGGCGCCACCCCCGGGAGCGACCCATCGGAGGGGGTCTCGTCGGCGATCCGCAGGTCGAGGGCGAGCCGGCGGGCGTCGTCGGGCAGCACCACGCCGGGGCGGACCGTCTTCGCGGCGGTGGCCGCCCCGAGCAGCGAGCCGGGCGGCTCGTCCGCGAGATCGTCCCGCAGCAGGAGTTGCTCGTCCGCGCGGGCCGTGTCGATCGCCAGCACGGTCGCGGTCCGGTTGCCGGACAGCACCAGGGGAGCGCGGTGGGCGGGAGCCGCTTCCCGCACCCCGGGCACGGACGCGTACAGGCCGATGTCTCCCGGCCGGCCCGTCCCGTTGTCCGCCACCCGCACCGACGCGCCTGTCCGGAAGTCGGCCTGGTCGCTCTGCGACCGGTCCCAGGAGGCGCTCTGCCCGATCGCCAGCATGCCCATCGCCACCGCGAGCACCAGCAGCAGCACGGGCCCGGCGCCGCGCAACGGGCGGCGGCTGAACTGCCAGCCCGCGAGCGCGGCGGGCAGCCCCCGGCCGCCTGCGGCGCGGCGCTCCGCGAGCCGGGCCGCCGGCGGCAGCAGACGCAGCGTCAGGACCGTGCCCGCGAGCAGCGCGAGGGCCGGAGCGGCGACCAGCAGCGGGTCGATGCCCAGGTCGCCCTCGCGGTCACCGCTGATCGCCCCGCCGCCGGCTGAACCGGTCTGCCGGTCCAACTGCCAGTACGCGACGGCCGCGACGGCCAGCAGCCCCACGTCGGCCCCGGCCCGGACCGGCGCCGGCAGTGCGCCGCCGCGGGCACGCCGCAGCCGCAGCGCGCCGGACGCGGCGGCCAGTGCCGGTGCCACGACGGCTGCCGCGCAGCACACCGCGACGCCCGCGGCCACCAGCCACACCTGCGCCGTCGGCGCCTCGCCGAGCCGCAGACCGCTCCTGGCGAGGGCGGAGTGCTCGGCGAGCAGCCGCGTCAACGGCCCCGAGAGCAGCGGCGCGCAGAGAGCCGCCGGAAGGGCGAGCAGGAGCGCCTCGACAAAGGCCAGCGAGACGATGCGCCCGCGTGACGCGCCGCGGGCGCGCAGCAGATCGGTCTCGCCGGACCGTTCCGTGCTGAGGAGCCGGGCCACCAGCAGCAGCGCGTACCCGGCGAGCAGCACCAGCTGCACCGCGACGATCAGCAGGGTGGACCGGGCGACCAGCAGCGCCCGCTCGCTCTGGGCCAGCACGGTCGGCAGCGAGGTGCGCACGGTCGCGCCGGACGCGAACGCCGGTTCCTTCGTCAGTGATTCGGGGCCGCTCGTCGCGGTGGCACGCAGCGCGCCGATGCGGTCGGTGGTGACGGTGCGGAAGTCGGCGGTGGCCAGCCACGCCGTGTCTCCCGCGGCGACTCGGCCGGAGGTGAGGACCGAGGGATGCGCGAGGAGCGGTCCGTAGGTGGTGAAGACCACGGACCGCACGCCGCGGCCGCCGAGGCTGTCGAGCTGCCAGTACGGATCCGTGGTGTCGGCCGGCCGGTAGAGGCCGGTCAGTCGGACGGCGATCGGTTTGTCGGAGAGCCGGTCGGTGAGGGTCAGGCGGGCGCCGGGCCTCAGGTCCAGCTGCCGGGCGGCCACCTCCGGCAGTGCGACCGGCACCGCCCCGGCGTCCGCGGGACCCGGGCGGGTCCCGGACACCATCGTGACCCGGGTCGCGTCGAGAGCGGCGAAATGGGTGAGGTCGGGCTCGCCCTTGCGGGCAGCCGGGTCCTGGAGGGACCGAGGCAGGGCGTACGGCCCGGAGCGCTGGAGGCCGCGCACCGTCACGGGCAGCCCGTCGAAGGACCGCTCGGCCCCTCGGACGACGGCCTCCTCGGCCGCCTCGCGGCGCTCCGGCGGGACCTTGGCGGTGACGGTCAGCGCGGCGGCGGCCGCGTCCCGGCCGCCGAGAGTGTGCCGCAGCGCGGCGTCCCCGACGGAACCGGAGAACGCGGCGAGCGAGGCGAGCACACACGTCGTGAGAAGCACGGCGAGGAGCGCCGCCGCGAGCAGCAGCCGGTGCGCTCTGACGCGCAGTAGTACGAACCCCGTCACCCATCCCCCACCCGGACCGCCCGGCGGCGTCCCCGGACGCCCCACTGTCCCCGGATGCTTTCAGAGCACACCCGTTCGTGGAAACCGCTTGCGGCAGGACCTTGACCCGATCGTGACCGTTATCCGGCGACCGATCGCCGGATTCCGCGCCCGTCGCGTCGGCCTCGTGACGCGGCGGGCGGCATGGGACAGGTGGCCGCTGTGGCGTGGGGCGGTACGGGCAGAGGGACGGTCGGTCAGTCGGGTGTGTTCACCATCGAGGCCGCGGCATACGTGAGGTAGTCCCACAGCTGCCGCTCGTGCTCCTCGGCGAGGCCCAGCTCGTCCAGCGCCGTACGCATGTGCCGCAGCCAGGCGTCGTGGGCGGCGCGGTCGACGGTGAAGGGGACGTGGCGCATCCGGAGCCGGGGGTGCCCGCGGCGGTCGCTGTAGGTGCGCGGCCCGCCCCAGTACTGCATCAGAAAGAGCGCGAGCCGCTCCTCGGCGGGGCCCAGGTCCTCCTCCGGATACATCGGCCGCAGCAGCGGGTCCTCGGCGACGCCCTCGTAGAAGCGGTGGACGAGGCGCCGGAAGGTCTCCTCGCCGCCGACCTGCTCGTAGAAGGTCTGCTCCTGAAGCGTTCCGCGCGGAATCTCATTCACGCACCCCATGCTCTCAGACCCACCGGCCGAGGACCGAGGGCCTAGGACTCCCCGTCCCGTACGGCACGGTGGCTCGCTTCCCGGGCGACTGCGCAGGAAAGTGGGCGTATGGGACAGGCCGTGGACCGTTTCGCCGAGCCCGCCGCGAAGGCGCGGCGGGCCATGGTGCGCGAGATCGCGGCCGCGGGAGAGCTGGCCGATCCGGCCTGGCGGGCGGCGTTCGAGGAGGTGCCCCGGCATCTGTTCGTGCCCTACTACTTCACCGCCCGCGCCGGCGCCTACGAGCGCCTGTGGTGCGAGGACCCCGACCCGGGGCGCCGGGCCGGATGGCTGCGCGGCGCGTACAAGGACGAGCCGCTGGCCACACGGCTGCGTGACGGCGATCTCGTCTCGTCGAGCAGCCAGCCGTCCCTGATGGCCCTGATGCTGGACGCGCTCGAGGTCGCCGACGGGGACCGCGTGCTGGAGATCGGCGCGGGCACCGGCTACAACGCGGCACTGCTCGCGCACCGGCTCGGCGACGCGGCGGTCACGACCGTCGACCTGGACCCGGAGATCACCGAGTCCGCCCGTGTGCACCTGTCGGCCGCCGGATACCACCCCACCGTGGTCACCGGCGACGGGGCGCGTGGGTGTCCCGAGCGCGCCCCCTTCGACGGCGTCATCGCGACGTGCGCCCTGACGTCGGTGCCCTCCGCATGGCCCGCCCAGTGCACCGACGGCGCCCGTATCGTCACGCCGCTGTCCACCGGGATCATCGCCCTGCGGGTGGGCCACGGCGCGGGCGCCCGCTTCGCCGAGGGGCGTTTCCTGCCCACCTCGGCGTACTTCGTGCCGCTGCGCGGCCGAGCCCTGCCCGAGCAGGTGCGGACCGGCGGCCTGCCCAGGGGAGTGGCCGAGGACGACCTCTTCCGCTTCCTGCTGAGCCTGAGCGCGGGCTCGCTCGACCCTCGTGAGGCGCTGTCCCTGTGGGAGCGGGAACACCGGCCCGGGCGCGAGCGCTTCGGGGTCACGGTGCGCGGCGAGCGGCAGTGGGCGTGGCTGGACGATCCCGAGGGGTCCTACGTCTGGCCCCTCGGGCTGTCCGGCGTCTGAACGCTCGCGGCGCGGGCCGCGTATCCATGGTTGTCGGCAGCAGGATCGCCGCCGCCGCGGCTGGGCTCAGCCGCGGCGGACGGTGATCGTCGTCCAGGCGCCGACGTGCACCCGGTCGCCGTCGTTCAACGGCACGGGGACATACGGCTGGATCGGGTCCTCGGCGCCGTTGAGCGTGGTGCCGTTGGTCGAGTTCTGGTCGACGACGGCCCAGGAGCCGTCCGGTTGCTGCACCAGCACCGCGTGCTGGTGCGAGACACCCGGGTCCTCCGGGGGCACCGACAGGTCGATGTCCGGCGACTCGCCCGTCGACTGCCGGCGGCGGCCGATGGTGATCTGCCCCCCGGTGAGCGGCAGATGCTGCTCGGGGGAGTACGCGGGCAGATTGAGCCCGGTCGCCTCGGGGCCGCTGCGCTGCATCATCGCCATGAAGTACTCACGGTCCGGCCCGACCACGGCAGTCCACCCCGCCGGTGCGGCGTCGTGGCGGGGCGCCTGCGGCTGGCCGGGGTGCGTGCCCTGCATGCCCGGGTCCTGCTGGTGCCGGCCGGGCGCCGACTGCTGCGGGAACGGCGGCGGTCCCTGGTGGCCCTGCTGCCCCTGGTACCCCTGCGGCTCCTGGTACCCCTGTGGCTGCTGATGGCCTTGACCCTGCGGACCTTGACCCTGCGGTCCCTGGCCCTGCGGTCCCTGGCCGTGCTGTCCGTGATCCCGCGGTCCCGGCGGGGGCGGGGGCGACTGGGTACGGGACGGCGGGGGCAGCATCCAGTCGTCGCCGCCGGTCTGCTGAGGCTGCGGCGGCGCGGGCGGCGCCGGCTGCTGGAAGGCGGGCGGGGCCGGAGGTCCGGGCTGCTGCTGGAACGGTGACGGCGGAGGCGGCGGACCGCCCTGCGGCTGGAAGGCCCCGGGCTGCTGCTGCCGGTGGTCGCCGGGCTGCTCCTGGCCCAGCGGCTCCGCGGGCCGGTTCATCTGCGAGGGCCGCGAACCCTGGTAATCGAAAGGATCACGTTGTTGTTGCTGCTGCTGGTGAGGCGGCGGCGGAGGAGGGCCCTGCTGGGCCGGCGGTGCGGGCGGACCCGGCTGCGACTGGAACCCCGGCGGGAGGTTGAGCCCGCCCTGCGGCTGGGGCGGCGCCGCCGGCGTGTACGACGTCGCCGTGTGGGTGAGGAAGTTGTACCGGCACTCCTCGCAGAACGGGGCCATGGCCTCGCGCGGGGTGCGGCACTGCGGGCAGAGCTCCGCCTGTGCCGTCGCGTTCGGATCGGCCGGGCCGGGATAGCCGTAGCCGGGCGGCGGCGGTGGAGGCGGCGGTACGGCTCCCGAGGGAGCGCCGGGAGGAGCCATGCGGTGGCCGCAGACCTCGCACCAGTCGTCGGAACCCGACTGGTGTCCGTTCGGGCAGGTCGGCATGTCGGCGCTTCCCCCTCTCCTCATCCGGCCCGAGGGCCGTTCACTTCGTGTCCGTGCGTGGTTACTTCTTGACGCGAACGGTCTTGGTGGAGCGGGTTTCGAGAGTCATCTCGTCCGCGTCCGCGACCTTCGCCTTCAGTCGCACAGTACCCGTCGCCACATCGACGACGTCCACCACCTTCGAAAGCAGTTTCGCAGTGTCCTCGTTCCCGGAACGTGCCGCCAGCTGCACCGCGCGGCCCAGTTTCGCGGTGGCCCCGCCGAGATCACCGGACTTCCGGGCCTCGAGGCCCTGCTGGATCACCTGCGCCAGTTCCGCCTGGCCCGTGTAGTGCGCGACCTGCGGATTGATCGCCGTCGAGGCGACCGCGTCGTCCGTCCACACCGCCCGTACGAGCCCGTGCGAAAGGACCTGGGGAGTGCCGCCGTCCGCGGCCGGAATGATCAGCGAGGCCCGTGCCGCCAGCATCTCCTGACCGATTCCGGCCTGCGGGACGTGCACACATATGTGGTAGTCGCGGGACTCGTCGCCCCAGGAGCCGGTCGGATAATCGCCCGCGCGCGGGCCCGCCTCCGTACGCCGCCCGGTGAGGTCCTCGACGGTCGGCGCGACCTGCTTGACGAAGGCGATCTCGGCGCCGACCGGGGTCCACAGCCGCAGCGCGACATCCGCGACCTCCTTGCCCATCGCGTCCTCCATCATCCGCGTGAAGTCCGCGGACAGGCCGCCCGGATCGGCGACGATGTCCGCAGTGCCGAGCAGCGCGGAGGCGATGCCTGTGACTTCTTTCACCTCCCAGTCGGTGCCGACCCCGCGGGCGTCACAGGTGAAACGGCCCGCGCACTCGTCGAGAGCGGCGCGCAGATCCTCGGGCGACTCGTGCTCGTTGCGCCCGTCGGTGAGCAGAATGCCGTGCCGGATCGCCAGGTCGGCGGAGGACAGCAGCCGGTCTGCCAGACGCAGCCAGGTGCCGATCGCGGTGCCGCCGCCGGCCGTGAGCCTCCGCAGCGCGTCCTTGGCCTGTGCCCGGGTGGCCGGGTCCGCGACGGCGAGCCGCCCGCCGCCCGGGTACACCTCGAGCGCCTTGTGGGTGCCGGCGACCACCGCGAAGGCGACACCGTCCCGCAGGGTGTCGACCGCCGCGGCCGTCGCGTCCCGCGCGTTGCGCAGTTTCTCCGGCGGGTAGTCCATGGAGCCCGAGCAGTCGACCATGATCACCACGCCGGCGGACGGTCCCCGGTCCGACCCGGCGGCCGGCCGCGCCGGTGCGTCCCGCAGCGGAACCCCGCCGGTGGTGCCACCGCCGGTGGAGGTGACCGTGACGATCGCGTTGACCTCGCGGCCGCCCTCCGGGAGGTATTCGTTCTGGTACACCTCGACCGAGAACTGCGGCACCTGGGACTTGGAGAAAACGGCCATCCGATCGGCTCCTTGTGACTCCGCCCGGGCAGCGGGCAGCGGCTGCGCGGGCGGGGTTGGCATGGTGGGCAGGTTGACGGGCGGCGGACGAGAGGCGGCCGGGGCCCCGACGGGAGGGCCGGGGCCGGCCTCTCGGGCGGGTCAAGCCATGTCGTAGGCCGATCCTGCCCCTTGCCGCGGTACGGCGAACGGCAGCACCGCCACTGTTACGTTGTCGTGGCCGCCGCCGTCGAGGGCATGGCCGACCAGCATCTGCGCGCTGTGCAGGGGCCGTTCGGACGCGTCCGCGGGGATGGCCCGGGCCATGTCCTCGGCCCCCTCCGCGTAGTTCCACAGCCCGTCCGTGCAGACCACGACCACGCCGGAGCGGTCCGGCTTGAACGCGGCGGTGTGCGGCTCCAGTTCGTACGCGTCGGCGCCGAGCCAGCCCGTGATCGCGTGGGCCCGCT
Organism: Streptomyces sp. NPDC006294; assembly: GCF_042870895.1. NCBI lineage: Bacteria > Bacillati > Actinomycetota > Actinomycetes > Kitasatosporales > Streptomycetaceae > Streptomyces > Streptomyces sp. NPDC006294. Next base: position 332,673 of record NZ_JBIAHV010000001.1, read on the forward strand.
CGTCCGCGTACGCCTCCGCCTCGTTCATCAGGCCGGCCGCCACCATCTGCGCGGCCCACGAGTCGTCCTCGGTCAGCCGGGCGGGCGGCCCCGAACGGTCGTCGGGGACCCAGTAGGCGCGGCTGTCGCCGACCCAGCCGACGATCAGCAGTTCCCCTGCCGCCACCGCGCCGACGATGGTGCAGGCGGGCGCGTTCTGGTGCCGGTGCGGTTCGTCGCCGGGGCCGGGCTCCGGCTCCTGGGCCAGGGCGTTGACCGCCTCCGCCGCGGCCACGATGGCGTCGTGCATGGCCTGCTGCGGGTGCGTGCCCCGGGGCAGCGCCTCCAGCAGCCGCTCGTTGGCCGCGGTCGCCGCGGCGGCCGACGCCTCGTCGGGGCGGGTCGCCGACGACACCCCGTCGCAGACCACGGCGATGACGGCCGGGGAGCCGTCCGGCAGGGCGGTGGACGAGACGGCGAACGAGTCCTCGTTGCGGTGGTGCCGCAGCCCCCGGTCGCTGACCGCGGCGACGGGACCGATCTCCGCCTCCATGTGGTCGCGTTCGCGGGGCTGGGCGTGGCCGCAGTTCTCGCAGTAGCCGTCCGTGTCGACACGGCCGGCCCGGCAGGCCACACAGACCTTTGTGCCGGGCGGTGCGACGGCGGCCCCGGTCGCGGCCGCCGCACGCGGATCGGCGGCGGGGGACGGGACGGGAGCGGACACGGAGGACGGAGCGGGCGCGGCCGCCGGGGTCGGCGCGGCGAGCTCGAAGTCGCCGGAGGGCGGGTTGTCGAACCGCACGACCGGGGCGGGCGGGGGGCCCGCGCCGGGACCGTCGGGGACGGCGGGGCCGCCGGCGGCGGTCACGCCCTCACCGGCCCGCTCGTGCTCGCCGTGCCCCGCCGGACGGGCGGCCGGAACGTGCCCCGGCCCGGGTTCGGCGCTCCCGGAGGTGCCGACATGGGCGGCCGGGCCGGAGCTGTCGACATGAGCGGCCGGGCCGGCCGTGGCGGGACCGGTCGTCGGAGGCAGGTCTCCGCCGTCGGAGTCGGTGCCGGGAACGTCGGCGGCACGCTGCGTCGGGGTAGGGGTGCCCGTCGTGTCGGTGCCGGTGGCCGCCGGCCAGTCGACCGGGGTGCTGATGGCCACGGTCGGGCGGTCCTGCGCCGCGGCGGGCACGGCCGACAGGTCGTATCCGCACGCCCCGCAGAACCGGTCACCGGGCTCCAGAGGTTCGTCGCAGCCGGGGCAGGTCGACCCGACGGCCGGCTGGTGCTGTTGCGCCATCAATCACACCCACGTCCGGGGGCGGTAGCGGTTGGCCCGCTCCACCAGCTCTATGCGCTCCTCGCCGCGCTGGGCGAGCCGGGCGAGCACCCGGAAGGAGCGTTCCAGCCCGAAGCGCAGACCGCGTTCGTCCAGCGCGCTCCCGAGCAGTGCGCTCGGTGCGTGCGGAACGGACGGCCCGCTTCCGGGACTTCCGGAGAGTACCCAGTCCAGCGCGGTGCCGAGTACCTCTGTGGACAACTGCTCGCGCCGCACCGCGTCGAGACCGAGCTGCTCGAGGGCGGCGACCTGCGCGGCAGCCGCCGACAGGTCCGCCAGCAGCGGCTCGTGCACGGCGCGTCGCCGCAACCTCGCCCGTACGGCCGCCACTCGCGCCGCCGTGTAGTGGATCGAGGCCTCCGGCACCGACTCCAGGGTCCGGACGGCTCCGGTGCGGTCGCCCGCCGCGAGCTGGACCCGGGCGAGACCGAACGCCGCGCTCACATGGCTCGGGTCGGTCGTCCACACCAGGCGGTAGTAGTCCGCGGCGTTGTCCAGCTGGCCGAGCACCTCCGCGCACAGTCCGAGGGCCAGTTTCGGCGCGGGCTCGCCGGGAAACGCGTCGTAGACCGCGTCGAAGGACACCGCCGCGGCCGCGTGATCGCCGGTCACCAGCGAGGTGACGCCCCGGTACCAGACCACCCGCCAGTCGTCGGGCTGCTGCGTCTCCATGGTGGCGAGCGCGGTCGTCGCGGACAGCAGGTCGCCCGCCTCCAGCCGGGCACGCAGTTCGCGCAGCCTGGTCTCGGGGGAGCTCGTGGCCGCCGTGTGCAGTGCCGCGATCAGCTCGGCGGGCGCGGCGGCCATCAGCCCGGCGAGAAAGCCCGCGTTGGGGTCGCTCGGGTCGACCCTGGGCAGGGGCAGCGCCAGCGCGTGGGCCCGCGTGTCGAGGACGGCGAGATACGGGGCGGGGGCCGGGCCCGCCGGCGGCGCGTCAGGCGCGGTGGCGCCGGCCGTACGGGGTGCGGGCACCGCCCCGTACGCACCGGCGGCCGGCGGCGCGGGTGGGGTCTGCGCGGGAGGGATCGGCGGGGCGGCCGCGGCCGGGGCGAGACGTCCGCCGCGTCCCGTGGCGGTCCGGGCGCCGAGCCGGGAGACGTCCCCCGCGTGCTCGGCGAACAGGCCCGTGTCCGTCACCCGCAGCTCCGGGCCGAACAGCGTCGACACGGCCGGACGCGGGCGGCCCGTCTGCATGGCGACGACCTCCCTGAGCACGCCCGTCAGCTGCTCGCTCATCTCCTGCGCGGACGCGAACCGCCGTGCCGGATCGGGGTCGGTGGCGCGCACCAGGAAGCGGTAGAACGACTCGTACGTCCGCAGGACCTCGATGTTCTCGGGGTCCGGCAGACAGTCGACGAACACGTTCGTGTAGCCCTGGAAGTCGAACGTCAGCACGGCGAGCGTCCGCGCCACCGTGTAGAGGTCGGAGGCCACCGAGGGGCCGACATCCGCGACCTCCGGGGCCTGGTAGCCCACCGTGCCGTAGATGGCGGACTCGTCGTCGTCCATCCGGCGGACCGCGCCCATGTCGATCAGCTTGAGCTGGTCCTGCTGCTGGATGGCGTTGTCGACCTTGAAGTCGCAGTACAGAAGGTTTCTGCTGTGCAGATGACCGAGCGCCTCCAGCGCCTCGATGCCGTACGCGCAGGCCTGCTCGACCGGGAGCGGGTCGCGCCGCCCGTCCGGCCCGCGCCGCTCGTTGGCGAGGTCCTTGAGCGACTTGCCGCCCACGTACTCCATGACGATGTACCCGTCGAGGGAGCCGGTGCGCTGGTCGAGATGCTCGACGAAGTTGTAGATCCGGACGATGTTGGAGTGCTCGATCTCGGCGAGGAAACGCCGTTCGGAGATCGCGGCCGCCATCGCGTCCTGGTCGCCCGTGTCCAGCAGGCCCTTCAGCACCACCCACCGGTCGGAGACCGCCCGGTCCACGGCCAGATACACCCAGCCCAGACCGCCGTGGGCCAGACAGCCCACGACCTCGTACTGGCCGTGCACGATGTCGCCGCCGCCCAGCTTGGGCACGAACGAGTAGGGGTGGCCGCACTTGGTGCAGAAACCCTCCGTGCGTCCCGGCCGGTCGCCGCGCGCCCGGCCCACCGGGGCGCCGCAGTCCGAGCGTGAGCAGAACCGCTTGCGCTCGGGCACCTCGGGGTTCGCCATGACGGCGGACCGCGGGTCGGGCCGCGGCACGTCCGGCACGGTCACCAGCCCGGCGCCCAGCCGGTTGCGCGCCGACGACCCCGTCGACGAGCCGGAGCTGCGGACCGAGACCGACCGGGCCGAGGTGCTGCCGCCGGTCAGCGAACGCGACAGCCGCCCCGACACCGACCGGCGCGACGAAGAAGAACGCGCGGACGCCCGTGAGGAGCGCGCACTGCTGCGCGCCGACGAGGAGTCCCGGCCGTCGGCGGCGATGCCGGTGGGCGGCGACGAGACCATGCCGGTGGACGACACCACCGGGGCGAGGCCGCAGGTGCCGCAGTACAGCTCGCCGCCGCCCATGTCCTCGTACGCGCCGTCACAGCCGGGGCGCTGGCAGTTTCTGATCTCGCTCATGAACCCTCTCCGCGGTCGGCAGGCCCCGACTCCGGCGCGGCCTGCCTGGGCACCAGGACTTCCGCCGCCGCGTGCTGGTACCGCAGCACGGCCTGTTCCGCGGCGCGCAGATCGCACGGCGCGCTCCACAGCATCCGGCGCGCCGCGTCGTACCGCTCGATCAGCAGGGAGTCCTCCGCCATGCCGTGGCGTGCGACCTTGGCCTTGTAGGCGTCCAGCCGGCCGCGCAGCTCGGCGCGGACCGCCAGGGGCGCGGTGACGGCCGTCAACGACTCCCGCGCGCGGCGCAGTTCGTCCTCCGCCTCCTGCTCCAGGGACTCCAGCAGCGGCGAGAGCCGGTGCCACTTCGCGTGCCTGCGGTACTCGGCGGCCGTGGCGAGGCGCTCCTGCAGCGCGGTCGGCGGGCCGCTGACGGCGGGCACCTCCGACGCGGCGATCTTGGCGAGGACCTCCCCGCGGGCGGCGCGGGCCTCCGTCAGCGTCCGGTCGGCGCGGGAGAGCAGGTCGCGCAGCCGCATCAGCCGCTCCTCCGAGTCCTGCCGGACCTGGAGCACCGCCTCGATCTCGCGGCGCACGTCCTCCAGGGCACGCGCCGCCCGGTCGTAGCGCTCGGTGTCCGGCCGGCCGCCTCCGGGCGCGGCGCTGCCGGGTCCCGGCCGCCAGAAGGCGAGCGGATCGGACACCACCTGCGCCCGCAGCGTGGCCAGTTCGTGGGTGATGGACTCCAGTTCGTCGCCGGAGGGGTGCTCCCCGGGCCGCACGCCCACGGAGTGCGCGAGCGAGCGGGTGCGCCGCAGTTCGGCGGAGAGCAGGTCGATACGGGCGGGCAGCGCCGACCACACCGCGTCGGCGGCCACCACCATGTCCAGGGACGACGCGTACAGCTCGTTCATCCGGCTGACGAGTTCATCGAGGGTGAACTCCTCCGCCAGCTTGACCGGGCCGGCGAGCTGCGGCCCCAGGTGGCCGGGCGGGCTCGCCACGGTGACACTGCGGCCGCGCAGCCGCTCCGTCAGCGCGGCCAGGTCCTCGCGGCTGGACCAGCGCCTGCGGGCACGGAGCTCACGGATGTCGTTCAACGCGGCCGTGTAGGCGTCGAAGTAGAACCAGAGCAGGGTGATCTGCCGGTCCGCGGCGGCCCAGCGGTCCTTCGTCACACCGGTCAGCTCGGCGCCCTCGAGCAGCCTGCGGCCCGCGTGGTCCTGGAGCGCCAGCAGCGACGTCTCCACCGCCTCGTGCTCGGCCCCGAGCCGCGCCAGCGCACGGTCCACCTCGTCCCGGTCCATCACCGGCCCGTGCGGACTCCCCGCCGAGCCGGGGAAGGGTCCCGCGACGCCCATCGATCACCTCTCCGTTCTTCTCGTCGCCCGAGTCGTGCTGGAAACCTGCTCGCCGTGGACACCTGTCCGGCGCGTTGCACCTGCCCGCCTAGTCCGCCCGGTACTTGGGCTGCGGCGGCCCGGCTATGCCCGGCAGGTCGGCCGAGAGCCAGTGGTCGTACGCCTTCTTCCAGGCGCTCTTGCGGTAGTCGACCAGGACTTTGTTGATGCGGCGGACCAGGTCGTCGTGGCCGAGTCTGGCGGCCACGCCGTAGTACTCGGTGGTGAAGGGCTTGTCGCCCTTGAGCTCCACCGCCGGGTCCTGAGCGGCCTGACCGGCCGCCAGCGCGTTGTCGGTGACAATCGCGTCGACCAGGCCCTGCTGGAGCCTCACCAGGCAGTCCAGCTGGTTGGGCACCGTGAACAGGTCCTCGTCGTCGGGCAGGCCGTCGTGCTTGTCCTTGAACGTCGCGCCGAAGCTGTTCTTCTCCAGCGCCTCGTACGCGGTCGAGCCCTCCGCCGAGCAGATCCGCTTGCCCGTGAGCGACGCGTCGTACCCGGTGATCTTCGAGCTCTTGGGGGCCAGCACCTGCTGGCCCGCCTGGAAGTAGGCGGTGGAGAAGGCGACCTGCTCGATACGGCTGCAGCTGATCGTCATCGTGCGCACCACGATGTCCACCGTGCCGTTCTCGAGGGCCGGGATGCGCTGGTTGGTGGGTATGGCGCGGAAGATGACGGCGTCCGGGCTGCCGACGATCTCGTCGGCGATGGCGCGGGCGAGATCGATGTCGAAGCCCTCGAGGCTCTTGGTGACCGGGTCGCGGTAACCCCAGCGGTAGCTGTTCTGGTCGACCCCGACGATCAGCTTGCCCCGCTTCTTGATCGCGTCGACGGTGGGCCCGTCGGCGCTCGACGGGGTGAGGGACGCCTCGGGGTCCTCGCAGCTGTCCGCCTTGGCGGACACGGCGGAGGTGACGGCCGGGCCGGTGCCCTCCGTCAGGACGTCCGCGCCGCCGCGCGACAGCGGCAGCAGGGTCACGGCGGCGGTCAGTGCGCAGGCGGCGGCCATGGAGGCGACGCCGCCCCAGCCGCGCAGCCGGCGCGGAGCGCGCGGGCCGCGCCGGCCGCTCGGACGTGCCTTCGTGTCCGACATCGCTCCTCCTCTCACCGGTACTCCGAAAGCCTGCGGTTGATGCCCAGCACAGCTCCCGCCGCGCCGAGCACACCCAGGGCGACGGCCCCGGCCGGCAGCCCGGACAGCGCCCCGCGGCCGTCCTCGGCCGCCTCGGTGAACTCGCGCTGCTCGTGCGCCAGCGCCTTCTTCAGCGCGGCGTCGACCTTGTCGAAGGACTCGCCGGTGGAACCCTCGGCGCCGATGACCTTGCGGAGCACGCCGTCGTAGTCACCGGCCCGGTCGGTCCTGGTGACGTCCTGGTGACGCTCCTGCCACTCCGACACCGCCGACATCGCGGCCCTGACGGGCGCGCGGCCGTCCTCGTCGTCGGCCAGCAGCTCCGCCCGGTGCAGCTGCTCGCCGAGCTGCTTCATGCCGGTTGCGTAGTCCGTCTCGTACTTGTCGCTCTTGCCGTCGTTGGTGAGCACCGCGCCGCGGGCCACCACGGTCAGATTCTCGTTGGCCCGGGCCTTGAGCGAGTTGATCCGGGCGTCGCCGAGGACCTTGAGGGACCGCTGTCCGTGCAGGTCGGCGTCGTCCAGCTGGGCGCGGGCGACCGTGTGCCCCACCGCGAGCCAGAGCAGCAGGACCATGGAACCCGCCGTCGCCGCGACCAGGCCGTGGTTGAACACCCGGTTGGTGGCGCGGTAGTTGCGCCGCTGCGCCCACACCAGGACGCCGATCGCCACCACGCCGGCCGCCAGGGAGAGGACGGGCCAGAACCGGGCGTCCTCGTCGTCCTGCTCGAGCCTCGCGGTCTCCGCGTCGTACAGCTTCTGGGCGGCGGGCAGCAGGTCCCTGGACATGCGGTCGTTGGCGAAGCGGAGATAGGCGCCACCCAGCGGCCGGCCGAGCCGGTTGTTGGCACGGGCGCTCTCGATCAGTCCCGTGTAGCGCGGCAGGGCCTCGTTCAGCAGGGCTATCTGCTGTCCGGATTCACTCGAACTGCCGGTGTTCGTCGCCGCCTTGACAAGCAGCCTGGATGCCAGTGCGATGTCGTCGTCGTACCTCTTCGCCACCTCGGGCGGCTCCTCGATGCCGGCCAGGAAGCCGCTGGAGGCCGCCGTGTCCGCGTCGGCCAGCGAGCGGTAGATCGAGGCGGCGTCGGCGCTCAGGGGCTGACTGCGGCTCACCACGTCGTCCGCGGCGTCCGCCCGGGCGGAGATCTCGAACGCCGTCACCGCACCGAACGCCACCACCAGCACCGCGAGAACGGCGCCGATGATCTGCAGCCGCCCCGGCTCCGTCGTCGCCGCGGCACGCAGCCTGCGTCGGCCCTCGTCCCAGGCGCCACGCGCCAGGGGCGGCTGGGCCGGCGGCTGCGCGGGCGGCGCAGGCTGCCGAGCCGGCTGAGGCGCTGTGCGCACATTCGGCGGGTGTGTCACGTGACCTCCCCCTTGGTCGCTGACGTCGGCCCGCCCCCCTCCGGCGGGTCCTGGGACTGCTCCCGGCCAGAAGTATGGCCGCAGGGGACTCTCTCACACCACAATTGACGCGATCTTGCTACTGGCCGGACGCCAGGCCGTCGCCCTCTTCGCACATTCCCCACAGTGTCCCCACCATGAATACGTTTCCCGGCCTTGATCGGTTCCCTCGCGGGGCACCGGTGTGAGAAGTGAGCCGTGACGGTACGGCAGCCGCCCCTGCCCCACAGCGTCATGACGGTACGACAGCCGCCCCGGCCCCACAGCGTCATGAGGGGCACGGGACGACACCGCCCGTCTCCCCGGAGGGCGCAGCGGCGTCGTCCCGTATCGGCACCCTTACGCGTAGTGCTCCCGCAGCGCCGCCATCGCCTCGGGCGGCGCCCCGACGCGGTCCAGTCCCAGCAGCACCGCCCCCAGCACCGGCGCTGTCGTCACCACCTCGGCGACCGCCTTCGGCGCCCGGACCGCGAGCAGTTCGCGGATGCGCCCGTCGAGTTCGGGGTGGCGGGCGGCGAGCACACTGCCGCCGAGCAGCACCGGGGCCTCCTCGTCGAGGAGTCCGAGCCGCTCCAGGGCGACGGTCGCCATCGCCACGACCTCCTCCGCCTGCCGGTGGACCAGCGACCGGGCCACCGGATCGCCGTCCGCGCTCGTCGCGAAGAGCACGGGAGCCATTTCGTGCCTGCGCCCCGCGGGGATACGGCCCAGATGCAGGGCCTCGATCAGCGCGTACACCGAGTCCACCCCGAAGTGCGCGGGCAGGGCCGTGGCCAGTGCCGTCGGCTCCCCGCGCCCGTCCTCGGCCCGCGCCGCGTGCCACAGGGCCTCGTCCGCGAGGCCCCCGCCGCCGCCCCAGTCCCCGGAGATCTTCCCGAGCGCGGGGAAGCGGGCGGTGCGGCCGTCGGGCAGCATGCCGACGCAGTTGATGCCCGCGCCGCACACGACGGCCACGCCCCGCGGCTCGTCCACCCCGGCCCGCAGGATCGCGAACGTGTCGTTGTAGACCTGAGTGGTGCGCCCCCAGCCCCGCTCGCGCAGGGCGTCGGTCAACTGCCGCTCCTCCACCGGCAGGTCGGCGTTGGCGAGGCACGCGGAGACATGCTCGACCGCGCCGGTGATCCCACCCTGGGCCCTGGCCTTGTCGACCGTGGCCGCGAGGGCGTCGAGCGCCGCCGTGACACCGGCCTTCGACGGCTGGAAGCCCGGCCCGCGGGCCGAGGCCAGCACGGAGCCGTCGGCGCCGACGAAGGCCACGTCGGTCTTGCTGTTCCCCGCGTCGACGGCGAGGACGGCCGCGGCGGTCCTCGCGCGGTTCCCCCCGGAGGACTCGGTCACGCCCACGCGAGGTGCTCCCGGTTGTGCGCGATCAGGCGGTCGGTCAGCTTCTCGGCGTACTCGTACTGCGCGACGAGGGGATGCGCCAGCAGCGCCTTGAAGACCCGCTCGCGCCCACCGCGCAGCGCCGCCTCCAGCGCCAGGTCCTCGTAGGCGGTCACGTTCGCGATCAGCCCGGCGTACAGCGGGTCGAGGCCGCCCACCGGCAGCGGGGTCGCGCCCTTCGTTCCCACGGCGGCCTGCACCTCGATGACGGCGTCGTCCGGCAGGAAGTCGAGCGTGCCGTTGTTGTACGTGTTGACCACCTGGTACGGCGAGCCCGCACCGCCGAGCAGCGACGCGGCGAGGTCCACGGCCGCCTCCGAGTAGAAGGCGCCACCCCGCCGGGCGAGCAGCTCCGGCTTCTCGTCGAGCTGCGGATCGCCGTACATCTCCAGGAGCCGGCGCTCCATCTCCGCGACCTCGGCGGCCCGTGACGGCTTGGTCCGCAGCTCCCGTACGACCTCGTCGTGGCCGTAGAAGTAGCGCAGGTAGTACGAGGGGACGACGCCGAGGCGGTCGATCAACTCCCGCGGCATCCGCAGATCGCCGGCGACGGCGTCACCGTGGTCGGCGAGCAGCCGCGGCAGGACGTCCTCGCCCTCCGGGCCGCCGAGGCGGACGGCGGTCTCCCAGGTGAGGTGGTTGAGCCCGACGTGGTCGAGATGGATCTCGGCCGGCGCCACGTCCATCAGCGCGGCGAACTTCCGCTGGAAGCCGATGGCGACGTTGCACAGCCCGACGGCCCGGTGCCCGGCGCGCAGCAGCGCACGGGTGACGATGCCCACCGGGTTGGTGAAGTCGATGATCCAGGCGTCGGGGTTGGCGCGGCGCACCCGCTCCGCGATGTCGAGGACGACCGGCACGGTCCGCAGCGCCTTGGCGAGACCGCCCGCGCCGGTGGTCTCCTGACCGACGCAGCCGCACTCCAGCGGCCAGGTCTCGTCCTGCTGACGGGCGGCCTGCCCGCCCACGCGCAGTTGCAGCAGGACGGCGTCGGCGCCCGCGACGCCGGCGTCGACGTCCGAAGTGGTGACGATCTCGCCCGGGTGGCCCTGTCTGGCGAAGATTCGCCGGGCGAGATCGCCGACCAGTTCGAGCCGGTCGGCCGCGGGGTCGACGAGGACGAGTTCCTCGATCGGCAGGGTGTCGCGCATCCGCGCGAAACCGTCGATGAGTTCGGGGGTGTACGTGGAACCGCCCCCTACGACAGCGAGCTTCATGAACTGCCTTTCTAGCCCTTCACTCCGGTCAGGGTGACGCCTTCGATGAAGGCTTTTTGCGCGAAGAAGAAGACCACGATCACCGGCGCCATGATCATCACGGTGGCGGCCATGGTCAGGTTCCAGTCGGTCTGATGGGCGCCCTTGAAGGACTCCAGGCCGTAGCTCAGGGTCCAGGCGGCCGGATTCTCCGAGGCGTAGATCTGCGGACCGAAGTAGTCGTTCCAGCAGTAGAAGAAATGGAAGAGGGCCACGGCCGCGATGGCCGGCCTGGCCATCGGCAGCACGATCCGCACCATCGTGCGGAACTCGCCGCAGCCGTCGATCCTGGCCGCCTCCGTGTACTCCTTGGGAATGGTCAGCAGGAACTGGCGCAGCAGGAAGATCGTGAACGCGTTGCCGAAGGCGAACGGGATGATCAGCGGCCAGAGCGTGCCCGCCAGGTCCAGCTGCTTCGCCCAGAAGAGGTACATCGGCACGATGACGACCTGCGGCGGCAGCATCATCATCGCGATGACGAGCATCATCGCCAGATTCCGGCCGCGGAAACGGAACTTGGCCAGCGCGTACGCCACCGGGATGCTGGAGCCGACGGCGAGTACGGTGCCGAGCCCCGCGTAGAGCAGCGTGTTGCGCCACCAGACGAGGAACCCCGGGGTGTTCCACACGGTGGCGAAGTTGTCCCACTCCCAGGTGCGCGGCCACAGATCCCGGGTCAGGGCCTGGTCGTCGCTCATCACCGCGGTCAGGAACACGAAGACGAACGGCAGCAGGAAGAACAGCGCGGCGGCGATCGCCAGCGAGTGGACCGCGATCCACTCCAGCGCGGCCCGCCGCCGCGCGGCCCGCCGGGCAGCGGTGCTCCCGCTGCCCGGGGCGGCCGCCTCGCGGACGGACGTGCGGGCCGGGCTGGGTGTCATGGTGGTCATCGCTCAGTCCTCCGCCGACATGAAGCCGGAACGCCGGCGCATCAGGAACGCCGTGAACGTCATGGCCAGGGCGAACAGCACCAGTGCGACCACGCAGGCGGCGCCCGTGTCGAAGCGCTGGAAGCCGAGGTTGTAGACGGTCTGCGGGACGGTGAGCGTCGTCCTGTCCGGGTATCCGGGCTCGAACTGCTGACCGGAGCCGCCGATCACCCCGCTCGCCACCTTCGCCGCCACCAGCGGTTCCGTGTAGTACTGCATCGTGGCGATCACCCCGGTGACGACGGCGAAGAGGACGATCGGCGAGATGTTCGGCAGCGTGACGTAACGGAACCGGTGCCAGGCCCTGGCGCCGTCCAGCTCCGCCGCCTCGTACTGCTCCTTCGGCACGTCCAGCAGCGCCGCCATGAAGATCACCATCAGATCGCCGATGCCCCACAGGGCCAGGATCGTCAGGGACGGCTTGGACCAGGCCGGGTCGTTGAACCAGCCGGGGGCCGGCAGCCCCATCCCCTCGAGGATCGTGTTCGCCGGTCCCGTACCGGGGTTGAGCAGGAAGACGAACGCCATGGTGGCGGCGACCGGCGGGGCCAGGTACGGCAGGTAGAACAAGGTCCTGAAGACCCCGGGTCCCGTCTTGATCTTCGTGATCAGCAGCCCGATGCCGATGCCGAACAGGACCCGCAGGGACACCATGACGGCCACCAGCCACAGCGTGTTGCGCAGCGCCGGCCAGAGATGCGGGTAGTCGTTGAAGACGTACGACCAGTTCTTGAGGCCCACCCACGTCGGCGGGGCGAACCCGTCGTACTTCATGAAGGAGAAGTAGACGGTCGAGACCAGCGGATAGACGAAGAAGACCGTGAAGCCGATCAGCCAGGGGGAGAGGAACCCGAGCGTCCGCAGCGCGGACCTGCGGCGCTTGGACCGCAGCGCGCGGACGGCCGGGTGGAGCGCGGTGGCTGCCATCAGCGGGCCTGCTCGTTGTCCTTGTCGACCTGGGTGTCGGTCTTGCGCAGTCCGGCGTCGAGGTCCTTCTCCCGGCCGGCCTCGTAGCGAACTCCCAGGTCCTGCGCGGTCAGCAGGAACGCGCCGCCGTTGACGGAGGACGGGGCGTGGGCGCTCTTCGGGTGCTGGGCGATGTCCACGAACGTGCGGTACAGCGGGTCGTCGTTCAGCTCCGGCGACTTCAGCGCCGCCACCGTGGAGGGCACGTTGTGGATGGCGTTGGCGAAGGAGACGACCGCGTCGGTGTCGGTGGAGAGGTACTTCACCAGCTCCCAGGCCGCGTTCTGCACCTTGCTGACCTGGGCGATGCCGAGGATCGTGCCGGACAGACAGCCCTTGCCGTAGTCGGCGGCCTGCTCGTCGGGGACGGGGAAGGGCGCCGCGCCGATCTCGAAGTCCAGACCGGCGTCCTTGGCCATCTTGCCGCGCCACTCGCCGTCGAGCTGCATGGCGACCTGGCCGGTGTGGAAGGGGTGCTTGGGGCCCCACTCGTCGCCCAGGCCGGTGCGGAACTTCTCCAGCTTCTGGAACCCGCCGAGCTTGTCGGCCAGGTTCTTCTGCCAGGTGAACAGGGCCTTCGCGGCCGGGTCCTTCGACAGGTTCGACTTCCCCCGCGCGTCGAAGTACTGGACGCCGAACTGCGCCGCGTAGTGCTCGAACGTCGTCTCGTAGCCCTGGAAGTCGGGCATGAATCCGAGCTGTTCGTAGCCGCTTCCCCTGGTCTTGGTGAGCTTCTCGGCGACCTCGTCGAACTCGGAGAGCGTCTTCGGCGGCGCGGTGATCCCGGCCTCCTTGAACGCCTTCTTGTTGTAGTAGAGGCCGTACGCGTCACCCAGCAGCGGCACCGCGCACCGGTCGCCCTCGTGCTCGGTGTACTTGGCCATCTGCGGCAGGAAGGTCTTCGCCGGGTCGATCCCCGACTTCGCCAGGAAGGGCTTCAGGTCGGCGAGCGCGCCCGTGGTGCAGAACCGGCCCAGGTTGTCGGTGGCGAAGGAGGAGACGACGTCCGGCGCGTTCGAACCGCCCGCCCGCAGCGCCTGGTTGAGCTTGTCGTCCGTGATGCCCTTGACGGTCTTGACCTTGATGTTCGGGTGCTTCTTCTCGAAGGACCTGATGTTCGCCTCGATCGCCTCGACCTCGCTGGGCGCGGACCAGCCGTGCCAGAAGGTGAGCGTGGTCCGCGCGTTCGGATCGTCCGTGGCACCGCTGTCGGCGGATCCCGTGCAGGCCGTGGCGAGAAGCGATATCGCGGCGGTCGCGGCCAGCGCGACACCCGTGGTCCGGCTGTTCTTGGGCATGACGATGTCTCCCTGTGACAAGGACGGGTCGGGGGAAGGGGAGAAACAGAACGCGGGGGTGCAGGTGGGGGAGGGCAGTCGCTGGATCAGTGGGAGGTGTCGAAGACCTCGTCGCGGGTGATGGCCAGGGCCCTTTCCAGCGCGCCGCGCAGCACCGGCTGCCGGCGTACGGACCCGAGCACGAGACGCGGCCGGGACGCGGCCAGCTCGGTCAGCTCCGCCTGGACGCGCGCCCGCAGCGGCTCGCCGCCCGCGACGATGGCCTCGCCGGACAGCACCACCAGCTCCGGGTCGAGGACGGCCACCATGGAGGCCAGACCGGTCGCCAGCCCTGTCGCGTACGCGTCGAGCAGTTGCCCGTACGCCCCGGAGTCGTTCTCCGCGGCCCTGGCCACCAGCGCGGTCGCGACCTCGGCGTGCGCGCCGCTGCCGATGTCCTCGGGGGCGAGGCCCAGCTCGCGGGCCAGCCGGGGGAGCACCTGGGCTCCCGCCAGTTCCTGGAAGCCGCCGCTGTTCGCCTTGGTCACCTGGCGCACCAGCGGGGTGCCGGGCACGGGGAGGAAACCGACCTCGCCGGCGCCGCCGGTGAAGCCGCGGTGCAGCCTGCCGCCGATGACGACAGCGGCGCCGAGGCCGTCCTCGTTCCACAGCAGGACGAAGTTGTCGTGGCCGTGCGCCGCGCCGAGACACTGCTCCGCGACGGCGGCGAGATTGACGTCGTTCTCGTACTCGACGGGCATCGGCAGAGCGGCCGCCAGCTCGCCGAGGAGCGTGGGGGAGTGCCATCCGGGCAGGTGGGAGGCGTACCGCAGCCGTCCGGTGGACGGATCGAAGGCGCCGGGAGTGCCGATGACGAGGCGGTGGACGTCCGCGCGGGTCAGACCGGCGGCCTTGACCGCGCCGTCGAGCGCGTCGGTCACCTGCCGTACGACGGAGTCGGCGCGGCGCCCCGGGGTGGGCAGCTCGAACTCGCCGACGGTCTCCCCGGCCACGTCGGCGACGGCGGCCCGGATGCGCTCGGGGGTGACGTCCAGACCGGCGGCGTGCGCCACGCGTCCGTTGATCGCGTACAGCTGGGCGCTGGGGCCGGGCCGCCCCTCCGTGGTGCCGGTGACGACGACGAGACCGGCGGCCTCCAGCCGGGCCAGCAGCTGGGAGGCGGTCGGCTTGGACAGTCCGGTCAGCTTGCCGATCCTGGTCCGGGAGAGCGGGCCGTGCTCCAGCAGGAGATCGAGCGCGGCCCGGTCGTTCATGGCGCGCAGTACGCGCGGAGTACCGGGCGTGGTTCCGGCCACGACGGTTGCACCTGCCTCTCGGAGCGGCCTCTCGGACCTGGACTGTTAGGAAAGTTTCCTATCGGCCTGGGACGAAAGTAAGCCGCAGGTCGGGTGCCCGTCAATGGCAAACACCCCTCGGGCAACCAAAGCGTTACCCGAGGGGCGTGGTGTGTCATCCGTTCCGACCGGTCGACCTGCCTGCGGGGAACCGCCCGGCGGGCCGGCCCCGGCCCGGGCTCACTTCGTGAGGTTGGCGGGCGGAGTGATCGGCGAGGCGGCGATCGACTGCGGCGACCGTTCCGACGCGAAGGCCGACGGGGCCGCCATTCCGGCGGTCGGGTCGGCGGGGGACTCCTCGGCCTGCTGCGGCAGCCCGCCGACGATACGGATGCCCCGCTCGTCGAACGCCCGCTTGATCCGCCACCGGACCTCCCGCTCGACGCCGAGCGCCTTGCCCGGCATCGTCTTCGCGGAGACCCGGAACGTCATGGAGTCCAGCAGCACCTCGGTCAGGCCCAGCGTCTCGAGCGGGCCCCACAGCTGCTCGTTCCACGGCTCGTCCTTCGCCAGGCCGTCCGCGACGTCGGCGATGACCGACTTCACGCGGTCCAGGTCCTCGGAGGGGCGAACCGTGACGTCGACGGCCGCGGTCGCCCAGCCCTGGCTCAGATTGCCGATCCGCTTGATCTCGCCGTTGCGCACGTACCAGATCGCGCCGTTCTCGCCCCGCAGCTTGGTGACCCGCAGCCCCACCTCGATCACCTCTCCGGAGGCGACACCGGCGTCGATGGAGTCCCCGACCCCGTACTGGTCCTCCATGATCATGAAAACGCCGGAGAGGAAGTCGGTCACCAGATTGCGCGCGCCGAAACCGATCGCGACGCCGGCCACACCCGCGGAGGCCAGCAGTGGGGCCAGATCGATCTCGAAAGCGCCGAGGATCATCAGACCCGCGGTGCCGAGGATCAGGAACGAGGCGGTCGATCGCAGCACGGACCCGATGGCCTCGGATCGCTGGCGCCGCCGCTCGGCGTTGACCAGCAGTCCCCCGAGTGTCGTGCCCTCCACGGCCTGCGCGGAACGGTTCATCCGTGCTATCAGCTTCGTCAGCGCCCGGCGCACCAGCACCCGCAGCGCCAGCGCCACCACGAGGATCAGCACGATACGCAGCCCGGTGTTCAGCCAGATGGACCAGTTCTCCTCCACCCAGCCGGCCGCGCTCTCCGCACGCTTCGCGGCCTCGTCGAGGGTGACGGGGCTCGGCGAGGGGTCGTTCTCCAGCAGCGGGGACGACCAGGAGGACCAGAAGGCGGTCACGGGAAGGAACCTCCAGCTTGCGGTGACAGACCAATAACATTAACCGGGCATCCGGGCTCCTCCGGCCTCTTCCGGACGCGAGAGACGCGGCTCACCACCGCCGGTTTCAAGGGGGCGCGTCACCCTTGTGGCGGAAAACACCTCGAGCCCGTTACGCATACGTGGTGGCGCAGAAAGCGGCGATGAGTAGAAACTGATGGCAGATCGTCCCGGCGCGAGCCACGCGCCGCCGGCGTACAAGGAGGCATCCCCGTGCCGCACGTCCTGGTCCTCAACGCGTCGTACGAGCCCCTCGGCGTCGTACCGCTCCGCCGCGCGCTCGTCCTCGTACTGGAGAACAAGGCTCTCTGCCTCGAGGAGTCCGGCGCCTTCATGCATAGTGAGACCCGCGTCATCGCCGCGCCCAGCGTCGTGCGACTCAAACGTTTCGTGCGGGTCCCCTATCGGGGGCCCGTTCCTCTTACCCGCAAAGCGCTCTTCGCCCGCGACGGCGGGCGCTGCATGTACTGCGGTGGCATCGCAACCAGCGTCGACCACGTAGTCCCGCGCAGCCGCGGGGGGCAGCACGCATGGGACAACGTGGTCGCCGCGTGCCGCCGCTGCAACCACGTCAAGGCCGACCGTCACCTGCGGGAACTCGGCTGGCGCCTGCGCCACCAGCCGGCTCCGCCGAGCGGGCTCGCCTGGCGCATCATCGGCACGGGGCACCGGGACCCGCGGTGGCTGCCGTACCTCCAGCCGTACGGGGCGGACGACGCGATCACCCGGATCGACGGCATCTCGGCGTGACGGCCCGCCGGGCCCGCCGGGCGGCGGGGTCTGGCCGTGGTGCGTCGGTGGGCGACCGGGCCGTCGGCTCCGTGCCGGTGGCTGGGCGGTCCGGGCTCCTCCCTGGCGCGGTACCGCTCCGCGCGGTGGCCTCGGTTTCCCCTTTACGGCCTGCCGGCCCCAGGCCGGGCTGAGAATCCCGCCGCGCGGCAAACCGCCCCCGGCCCGGGCCGGCTTCCGCTGGACCGGGGGAGCCGGCTCGGCCGGGTGCCCAAGCCCCCGGCGGCTGAGGCGGGGGGGCAGGTGGCCGGGCGAGTCCGTCAGGACGGGCAGCTTCAGCCTCGCCGGCGTTTGAGGCGCGGGGTTGGGGGCGGAGCACCGCCGGGAGGGGCAAGTTCCAGCCCCGCCGGCGATTGAGGCGCGGGGGCATGGGGGCAGAGCCCCCGGCACCTCAGGACGCTGGGGCCACCCCGTACGCCTCGACCGAGAACAGCGAGTACCCGAACTCCGTCGCCCGCTCGTCCCCCTGTATCCGGACGAAACGCGTGTCCTTCGCGTCCATGCCGACCGACTCGCGGCCGCCCCTGCCGTCCGTGACCGTCGCCGCCGTGCGCCAGACCTTGCCGTCGGCGGAGACCTGGACGCGATAGCGGGTCGCGTACGCCTCCTGCCAGTGGAGTCTGACCTGGCCGACCCGGGCCGAGCGGGGGAGTTCCACCTGCCACCACGCGCTCGGGCCGATCGGGGACGACCAGCGGCTGCCGGCGTCGCCGTCGATCGCGGCGGCGGCCGGGAAGTCGGGTGTCTCGTCGCCGGACGAGGACGCCCGTGCGCCCGCCTGGCGCGCCAGGTCGCCGCCCGCGGTCGCCGGGACGGCGCGCACGGTCAGCGTGCGCTCCTGGCCGGCGAAGGAGAGCGGCACCCGGTACTCGCCCGCGGGCGTGTCCTTGGGCACGGTCACCTCGACGGGCACCGTGGTGCGCTGCCCGCGCGGCACCGTCGTCCGCTCGGGGAGGGTGACCTCGATGCCCGCCGGCGCCTTCGCGGTGAGCTCGCCGCGGACCTCGCCGGGCCGCTGCGCGGTCAGCCGGACCCCGACGCGCTGCGGCTTGCCGCCGATCTCGGCGTCGGTCGTGTCGCGGACCAGGTCCAGTCCGGCCGCCGGTTCGTCCGCGAACCACGGCACCAGGGAGCGTACGGCCGGCAGGTCGCCGCCCGCCGTGACGCGTACGGCGTCCACCCGCAGCCCCTTGGCGTCGGCCTGCGTCCAGCCGCCCGCCGACAGCGGCCCGAGCGAACGCCACCCCTCGCCGGGGACGTGCACCTCCAGCCGGCCCGCCGACTCGGCGGACCGGGAGGAGCCGTTGACGGGCGCGGTCATCGCGGTGACGGCGGTGAGCGGCCGGGGCCGGTCCAGGCGTACGACGTCCTCGCCGGGCTTGCCCGCCGCCGCCTGGGTGGCGCCCGTCCAGGCCTGCGACTCCTTCACCGCCCGGTCCAGGAACGGCGCCAGCACGCCCTTGCCGACCGTGGCCCGGCCGGCCGCGGCCTGCGCACGCAGCGGCTCCAGCGCCAGCGAGGCGCGCCACGCTGCCTCGCCGTCGCCCCGGCTCTGCGCCTGGAGCATGTCGACCGCCAGTTCGCCGGAGCGTCCGTAACGGGCCAACTGGGTCAGCCACGGCCGTACTTCCGCCGCCAGCCGGCCGTCCGCGGTGTCGGCCAGCCGGTCCGGGGCCTGGCGCATCACCGTGAAGGCGGCGCGCAGGGCGGCCGCGGCACGGTCCCGCTCCTTGGCGTCGGACGCGGTACGGGAGCGCCAGAACCTGTCCAGCAGCGGCCGCAGGTACGCCGATTCCTCGTCGGGGCTCAGGATCGACGACGCGTCGTTGCCCGCGAGGGCGTGCAGCGCCTCCCGTACGTCCGCGTCGCCGCCGGACAGGTCGTCCAGCGCGGCCTGCCAGGACGGCTCGGGCCGGTAACCCTTCGGGTTCCAGGCGTAGTCGGCGGCGGTGAACAGCGGGATACGGGAGGCCGCGGCCTGTTCCATCGCATTGGCGAGCAGCGCGGCGGAACCGGTGGCCACGGCGGGCTCCCGGCCGGTGTACGGGCCGAGGAATATCCGGTCCTGCGCGTAGTCGTTGACCGGATAGTTGTCCATGGTGACCAGCGGATGCTCGAAGGCGTCCCGCGCGCCCGCCAGTTCGCGGCCGGTGATGGTGCGCGGCACCACGCCCACGCCGGTCCAGGCCACGCTGACGCCGCCGTCCAGCTGCTCGGCGAGCGCGCGCCGGTAGTCGGTCGCGCCCTCCTGGTAGAACTCCGTCGGCATCACCGACAGCGGTTCCGCCTCCGGGTGCCGCTCCGCCAGGTGACGCGCCACCGCGCCCGCGACCCGCGCGTGCGCCCGCGCCGCCGCCCGGGGGCCGGACCCGAAGGTCTCGGCGTCCTTCGAGCAGTGCCACTCGCTGTAGCTGACGTCCTGGAACTGCAGCTGGAAGGCGCGGAAACCGAGCGCCCACATGGCGTCGATCTTCCGGGTGAGCGCCTTCACGTCCGCGTCGTCGGCCAGGCACATCGACTGCGCGGGCGCGACGGCCCAGGCCAGGGTGACGTGGTTGCGGCGCGCCCGTTCGGCCAGTTCGCGGAACTCGGTCCGCTGGGCCGCCGGATACGGGTCGCGCCAGCGGGCCTGCCGGAACGGGTCGTCGCCGGGGGCGTAGAGATAGCGGTTCTGCTTGGTGCGGCCCATGAAGTCGAGCTGCGCCAGCCGCTGCTCGCGGTTCCAGGGCTGCCCGTAGAACCCCTCCGTGGTGCCGCGCACGGCGGTCCCGGGCCAGTCGCGCACGACGACGCCCGCGACGGTCCCCCGTTCGATGAGCTGGCGCAGGGTCTGCACCCCGTGGAAGAGGCCGTCGTCCCCGACCCCGTCGAGGGCGACGGTGTCGCGGCCCGCGACGCGGCCGACGGCGAGCCGGTAGCCCCCGGAGGGGAGGTCGGCACGCTCCGGCGCACGCAGGGCGCGCAGCGCCGACGCGGCCTCGCCACCGCCGAGGTGCACCACGGGGCCGCGTCCCGGCAGCGCGGTGTGCACGGTCCGCACGCCCGCGGCGTGCAGCAGTTCCGTCAGCAGCGCGGCCGCGTGCGGGTCGGCGGAGGGTCCGGCGGCGACGGTCACCTCGTCGCCGAGCCGTACCGCCTCTCCCTGGGCGCGCAGCGACTGCGGGCGTGGCCACACCGCCGGGGTGGCGACGGAGCCCTGAGGGTCCTGCGCGGTGCCTGCGGGGGAGCCCGGCTCCTGCGGCTGGAGGGTCGCGCCGTGTGCCGCTCCCGCTCCGCCGAGCAGGCCGCCGATGACGGCCACAGCGACGGCTGCCGCGGTACGTCTCCTGGCCCCGAGCCGCACGGCTTTCTCCCCTCGTCGCGCCACTGCCGTTCCGGTCGGCCCGAGCCCACCACCACCACCGTCGGAGTGTCAATGTGCGTGGCCGTTGTGGGTGTTTTGCCGGATGTGGTGAATGATCGGAGACGACTGCCGGACGGGGAGCGGAATGTGACACGGAACACGTCGGCCGATCGGGTACGTCTGCGGTTCCGCCCGCTGGGTAGGGCTGCTGTGACCCCTCATGTCTGCTTGGAGTGATCACCGTGGCCGCATCCGCTCACCTGCTGCTCTCCGCCCTGTCCAAACAGGTTTCGGGACAGCTCCCTGGCCCGTCGAAACCGGCACCGACCGCCTGTCCGCTCGACCACGAGGCGCCGCTCACCAGCGAGCCGTCGCTCGCCTATGACGTTCCTCTCACGAGCGAGCCGCCGCTCGCTCACGCCGCCCCCCTCACCAGCGAGCCCCCGCTCGCCGACATCGCGCCCCTCACGAGCGAGCCGACCGCCCACGGCACGGCAGGCGGTGCGGAGTCGCCAGGGGTCTAAGGAGTCCGCATGGGTCTTGCCCGGCTTGCCGAGCTGCACGGAGTCGCCACCGCGTTCTCGCCCGCCAGGGGCGTCACCGCCGCAGTCCCGGATGCCACCGTCGTGGCTGTTCTCGCCGCGCTGGACATCGACGCGTCCACGCCGGAGGCGGTACGCGCCGCGCTGGAGCGCGCCGAGCGGGCCGCCGCGGAGCGGCTGCTGCCGCCGACGGTGGTCGTATGGCGGGGCCCCGACGGCGGAGGGCCGGCGATCCCGCCGGACCTGGCCGGCCTCCCCGCCGGCACGCGACTTTGGCTGACCATGGAGTCGGGCCAGGAAGTCGACTGGACGGCCCCCGCGGTCCCGGACCTGGCCCCCGCGCCCCCGGACACGGCCCCCGCGTCCCCGGACACGGCCTCCGCCCGTCCGCCGGCGGACCGGTACCGGACGGCCGCGACGCCCCCGTCTCCACCGGGCGCCGCCGCCCCGGCCGGTCAGGAACGGACCGGGCGGGAAGCCGGCCCCGGTGACGGCGCGGACACCGCGCCGTGGCGGCAACTGCCGCTCGGTGTGCACCGGTTGCACGCCGAGGCGCCGGACGGGCGCTCCGCCCGTGCCGCCCTCGTCGTCGCCCCGGACCGCGCGCCGGTCCCGGAAGGGCGTTCGCACGGCTTCCTGGTGCAGCTCTACTCGCTCCTGACCGCCCGCTCCTGGGGCATGGGCGACCTCGGCGACCTCGCCGAGCTGGCCGCCTGGTCCGGGCGGTCCCTCGGCGCGTCCTTCGTCCAGGTGAATCCGTTGCACGCGGGAGTGCCGGGCGCCCCCACCGACCCGTCCCCGTACCGCCCTTCCTCCCGGCGCTTCCCCGACCCCGTCCATCTGCGCGTCGAGGACGTCCCCGAGTACGCGTACGCGGACCCGGCGGCCCGGCAGCGGCTGGAGGAGCTGCGCGACAAGGCGGCCGAGCTGCGTGAGTCGGTGCTCGCCAAGGGGGCGTTGATCGACCGGGACGCCGTCTGGGAGCTCAAGCGGGAGGCGCTGGAGATCCTGCACCGCGTCCCTCTCGGGCCCGGCCGCCACGCCGCCTACTGCGCCTTCCTCGCCGAACAGGGCCGCGCGCTGGAGGACCACGCCACCTGGTGCGCGCTCGCCGAGGTGCACGGCCCTCAGTGGCACGACTGGCCGGCCGCGCTGCGCGACCCGCGCTCACCGCTCACCGCGGCGGCCAGGACCGAGCTGACCGACCGGATCGACTTCCACAGCCGGCTGGTGTGGCTGACCGACGAGCAGCTGGCGGCCGCCGGCCGCGCGGCGGGCGAGGCCGGCATGGAGATCGGGATCGTCCACGACCTCGCGGTCGGCGTGCACCCCGGTGGCGCCGACGCCTGGGCGCAGCAGGACGCGTTCGCAGCGGGGATGTCGGTCGGCGCCCCGCCCGACGCGTTCAACGCCCACGGCCAGGACTGGGGCCTGCCGCCCTGGCGGCCCGACGCCCTGGCCGCGTCGGGGTTCGCCCCGTACCGGGGCCTGCTGCGCGGCATCCTGCGCAACGCGGGGGCGCTGCGCATCGACCATGTGATGGGTCTGTTCCGGCTCTGGTGGGTGCCGGCCGGCAGCCCGCCCACCGAAGGCGCCTACGTCCGGTACGACGCGGAGGCGATGCTCGCGGTGCTCGTCCTCGAGGCGCACCGCGCGGGGGCCGTCGTCGTGGGCGAGGACCTGGGCACCGTGGAGCCCGGCGTGCGGGAGGCCCTCTCCCGGCGGGGCGTGCTCGGCACCTCCGTGCTCTGGTTCGAACGGGACTGGGACCGCGACGGGCGCCCGCTGCCGCCCGGGAAGTGGCGCGAGGGCTGTGTCGCCACCGCCACCACGCACGACCTGCCCTCCACGGCGGCCCGGCTGACCGGCGGCCATGTGGAGCTGCGCCACCGGCTCGGACTGCTGGCCCGCCCCCTGGAGGAGGAGCGCACCGAGGACGCGGCCGACGTGACCGAATGGCTGGGTCTGCTCGGCGGCCTCGGCCTGCTCCCGGAGGGCCCGGACGACGAGGAGGGCGCGATCCGGGCCGTGTACCGGTATCTGCTGCGCACACCGGCCCGGATGGTCGGCATCTGGCTGCCGGACGCCGTGGGCGACCGCCGCCCGCAGAACCTGCCGGGCACCTGGGACCAGTACCCGAACTGGCGGCTGCCCGTGTCCGACGCCGAGGGGCGCCCGACGAGCCTGGAGGAGCTGGCCGCCTCGCCGCGGCTGCACCGCCTGCTGGACGTCTTCACGTCCCGTACGGCACCCCCGGACGCGCGGCTGTCATAGCCGTTCGCTACGTTGGGGACCGTGGACAAGAAGAACGCCTTGCGCGCCGGCGCCGTCGCGGCCGGTACGACGCTGATGATGCTGCTCATGTCGTCCCCGGCCCTCGCGCTCACCCCGGACGACGGCGACGACCCGGGTCCGGGCCTGAGCGTGGCCGAGACCCTCGGCCTGTACGTGGTGGCACCGATCGCCCTCTTCGTGGTGATCGCCGGCCTGGTGATGGTGCTCGACAAGTCCAGGAAGCAGAGCTGACACAGGACTGACCCGTCCTGAGGGCGCCCGGGGTGCACATCGCATCCGGGGCGCCTTTGTCATGCCCGCCCGCTGCCCACGTGCATCGTTCAGTTCTCCTTCAAAGATCCGTCGAAAACATTCGATGGACCTGATGTTTCCTCCCGTGTGACGGTTGAGCCCACTGCCGGCGAGGCCCACTGAGGGCGGAGGAGACACAGGATGGCCGTGACGACGAAGGCGCGAGACGCGGATCCGACCGAAGGAAGAGAGACGGCCCGCTGGGCGCGCGGCGCCGTGGGACCTGGGCTGCTGCTCGCCGCCGTCGCGACCGTCGTCTGGTCGGGGAGCTTCGTCACCTCCCGTGCGCTGCACGACTCGGTGCCGCCCGTGCAGGCGGCGTTCTGGCGCTGGATCGTCGCGATCGCCGCCGTCGCCCCCTTCGCCCTGCGGCAGACCTGGCGGCAGCGGGCCCTGATCCGCCGCCACCTCGGCTTTCTGGCCGCCGCCTCCCTCCTCGGCGTCACCGTCTACAACACCCTCGTCAACCAGGCCGGCCTCACCACCTCCGCGGGCAACATGG
This sequence comes from Streptomyces sp. NPDC006294, assembly GCF_042870895.1. Classification (NCBI taxonomy): domain Bacteria; kingdom Bacillati; phylum Actinomycetota; class Actinomycetes; order Kitasatosporales; family Streptomycetaceae; genus Streptomyces; species Streptomyces sp. NPDC006294. Next base: position 356,682 of record NZ_JBIAHV010000001.1, read on the forward strand.
GCATGATCATGGCTGCCTCGCCCGTCGTGATGGCGGCGTACGAGCGCGTGGGCGGCGCCCGGCTCGGGATGCGCCGTACCTTCGGAACGGCCGCCGCCTGCTGCGGCGTCCTGCTCCTCGTCGGCGACGGGTCGCCGACGTTCGACTTCGCCCCCGGCGACCTGTGGATGTTCGGCGCCGCCCTCAGCTTCGCCTCGTACACCGCGCTGCTGCGCCGCCGCCCGGCAGAACTCGGGGGACCGGCCCTGCTGTTCACCACGTTCCTGCTCGGGGCGCTGATGCTGCTGCCCGCGCATCTGGTCAGCGTGGCCGTGCAGGGCGGCTTCCCGGCGACGGCCGGCACCGTCGGACCGCTGGTGTACGTCGGCGTGTTCTCCTCGGCGCTCGCGTTCTTCGCCTGGAACAGGGCGATCGCCCTGATCGGCGCGGCCAGGGCGGGCATCGTGTACTACCTGCAGCCCGTCTGTGTCGCGCTGCTCTCCTACGCGCTGCTGGGCGAGACGATGGGCGCCGTCCAGGTCGGGTGCATGGCGCTGATCCTGGGCGGGGTGGTCCTGGCGTCCGTCCAGCGGGGCGGGGACCGGCCGGCGCCGCGCGGGAGGTCGGCCGGATAACGTGCGGCCCATGACCGACTGGGACATCAAGAAGCTCCGGATCCTGCGTGCTCTCGGCGAGCACGGGACCGTGACGGCCGCGGCCGGGGCGCTGCTGATGACCCCGTCGGCCGTCTCCCAGCAGCTCTCCAACCTGGCCAGACAGCTCGGGGTGCCGCTGCTGGAGTCCCATGGGCGGCGGGTGCGGCTCACGGACGCGGCGCATCTGGTGCTGCGGCACGCGGAGGCCGTCTTCGCCCAACTGGAGCGCGCGGAGGCCGAGCTGGCGCAGTACGTGCGGGGCGAGGTGGGGCTGGTGCGGGTCGGGGCGTTCTCCACGGCCGTGCCCGCGCTCGTCGTACCGGCCCTGCGACGGCTGCGCGACGGCCACCCGGGGCTCGACGTCCGCATCCGGGAGGCGGAGGCCGCGGAGGCGTACGAACTGCTGTCGTCGGGCCGGGTGGACCTGGCCCTGTCGCTCGCCGCGCACGCCCCGACGGCGCGCGATCCGCGGTTCGCCCTGGTGCCGCTGCTGGCCGACCCGCTGGACGTGGCGCTGCCCGCCGGTCACCGGCTGGCCCGCTCCCCGGAGTTGCGGCTGGCCGATCTGTCCGGCGAGCCGTGGATCTTCGGCGGCAGCGGGCCGTGGTCCGAGATCACCCTCACCGCCTGCGAAGCGGCCGGTTTCGTGCCCGAGCAGGCGCACTCCGCAGCGGGCTGGGCGGCGATCCTGGCGATGGTGGAGGCCGGGATGGGCGTGGCGCTGGTGCCCCGGATGGCGGCCGAGCGGCGCTCCGGAGTGGTGATGCGCGCCCTGGGTGCCGACCGGCCCCGCCGCCATGTGGTGGCGGCGGTCCGGCGCGGCTCGGAGTCGGCCCCCGGCGTCTCCGGGGTGCTGGCCGCCCTGCGGGCGGAGGCGGCGGAGCGGGAGGGGTGACGCCGCGGTGCGGGCGCTGCGAGCGGTCAGGAGCCCCGGGGCGTCACGATCATGGGCATACGGTCCGGATGGGCCACCGCGGAGGCGACCTCCTTCGGCGTGTGGCCCGGCGCGGGACGCAGCTGCCAGCGGGTCAGGACCGTCGCGAGGGCGATGGTCGCCTCGGTCCACACGAAGGCGTCTCCGATGCACTTCCGGTTGCCCGCGCCGAACGGTATGTACGCCTGGCGTGTGATGTCGCCACGCCGATGCGGCAGCCAGCGGTCGGGGTCGAAGCGGTCCGGGTCGTCGTAGAGCGCAGGGTCCCGGTGCATCGCGTAGAGGCTGAAGCCGACCTCGGCGCCCGTGGGCAGGAGATGGCCGCCCAGTTCGACGGGCGCCGTGGTCCGCCGCATCAGCATGGTGACGCCGTGCAGGCGGATCACCTCGTCGAGGACGCGCCGCACGGCCTCCAGCTTCGGGACGTCCTCGATGGTGACCGGGCGGTCCCCGACCACGGTCTTGATCTCGGCCACCAGCTCCGCCTCGACGTGCGGGTGCTCTGCCAGCTGGTGGAACGTCCAGGACAGCGTGGATGCCGTGGTCTCCGCGCCGGCGAAGAGTATGGTGCTCAGTTCGTCCCGCACCTCCCTGTCGGAGAGGGACTCTCCCGTCTCCGAGTCCCGGGCGTCGAGCAGCACGGAGAGCAGGTCGTTGTGTTCGCTCGGGCCCGAGCTGCGGGTGGTCGCGACGACCTCGTCGATCACTGAGCGCAGTCGGGCCGCCGCAGCGTCGAACTCGCGGTTGGGGCGGATCGGGAGACGGTCCAGGAACTTGGGGGACGCCGCCCGTATCAGGAGATTCTCCAGGACCACCGGCAGGTTCTCCCGGATGGCGACCACCGCGGGCTGCCCGATGTCGGTGGAGAACAGCGTCGTCGCGAGCGTCTCGATGGCGAACTGCGCCATCGCCTGTTCCATCTCGATCTCCTGCCCCGCCGTCCAGGAGTCCGCCAGGGAAAGGGCGTTGGAACTCATCGCCTCCGCGTAGAGGGTGATCCGATGCGGATGGAACATCGGTTGGATGAGCCGACGGTGTCTGCGGTGGACCTCGCCGTTGGCCGTGGCGAGACCGTCGCCCGCGAGCGGACGCAGGCGGTCGAAGAAGCGGCCTTTCTCGAAACTCCGGGCCTGACGCACGGTGACCTCATGGATCAGCTCCGCCGAAGTGGCCACATACATCGGCATGGTGCCCAGGTTCACCCGGACCAGGTCGCCGCTCAGGCGCAGGGACTTGAGGAAGCCGAGCGGGTCGCGCCACAGCTTCAGGGCGTGGCCGAGGAGCGGTATCGCACCGGGGGCGACGGGCACCGACCGCGAGGCGGCTGACTGCGTACCGACTGACACCGGACAATCCTTTGCTGTAGGCGGGTCTGGGTGCTGCAGGCGGATCCAGGGGTTCGGATCCTGCCGGGCTCGCGTGCCCTCACCGACCCCGCTCGCCGATGCGGCCTGGTCCGAACGAAAGGCCCTAGACGGTCTGCTTGACGGGCCGGCGTGCGGTGATCCGCTCGGCGGGCGCGGGGACGAGCTCCCACCACCAGGCGACGGCCGGGATGTCGAGCGGTTCGTGCCGGTCGTCCGTAGGCGTGTCGCCGAAAACCGGTGGCAGGTTCGCCGGGTCGTCCGGCGTGGTGTAGCGGACGGAGCTGATGCCCCAGTCCTGCGCGCCACGGATGAAGCTGGAGAGACTGCTCAGATACTGCCGCAGTTGTGGGCTGCCGTCGGCCGACAACTGCTCGGTCAGGCGCATGTAGAGGCACATCACCCGGTCGCGCTGGGCGATCGCCACGCCGAGGGCCTCCTCGGTGGACAGCCCCTCCTGCTCCAGCACCCGCAGGGCATTGAGGTAGTAACCCGGTGACCTGCGTTCCTTGTGGTGGGAGAAGATGTCGTTGTCCCAGGTGATGATGAACGACGCCATCTCGGCCGCCGCACGTACCGCCGTACGATCGCGTTCGTGGGGCTGGAGTTCGTAGCCGTACCCCATCTCCAGCATCGGCAGCACCACGGACGTGGCGCCGTCGTAGAGGCGCATCAGGGTGTAGTCGTTGAGGTCCGGGACCGTGCCCGCGCGCCGGTGCGCGGCCTCCCACACGACGGAGAAGAAATACTCCCGCAGGGCGTCCACCCAGCGGGCCCGCTGGCCGGCGGTGCCGTAACGGTCGACTCTCAGCCGCAGGTCGCGCAGGCCCGCGGCCAGGGGGTCGTCCTGCATCATCGGGGCCTCGGGGTTCTGCGCGACGCGGATCAGGCGGTGCAGGAGACCGGCCAGGTCGCCCGGTCTGTGTCCGAGCTCGCCCTCCTCGCAGTGCCCGTCGTCTACGCCGAAGAGCCACAGGACGAAGTCCGCGAGGAGTGAGACGACTTCCTCCCGCCCTTCGGGCAGGATGCGCGCGGAGAAGGTGCCTACCTCCTGGGTGACGAGCCTTCCGCGCAGTTCTTCCGAGCCGATGCGGAACGTTTCCGCCCAGGCCGCCGTCTGGACATCGATGTCGGCGTGGCGGGGATGGATCGCCGGCGGGATGGGAGAGAAGATCGGCGGAACGGACAGCTCGGGCTCCACTCAGGCCTGCCTCTCGATGTCGGGTGCCGTGGGGCAATGCCACTGCCACATGGGCAACACGCACCCCAGAAATGATCAACTATTGCGCATAGTACTCAGCCGCAATGGCTGATCCAATAGGATCATCTGCTGGCAATCCGGCCACATCGGTCCTCCGCGACAGCCTCCGTCAGGAACGGAGCAGTGACTTCCACCACGGCGTCCGCCCCGCCTCACCCGCCGGTCCGGCCTCCGGTTCGGCTCGGGAGACGACAGGCACGGTGGCCGGCAGGGGTCCCGGCATGGTCGAGGCGAGCTCCTCGGGCCGCGACGGGGCCCCCCTCTTGAACGGCGGGCTGAACCGCACCGGCAGCGACTCCAGACGCTGTGACAGCCATGAGGCACTGGTGCGCAGCTCCGTCTCCGGGACACCGAGCTGCAGGTCGGGCAGCCGGGCGAGCAGCGTGTCGATCCCCGTGTCCGCGATGGCCCGGCCGATGTCCTGCCCCGGGCACTCGTGCGGACCGCTGCTGAAGGCGAGATGGGCCCGGTTCCCCAGCAACGGCTTGTTCAGGTCGGGCCGGATGGCAGGGTCCGTATTGCCCGCCGCCAGGCCCAGCAACAGCATGTCGCCCCCGCTGATCTGCTTGCCGCCGAGCACGGTGTCACCGGTGGCCCAGCGGCCGGTGATCGCGGAGAGCGGCGGTTGGTCCCACAGCACCTGCTCCAGGGCGTCCGGCAGCGTCATGTGACCACCGGCCAGGTTCGCGCGGAACCGCCTGTCGGTCAGCACCATGCGCAGCGTGTTGGCGATGAGGTTGACCGTTGTCTCGTTCGCGGCGACGAGGACCAGCCGCAGATGCTCCATCACCTCGTCGTCGGAGAGGCCGGCCTCATGAGTGATCAGCCAACTCGTGAAGTCGTGACCGGGCTGGATCTTCTTCCGCTCGACCAGCGTCCGCAGGGTGCCGGCCACGAACTCGTTGCTCGCGAGCGCGGTCTCGCTGCCCTTCATCAGGTCCAGCGCGGCGTCCACCAGTTGCGGCCCGTACTCCTCCGGCATACCGAAGAGCTGGGTCATGACCAGCATCGGCAGCTTCTCCGCGAACTGGCCGATCAGGTCCGCCTGCCCGTTCGTCGCGAAGGAGTCGACCAGCTGGTTCGTGTACCGGATCACATAGCGCCGGATGCCGCGTCGGTCGAACTGCTCGAGTCCGTCCCGCACCGCGGACCGCAGCCGTTCATGGTCGGCGCCGTCGGCGAAGACACAGATGGGCTGCCAGCCCACCATGGGAAGCAGCGGGGAGTCCGGGCCGACCTGGTCCTGCTGGAACATCGACCAGAGCCGGGAGTTGTTGGAGAACCGGGCCGGCGAACGCATCACCTCGAGGTTCTCCCGGTGCCCCAGGACGAGCCACGCCGGCAGATCGCCGTGCAGCAGCACCGGCGCCACCGGGCCGTGCTCCTTGCGCAGCAGCTCGTACAGGGCGCGCGGGTCCGCCTCCGCCTGCGCGCCGTACAGCCGGCGCAGCGCCTCCGGCGCCATGCCGTGGGCGGGGCAGCCCGTCGGGGGGACGGGGCCGGTCGGGCCGGGGGTGGTGGTCATGACGCCTCCTGCGTCGTGGCGAGAGTCTGGAGATAGCGCATCAGCGTCATCAGCACGTCCCGGCTGGAGCCGCGCAGCCGTGCGTCGCACTGCACGATCGGCACCGCCGCCGGCAGGTCCAGCGCGGCGCGCAGCTCCTCCAGAGGGTGCTCGGGCGCGTCGGGGAAGGTGTTGACGGCGACCACGAAGGGCACGCCGCGCTCCTCGAGCCGGCCGATCACGTCGAAGCTGACTTCGAGCCGGCGGGTGTCGACGAGCACCACGGCGCCCAGCGCGCCCTCGAACAGGCCGCGCCACAGGAACCAGAAACGCTCCTGGCCCGGGGTGCCGAACAGATACAGCACCAGCTCCTCGTTGATGCTGATGCGGCCGAAGTCCATCGCGACGGTCGTGGAGGTCTTGCGTTCCACGCCCTGGGTGTCGTCGACGCCGACCCCGGCCTGGGTCATCGTTTCTTCCGTCGTCAGCGGCCGGATCTCGCTCACCGAGCCGACGAGTGTCGTCTTGCCGACGCCGAAACCACCCACGACGACCACCTTGACGGCGGTCGTGGCCGTCCCGGGCAGCACGTCCTCGCTCCTGGGCCCGACGGCCTGCTCAGAGCTTTCGAAGTCCATCGATCACTGCCTCAATCAAAGCGCGGTCGGGGAGACGGGCGGCCTGGACGGGTGCGCGTGCCAGCACCTTGTCCTCGGCCAGAAGGTCACTGAGCAGCACGGTCACGACGCTCACCGGGAGGCCCAGGTAGGCGGAGATCTCGGCCACCGACAGCGGGGCCTGGCAGATGCGGACGATCGCCGCGTGCTCCGGCTGCATGCCGGGCGCGGGGCCCGATCTGGCCACGATCAGCGTGACCAGATCGAGCGTGGCGGGCGCGGACGAGCCGCTGCGGCCGCCAGTGATGACGTAGAGCCGCTCGGGACTGTTTTCCTCCCAGTCCCCGCCCGCGTCGCTCACGCGGTCTGCCCGTCGTGCCGCGGCGGCGTGCTCAGGTGCTCGCCGATCCGCAGCACGAGGTCCCGCATCCGCTGGCCCATCAGCCCGGCGTCGACTCCCTCGTCGGCCAGCACCGCGAGGTACGCGCCCTCGCCGGCCGCCATCAGATAGAAGAAGCCGCCGTCCATCTCGATGACGACCAGCCGCATCCGCCCGTCGCCCTGCGGGAGTTCGGAGGCCACCGCGGCCGCCAGGCTCTGCAGCCCCGCACAGGCGGCGGCCAGCCGGTCCGCGGTGTCGGTGTCCGCACCGTACTGGGCCATGCGCAGACCGTCGGCGGACAGGACGACGACGTTACGGGTCTGCGGAACACCCTCCGCGAGGTCCTTGAGCATCCAGTCCATGTTGGTCTGGTTGGACTGCCGCTGAATCATGGCTGCTTGTTCCCCTTGCTTGGCTGGGTGGTGTCACCGGACAGGCCGCTCTGGAACGCGGCCAGCCACATCCCGGGCTGCACCGCCGGTGCGGACGCCGTCCCGGCGGCGGTCGCGGAGCCCGCCTCGCCGGTCTCGGGTGCGGCCTGCGCCGCCTGAGCGGTCGGAGTGGCGGGCGCGGCCGGTGCGGAAGGCGCGACCGCGCGGGCCTTGCGGCGCCGCTGCGGCAGACCGGTCGGGGTCCGCTCGGTCACCTCCGGCACGTCGTCGCCGGCCGGGGCCGTCGGACCCGTGACCGGCCTCGGCAGCCGCTCGTGGGTCTCCGAACCGGCGGCGCGGGGACCGGAAGCGGTGCCGATGCCGTGCGCCAGGCCGGTCGCCGAGGAGACCGTGGTGATCAGGTCCTGCGGCACGACCAGCACGGCCCGCACGCCGCCGTACGCCGACGAGCGCAGCGAGACCTGGAAGCCGTACGCCTGCGACAGCCGGCCGACCACCGCGAGACCCAGCCGGGGGGTCTCGCCGAGGTCGTTGACATCGATGCCTTGCTGCGCCTGCCGGAGCATGCGCTCGGCCCGCAGGCGTGCCTCCTCGCTCATGCTGACGCCGCCGTCCTCGATCTCGATCGCGATGCCGGACTGTACGTCGACCGCGGTCAGATGGACCTTGGTCTGCGGCGGCGAGTAGCGGGTGGCGTTGTCGAGCAGCTCCGACAGCGCGTGGATCAGCGGCTCGACGGCCGTGCCGACGACGGCGACCTCGGAGACCGAGTGCAGCTCCACCCGCTGGTAGTCCAGGATCCGCGACATGGCACCGCGCATCACGCTGTACAGCGGCACCGCCCTGCTCCACTGACGGCCCGGTCGGGCGCCGCCGAGCACCGCGATGGAGTCCGCGAGACGGCCGATCAGGGCCGTGCCGTGGTCGATCCGCAGCAGGTCGCCGAAGACGCTGGGGGTCTGGCCGTGCCGGTCCTCCATCTCGCGCAGCTCCTGCGCCTGCTGGTGGACGATGGCCTGCACACGGCGGGCGATGTTCACGAAGGCGCGCTGGGCGGACTCGCGCAGATCCTCCTCGGCGCTGACCGCCTCGACGACCGAGCGGAGCACCGCGCGGTGCTCGGCCGGGGCGTCGATCGAGGCGAGCACGTCCTCGGGGAACTCGCCCTTGCGGAGCCGCTCCACCACCTGGGGCAGCAGCTCACCGGCGAGACGGCTGCTCTCGGCGGCCTGCCGGGCGAGCGTCGCGTCCTGGTCGGCGACGGTGCGGCGCAGCCGGGCCACCACTCTGCCGCGCCGTACGACCTCGGCGCAGGCGGCGGCGACCGCGGCGACCGCGACCACGCCGATCAGGGCCACGGGGTTGCGGGCCGAAGCCGGGACCAGGAACACGGCCGCGACCGCGACCGCGAGGGTCGCCACTACGGGCAGCTGCCAGAGGCGGCCGGCCGGGGGCCGCGGACTTCCGGTCGACGTTCCCTGTCGAACCATCGGCATCCTCAGAATCGAACGTGCAAGATCATAAGACAATCGGGAGCATATCCCGTTTCCCCAGAGGCTTTTGACGGTGGGTCATGAGTTCGGGGTGACGTATGCGACTGAAATGGCAACCCGACGCGCCGTGTTCACACAAAGAACATGAACCCACCCACCCGTGGGGCAGGCGAACCGGTCGGGCACACGCAGGTGGCTTCGGCCGCTGGACCGGCCGGGGCGGGGCGGCGCTCCGTCCCGCTCCTGCGGCGGAGCCCGCGGCTCGTCCGCACGGTGGCGGGCTCCGGTGGTCCGCCCGGCACAGGCACCTGCGCCCGCACGCGTGTCGGAGAAGCTGTGGTCCGGCGACTGGTCGCGCGCACGCCGGGCCGCCGGGCCGCCGGGCCGCCGGGGCAGGGCGGCACCCGCCCGCCCCCGGTTCGGGGAGCTGCGGTCCCGCGACGGGTCATGCCCGCACTTGGGCGGCGTTGTGGGAGTGGGAGCGTGCGTGGGCGCGGTGCTCCTCGCGGGCTTCGCCCCTTGCCCGGGGCGGGCGATCCGCCGCCGGCGCGGCCGGGCGGCATGGCCGCTGCCGCCGGTGGCGCGGGCCGGGGTGGGCTGCCGTGGGTGCGTTGGGAGCCGGCGCGGTATGGACGGCCACCGCCACCGCCACCGCCGGTTGCCCGGGTTCGGGCATGGGCGGTGGGAGCCGGCGCGGCGGGGGCGTGTGCCGGCGGAATCGGTCGGCATGCCGCTGCCGCCACTGACGGGTCCGGGCCCGGGCGATGGGTGGCGGTGACGTGCCGCGGCGTGTGCCGGTGACGGGCAGGCCGGCCGGCACCGGTGGGGCAGGAGCCGTTGCCCCTGGCGCGGGTCCGGGTGGCTGCCGTGGGCGCGGCGAGGGCCCGGGCCGGCAGCCGACGCGGCATGGGACCGCCACCGTGGGGCGACGTGTGGGGCGGGCCAGTGAGGGCCCGGCCCCCGGGTCGTGGGCGGCCGGGCGTGCACCGGTGGCCGGCGGTCCGGTCGGCACCGGGTGTGGCGTGGTCCGCTGCCGTCGCCGCCACCGTGGCGGCGACGGCCCGGTGGCCGGTCCCGGCCCCTGCCGAGCGTGGGGCCGGGACCGGCCAGGGCGTCAGGCTGCCGCCGCGTCCGCCGACTGGGCGCGGAGGGCGCGTTCGACGCCCGCGCGGGACTCGGAGACGAGGCGGCGCAGGGCCGCGTTGGGCTCGGCGGAGGCGAGCCACGCGTCCGTCGCGTCCAGCGTGTCCTGGGAGACGAGCAGCGACGGGTAGAGACCGATCGCCACCTGCTGCGCCATCTCGTGGCTGCGCGACTCCCAGACGTCCTTGACGGCCGCGAAGTACTTGTCCGCGTACGGCGCCAGCAGCTCACGCTGGTCGGTCTGGACGAAGCCCGCGATCACCGACTCCTGCACGGCGTTCGGGAGCTTGTCGCTCTCGACGACGGAGGCCCACGCCTCCGCCTTCGCCTCCGGGGTCGGGCGCGCGGCCCGCGCGGTCGCCGCGTGGCGCTCGCCCGCGGCGGTCTTGTCCCGCTCGTACTCGCCCGCGATGTCGTCCTCGTCGAGGACGCCGGTCGCGGCCAGCCGCTCGACGAAGGCCCAGCGCAGCTCGGTGTCGACGGCCAGGCCCTCGATCGTCTCGGTGCCGTCCAGCAGCGCCTGGAGCAGGTCGAGCTGCTGCGGGGTGCGGGCCGTCGCGGCGAACGCCCGCGCCCAGGCGAGCTGGTGGTCGCTGCCCGGGGCCGCCGCCCGCAGGTGCGCCAGCGTGGCGTCCGTCCACCGGGTGAGGCCGGCCTCGCGCCACCCGGGCGCCGCGTACAGGTCGAGGGCGAGCTTGACCTGGCGGTGCAGCGACTGGACGACGCCGATGTCCGACTCCTTGCCGATGCCGGACAGGACCAGCGCCAGGTAGTCGCGGGTGGCGAGCTCGCCGTCGCGGGTCATGTCCCACGCGGAGGCCCAGCACAGCGCGCGCGGCAGGGACTCGGTGAAGTCGCCCAGGTGCGCGGTGACGTTGCGCAGGGACTCCTCGTCGAGGCGGACCTTCGCGTACGACAGGTCGTCGTCGTTGAGCAGCACGACCGCCGGACGCGCCGTGCCCACGAGCTGCGGCACGTCCGTCAGCTCGCCGTCGACGTCCAGCTCGATCCGCTCGCGGCGCACCAGCTTGCCGGCGCCGTCCAGGTCGTACAGGCCGATGGCGATCCGGTGCGGGCGGAGCACCGGCTCCCCCTTGGCGCCCGCGGGAAGCGCCGGGGCCTCCTGGCGTACCGCGAAGGCGGTGACGGCGCCGGAGCCGTCCGTGGTGATCTCGGGACGCAGGATGTTGATACCGGCTGTTTCCAGCCATGCCTTCGACCAGGTCCTCAGATCCCGTCCGCTGGTCTCCTCCAGCGCGCCGAGCAGGTCGGACAGACGGGTGTTGCCGTACGCGTGCGCCTTGAAGTACGCCTGCACACCGCGGAAGAACTCGTCCATGCCGACATACGCGACGAGCTGCTTGAGGACCGACGCGCCCTTGGCGTACGTGATGCCGTCGAAGTTCACGAGAACGTCGTCGAGGTCACGGATTTCGGCCATGATCGGGTGCGTCGACGGGAGCTGGTCCTGCCGGTACGCCCACGTCTTCATCGAGTTCGCGAACGTGGTCCACGAGTGCGGCCACTTCGAGCCCGGCGCGTACGCCTGGCACGCGATCGAGGTGTAGGTGGCGAACGACTCGTTCAGCCACAGGTCGTTCCACCACTCCATGGTGACGAGGTCGCCGAACCACATGTGCGCGAGCTCGTGCAGGATCGTCTCCGCCCGCACCTCGTACGCCGCGTCCGTCACCTTCGAACGGAAGACGTACTGGTCGCGGATGGTGACGGCGCCCGCGTTCTCCATCGCGCCGGCGTTGAACTCCGGCACGAAGAGCTGGTCGTACTTGGCGAACGGGTACGCGTAGTCGAACTTCTCCTGGAACCACTCGAAGCCCTGCCGGGTGACGTCGAAGATCGCGTCCGCGTCCAGGAACTCCGCCAGCGACGGGCGGCAGTAGATGCCGAGCGGGACGGAATGGCCGTCCTTCTCGTACGAGCTGTGGACGGCGTGGTACGGACCGACGATCAGCGCCGTGATGTACGTGGAGATCCGCGGCGTCGGCTCGAAGCGCCAGATGGTGCCGTCGGGCTCCGGCGTCGGCGAGTTCGAGACGACCGTCCAGCCCTCGGGGGCCTTCACGGTGAAGGCGAACGTCGCCTTCAGGTCGGGCTGCTCGAAGCTGGCGAAGACCCGCCGCGCGTCCGGCACCTCGAACTGCGTGTACAGATAAGCCTGCTGGTCCACCGGGTCGACGAAGCGGTGCAGCCCCTCGCCGGTGTTGGTGTAAGCGCAGTCGGCGACGACCTTCAGCTCGTTGTCGCCCTCGCGCAACCGCTTCAGCGCGATCCGCGAGTCCCTGAAGACCTCGGCGACGTCCAGCGGCTTGCCGTTGAGTACGACGTCGTGCACGGCCGGTGCGACGAGGTCGATGAACGTCTCCGCGTTCGCCTCCGCGGACGCGAAACGCACAGTGGTCTCGGACCGGTAGGTCCCGCCTTCCTGCGCCCCGGAGAGATCGAGGTCGATCTCGTACGAGTCAACGGTGAGCAGGCGCGCGCGCTGCTGCGCCTCTTCACGGGTCAGGTTTGTGCCAGGCACCCGGTCATCTCCTCGGTATGTGATGGTTGCGGCACATCCTTCCACGCGGGGTGCGCCACCCGCCCGGGAGAATCCGCCACCGCGGCCCCGCCCCCGCGAGGACCTCGAGCACGCCGAAGGGGCGGGCGCCGCACCGGCGCCCGCCCCCAGGAGATCCTGCTCAGCCGCGCAGCTCCTCCGCGACGAGCTCCGCGATCTGCACGGCGTTCAGCGCCGCGCCCTTGCGCAGGTTGTCGCCCGACAGGAACAGCGCCAGACCGTTGTCCACGGTCTCGTCCACCCGGATGCGGCCCACGTACGAGACGTCCTTGCCGGCCGCCTGCAGCGGCGTCGGGATCTCGGAGAGCTCGACGCCCGGGGCGTCCTTCAGCAGCTCGTAGGCGCGCTCCACGGCCAGCGGGTTCGCGAAGCGGGCGTTGACCTGCAGCGAGTGACCGGAGAACACGGGGACGCGGACGCAGGTGCCGGAGACCTTGAGCTCCGGGATCTCGAGGATCTTGCGGGACTCGTTGCGGAGCTTCTGCTCCTCGTCGGTCTCGTGCGAGCCGTCGTCGACGATCGAACCGGCCAGCGGCAGCACGTTGAAGGCGATCGGGCGCTTGTAGACGCCGGGCTCGGGGAAGGCGACGGCCTCGCCGTCGTGGGTGAGCTCCTTGGCGCGGTCCGCCGCGGCCCTGACCTGGTCGTCCAGCTCCGCGACGCCCGCGAGGCCCGAGCCGGAGACCGCCTGGTAGGTGGTGGCGACCAGCGAGACCAGGCCCGCTTCCCGGTGCAGCGGCTTGAGGACCGGCATGGCGGCCATCGTGGTGCAGTTCGGGTTGGCGATGATCCCCTTGGGGCGGTCCTTGATCGCGTGCGGGTTGACCTCGGACACCACCAGCGGCACCTCGGGGTCACGGCGCCAGGCGGAGGAGTTGTCGATCACGACCGCGCCCTGGCCCGCGACCTTCTCGGCGAGCGCCCTGGAGGTCGCGCCGCCGGCGGAGAAGATCGCGATGTCCAGGCCGGTGTAGTCGGCGGTGGAGGCGTCCTCGACCGTGATCTCCCGGCCCTCCCACTCGATGGTGGAACCCGCGGACCGGGCCGAGGCGAACAGCCGCAGCTCGTCCACCGGGAACTTCCGTTCGGCAAGGATCTTGCGCATGACCGTGCCGACCTGCCCGGTGGCTCCGACGATTCCGACCTTCACGGGGACTCCTCCGTACGTTCTTGCGGCCCTGTGCCGCTCCATGATGCGTATGTCCCCACTCGGCTTGTCCAATCGGTTGTCCGAGTGGCGGGACATGTGAGACTCCTCATGCCGTCTGACCTGCACGGACATAAAGAAGGGGCGGGGACCCGCACCGGATCCCCGCCCCGTACCGTCCAGCGCCGAGGTGCTACTCGGTGACCTTGCCGATCACCACGCTGCCCGCGCCCGCGACGGTGCCGCGGCCGTTCAGCAGCTGCACCTCACCGAAGAACTGACGTCCCTCGGGAGCCGCGCCGCTCACCAGGACCTCGGCGCTGACCTGCGCCGACGCGCCGTTCGCGAGCTTGATCGACTTGTTGGAGTCGACCTTCACGGTGCCCAGCGACGAGGAGAAGAACACGTCGCGATAGTCGTACTCGGTGGTCCCGGCCGGGACCGAGTAGCCGTCGACCACGATCGTGTAGGTGCCGGCGGCCGGCTTGATCAGGCTCACCGCCTCCTCCGAGTCGCCGTCCGCGGACTGGCCGACCACCGCGCCGTCCTTGAGGACCACGAGGTCCAGGTCGGCGCCGTTGTCGGAGGTCGCGCCGATCGCCACGTCGAGGCGCTCCACGCCCTCGCCGATGGTGACTGTGGACTCCTGCGACTCACCGTCCGCGATGGACGGACGGGCGACCTTCGCCGAGCCGAGCGAACCGCCGGCCAGCTTGCCGTCGATGGCGCCGAAGCCGTTGGTGACGTCCCACTCGACGGCCGTCGGCGTGCCGATCTTCGCCTCGGGGAGTGTCTTGACCGCCGGGTCGAAGGTGGCGCCCAGCACCGTCACGTCCAGCTTGAACGGGTTGTCCAGCAGCGGGGACGTACGCCGCGACTCGACCTCGATCTCCCACACGCCCGGCTGCGGGTTCTCGTAGGACCGGACGTCCGGACGGCAGGTGTTCGCCGGGTTGTCGTAGTTCGGGTAGCAGTTGATCGTCGAGGTCGGGTCGACCGGCAGTCCGTACGGGTGGATGCCGATGAACCGGGTCTGGCTGCCCTCGTCGAGCCCGCCGATCGCGACCTCGAGGTTCTTGGCGCCCTCGGGGACCGTGACGAAGTACGACTTGTGGCTGTTGCGCTGCACCGAGTCGGACTTCGAGACGGTGTACCCGGGCTTCGCGAGCTCGTCGGAGACGACCACGGTGGCCAGGATCTGCTTGTCCACGCCGACGGTGCGGCGGTCGTTCGCCTCGAGGATCGCGCTGTGCACGCCGGCCGTCTTCGGCCGCGCCTGGACGGTGACGGTGACCGGCTGGTTCAGCGGGAGCCTGACCTTGGAGCCGCCGAGCAGACGGAAGGTGCCGTCGTTGTTCTTCCAGCGCAGCGTGTGCTCGACCGCCCGGTCCGGGCCGGTCGTGCGCGTGACGGTGACGTCGTACGTCCGGCTCTTGCCGACCTGCAGACCGCCCTCGCGGTCGTAGAGGCCGGTGCCGAAGCCCGGGGTCTTCAGCGCGAAGTCGATCGAGGTGTCGACCGGCGCCTTGACCGTGTACTCGTGGGCGGCGACGCCGCGCCGGATCTGCTTCCAGGCGTCCACGACGTCGATCAGGCCCGCGCCCTGCTCGTGTGCCGCCACACCGCTGATGCGGTCGGCGGTGCTGGTCAGGGCGGTGCGCAGCTGCGCCGGGGTGAGCTCGATGTCACGCTGCTTCGCCGCGGAGAGCAGCAGCGCGGCCGCGCCGGCGGCCTGCGGCGAGGACATCGAGGTGCCCTGCATCATCGAGTAGCCGGGCGGCAGCGCGTAGCCGGCCTCCTTGACCGGTCCGCCGGCCGCCCAGGTCTGGGTGGTGTTGACGGCCGCGCCCGGGGCGGTCAGCGTCGGCGTGAAGCCGCCGTCCTCACGCGGGCCGCGCGAGGAGAAGGGCAGCATCGCGTACTTCTTCTCGACGCCGGAGCCGTAGTTGGCGGCCCAGGTCTCCTTGGAGATGGACGCGCCGACGGAGATCACCTTGTCCGCGACGGCCGGGTCGCCGAGGGTGTTGATGCCGGGGCCGGAGTTGCCCGCGGAGATCACCAGCTGGACGCCGTAGGTGTCGATGAGCCGGTTGTAGAGCGCGGCGCGCGCGTTGTTGCCGTCGTTCAGCGCCGGCAGACCGCCGATGGACATGTTGACGATGTCCACGCCGCGGTTGATGACCAGGTCGGCCATGCCCTCGGTGAGCGCGATGTTGGTGCAGCCGCCGCTCCAGGTGCAGGCGCGCGAGGAGACTATCTTCGCGCCGGGCGCGGCGCCGTTCATCCGGCCGCCGAAGAGGCTGTTGGCGGCGGTGATGCCGGCGACGTGCGTGCCGTGCGAGCCCTCGATGACGCCGATGTTGACGAAGTCGGCGGTCGCGCCCGCGCTGTTGTAGACGACGTCGGTACGGACCTCGATGACGAACGGGATGCGTTCGGCGATCGCGGTCTTCGGGTCGTCCTCGCCGAAGTAGCCGACCTGGAAGCCGTTCTTGTACGGCTTCATCAGGGTGTCGTCGGCGAAATCGCCGTTGTTGTTCAGGTCCACCCGCGCCGTGCGGGTGCCCTCGTCGTAGAGGACCGCCCAGACGTCGGTGGTGTCGCCGTCCCGGTTCAGGTCGCCCGCCATGTCGCCGCCCTTGGTGGCGGCCTCGGCGAACAGGTTGAAGCGGTAGTCGCCTGCCGGGGCGCTGTAGGTGCGCCCGTTCACGGCGAACGTCGGGCCGGAGACGGCCGTGTTCATCCGCAGCCAGGTGCGGTCGCCGTCGGCCACCGGGTCCGTGGCGGTGACCCAGTCGACGATCTTGCGCTCGCCGGTGGTGGTCTTCTGCAGCGCCGGGTGAGCGACGTCGACACCGGAGTCGAGGACTCCGATGGTCACGCCGCGACCGTCGGCCTTCGGGTTCTTCTTGACGAAGTCCACCGCTCCCGTCTCGAACGACGGGTTGTACGGGTTCTTGGCCGGCGTCCCCTCCCCGGGCGCCGGGTACTGCTCGACCTGGGCCTCGGCAGTCCCTGCGGACGCGACGGCGTCCGCTGCCGGGGTCGGGTCGTCCAGCTTGATCTCGTGCTTGAGGTCGATGCCCTGCACGCTGGACAGCTTGGCGGCCGAGTTGAGGGCCGCCTTCGCCTTGTCCGTGGGCAGCGTGGCACTCACATAGCCGAGTTCGTCGAAGGTCCGGCCGACGACTGCGCCCTCGACGGCGTTCAGCCGGTCCGTGACCTGCTCGGTCTTGCCGGGGGCGGTGGCCACCATGACGGTGACGCTCTTCTCGCCCTTGGCCTCGGCCTCCGCCAGCAGTTCCTCGTCGGCCTTGCCGATCTTGTCGGAGGACTTGGCGGCCTTGATCTCCTTGGTGCCCGCCGGGTCGTCGGCGGGTGTGGAGGCGACAGCCGGGGCGATGCCGGCGGCGACGAGCGCGGCCACCATGGAGGCGGCGGCCGCGACGCGCGCCACGCGTCTGTGCCCTGGCGTCGAGCGTCCTGTTGCGGAGCTCTCGGGTTGGGGGGTCATCAGTATCCCTGTTCGTGAAAGAGAGGGTCCGGAATACGGTGCCGGATGACCGCTCAGCCTTTCGTAAATGACAGGGGTTTGTGGAGGGTTGATCGAGGCGGATCTGCGCATGGCGCACATCCGCCACCGTGCACAGTCCGCCACAGGGAACGAATCGGTGCGTATCTCCCTCGTCCGCCCGGCGCGCCGGTAATCTCACCGGATGAACAAGGAGTTGAGGGTCGCGGCGTACGCCGTGTGCGTCCGGGACGAGCAGATCCTGCTGGCCCGCTGGGTCGCGCGCGACGGAACCAAGAAGTGGACGCTCCCCGGCGGCGGCATGGACCACGGCGAGGACCCCCTCGACACCGTCGTGCGCGAGGTGGCGGAAGAGACCGGGTACGTCTCCGAGATGACGGCCCTGCTCGGACTCGACTCGCTGAGCCGCCGCTACCCGCGCAGACTCGGCGCGTTCGCCGACTTCCAGGGCCTGCGCATCGTGTACGAGGGCCGGATCACCGGCGGCGAGCTGCGCAACGAGGTCAACGGCTCGACGGACCTGGCCGCCTGGCACCCCCTGGCGGCGGTGCCGGGCCTCGACCGGGTGGAACTCGTCGACGTCGGCCTGGAACTGTGGCGCTCCAGGCCCGCGCTCGGCAGGGCGGTTCAGCGGGGCAGGACCACCACGTAGGCGGCGGGATCGCGGTCGGCCGCGGCCATCAGTGCCGTACGCACCACGGTCGCCTGCTGCTCGGGGGCGTCGCGCAGTTTGCGCGGCGTGAGGTGCACGACCGTGACGCCCAGGCGCTCCAGGTGGTCCCGCTTGCGGGCGTACCGCGACCACTCGGCGTCCTCGTCCCGGCGCGGGGTGCGGGTGTCCAGCTCCACGGCGACGGCCTGCTCGGGCCAGTACGCGTCGACCCCGCCGAGCCGCGGCCCGCCGGGCAGGCGGAGCTCCACGTTCCACAACGGGTCGGGCAGACCGCCGTCGCGCACCAGCCGGTACAGCCGGCCCTCGGCCAGCGCGCGGCGCTCCGCGAGCAGGTCGTCGACGGCGCTGACGACGTGCGGCCGGTCCAGCAGTCCGGCGTCGTTCAACTCGCGTACCAGCGCGGCCGGTTCGCAGTGCCCGCCGCGCACGGCCTCCGTCAGCAGCCGGCCGGCCAGCCGCGCGTCGTCCAGTTGTGCCACCGCGTCGGCGACGGCACGGGGCGCGGGGGCGACGGGCAGGCCGCCGATGTCCTCCGCCGGCGGCAGCGCGTGCCCTCGCAGCAGCCGGGCGCACCCCGCCGACCGCAGCCGCCGTGTCCGCGGCACCAGCACGTCGATCACCTCGAGCGCCGTCAGCGACGGCACGGCCGAGAACCCGTGCAGCGCGAGCGCGGCGAGTCCGGTGACCATGGCGTCGCCGTACGGCGCCGAGTCGTGCCGCTCCTGCCGCTGCGCCGGCAGGACGGGCCGGCCGGCGTACAGCAGCACGGCGTGCAGCCGCTCGGTCCCGGTGGGCGGCCCCGGGTGCAGCAGGTACACCCCCGGCAGCAGCATCTGCCACGCCCCACCGGGCCGGCACTGCTCCGCGACCCGCGAGGGCGTCACACCGTGCGTCCGCAACTGGGCGCCGGACACGACGCGGTGGGACGCGGAGGGGAGAGGGAGCGGAAGAGAGGAGAGGGAAGCGTCGGGCTGACTCATGCCGATGATGTGCCCGCGTCCCCGGACCGGCCTAACCGCTGTTACAAGCTCGTCGACAATTCGGGACGACCCTGCCCTAAAGTACGTCCGTTCGACTGCCGACACCGCGTCCCGCGCGCCGGGAGCCTGCCGCTTGTCGGGGCGCTGCCCCGAGCCCGGCGCCTCAATCGCCGGCGGGGCTGGAGTTGCCCGGCTTGGGGTGGGTGCCGCGCAGCGGCATTTCCAGCCCGGCCTGGGGGAAGTTCCCACGGCCGCCAGGTCGTAGGGGGAGTTTGAGGCCACCGCGCGGAGCGCGGTACCGGGCGCGGGCGGAGCCCGGCCCCCCGCCCACCGGGCGGTCTGGGTCCGGGCGGAGCCCGGTTTCGGGAAGGGGCGGGGTGGGGGACAGCTCCGCGCAGCGGCCCCCGCCCCCGCCCCCGGAGCCGTCAGCCCCCGTCCCGCCCCTGCGCCCCCAGCGCCCGCGCCAAATCGTCCCGTGCCTCGACCACCAGCCGCCGCAGCGCCGGCGCCGCCGACGGGTGCGCGGCGAGCCACTCGTCCGTCGCGGCGAGCGTCGCGGGGGAGTCCTGCAGGGACGGGTACAGGCCCCGCACCACGTCCATCCCGATCTGGATCGACCGCTGCGCCCACACGCGCTCGATCGCCTCGAAGTACTTCTGCGTGTACGGCGCGATCAGCGCACGCTGCGACGGCTGGACGAAGCCCGAGATCGTCGCCTCGACCAGCGCGTTGGAGAGGGCGTCGGACTCGACGACCGCCGCCCACGCCTGGTCCTTGACCGCCGCCGACGGCCGGGACGCCAGGCAGCGCACCTCGTGCCGCTTGCCCGACGCCGTGTCGTCGCGCGCCAGTTCCGCCGCGATCGCGGACTCGTCGGCGACGCCGTGCGCGGCCAGCGGTTCGAGGAACGACCAGCGCAGCTCCTGGTCGACGTCCAGCCCGTCGATCTTCGCGGTGCCGTCCAGCAGACCGCCCAGCAGCCCCAGGTCCGCGTCGGACGCGGCGACCGACGCGAAGAACCGCGCCCACGTCAGCTGGTGCTGGCTGCCCGGCTCGGCGTCCCGCAGCTCCCGCAGCGCGCCCTCCGCGGCCAGCCGGCCGCCCTCCTCGCGCCAGTCGGGCGCGACGTAGTGGACGAGGGCCGAACGGGTCCACGCGTGCAGCATCTGCAGGACGCCGATGTCGGACTCGCGGCCGGCGAACTTCAGCACCAGGCCGACGAAGTCCCGCGCCGGCATCAGCGCGTCCCGCGTCAGGTTCCACAGCGCCGACCAGCACAGCGCCCGCGCCAGCGGGTCGGTGATGTCGCCGAGGGACGCCCGCAGCGTCTCCAGTGACCCTTCGTCGAAGCGGAGCTTGCAGTACGTCAGGTCCTCGTCGTTGACCAGGACCAGCCCCGGCCGCTCCTCGCCGGCGAGCCCGGCGACGACCGTCCGCGCCCCGGTGACGTCCACTCCCGTCTGCGCGTACCGCACCAGTTCGCCGTCCTGGAGGCGGTACAGGCCGACCGCCACCCGGTGCGGCCGCAGCGTCGCGCCGTCCTGGGCGATCGCCAGTTCCGCGATCCGGCCGCCGTCCCCGAGGACGACCTCGGGGGTCAGCGAGTTGACGCCGGACGTCTCCAGCCAGGAGCGCGACCAGGTCTTCATGTCGCGCCCGGAGGTCTCCTCCAGCACGGACAGCAGGTCGCCGAGCCGGGTGTTCCCGTACGCGTGCCGCTTGAAGTAGCGCCGCGCGCCTTCGAGGAACGCGTCCCGACCGACGTACGCGACGAGCTGCTTGAGGACGGACGCGCCCTTGGCGTACGTGATGCCGTCGAAGTTGAGCTTGGCGTCCTCGAGGTCACGGATGTCGGCGGTGATCGGATGCGTCGACGGCAGCTGGTCGGCCCGGTACGCCCACGCCTTGCGGTTGTTGGCGAAGGTGACCCAGCCATTGGTGAAGCGGGTGGCCTCCACCATCGAGAACGAGCCCATGAAGTCCGCGAAGGACTCCTTGAGCCACAGGTCGTCCCACCACTGCATGGTGACCAGGTCGCCGAACCACATGTGCGCCATCTCGTGCAGGATGACGTTGGCCCGGCGCTCGTACGACGCCTGCGTCACCTTGCCGCGGAAGACGAACTCCTCGCGGAAGGTGACACAGCCCGGGTTCTCCATCGCGCCGATGTTGTACTCGGGCACGAACGCCTGGTCGTACTTTCCGAAGGGGTACGGGTAGTCGAAGTGCTCGTGGAAGAAGTCCAGGCCCTGCTTGGTGACGAGGAAGATGTCGTCGGCGTCGAAGTGCCGGGCGAGCCCCTTGCGGCACATGGCGCCCAGCGGGATCCGCAGCACCGTGCCGTCGGCCAGCTCGCGCTCGTACACATCGGTCTCGTAGTGGTACGGACCGGCGACGATCGCGGTGATGTACGTCGAGATGGGCGCGGTCTCGGCGAACCGCCACGTCCCGTCCTCGGCGCGCGCGCCCTCGCGGTTGCTCCACACCGTCCAGCCCTCGGGGGCCGTCACCTCGAAGCGGAACGGTGCCTTCAGGTCGGGCTGCTCGAAGTTGGCGAAGACCCGCCGCGCGTCGGCCGGTTCGTACTGGGTGTAGAGGTAGACCTCGCCGTCCTCGGGGTCGACGAAGCGGTGCAGGCCCTCGCCGGTGCGGCTGTAGGCGCACTGGGCGTCGACGACCAGCACGTTCTCCGCGGCCAGGCCGTCGAGCGTGATGCGTGAGCCGTCGAAGACGGCGGCCGGGTCCAGCCGTTTGCCGTTGAGGGTGACGGCCGTCACGGCCGGGGCCACCAGGTCCACGAACGTCGAGGCGCCCGGCTCCGCGGCACGGAACCGGATCGTGGTCACGGAGCGGTACGTACGCGTCCCGGAGGAGTTCTCGGGCTCCCCGACCGCGGAACGCACGTCGAGGGCCACCTGGTACCCGTCGACGGACAGCAGTCCGGCCCGGGACCGGGCCTCGTCGCGGGACAGATTCTCACCGGGCACAAGCACTCCTTCGTGTCTCGTTCGAACAGAAGTGATCCTCCCACGGGAATCGACGGGGCCCTCGACGGCGTTGCCACGGCAGGCGCGCAGGGCGCCGCCCCTTTTCCGAGGAGTGATATGTCGCACGACGGCAAGACGCCCGTGGACTTCTGGTTCGACCCGCTGTGCCCCTGGGCCTGGATGACCTCCCGCTGGATGCTCGAGGTCGAGAAGGTCCGCGACGTAGAGGTGCGTTGGCATGTGATGAGCCTCGCCGTACTCAACGAGGACAAGCTCGACCAGGTCTCGGAGGAGTACCGGGACATGCTGGAGAACCAGGCGTGGGGTCCGGTGCGGGTCGTCGTCGCCGCCCAGCAGGAGCACGGCGACGAGGTGGTCGGCAAGCTCTACACCGCCCTCGGCACCCGCTTCCACAACGAGGGCCGGGGCCCCGTCCGCGAGGCCGTGGTCGCCGCCCTCGAGGAGGCCGGTCTGCCGGCGTCCCTTGCCGACTTCGCGGACAAGGACACGTACGACGCCCAGCTGCGCGCCTCCCACAAGGAGGGCATAGACAAGGTCGGCCAGGAGGTCGGCACGCCGGTCATCGCGGTCCCGGGCGCCGACGGCGAGCAGATCGCCTTCTTCGGCCCGGTCGTCACCCCCGCCCCCAAGGGCGAGGAGGCGGCCAAGCTCTGGGACGGCACGCTGATGGTCGCCTCGATCCCGGGCTTCTACGAGATCAAGCGGACCCGGACGACGGGCCCGATCTTCGACTGAGCGGTTCCCGGACACACCGAACGACAGCACCGAACGACGGAGGGACCCCCGGGCCATGACGGCCCAGGGGTCCCTCCGTCGTCGTGCGGCGCGGTTCAGTCGAGCGGGGCGCGGGCGCCGCGCCCCCGCTGGATCAGGTGGCCGAGCGCCGCCAGCAGCAGCGTCAGGCCGCCCGTCCACAGCAGTTGGACCCGGGTGCCCTCCTCGCGCGCCATCAGTACGAACACGGCCGCCATGCCCGCCAGCGCCACCCAGGTCAGGCCCGGGAACAGCCACATCTTCACGACCAGCTTCTCGGGCGCCTCGCGCTCGGTGCGGCGGCGCAGGACGAGCTGGGAGACGGCGATGAAGAACCAGACGACCAGGATGATCGCGCCGATCGTGTTGAGCAGCCACATGAAAATGTCGTTCGGCCGCCAGTACGACAGCAGCACGCACAGGAACCCGAAGAGAGAGGAGACGACGACGGCGACACGGGGCACGCCGCCGAAGATCCGGCCCAGCGCCTTCGGACCCTGGTCGCGGGCGACCAGCGAGCAGGCCATGCGGGAGGCGCCGTAGATGTTGGCGTTCATCGCGGAGAGCAGGGCGACCAGCACGACGACGTTCATGATCCCGCCCGCGCCGGGGATGCCCAGGTGGTCCAGGGTCGCGACGTACGGGCCCTTCTTCTCGACCGCCGGGTCGTGCCAGGGCACCAGCGTGACGATGACCGCCATCGAACCGATGTAGAACACGGCGATCCGCCACATCGCGGTGCGCACGGCCTTCGCGACGCCCCGCACCGGGTGCTCCGACTCGGCGGCGGCGATGGTGACCGTCTCCAGACCGCCGTAGGCGAAGACGGAGGCGAGCAGACCCACGATCAGACCTTCGGCGCCGTTGGGCATGAATCCGCCGTCGCCGGTCAGATTGGCGGTGCCGGGGGCTTGGACGTCCGGCAGGCCGCCGGCGATGGCGAGCACGCCGATGCCGAGGAAGAGCACGATCGCGCCGACCTTGAGAGCGGCGAACCAGAACTCGAACTCGCCGAAGTTCTTCACCGCCGCCAGGTTGGTTCCGCAGAACACCATCATGAACAGCGCCACCCAGGCCCACTCGGGCGTGCCCGGGAACCAGCCCGTCATGATCCCGGCGGCGCCGATCGCCTCCAGGCCGACGGCCACGCAGAGCAGGAACCAGAACGCCCAGCCGGCGGTGAATCCCGCCCACGGCCCGATCGCGCGCTCGGCGTGCACCGAGAAGGAGCCGGAGGCCGGGTTCGCGGCCGACATCTCGCCCAGCATGCGCATCACCAGCATGACGAGCAGACCGGAGAGCGCATAGGCGACGACGATCGACGGGCCGGCCGCGGCGATGCCCGCCCCGGAGCCGACGAAGAGCCCGGCGCCGATGACACCGCCGAGGGCGATCATCGACAGATGGCGTTGCTTGAGGCCGTGCGTGAGCGTGGCGTCCGCAGCGGCGTCGGCCTGCTGGTCGGCCTTCGCGGGCGCGGTGGTCCGAGACATGGGCGTGCCCTGTTCTGAGCTGAGACGGGGGAGTGACCAAGTGTGGTCATGGCACCGCTCACAAGGAACGGATGTCCGCTATACGGTCACGATGCTCACACAAGGTCAGGGGCCGTGCACACGAGCTCCACCTCTCGGTGGCGCCGGTCACATGCCTCCTCGCGCCGAGGTTCCAGTGCGCAGTTCACCCGGTGCGAGTTATGGATTCCCTACAGTCTCCCTGAGCGGGGGCCCACTGTGCAAAACGCCCGCTGCGCCCCGGACCTCAGTGACAAGCATCACGTCATCCGTCGCATGATCCCGGCTCTTTGTGCGAACCCCACCAAGCCGTCAACCGTCGCTTTGTGGGCGGCTGCTCGTGATCCGGCGATCTCCCGTGGGCTACCGTCGCCGTGTCCCGAACCGCCCACACCCTCGCGGAGTCCCGATGAGCACTGCTGCCGCCCCCGTCCGACCGGGGCTCGTCCTCGCCGACCTGCTCCCCGCCTCCCGTGTACGGGACATCACCCTGGTCGTCGGCGGCGCCGCTCTCACCGGCATCGCGGCGCAGATCGCCCTCCCGGTCCCCGGCTCCCCGGTCCCCGTCTCCGGCCAGACCTTCGCCGCCCTCCTCGTGGGCACCGCGCTCGGCGCCCGCCGCGGTCTGCTGTCGCTCGCCCTCTACGCGGTGGCCGGCATGGCCGGCATGCCGTGGTTCGCCCAGGGCGCCTCCGGCTATGCGATGCCGTCCTTCGGATACATCCTCGGGATGCTGCTCGCCGCGGGCGTCGTCGGTCAGCTCGCCCGCCGCGGCGGCGACCGTTCGGTGCTGCGCATGGCGGGCACCATGGCGGCCGGTTCGGCGGTCATCTACGCGGTCGGCGTGCCCTACCTGGCGCTCGCCACCGGCATGTCCCTCGGCGAAGCGGTCGCCGCGGGCCTGCTGCCGTTCCTGATCGGCGACGCGCTGAAGGCCGCCCTGGCGATGGGCGTGCTGCCCGCCACCTGGAAGCTCCTCGGCCGCCGCGGCTGACACTCAGTCCCGATCGTCCCGATCGCGGAAGAGGCTCGCCGGGTCGTACGCCGACCGCAGACCGGCGAGCCTCTTGTGCGTCCCGGGCTCGTGCAGCCCTCGCGTACGGCTGCCGCAGCCGAAGGCGAAGTTGACCGAGCGGCCCAGCGTCAGCGGCTCCAGCACCTGGAACACCCGCGCGTGCAGGGCCTCCACGACGCCCGCTTGCGTGTCCCGGCCCAGCGGGTTGAGGACCCGCAGCAGATACCGGGCCGAACGGAACGGCACCGCGTTCCGCTGCTCCTTGGCCGTCGCGCCGCCCAAGTGGTTGATCTGGACCACCGACATGACCGGCGCGTCCGGCCCGGTGAGCCGCACCACCTCGCGCGCCCGGCCCGCGTCGAGACCGCCGAGCATCGCGCTGTCCCCGTAGTAGGCGTGCGGGAAGTCCGGGTCGCTGTGGATGGTGTGGCTCTCGGCGTACGGCATGTCCCGCAGCGAGTCGGCGAGGGCGGGCCCGATCTCCCGCAGCGGGGCAACCAGCCGCCCGCCCTCCTCCGCGTCCCCGGTGAAGGCGACCCGGACCGACACGGTGTAGCGGCCCCGCATCGGCTCCGGCACCACGGGAAGGTCCGGGAACCGCACCAGCGCCGCCGACGAGGTCACCTGGTCCGGCAGACCGGCCGTCCAGCGCAGCCAGACCTCCAGCGCCCGGTCCACCAGGTCCCCGTCGAAGACGAGCGAGCCCCCGTACAGCCGCGCCACCGGCACCAGATCGATCTCCATGGCGGTCACCACACCGAAACCGTGCCCGCCGCCGCACAGCGCCCAGAACAGCTCGGGGTCACTGCCGGCGGTGACGTTCCGCAGCCCGGCGTCCGCCGTGACGATCTCCAGCGAGCGGACGTGATCGGCGGCGTACCCGAACTCCCGCGCCAGAATGCCCAGACCGCCGCCGAGGGTGTACGAGACGGCGCCGACGCCCGGCGCCGAGCCGTTCAGCGGCGCGAGCCCGTGCCCGGCGGCCGCCGCGACGACCTGCCCCCAGCGGGCGCCGGCCGCCACCCGCGCGGTGCGGGCCGCGGCGTCCACCGCCACGCCGTCCATCCGGCGGGTGCTGACGAGCACCCCGCCCGCGACGGGCCCGGGGGTGCCGTGCCCGGTGGCCTGCGCCCGGACCGGCAGACCGTGCGCGGCCGCGTACGCGACCGCCGCGCGCACGTCCTCGGCGTCGCGTGCGGCGACGACGAGGTCCGGGCGCCGGGTGAAACCGGTCTGGAATCCGGCCAGTTCACCCTCGTACCCCTCGTCGCCGGGGCGCAGGACGGTGGTGGCGGTGGAAAACATGGGGGAGCTCTCCGTTCGTTCCTCTGCGGACGTCCCGGCGAGCCTCCCCGCAATACCCGACAGACGCCGTCAGGTATTGCTCCCTGCCGCCGCCGACCCGCGCCGCCCGTTTTCCCGCCCCGAGCCGGATCGCTCCGGTCCCACATGCCACACTCGGACCATGCGCGTGTACCTCGGCTCCGACCATGCCGGCTTCGAACTCAAGAACCACCTCGTCGAGTGGCTCAAGGCCCATGGCCACGAGCCCGTGGACTGCGGTCCCCACATCTACGACGCACAGGACGACTACCCGCCGTTCTGCCTGCGCGCCGCCGAGCGGACGGCCGCGGACGAGGGCAGCCTCGGCATCGTGATCGGCGGCTCCGGGAACGGCGAGCAGATCGCCGCGAACAAGGTCAAGGGCGTGCGTGCCGCGCTCGCCTGGAGCGAGCAGACCGCGGCCCTCGGCCGCGAGCACAACAACGCCAACGTGGTGGCGATCGGCGGCCGGATGCACTCCCTGGAGGAGTCCACCAAGTTCGCCGAGATCTTCCTGAACACCCCGTACTCGGGCGAGGAGCGCCACACCCGCCGCATCGAGATGCTCTCCGCGTACGAGACCACCGGCGACCTGCCCCCGATCCCGGCCCACCACCCGCAGCAGGGCTAATGCCCGAGGGGCACACGATCCACCGGCTGGCCGCCGACCACCGCGAGAGGTTCGGCGGCCGGTCCGTGCGTGCGACGAGCCCGCAGGGGAAGTTCTCCGACAGCGCGGCGCTGATCGACGGCCAGGCGCTCGAGTACGCCGACGCCCACGGCAAGCACCTCTTCCTCGGGTTCGGGCCGCTCGGCTGGGTCCACATCCACCTCGGCCTGTTCGGCAAGGTCACCTTCGGCGACGCGCCGGCGCCGCCGCCCACCGACACGGTCCGGCTGCGTCTCGCCAACGCCACGTCCTACGTCGACCTGCGGGGCCCCACGGCCTGCGCGCTGCTCACCGACGGCGAGAAGCAGGCGATCCACGACCGCCTCGGCCCCGACCCGCTCCGACCGTCCGACACCTCGGACCGGGCCTGGTCGCGGATCTCCCGCTCCCGCACGACGATCGCCGCGCTCCTGATGGACCAGAAGATCGTCGCGGGCGTCGGCAACGTCTACCGCGCTGAGGTCCTCTTCCGCCACGGCATCGACCCCTACCGACCCGGCAGGGACCTCACACGCGCCCAATGGGATGCCATCTGGGACGATCTGGTCGCCCTGATGCGCGAGGGCGTACGCAACAACCGCATCGACACCGTCCGCCCGGAGCACCTGCCCGAGGCGATGGGCCGCCCACCGCGCGTCGACGACCACGGCGGTGAGGTCTACGTCTACCGCCGGGCGAACATGCCGTGCCACATCTGCACGACGCAGATCCGCACGGCCCCGCTCTCGGCCCGCAACCTCTTCTGGTGCCCCACCTGCCAGCCGCAGCGCTGAATGCTACGGCGCCGGGCACATCCGGCCCCGCCGGCGATTGAGGCGCGGGGGTTCGGGGGCGGAGCCCCCGTTACGGGAAGGCGGGGGTCCCACCGCGGCCGCCAGGCCGCAGGGGGACGGGGAGGGGGAGGGTAGGGGAACAAGCCCGCCGCAGGCGCCCCCGCCCCCTCGAGACGCTCCCGCTAGAACCCGTGCGGCAACCACGGCGCCACATCCGACCCGAATGCCACCGACGCCTCCCGCAGCGCCCCCTCCCGCATCTCCCGTATCCGTCCCGCCCCCGCCAGCGACGTCAGCGACACGCCTCCGAGATACGCGGCGCCCAACTCGCCCACCCCGAGCTCCAGATCCGCCGCGTCCCGCGTCCGCGCGCACGTCGCGCCCTTCGCGTCGCCGGTCAGCCGCCAGCGCCCCGCGTTCCACGGGCAGAACGCGTCGTCGACCTCGAACACCACGTCCACCGGCGCCGTGTACCTCCGGGCCTCCAGCGCAGCGCCGACATCGACCAGCCGGACGTGCAGCGAGTCCCGCACCCGCACGTCGCAGCGGCGGATGTCGCTGACGAGGTGCAGCAGCGGGTCGTCGACCGGACGGTTGCGGGACCGGACGGCCGACGTCAGGTCGATGTCGCACAGGAACCGCCACAGCACCGCGTACGCCACCGGGTCGAGCGCGTCGATGTGCCGTACCGAGATCGAGCCGTCGGGACCGGCCGCGGTCCAGTCCGGCTTGTTGTGGAACCGGGCGTAGCCCACGACCCGCCCGTCCCGCTCGGCGAGCACGCACTGCATCGGGGACGCGCCCTGCCGCTCGCTCGGCGGGTCGAGCAGCGGCAGCCGTTCCCACCCCGGACGGCGCGCGAGCATCCCCGGCCGCGCGCTGATCGTGCGCCGGTACACCTCCTCGCACGCCTCTGCGCCCTCGGCGACCGGGACGAACCGCAGCCGGACGTCCTCGCCGCCCGCCGGCACGGCGATGCGCACCCGTGAGGAGTCGATCTCGACGGACAGTTGACGGGTGGCGATGCCGTAGCCGAACCGGCCGTAGATCTCCGGCTCGGAGGCCGTCAGCACGGCGAGCGGCTCACCCCACGAACGGACGTCGTCGAGCTGACGGCGCATCATGGACGTGAGGATGCCGCGCCGCCGGTGGGTGGCCGCGACGCTGACCATGGTCACTCCCGCCGCGGGCACGAACGTGCCGCCCGGCGCGGACACCGAGAAGGTGAACGCCCCGGCGGTGCCCACGCAGTCCTCGCCCTCCCAGACGCCGATCGAGCGCTCGGTCTCGGTGAGCGACTCCCACAGCTCGCGCTCCGGCCGGGTCTCCGCGACCCCTCCGAAGGCGCGTTCGAGACTCGCGTACCACCGGTCCCACTCGGACTGCCGCAGCACCCTCAGATCTGTCGTCATATGCCATCCCTACCAGCCGCTCACGGCGCTTCGCGACCCGATTTCGAACGCAATGTCGTGGGGTCCCCCTGCACGGCGGGGCGGCGGGTGGATAAGGTCCCCGCAATGGCCCACGGCTCTGCAGCAGACTCGTTCACGGCCCGGATGCGCAAAGCCGTGCACCGGGCCCGTACGACGCTGCGCCGATCCGCCGTCGACTACTTCCGCGGCGACGGCTCCGACTGGCTCGCCCTGGTCGGACTGCTGCTCACGGTCCCCGCGATCACCTGGGGAACGATCGCCGCCCCGGTGTGGTGTTCACCGGTGGCGCTGGTCCTGCCGATCGTCGCCGGCGGGCTGCTGCTGCGGCCCGCGAGCCTGCTCGGTCTCTACGCGGCCGCCGCGGGCGCCCTGATCGTCGAGTCCCTGGTGCTCGGCCCGTATCTGGAGGGCCCGGCCAGGGTCACCCCCGGCACGGTCCTCGTCGTCGCGGCATGCGGTCTTTTCGGGCTGCTCATCGCCCAGTTCAGGGCGAGGGTCGGCGTGCCGTGGCGGCGCGGCGGCACCATGCTCTTCGACCTGCGCGAGCGCATCCGGGTGCAGAGCGCCCTGCCGCGGCTGCCGAAGGGCTGGCACCAGGAGATGGCGCTCCGCCCGGCCGGCGGCCAGTCCTTCTCCGGCGACTTCACGGTCGCCGCCCGCACCAACGGCGGCCGCACCCTGGAGGTCGTCCTCACGGACGTCTCCGGCAAGGGGATGGACGCGGCGTCCCGGGCACTGCTGCTGTCCGGGGCGTTCGGCGGGCTGCTGGGCTCGCTGCCGCCGCACGGCTTCCTGCCCGCGGCCAACGGCTATCTGCTGCGCCAGGACTGGGACGAGGGTTTCGCCACGTCCATCCACCTCGTGCTCGACCTCGACTCGGGCGACTACGAACTGTTCTCCGCCGGGCATCTGCCCGCGCTCCAGCTCCACGCGGGCAGCGGGCGCTGGGAGGAGAAGTCCGCCGAGGGCCCGCTCCTCGGCGTCTACGACGCGGCGCAGTTCGACCCGGTCAAGGGCTCCCTGCGCTCCGGCGACGTGCTGATGCTGTTCACCGACGGGCTGGTGGAGGCGTCGGACCGCGACATCAGCGAGGGCATCGACCGGCTCACCGGCGAGGCCGACCGCTATGTCGCGTCCGGGTTCGAGGGCGCGGCCTGGCATCTGATCGAGGCGGTGGCCAAGGACGTCAACGACGACCGGGCGCTGCTGCTGCTGTGCCGCCAGGTCTGACACCGCTGCACGCGCGTACAGTCGTCCCATGTCGGAGCAGAGGCTGACCCTGGCCGAGGTGGAGGCGATCGCCCGCGAGGCGCACGCCGCACAGCAGGACAAAGCAGGCCGCCCGTACGCGGAACACATCGCGGCCGTCGCCGAGGGCGTGCGCGCCCGGGGCGGCAGCGACGACCAGATCGCCGCGGGCTGGCTCCACGACGCGGTCGAGGACGGCGTGCTGAGCCGCGCCTGGCTCGAGGACGCCGCTCTGCCGCGGCACGTGAAGGACATGGTCCTCGCCCTCACCAAAGGGGAGGACGAGGACCTCGAGGTCTATACGCGGCGCATCCTGGACACCCCCGGCGCGCTGCTCGTCAAACAGGCCGACCTGGCCCACAACGCCGATCCCGCGCGCCTCGCCGTGCTCGACGAGGCGACGCGGAACAGGCTGACCGCCAAGTACGCCAGGACCCGCGAACTGCTGGGCCTGACCGCCGACTAGAGCCGGCCCGGCCGGGTGCTCACCGGCGCGGGCTCGACTCGGTCGCGTCCTGGCGGAACGCCCACTTCATCTCGGGCTCCGTGACGAACCGCAGGGCCCGGCGTACGGGTGGGGAGCACATCAGCGTCACCATGGCGCCCGTGCCCAGCGTCAGCACCACCAGACCGACCGGGCCGCCGAGCCACGCCTGGCTCTCGAACAGCCCCCAGTAGTCACCGGCCTTGACCGCGAAGCCGTGCAGCAGGTAGCCGCAGATGGTCCCGGCGCCCAGGGCCGTGAACCAGGTCCGGCGGCTCGGCACCAGCGCGAGGAACGCGGCGCTCAGCACCAGCGCGCACCCGAAGAGCGCGACGACCACCACCAGGCCCGACCACCACGGCCAGCCCCGCTCCTGCACGCTGCCGGAACGGTAGAACCAGCTCAGGTTCATACGGGGGGCCACCCAGTACGCGAAGAGCAGCGCCCCCGCGAGGACGGGCACGGCCAGCAGCCGCGCCTCGGGCCGCCGCAGCAGCTGGAAGTGCTCCGGCTTCAGACACAGGCCCAGCACGAAGAAGGGCAGGAACTGCAGCACCCGCGTGAGGTTGAGGTCCGCCCCGATGCCCGGGGTGAGCGACGCCAGCAGACCGATGGCGAGCGCGATCGACATCGGCCACCGCACCGTCTGCCACAGCGGGGTGGTCAGCCGCCAGATGAACAGCGCGGCCAGGAACCAGGTCAGATAGAACGGGTCGAGCAGGCTGATCGACCGCGACGGATCGTCGTTCGCGTACCGGGCGAACAGCGAGTAGGCCACCTCGAAGACGACGTACGGCAGGGCGATGCCCGTCAGCAGTCGTCTGAGCTGATGCGGTTTGCCCCGGTAACTCCGGGAGAAGTAGCCGGAGACGATGATGAAGGCCGGCATGTGGAAGGTGTAGATCAGCATGTACAGGGCACGCGTTGCTCTGCTGCCCTCCATCACCGGCTCCCAGGCGTGCGCCACCGCCACCAGCACGATGGCCAGATACTTCGCGTTGTCGAAGTAGGCGTCCCGACCGGTGGCCTTGGCAGCCCCCTGAGGGGCGGACTTCAGGCCACTCGCGGCCGGGGCGACAGCGGTCGCCGTCCGGTTCTCCGGGGTGGTCTCCGACTCCTTGACCTCGGGCCCAGGCGTCCTCTCGTACCCATGCGCAGCGTGGAACATTCAAGGCACACTAGCCCCCGCAATTCGCTGCGCAAAACATGCCGCACACCTGGCTCATTCGAATACGACGCCCGCACCGACGGGCCGATATGTCCGGGTTGGACCCGCTTGAACAGTGCAAATCGCCCACACGTCACGGTCGCGTGAATTACCTCACGAAGGCGCTTCGAATTTCTCGTGACAGAAGTGTGGGGACAGTGAAACGATCAAGGGTAATTCCTTTTCGCATTTCACCCGGGCGGCCCCGCAGACGCGACGGCAACCGCCGCGCCCCGCATCCGTGATGGCGTGATCTTGTCCAGGACGGTTCGTCAGCCGGCCACAGGGGCAAGGGGGTTGATGGCACGATGGTGCGGGCGGGAGCGTGCTGGGCCGCGCGCTCCGGGCCGGTAGGCGGACCGACCGAGGGTGTGATCAGTTGTGGCCATTTCACTGTCAGTGGTGCTTCTGTTGGCGATCGTCCTCGTGGTGTTGATCCGCGGCGGCTCCATCAAGGCCGGGCCCGCCATCGTGGCGGCCCTCTTCGGCTTCTTCGTCGCCTCGACGGGCATGGCGCCGTCGATCGAGAGGTTCATGAACTCGATAGCCGAGACGATCAACCGCATCAGCTTCTGACCCGCCCCGCCGCCGGGCGCGCACCTGGCGCGTGAGGGAAAGAGCGAGCCCGCGCACACGTGCGGGTGCGCGGACGGCGGCGAGGACCGGAAACGCGTCAGGGCCAGGCCGGAGGACGAACCTCCGGCCTGGCCCTGAGCCGTGTGGAGCGGGCGACGGGAATCGAACCCGCGTAGCTAGTTTGGAAGACTAGGGCTCTACCATTGAGCTACGCCCGCACGCTCGCACCGCAGGTCACGTGGCCCGCGGCACGAGAAGCATCGTAGCGGGTCCGGGGCGCTCGGCGCACACCCCTTCCGTCGCGCGGTAAAACGCGCGGCGCCCGCCCGCCGGGCATGTACCCTACGGTTCGCACCGACGGGGTGTGGCGCAGCTTGGTAGCGCGTCCGCTTTGGGAGCGGAAGGTCGTCGGTTCGAATCCGGCCACCCCGACCACCAGCAAGATCACGTTGTGAGGCGCCTCCCGCTTGCCGTTACTATGCAAGCTGCGTGCCCGTGTGTCTGATGTGCCGGGCTCGATCCGCTGAATCGCCGTTTTCGGTGCAGCAGAACCCCAAGATGTCAGCCACCAAGGAGACCGAACCGTGAAGAGCGCCGTGGAGAACCTGAACCCGACCCGGGTTCGGCTCACTGTCGAGGTGCCCTTCGAGGAGCTCAAGGCCAGCCTCGACGCGGCGTACAAGAAGATCAACCAGCAGGTCACGGTCAAGGGCTTCCGTAAGGGCAAGATCCCTGCCCGAGTGATCGATCAGCGGTTCGGCCGTGGTGCGGTGCTGGAGGAAGCGGTCAACGACGCGCTTCCCAAGCTCTACACCGAGGCGGTCAACGAGGCTGAGCTGAACCCGCTGGGCCAGCCCGAGGTGGACATCACCGAGCTGAAGGACGGCGAGACGCTGGCCTTCACGGCCGAGGTCGACGTCCGTCCCGAGATCCAGATCCCGGACTACTCCGGTATCGAGGTCACCGTCGACGCCGTCGAGGTCAGCGACGAGGACGTCGAGAAGGCGGTGGAGGAGCTGCGTGAGCGCTTCGCCTCCACCAACCCCGTCGAGCGCGCCGCCGCCGACGGCGACGTCGTCACGCTCGACCTCGAGGCCAAGGTCGACGGCGAGGTCCTGCCCGACGGTGTCGCCGAGGGTGTCTCGTACACCATCGGCTCCGGCGAGCTCCTCGAGGGCATCGACGAGGCCGTCACCGGCCTGGAGGCCGGCGGCGAGGCCACCTTCACCTCGCAGCTGAAGGGCGGCTCCGCCGAGGGCAAGGACGCCGAGGTCAGCGTCAAGGTCACCGCCGTGGCCGCCAAGGAGCTCCCCGAGCTGGACGACGACTTCGCCCAGATGGCGAGCGAGTTCGACACTCTCGAGGAGCTGAAGGCGGACAGCCGCAAGCGCCTTGCGAACATGAAGCAGTACGACCAGGCCACGCAGGCCCAGGAGCGTGTCCTCGAGAAGCTGCTCGAGCTGGTCGAGGTCCCCGTCCCCGAGAAGCTGCTCGAGGACGAGATCAACACCCGCAAGCACAACCTGGTCAACCACCAGCTGGGCCAGATGGGTCTCGACCTCGCCAAGTACCTGGAGATCCAGGGCAAGACCGAGGAAGAGTTCGATGCCGAGACCAAGGAGCAGGCGGTCAAGGGCATCAAGACCCAGTTCGTTCTGGACGAGCTGGTCAACAAGGAGAAGCTGAACGTCAACCAGGAGGAGCTCACCGAGCACCTCATGCGGCGTGCCCAGTCCTCCGGCATGAGCCCCGACCAGTTCGCCCAGGCCGTCGTCGAGGGTGGCCAGGTGCCGATGCTCGTCGGCGAGGTCGCCCGCGGCAAGGCGCTGGCCGTGGTCGTCGAGGCCGCCAAGGTCCTCGACACCAACGGTGAGGTCGTCGACCTCGAGGACGAAGAGGAAGAGCCCTCCGACAGCGCTGCCGCCGTCGAGACGGTCGAGGCCGCCGTCGAGGGTGACGGCGAGGAGAAGACCGAGGCCTGAGCCTCGCGCTGACCCTGCTACGGGCTCCGGACGCCACTGCGGCGCCCGGAGCCCGTACGCGTACCACCGCAAGCCCCACAGGCCCGTTCCCGGCCGCCGTGGACCCGCTGGGGACGGCGGGGCGGACGGTGTGGACCTTGCGCTCCGAGCGAACAGTTCGGGAAGCGGGATGGCTCTGTCCGACCTGCGCGTTAGGGTCCATGAATACGAGGGCAGGGGAGTCCCCCGCCCCCGGTACGAAGACGCTGAGACGGCCGAAGCCGTCAGAGACGAGCAGGTGGAATACGTGACGAATCTGATGCCTACAGCCGCCGGCGAGCCCTCCATCGGTGGTGGCCTCGGCGACCAGGTCTACAGCCGGCTGCTCGGTGAACGCATCATCTTCCTGGGCCAGCAGGTCGACGACGACATCGCCAACAAGATCACCGCGCAGATGCTGCTCCTTGCCGCCGACCCGGACAAGGACATCTACCTCTACATCAACAGCCCCGGCGGTTCGGTGACGGCGGGCATGGCGGTCTACGACACCATGCAGTACATCCCGAACGACGTGGTGACGATCGGCATGGGCATGGCCGCCTCCATGGGCCAGTTCCTGCTGACCGGCGGTGCGGCCGGCAAGCGGTTCGCGCTGCCGAACACCGACATCCTCATGCACCAGGGTTCGGCCGGCCTCGGCGGCACCGCCTCGGACATCAAGATCCAGGCCGAGTACCTGCTCCGTACGAAGAAGCGCATGGCGGAGATCACCGCCCAGCACTCCGGCCAGACCGTCGAGGCGATCATCCGCGACGGCGACCGCGACCGCTGGTTCACCTCCGAAGAGGCCAAGGAGTACGGCCTCATCGACGAGATCATCTCCGCCGCCTCGGGCGTCCCGGGCGGTGGCGGCACCGGCGCCTGAGCCGCACCGCACCGAGCCCCCTCCCGAGCCCGCAGAACGCCACCAGGATGGTGAACACCCACATGAGCAACTTCTCCGCGAGCGGCCTCTACACCGGCCCGCAGCCGGACAGCCGCTACGTCGTCCCGCGCTTCGTCGAGCGCACCTCGCAGGGCGTGCGCGAGTACGACCCGTACGCGAAGCTCTTCGAGGAGCGCGTGATCTTCCTCGGCGTGCAGATCGACGACGCGTCCGCGAACGACGTCATGGCGCAGCTGCTGTGCCTGGAGTCGATGGACCCGGACCGTGACATCTCGATCTACATCAACAGCCCCGGTGGCTCCTTCACCGCGCTGACGGCGATCTACGACACGATGCAGTTCGTGAAGCCTGACATCCAGACGGTCTGCATGGGCCAGGCGGCGTCCGCCGCGGCCGTGCTCCTCGCCGCCGGCACGCCCGGCAAGCGGATGGCCCTGCCGCACGCCCGTGTCCTGATCCACCAGCCGTCCTCGCAGACCGGCCGCGAGCAGCTCTCCGACCTGGAGATCGCGGCCAACGAGATCCTGCGGATGCGTGAGCAGCTGGAGGAGATGCTGGCGAAGCACTCCACCACGCCGCTGGAGAAGATCCGGGACGACATCGAGCGGGACAAGATCCTCACGGCCGACGGCGCGCTCGCGTACGGCCTCGTGGACCAGATCGTCTCGACGCGTAAGAGCGCGGCCGGAGCGGCCGCCTGACGTACGACGGCCCTTGGCGCGGTACACGACAATGTGTGAACCGCGCCAAGGGGGGCCCGAACCGAGGGCTCGGCAAGGTACCGTCGAATATGAGGCACCAGGAGCCGGCTGAACCAAGCCGCTCCCAGGCGATTGGGGAAGCACCTCGTGGCACGCATCGGTGATGGCGGCGACCTGCTCAAGTGCTCGTTCTGCGGAAAGAGCCAGAAGCAGGTGAAGAAGCTCATCGCAGGCCCCGGGGTGTACATCTGCGACGAGTGCATCGACCTCTGCAACGAGATCATCGAGGAGGAGCTCGCCGAGACCTCCGAGGTGCGGTGGGAGGAGCTCCCCAAGCCGCGCGAGATCTGTGAGTTCCTCGAGGGGTACGTCGTCGGGCAGGAGCCCGCGAAGAAGGCCCTCTCGGTCGCGGTGTACAACCACTACAAGCGCGTCCAGGCCGGCGAGAACGGCGGAGCGCAGGGCCGGGACGACGCGATCGAGCTCGCCAAGTCCAACATCCTTCTGCTGGGCCCCACGGGCTCCGGCAAGACGCTCCTCGCGCAGACCCTCGCCCGTATGCTGAACGTCCCGTTCGCCATCGCGGACGCGACGGCGCTCACGGAGGCCGGCTATGTCGGCGAGGACGTCGAGAACATTCTGCTCAAGCTGATCCAGGCGGCCGACTACGACGTCAAGAAGGCCGAGACCGGGATCATCTACATCGACGAGATCGACAAGGTCGCCCGTAAGAGCGAGAACCCGTCGATCACCCGGGACGTCTCCGGCGAGGGTGTCCAGCAGGCGCTCCTCAAGATCCTTGAGGGCACCACCGCCTCGGTCCCGCCGCAGGGCGGCCGGAAGCACCCGCACCAGGAGTTCATCCAGATCGACACGACGAACGTGCTCTTCATCGTGGGCGGCGCCTTCGCCGGCCTCGAGAAGATCATCGAGTCGCGCGCGGGAGCGAAGGGGATCGGCTTCGGCGCGACGATCCGCTCCAAGCGCGAGATCGAGGCGAGCGACCAGTTCCAGGAGGTCATGCCGGAGGACCTGGTCAAGTTCGGCATGATCCCCGAGTTCATCGGCCGCCTCCCCGTCATCACCTCGGTCCACAACCTGGACCGCGAGGCCCTCCTCAAGATCCTGGTCGAGCCGCGCAACGCGCTGGTCAAGCAGTACCAGCGCCTGTTCGAACTCGACGGCGTCGAGCTGGACTTCGACCTCCCGGCCCTGGAGGCCATCGCCGACCAGGCCATCCTCCGCGGCACCGGCGCGCGCGGTCTGCGCGCCATCATGGAGGAGGTCCTCCAGTCGGTGATGTACGAGGTCCCGTCCCGCAAGGACGTGGCCCGCGTCGTCATCACGCGCGACGTCGTCCGCAACAACGTCAACCCGACGCTGGTCCCGCGCATCGTCAAGGACGACGGCAACGGCCGCCACGAGAAGAGCGCGTAGCGCTCGCCGCGTGAACACGTAAGGGGCGCCCGGTCACTGACCGGGCGCCCCTTCGCGTGACGGGCGGTGTTACGCCTTGACGCGGACCTCGTTGCGGACGTCGGCCGCGAGCTTCGCCGCCTCGTCGAGCGAGGTGCCGGCCGCACCCTGGATCGGCTCGACGATGCCGATCGTGCTGTAGTCCGCCCAGAGGCACATGTGCGTGTTCTGCACGACCCCGGTGAGCTTGTTCTTGCTCTCGGCCTGCTGGCACTTCATCACAGCACCGTTCAGACCGTCGGGTTCGACCTCCTTGGGGTCCCCGATCATCTTCGTCTCGGATCCCTTGGTGTTCTTCTTGAACTCGGCCATCGTCGCGTCGAGAACCTTCTCCGGGTCCTCGATCTTGCCGTAGACGCCGATGAAGACGAGGTTCTTCGCCTTCGACACCTTCTCGGCGGCCTCGGGATCGCCGGGGGTGATGCCGGTCAGGTCGATGGTCGAGTACGTGCTGCCGATCGACATGGGGTCGGTGAC
Source organism: Streptomyces sp. NPDC006294 (assembly GCF_042870895.1). Lineage (NCBI taxonomy): Bacteria > Bacillati > Actinomycetota > Actinomycetes > Kitasatosporales > Streptomycetaceae > Streptomyces > Streptomyces sp. NPDC006294. The sequence goes on from NZ_JBIAHV010000001.1 coordinate 394,882, forward strand.
CCCGCTGGCGGCCAGGATCGTCTTGCTGTCCTTGTCCGCCGGCTGCGGCTTCGGCTCGTCCTTGACGGCGCGCTTGTACTCGCCGCCGATGATGGTCGCCGGTGCCGTCAGCTTGTGCGGGCCGTCGTCCTCCAGGCCGCCACCGCCGCCCAGCAGGAGGTAACCGCCGCCGCCGATGACCGCCAGGGCGACGACCACGGCGCCGATGATCAGGCCGGTCTTCTTGCCGCCACCGCCCTGGGCCGGCGGCGGGGGCGGGTAGCCGCCCGGCTGCTGCGCGCCGTACTGGGGCTGCTGGCCGTACGGGGCGGGCTGGCCGGGCTGCTGCGGGTAGCCGTAGGGCGGCTGCTGCTGCTGCGGCGGCACGCCCTGCGGGGCCTGCTGCGGGTACCCGTAACCGGGCTGCGGGGTCTGCGGCTGCTGGCCGTAAGGGCCCGGCTGGCCCTGCGGCTGCTGGCCGTAGGGCCCCGGCTGGCCGTACGGTCCGGGCTGCTGCGGCTGCTGCCCGCCGTACGGGCCCGGCTGGTTGTAGCTCATTACGGGTGGTCCCCTCGTGATGTTTACGTGTTGCGAACATCCTGTCCCAAGGCCGCGTCCTGGTGGGCGGCGGGGGCCCACACCGTTACGGAAGAATCGGGTTTCAGTACGGCACTGTGACACCTCTAAACTGGCCGGGTGACCGAGAAGACTCAGCAGCAGACAGCGCCCCCTTCCGAACTGCCGACTCAGTACGCGCCGGCCGAGGTGGAGAGGCCGCTGTACGAGCGCTGGGTAGAACGGGGTTACTTCGAGGCCGACGCGAAGAGCGACAAGCCTCCGTTCACCGTCGTCATCCCGCCGCCGAACGTCACGGGCAGCCTCCACCTGGGCCACGCCTTCGAGCACACGCTGATCGACGCCCTCACCCGCCGCAAGCGGATGCAGGGTTACGAGACGCTGTGGCAGCCGGGCATGGACCACGCCGGTATCGCCACCCAGAACGTCGTCGAGCGCGAGCTCGGCAAGGAGGGCAAGTCCCGCCACGATCTGGGCCGTGAGGCGTTCATCGAGCGGGTCTGGCAGTGGAAGGGCGAGTCCGGCGGTCAGATCTCCGGCCAGATGCGCCGCCTCGGCGACGGCGTCGCCTGGTCGCGCGAGCGCTTCACCATGGACGAGGGGCTCTCCCAGGCCGTCCAGACCATCTTCAAGAAGCTCTACGACGACGAGCTGATCTACCGCGCCGAGCGCATCATCAACTGGTGCCCCCGCTGTCTGACCGCCATCTCGGACATCGAGGTCGAGTACCAGGACGACGACGGCGAGCTCGTCTCCATGACGTACGGCGAGGGCGACGAGACCATCGTCGTCGCCACAACTCGCGCCGAGACGATGCTCGGTGACACCGCCGTCGCCGTCCACCCCGACGACGAGCGCTACCGGCACCTGATCGGCAAGCGGATCAAGCTGCCGCTGACGGACCGTACGATCCCGGTCGTCGCGGACACGCACGTCGACCCCGAGTTCGGCACCGGCGCCGTCAAGGTGACGCCCGCCCACGACCCGAACGACTTCGAGATCGGGCAGCGGCACGACCTGCCGTCGCTCGCGGTCATGGACGAGCGCGCCGTCATCACCGTCCCGGGCCCGTTCGAGGGCCTGGACCGGCTGGAGGCGCGCAGCGCCATCGTCGGCGCCCTGCGCGCCGAGGGCCGGATCGTCGCCGAGAAGCGCCCGTACGTCCACTCCGTCGGCCACTGCTCGCGCTGCAAGACCACCATCGAGCCGCGTCTTTCCATGCAGTGGTGGGTCAAGGTCGGTCCGCTGGCGAAGGCCGCCGGCGACGCGGTCCGCGACGGCCGGGTCACGATCCACCCGCAGGAGATGGAGAAGCGGTACTTCGACTGGGTCGACAACCTCCATGACTGGTGCATCTCGCGCCAGCTCTGGTGGGGCCACCGCATCCCGGTCTGGTACGGCCCGAACGGCGAGACCGTCTGCGTCGGCCCCGACGAGCAGCCCCCGACGGGCGAGGGCTGGCACCAGGAGACCGATGTCCTCGACACCTGGTTCTCCTCCGGCCTGTGGCCGTTCTCCACGCTCGGCTGGCCCGAGCAGACCGAGAGCCTCGCGAAGTTCTATCCGAACTCCGTCCTGGTCACCGGCTACGACATCCTCTTCTTCTGGGTCGCCCGGATGATGATGTTCGGCCTGTACGCGATGGACGGCACCCCGCCGTTCCACACCATCGCCCTGCACGGCATGGTCCGGGACCAGTTCGGCAAGAAGATGTCCAAGTCCTTCGGCAACGCGGTCAACCCGCTGGACTGGATGGACAAGTACGGCTCCGACGCGCTGCGGTTCACGCTCGCCCGCGGCGCCAACCCGGGCGTCGACGTCCCGATCGGCGAGGACTGGGTCCAGGGCTCGCGGAACTTCGCGAACAAGATCTGGAACGCCACCCGCTTCGCGCTGATGAACGGCGCCACGGTCGAGGGCCCGCTGCCCACGCCCGAGGAGATGTCGTCCACCGATCGCTGGATCCTGTCGCGGCTGAACACGACGGTCGCCGAGGTCGACGCGTACTACGAGGACTACCAGTTCGCGAAGCTCTCGGAGACGCTGTTCCACTTCGCCTGGGACGAGGTCTTCGACTGGTACGTCGAGCTGTCCAAGACGACCTTCTTCGCGGGCGGCGAGCAGGCGAAGGTGTCCGGCCGGGTCCTCGGCGAGGTCCTGGACGTGATGCTGCGACTGCTGCACCCGGTCGTCCCCTTCGTCACCGACACGCTGTGGACGACGCTGACCGGCGGCGAGTCGCTGGTCGTCGCCGACTGGCCCGCCGACAGCGGCTTCCGCGACGCGGCCGCGGAGCGGGAGATCGAGCTCGTCCAGCAGGTCGTCACCGAGGTCCGCCGGTTCCGCAGCGACCAGGGTCTGCAGCCCGGCCAGAAGGTCCCGGCCAGGCTCACCCTGGACGGCACGGCGCTCGCGCCGCACGAGGCCGCGATCCGTCAGCTGCTGCGTCTGCAGCCGGAGGGCGAGGGCTTCCACGCCACCGCGTCCCTCCCGGTCGCCGGTGCGACCGTGGCGCTCGACCTGTCGGGCACGATCGACGTCGAGGCGGAGCGCAAGCGGCTGACGAAGGACCTGGGCGCGGCGCAGAAGGAGGTCGCGCAGGCGACCGCCAAGCTCGGCAACGAGGCGTTCCTCGCCAAGGCCCCGGACCAGGTGGTCGACAAGATCCGGACCCGGCTCGCCAAGGCCGAGGAGGACATCGCGCGGATCAACAGCCAGCTCGGCAGTCTGCCCGCGAGCTGACGGACGGCTGCGGCCGAGGCCCCGGGGGACTCCCCGGGGCCTCGGCCTTTTCTGTCGGTGCCCGTCCGTAGACTGGAGCCGTGAGCGAGCACCCCGATCCCTTCGACGAGTCCGACGCCTTCGACGAGCAGAACGACCAGGACGAGTCCCACGCGTCCGACACCTTCGACAAGATCGTCGACGCCGGCGAGACATCATCCGCTGCCGCGGGGCGAGACCGCGACCCCGACCTGGCGGTGATCGAGGCCGGCAGCCGCACGCTGCGCGCACAGGCCGGGATGCCGCAGGCCGACCACGTGCCCGCCCGGCCCGCGGACCCGGAGGTGGACAAGGCGCTGCGGGAGGTCGAGGCCGATCTGGCGACGCGCTGGGGCGAGACCAAGCTGGAGCCCTCCGTCGCCCGGATCGAGGCGCTGATGGACGTGCTGGGCGAGCCCCAGCGGGCGTACCCGTCGATCCACATCACGGGCACGAACGGCAAGACGTCCACGGCCCGGATGATCGAGGCCCTGCTCTCGGCGTTCGAACTGCGCACCGGCCGGTACACCTCGCCGCACGTGCAGTCGGTCACCGAGCGGATCAGCCTGGACGGCGCGCCGGTCACCGCTGAGCGGTTCATCGAGACGTACCAGGACATCAAGCCGTACGTGGAGATGGTCGACGCGAGCCAGGACTACCGGCTCTCCTTCTTCGAGGTGCTCACCGGCATGGCGTACGCCGCCTTCGCCGACGCGCCGGTGGACGTGGCCGTCGTCGAGGTCGGCATGGGCGGCAGCTGGGACGCGACGAACGTGATCGACGGCTCCGTCGCCGTGGTCACCCCCATCGATCTCGACCACACCGACCGGCTGGGCTCCACGCCCGCCGAGATCGCGGTGGAGAAGGCCGGGATCATCAAGCAGGGCGCGACGGTCGTGCTGGCGCAGCAGCCGGTGGACGCGGCGCAGGTGATGCTGAAGAAGGCCGTCGAGGTCGACGCGACGGTCGCCCGCGAGGGCATGGAGTTCGGCGTCGCCGCGCGCGAGATCGCGGTCGGCGGGCAGCTCCTGACGCTGCGCGGCCTGGGCGGCGAGTACGACCAGATCTTCCTCCCGCTGTACGGCGCGCACCAGGCGCACAACGCCGCGGTGGCGCTCGCCGCGGTGGAGGCGTTCTTCGGTGTGGGCGCGGGGGAGTCCCGCACTCTGGACGTGGACACGGTCCGTACGGCGTTCGCCGCCGTGTCGACGCCCGGCCGTCTCGAGGTCGTGCGCCGCAGTCCCACCGTCGTGCTGGACGCCGCGCACAACCCGGCCGGGGCGCGGGCGACGGCGGCGGGCGTCACGGAGTCGTTCGGCTTCTCGCGCCTCATCGGCGTGGTGGGGGCCAGCGACGACAAGGACGTCCGCGGCTTCCTGGAGGCGTTCGAGCCGATCTTCGCGGAGGTCGTCGTGACGCAGAACTCGAGCCACCGCGCGATGGACGCGGACGAGCTCGCCGCGGTCGCCGTGGAGGTCTTCGGCGACGAGCGGGTGGTCGTCGAGCCGCGGCTGGACGACGCGCTGGAGGCGGCGATCACGCTCGCCGAGGAGGAGTCCGAGTTCGCCGGCGCGGGTGTGCTGGTGACCGGTTCGGTGATCACGGTCGGCGAGGCCCGGCTGCTGCTGGGGAAGGGCTGACATCGACGTGCGTACGCTCTGTGCATCGACCCTGATCGGCGAGTTCTTCGTGATCGGCTTCGCCGGTCTGGTCGCCATGAAGTCGGACGACGTCTCCATGACGGCGGTCTGGACGGTCTGCGGCATCCTGATGCTGGTGTCGCTGCTGCTGTGCGGCATGATCACCCGGCCGGGCGGAATCCAGCTCGGCTGGGCGCTGCAGGTCGCGCTGATCGCCAGTGGGTTCGTGGTGCCGACGATGTTCTTCCTCGGCGCCCTCTTCGCCGGTCTGTGGTGGGCGTCCGTCCACTTCGGCCGCAAGGTCGACGAGGCGAAGGCGAAGTGGGCCGCGCAGGCGGACGCGGGGGCCGGGGCCCCGTAGGCGGCAAGGGCGGTCCCGGGGCCCGGGGCGGGTGACGCCCCGGGCGTCACACCCGGTAATCTCGCCCCAACCGCACACTTCCTGGCCTGCAAGGAGCCGCACACCATGACTCAGCGCACCCTCGTCCTTCTCAAGCCGGACACTGTCCGTCGCGGACTCGTGGGCGAGGTCATCGGCCGCATCGAACGCAAGGCCGACTGGAAGATCGCCGCGCTGGAGCTGCGGCAGCTGGACCGCGCCACCCTGGAGCAGCACTACGGCGAGCACGTCGGCCGGCCGTTCTACGAGCCGCTGGTGGAGTTCATGCTCTCCGGTCCGGTCGTCGCGATGGTCGTCGACGGTGAGCGGGTCATCGAGGGCGTACGCCAACTGGCCGGTCCCACGGACCCGATCGCGGCCGCTCCCGGGTCCATTCGGGGCGACTTCGGCACAATCGTCCGGGAGAATCTGATCCACGCTTCGGACTCCGAGGAGTCCGCCATTCGGGAACTGAAGCTTTTCTTCCCCGGCCTTTCCTGACAGCGCCTCAGCCGAAGCGGGCCGAAGGGCCTTCCGGGCGATCTTTTCCGGGTCGTGGGCTCTCGACAGCGCGGTCCGGAAGGGCCCGGTCACTTGCCCTCTCCCCGTAGCCGCCGGGGCCTGGCCCCTGCTCCGCGCCGCCGGACGGATCCCCGCAGATAGCCCGTACAGGGCCTTGCCCTGGGGCGACCGATGGAATTTCGGTCGCCCTTCGGCATACGCACGGGCATTGCGGGAACGCATCGCCCCAACGCATCGTCACCATAAACAAGAGGTGGACCACCGCGCGGTGTCGCTGCAGGCGGCACTACGATGTAAGCCTCCACGCCACACGCACCCACCTCGCCATCCTGAAAAGCCGTCAACGCTTCGATTTGGGAAGGCCAGACGCATCCTCATGGGGAACAACATGTCGTTCATCGGCCGTGACATGGCTGTCGACCTCGGGACCGCCAACACGCTGGTGTACGTCAGAGGCCGGGGGATCGTTCTCAACGAGCCGTCCGTCGTCGCCATCAACACCAACACGGGCGGCATTCTCGCGGTCGGCGCCGAGGCGAAGAAGATGATCGGCCGGACGCCGGGCAACATCGTTGCCGTCCGGCCGCTGAAGGACGGCGTGATCGCCGACTTCGAGATCACCGAGCGGATGCTCCGCTACTTCATCCTGAAGATCCACAAGCGCCGGTACCTCGCCCGGCCCCGTGTCGTCGTCTGTGTGCCCTCCGGGATCACGGGAGTCGAGCGCCGCGCGGTCATCGAGGCGTCGACGCAGGCGGGTGCGCGGCAGGTCCACATCATCGAAGAGCCCATGGCCGCCGCCATCGGCTCCGGACTCCCCGTCCACGAGGCCACCGGCAACATGGTCGTGGACATCGGCGGCGGCACCACGGAGGTCGCCGTGATCTCGCTCGGAGGAATCGTCACGGCACAGTCCATCCGTGTCGCCGGCGACGAGCTGGACAACGCGATCATCCAGCACATCAAGAAGGAGTACTCGCTCCTCCTCGGTGAGCGGACCGCCGAGAACATCAAGATCACCATCGGCTCCGCGTACGACATGGACAAGGACGAGCACACCGAGATCCGCGGCCGCGACCTGGTGTCCGGGCTGCCCAAGACCGTGGTCATCTCCGCCGCCGAGGTCCGCAAGGCCATCGAGGAGCCGGTCAACGCGATCGTCGACGCGGTGAAGACCACGCTCGACAAGTGCCCGCCCGAGCTGTCCGGCGACGTCATGGACCGCGGCATCGTCCTCACCGGCGGCGGCGCGCTGCTGCGCGGACTGGACGAGCGGCTGCGCCGCGAGACGGGCATGCCGATCCACATCGCGGAGAACCCGCTGGACTCGGTGGCGCTCGGGTCCGGCAAGTGCGTCGAGGAATTCGAGGCGCTCCAGCAGGTGCTGGACTCCCAGCCGCGTCGTTAGACGATCGGGCCGGGCCGTCCGACGGCCCGGCCATGCGCCGTACGGGGGTCGGCAGGCCACCACTCGGGGTCCTTCCCGCGCCGATGCGGGGGGAGGATCGTTGCTCCACACGACACGACCATTCCTACGAGGAAGGCACGGCCGCCGCACGTGAGGGACACAAAGGAGAGCCGGCTGCTCCTGGTGCTGCTGATCGCCATCGCTTTCGCCTTGATCACGGTGGACATCCGCGGCGGTGAGGAGTCACCGGTCGACGGTGCCCGACGGGCCGCGGCGTCGGTCTTCGGCCCCGTCGAGAACGGTGTCGCGGCGGCCGTCGATCCGGTCGGCAACGCGATCGGGGCGGTCCGGGACTCCGGTGACCGCCACGACCGCATCAAGCAGCTCCAGCTGGAGAACGCCCAGCTCAAGCAGCGGCTCGGCAGCGACGAGCGCAAAGAGAGCAGACTGCGCCAGCTGGACGGCCTGATCAGGACGGCCGCCGCCGGCCAGTACGGCATCAAGGGCGCGGAGGTCATCGCCATAGGAGCGGCCCAGGGCTTCTCCTGGACGGTGACCATCGACATCGGCTCCGACGACGGCATCCAGCGCGACATGACCGTCATCAACAACGACGGACTCGTCGGCCGGGTGACCACCGTCGGCCCGCGCACCTCGACCGTGCTGCTCGCCAACGACCCCGACTTCACCGTCGGCACCCGTATGGAGAAGACCGACGAGCTGGGCTTCGCGACCGGCCAGGGCGACCGGCCACTGCTGGTCCAGCTTCTCAACGGCAAGTCCAAGGTCAAGAAGGGCGACCGGCTCGTCACCTTCGGCTCGCAGGCCAACAAGCCTTTCGTGCCGGGCGTCCCGGTCGGCGAGGTCGTCCGCGTGGATCCCGCCCGCGGCGACCTCACCCGCAACGTCTATGTGCGGCCGTACGTCGGCTTCAGCAAGCTCGACATCATCGGTGTCGTCGTCCAGGCCCCGCGCAGCGATCCGCGCGACACGGTCCTGCCGTCGAAGCCGGTCGCGCCGGAGCCCACGCCCACGGTCACCGTGACGGTCACCCCGGGTGCGATCCCGCCGGAGGGTGAAGGCCAGGCACAGGGCGACGGCCAGGCGCAGGGCGACGGTCTGCCGCAGGACGGCGGCCTTGATCCCGGCGCGGGTGACGGCGGCGACGCCACAGGCCAGAACGACGACCAGTAGGAGCTGATCCGTCATGCGTTTCAACCGGATGCTGCTCTCCACGGCGCTGGTCGTGGTCGCCCTCGTCCTCCAGGTCTCGGTCCTCTCCCGACTCCAGCTGCCCGGCGCTGTGCCCGATCTGGTGCTGCTCACCGTGCTCGGACTGGCGATGGTGTACGGGCATGTGGCCGGCGCGTTCGTCGGCTTCGGCGCGGGTCTGCTCGCCGACCTCGCCCCGCCCGCCGACCACGCCGCCGGCCGCTACGCCCTCGTCCTGTGCGTCATCGGCTATCTCGCCGGTCTGGTCCGCCCGGAGAACGGCAAGCCGCTGCGGTCGGCCACCGGCCCCATGTCCGTGGTCGTCGCGGCGGCCGTCGGCTCCACGCTGCTGTACGCGCTCGTCGGCGCCCTGGTGGGCGACGACGCGGCCCGCCATGTGGGCCTGGCGAGCCTGCTGTTCACGGCCGTGATCTACGACCTGATCCTCGCGCCGTTCACGGTCCCGCTGATCATGTGGCTCGCCAGACGCAGCGACAACGATCCGCTCGCCGAGAGCCAGAGCCCGGGCGGCACCGACGTGGCCGCGGGCTGGCTCTCGTCCGGCACGGGACTGCGCATCGGCAGCCGGCGCGGCGGCCTGCGGCTCAGGGCAGCGAAGACACGCGCCGCGCGGGCCGGACGCATCAAGGGAGTCAAGCGACTGTGACCGAGGGGGCAGCAGCGTGAGCAACATTCCGGAGACGGGGCGGACCGCCCGGGTCCAGATCCGGCTCGTCATCATCCAGGTACTCGTCTTCTCCCTCCTCTTCACCCTCGGTGGCCGGCTCTGGTACCTCCAGATCCGCAACGGCGAGGAGTACACCGACGAGGCGAAGAGCAACCATGTGCAGCGGGTCGTCCAGCCCGCGATCCGGGGCTCGATCCTCGACGCCCGCGGCGTGCCGCTCGCCGACAACGAGACCCGCCTCGTAGTCTCCGCCTCCCGCACCGAACTGATGAAGATGAAGGACGACGGGAAGGCCGTCCTCACCCGGCTCGCCGGCGTCCTCGGCATGAAGCCGAAGGACGTCATCGACAAGGTCCGGCTCTGCGACTCCAAGACGCCCCAGCCCTGCTGGAACGGCTCCCCGTACCAGCCGATCCCGGTCACCGACGAGGCCACCACCCAGCAGGCGCTGCAGATCCGCGAACAGGCGGAGGACTTCCCCGGCATCACCGCGGAGCCCACCGCCGTCCGCCGCTACCCGGCGCCCGCCAAGGCGCGGACCGCGCAGGTGCTCGGCTATCTGTCCCCCGTCACCGACGAGGAGATCCAGAAGGCCAAGGACAGCGCCTCGCCGTATCTGCGTTCCGACCAGGTCGGCCGCAGCGGCCTGGAGCGCAACTACGACAAGGAACTGCGCGGCAAGGCGGGGGTCACGTCCTACGAGGTGGACAAGCTCGGCCGGGTCATGGGGCAGACCGAGGCGGACCCGGGCGTGCCCGGTTCGCACCTTGTGACCAGCATCGACGCCCGCGTCCAGGCCGTCGCCGAGCACGAGCTGTACCAGGCCATGAAGAAGGTACGGGGGGAGACCGACAAGGTCACCGGCCGCCCGTACGAGGCCGATGCGGGCGCCGTCGTCGTCATGGAGGCCAAGACCGGCCGGGTCGTCGCCATGGCCTCCCAGCCCGACTACGACCCCAACGCGTGGGTCGGCGGCATCTCCGCCAAGGACTACGCCAAGCTCACCGGCAAGGAGTCCAACTACCCCCTGCTGAACAGGGCGACCCAGGGCCAGGCGCCCGCGGGCTCCGTCTTCAAGGTGGTCTCGGCGAGCGCCGCCGTGCGGGCCGGCTACCCCTTCGACGACCTCTACAACTGCAGCAGCTCCTACAGCATGGGCAACCGGAGCTTCGCCAACTTCGAGTCCCAGGGGCACGGACCCATCACCCTCGGCGACGCCCTCAAGTACTCCTGCAACACCGTCTTCTACCGTCTCGGCCACCAGGAGTGGCAGCGCGACGGCGGTCTCAAGCCCAAGAAGAACCCCAACGACTGGTTCTACCGGACCGCCCGTGACTTCGGATTCGGCGCCGAGACCGGCATCGACCTCCCGAACGAGGTCAAGGGCCGCATCCCCGACCGTCAGTGGAAGCAGGCCTTCTGGGAGGCGAACAAGGACTCCTGGTGCAAGCAGGGCAAGAAGGGGGGCACCTATGTCGAGCAGATCGCCTATGAGAGCTGTCTCGAAGGCAACCAGCTGAAGGCCTTCGACAGCATCAACTTCGCCATCGGCCAGGGCGACGTGCTCATCACGCCCATCCAGCTGGCCACCGCCTACGCCGCCATCAGCAACGGCGGCACCCTCTACAACCCCACCATCGGCAAGGCCGTGATCAGCCCCGACGGCAAGAAGATCGAGGAGATCAAGCCGGAGTCCCACGGCAGGCTGCCGGTGGACGCCCGGACCATCAAGGACCTCGACAAGGGCCTGCGTTCCGTCGTCGGACCCGGCGGCACCGCCTCCTGGAGGTTCGGCGGCTGGCCGCAGGACAAGATCCCGATGCGGGCCAAGACCGGTACCGCGCAGGTCTACGGCAAGCAGACCACCTCGTGGTTCGCCACCTACACCGACGAATACACAGTCGTCATGACGATCTCCCAGGGCGGCACCGGCTCCGGCGCCTCCGGTCCCGCGGTGCGCAACATCTACGAAGCGATGTACGGCCTGGACGAGGAGGGCAACCAGGACCTGAAGAGGGCCCTGCTCCCCAAGCCGCAGAAGAAGCTGCCCAAGATCCTGCCGGACGGCTCGATCGAGACCCCGGAGATCAAGCCCTACGTGCCCCCGAAGCCGAAGGACACCGAACAACTGCTCGCGGGCTCACCCGCGCGGAGGGACTGAGCCATGACCACCGGTGGCTTCTCCGTCTCCGGCTACGGGCCGGAGCGCGGCGGGATCTGGAGCCGGCTCAGCGCCCGTGACTCGGTGGTGCGCAGGCTCGACTGGCCGATCCTGTTCTCCTCCGTCGCGCTCTCCCTGCTCGGCGCGCTGCTCGTGTGGTCCGCGACCCGCGGACGCACCGAACTCAACCAGGGCGACCCGTACTACTTCCTGGTGCGGCACCTGCTCAACACCGGCATCGGCGTGGCGCTGATGATCGGCACCATCTGGCTCGGACACCGCACCCTGCGCGGCGCGGTGCCCGTCCTGTACGGGCTGTCCGTGGTGCTCGTGCTGCTCGTCCTCACCCCGCTGGGCGCCACCATCAACGGGGCGCACGCGTGGATCCAGCTCGGCGGCGGATTCTCCCTGCAGCCCTCCGAGTTCGTGAAGATCACGATCATCCTCGGGATGGCGATGCTGCTCGCCGCCCGGGTCGACGCCGGCGACCAGGCGTATCCCGACCACCGCACCGTCGCCAAGTCCCTCGGGATCGCCGTCATTCCGATGGTGATCGTCATGATGATGCCGGACCTCGGCTCGGTCATGGTCATGGTGGTGATCGTCCTCGGCATACTGCTCGCCTCCGGCGCGTCCAACCGCTGGGTCTTCGGTCTCATCGGCGCCGGCGCGGCGGGCGCGGTGGCGGTCACCGCGCTCGGACTGCTCGACGAGTACCAGCTCAACCGCTTCGCCGCCTTCGCCAACCCCGAACTGGACCCGTCCGGCGTCGGTTACAACACCAACCAGGCGCGGATCGCGATCGGCTCCGGCGGACTGTACGGCGAGGGCCTGTTCAACGGCCACCAGACCACGGGCCAGTTCGTGCCCGAGCAGCAGACCGACTTCATCTTCACCGTCGCCGGGGAGGAACTCGGCTTCCTGGGAGCCGGGCTGATCATCTTCCTGCTGGGTGTGGTGCTGTGGCGCGCCTGCCGGATCGCACGCGAGACGACGGAGCTGTACGGCACGATCGTGGCCGCCGGGATAATCGCCTGGTTCGCCTTCCAGTCCTTCGAGAACATCGGCATGACCCTCGGCATCATGCCGGTCGCCGGCCTGCCGCTGCCGTTCGTCTCTTACGGAGGCACGTCGATGTTCGCGGTGTGGATCGCGATCGGGTTGCTCCAGTCGATCCGGGTCCAGCGCCCCATAAGCGCGTAACCCCCGGGCGGGCGCCGTCTCCGGGCCCGGCCGGCACCGTTCCGGCCGGGCCCGGAGGGCTGCCGCTCGGGGACACGGCGGGCTAGATTCAGGGGATGGCGGACACCAAGCGCGAGATCGAGCGTAAGTACGAAGCCACCCCCGACACCCCGCTGCCCGACCTGAGAGAAGTGCCCGGCGTGGCCGACGTCGTGGGCCAGGGGGTCGCCGAGCTCGACGCCGTGTACTACGACACGGCCGACCTGCGGCTGGCCGCCGCGTCCGTCACCCTGCGCCGCAGAACCGGCGGCGCGGACGCCGGATGGCATCTCAAGCTGCCGGTGTCGCCCGGGGTACGGGACGAGATCACCGCGCCCCTTTCCGACGAGGTCCCGGCCGGACTCGCCGCCCTGGTGCGGGCGTACGCACGGGGCGAGGAGCTCGTCCCCATGATGCGGCTGCTGTCGTCCCGGGACGTGCACCATCTCGTCGACGCAGACAGCGCGCTCCTCGCCGAACTCAGCCGGGACGCCGTGGTCGCGGAGCGGCTCCACGGCGGGGACGGCACCGCCCAGTGGGACGAGATCGAGGTGGAGCTGGCGGACGGCGGCGACCCGGCCTTCCTGGACGCCGTCGACAAACGGCTCCGCAAGGCCAAGGTGCGCGCGGCCGCCGCCCCCTCGAAACTCGCCAGGGCGCTCACCGAGACCGGGGCGGGTCCGGCGCGCCCGTCCGAGCCGCCCAGGGCGCGCACCGCCGGGGACCATGTCCTCGCGTACGTGGGCGAGCAGACGGCCGCGATCGTCGCGTACGACCCCGGTGTGCGGCGCGACATGCCCGACGCCGTGCACCGGATGAGGGTCGCGACGCGGCGGCTGCGCAGTGCGCTGCGGACGTACCGCAAGGTCCTCGGCCGGCATGCCACGCAGCCGGTGATCGACGAGCTCAAGTGGCTCGCGGGAGAGCTGGGCGTGGCCCGTGACCAGGAGGTGCTCGCCGAGCGGCTGCACAGCAGGGTCGACGCCGTACCGGTGACGCTGCTGCTGGGCCCGGTCGCCGCACGGCTGCGGCAGTGGTCCGTCCAGGGGGCGGTGGAGGCGCGCAGAACCGCCGTCGCCGCGCTCGACAGCGACCGCTACCTGGCGCTCCTCGACGCGCTGGACGCGCTGCGCGCCGACCCGCCGCTGCTGAAGGCCGCGGCACACGCGCCCGAGGGCGTCCTCGCCGCGGCGGTGCTGAAGGAGTACGGCCGGCTGGCCGACCGCATGGACATGGCGCTGTCGCTGCCCGTGGGCGACGAGCGGGACCTCGCCATGCACGACGCCCGCAAGGCAGCCAAGCGCGCACGGTACGCGGCCGAGGTGGCGCGGCCCGCCCTCGGCAAGGCGGCGAAGCGCTTCGGCAAGCGGATGAAGGCGGTGCAGCAGGTCCTCGGCGACCACCAGGACAGCGTGGTCGCACGCGAGGCACTGCGGGACCTCGCGGTCCGGGCCGACGCGGCGGGTGAGAACGCCTTCGTCTGGGGGCTGCTCTACGGCCGGGAGGAGGCCCGCGCCGGGGCGCGGGAGACGGAGCTACCCGGGGTCTGGGCAGCGGCGTCGGCCCCGGAAATCCGGGCGGCGCTCGACGGCTGAGGGTGCGGGTACGCTTGAGAATCGCCCCCTTGTCAGCCCAGATAGGTTTCCATGTCTGCCGAGTCGGTCTTCCCACAGCTCGAAGCGCTGCTTCCGCATGTGCAGAAGCCCATCCAGTACGTCGGCGGTGAGCTCAACTCCACCGTCAAGCCCTGGGAGTCCTGCGACGTCCGCTGGGCCCTCATGTACCCGGACGCCTACGAGGTCGGTCTGCCCAACCAGGGCGTCATGATCCTCTACGAGGTGCTGAACGAGCGCGAGGGCGTGCTCGCGGAGCGCACGTACAGCGTGTGGCCGGACCTCGAGGAGCTGATGCGCGAGCACAAGGTGCCGCAGTTCACCGTGGACAGCCACCGGCCCGTCGGCGCGTTCGACGTGTTCGGCCTCAGCTTCTCCACCGAGCTCGGCTACACCAACATGCTCACGGCCCTCGATCTCGCGGGCATCCCGCTGGAGTCGAAGGACCGCACGGTCGACCATCCGATCGTGCTGGCCGGCGGGCACGCCGCGTTCAACCCCGAGCCGATCGCGGACTTCATCGACTGCGCGGTCATCGGCGACGGCGAGCAGGCCGTGCTCGACATGACCGCGATCATCCGCGCCTGGAAGGCCGAGGGCCGCCCGGGCGGGCGCGAGGAAGTCCTCTTCCGCCTCGCGAAGACCGGCAACGTGTACGTGCCGCGCTTCTACGACGTGGAGTACCTTCCCGACGGCCGCATCGGCCGCGTCGTGCCCAACAAGTCGGGCGTGCCGTGGCGGGTGTCCAAGCACACCGTCATGGACCTCGACGAGTGGCCCTACCCGAAGCAGCCGCTGGTCCCGCTCGCGGAGACCGTCCACGAGCGGATGTCCGTCGAGATCTTCCGCGGCTGCACCCGCGGCTGCCGTTTCTGCCAGGCCGGCATGATCACGCGCCCCGTGCGGGAGCGAAGCATCACCGGCATCGGCGACATGGTCGACAAGGGTCTCAAGGCGACCGGCTTCGAGGAGGTCGGCCTGCTGTCGCTGTCCTCCGCGGACCACAGCGAGATCGGCGACATCGCGAAGGGCCTCGCGGACCGGTACGAAGAGGACAAGATCGGCCTCTCACTGCCCTCGACCCGCGTCGACGCGTTCAACGTCGACCTGGCCAACGAGCTGACCAGGAACGGGCGCCGCTCGGGCCTGACCTTCGCCCCCGAAGGCGGCTCCGAGCGCCTGCGCAAGGTCATCAACAAGATGGTCTCCGAAGAGGACCTGATCCGTACGGTCTCCACCGCGTACGGCAACGGCTGGCGTCAGGTGAAGCTGTACTTCATGTGCGGTCTGCCCACCGAGACCGACGAGGACGTCCTCCAGATCGGCGACATGGCGGTCAAGGTCATCGCCGAGGGCCGCAAGGTCTCCGGGCAGAACGACATCCGCTGCACCGTGTCCATCGGCGGCTTCGTGCCCAAGCCGCACACGCCGTTCCAGTGGGCGCCGCAGCTGAGCGCCGAGGAGACCGACGCGCGGCTGGAGAAGCTGCGCGACAAGATCCGCGCCGACAAGAAGTACGGCCGGTCGATCGGCTTCCGCTACCACGACGGCAAGCCCGGCATCGTCGAGGGCCTGCTCTCGCGCGGTGACCGCCGCATCGGCGCGGTCATCCGCGCCGTCTACGAGGACGGCGGCCGCTTCGACGGCTGGCGTGAGCACTTCTCGTACGACCGCTGGATGGCGTGCGCCGCCAAGACGCTGCCGGACTTCGGCGTCGACGTCGACTGGTACACGACGCGTGAGCGTTCGTACGAGGAAGTCCTGCCGTGGGACCACCTGGACTCCGGTCTCGACAAGGACTGGCTCTGGGAGGACTGGCAGGACGCGCTCGACGAGACCGAGGTCGAGGACTGCCGCTGGACGCCGTGCTTCGACTGCGGCGTCTGCCCGCAGATGGACACGCAGATCCAGATCGGCCCGACGGGCAAGAAGCTGCTTCCGCTGACCGTCGTCAAGTAGCGCCCGCCACCCGGCTCGGGGGACGGCCCGGCCGCAGGGAGACCTGTGGCCGGGCCGTCGTCCGTTTCGCGACAATGGGACCGTGCCGCAGCTCATCGCCCCTCATACCCGGGTCCACGCCTCGTTCCTCGACGCGCTGGCGGAGTTCGCCGCGGACGGGACCGAGGCTCATGTCGTACACCCGCACGAGGTCGCGGAGTTCGGCGACATCTGGCACCGGCCGGACGGCTTCGCCGGCTATGTCGCACGGCTGCGGGCGGAGGCCCTCGAGGACGGCCCGCGGCCCGAGCACTGGGTGCCGCACACCGTGCTCTGGTACGTCGACGGCGACACCTTCCTCGGCCGGCTCTCCATACGGCACCGGCTCTCACCGATCCTGCTCGAGTTCGGCGGCCACATCGGCTACGCCGTGCGGCCCGGCGCCAGACGGCAGGGACACGCCACGGCGATGCTGCGCGACGCCCTGCCGCACGCCCGGCGGCTCGGGCTCGGATCCGTCCTGCTCACCTGCGACCACGACAACGTCGGATCGCGCCGGGTCATCGAGGCGAACGGTGGTGCGTTCGAGGACCGGCGGGGCGAAAAGCGCAGGTACTGGATCCGAACAGACCTCTGACGCGTCCTTGCTGACATGGACTCGGAGAAGCCGTCGCAGGCGACCGTGGAGCAGCGCCACGGTGCGTACCCCGCACCGCGGGGGTACGAGCCGGGTGACGGCTGCCTCGCGCAGGTCATCCGCGTTCCGGTGCGCGTCGTGGTGGTGCTCGTCGTCATCCCCGTACGGATGATGTGGGACGTCCTCGCGCTCTGCGGCCGGGCCGTGGAGCGGGTGCTGCTGAGGCCGTTGGGGCGAGGGCTGGCGTGGGTCTCCGAGAAGGTGATCACTCCCGTCGCGCTCGCCGTGGCCCGGCTGGCGGTCGTCGTCGGCAAGGCGTTGTTCTACTGGCCGTGGGTGGGGCTGTGGCGGTATGTGGTGGTGCCGGTGGTGCGGTACGGGCTGGTGGTGCCGGTGGTGTGGGTGTACCGGCAGTTGCTCACTCCGCTGGGGCACGGTCTCGCCTGGCTGGTCAGGACGCTGCTCGTCGCTCCCGTGGTCTGGCTGTACCGGTACGTCCTCGCCCCCGTCGGCCGGGAGATCGCGGCGGCGGTGGGCGTGGCCTGGCGCATCGCCGGATACGTCTCCCGCGCGATCGGCCGGGGACTGAAGTGGCTCGCGTGGCACCTGGTGGGCCGCCCGGTGCGCTGGGCCTACCGCGAGGTGTGCACTCCGGTCGGACACTTCGTGCGCGACGCGATGTGGCGACCGGTCGCCGAGGCCGCCGTGCAGGCGGGCCGGGCGGCCCGGGCGGCGCTCGCGACGGCCCGCGAAACCGTGCGTCAGGCACGGCGCGACGCCTGGCGGGCGCTGATCGGCGCGCCCCGCCATCAGCGGCCGCTGGCGGGTACGGCCGCTCAGGCGCGTAACCTGGGTGGCAGACAACAAGCACAGACCGTTCCCGGCGCGGCGGCCGAACCCGAGATCTCCCTGCGGAAGCAGGGGTGAACCGGTCCGGCCCCGGGGAGCACCCCACACGTTGAGGGCGGCGCGCCACCCGCGCCCGCTCCACACCGAGGAGAAGAACCACTGGGCAAGCGACAGCCCGAAGGCCCGCCGCCCGCACCTGCGGTGCAGCGCATCCGACTGCGCTACACCAAGCGCGGCCGCCTCCGGTTCACCAGCCACCGCGACTTCCAGCGCGCCTTCGAGCGGGCGCTGCGCCGCGCCGAGGTACCCATGGCGTACTCGGCCGGCTTCACCCCGCACCCGAAGGTGTCGTACGCCAATGCCGCACCCACCGGCACGGGCAGCGAGGCCGAATTCCTGGAGATCGCCCTCACCGACCACCGCGACCCGGACAAGCTGCGCGAGCTGCTCGACGAGTCGCTGCCGGCCGGTCTTGACATCACCGACGCCGTCGAGGCCCGTGTTCCGGGGCTCGCCGACCGGCTCACCGCCTCCGTGTGGGAGCTGCGTCTGGAGGGTGTCGAGCCCCGGGACGCCGAGAGTGCCGTGGCCGCCTTCCTCGCCGCCGAGACCGTCGAGGTCCAGCGGAAGACGAAGAACGGCATGCGCACGTTCGACGCCCGTGGCGCCGTGGCCGGCCTCCATGCGGGTCCCGCGGCGTCCGATAGGAGCGGGGACGGGCCCTGTGCGATACTGCGCCTGGTTGTTCGGCACGTGACACCTGCCGTACGACCCGACGACGTCCTGTCCGGTCTCCGAGCTGTGGCCGACCTGGCGCCGCCGGTCCCCGCAGCGGTGACCAGGCTGGCGCAGGGGCTCTTCGACGAGGAGTCCGGCACGGTGACCGACCCGCTCGCGCCCGACCGCGAGGCAGCCCCGGCCGCTACACCCACGGCCGCCGGGACCGCTTCTGCGACGGCGCCGGAAGGTCCCGCCGCGTAAGGACGGTCGTCGTAGCGCGGCTCTTGCACTCGGGAGCCACCAGGGTCGGGCCGCGCGAAGACACAGGAGACTTTCGCCAGGCCGTACGTACATCGCGTACGGAACCGGCGAGCCAGACATCAGCTCCCGTGCGGCGCCCGCGCCCCGGACGGCGGCACCGCGCACATGACGCGGGCCGCGGCCGGACCGGATTCAGGCGCGGCGCCCGGGAGCGTGACGGGAGAACCCCCGCATGCTCGAGCCGAACGAAACCGGCACCGCCGGTAACAACGAGAAGAACGAAGACAACAACAACAGCCCCAGCGACACGCTGCCGCCGCGCCGCAGGCGCCGCGCCGCGTCGCGTCCGGCGGGCGCGCCGAAGGCGGTCGAGACCGCGGAGGGCGTCGACCAGCTGCAGGCCGCCGAGGCCGTGATTCCGGCCGTGGCCGCCGTGGGCGCCGTGGTGGAAGCCTCCGACGAGGCTGCCGAAGAGGCGACGCCCGCAGAGCCGGAGGCCGCCGAGGCGGCACAGGTGGCGCAGGCCGTGACCGACGCGCCCCGTGCACGTCGTCGTGCGACCCGTAAGGCCACGGCTCCGGCCGGTTCGCCGCAGGCGGCTGAGGGCGCTGAGTCGGATGCCGGTGAGGCTGTGGAGGCCGAGGCTGCTGAGGCTCCGGCGCCGCGGCGTCGTCGTCGTGCGTCCGCTGCCGCCGGTGCGCCGGCTGCTGCTGAGGCCGAGGCGTCCGGGGTGGTCGCGGAGGCGGCTGCCGAGGAGGTGCCCGCGCCGCGTACGCGTCGTCGTGCGACCCGTAAGGCGACGGCTGCGGCCGGTTCGCCGCAGGCGGCTGAGGGCGCTGAGTCGGATGCCGGTGAGGCTGTGGAGGCCGAGGCTGCTGAGGCTCCGGCGCCGCGGCGTCGTCGTCGTGCGTCCGCTCCCGCGGGTGCGCCGGCTGCTGCTGAGGCCGAGGCGTCCGGGGTGGTCGCGGAGGCGGCTGCCGAGGAGGTGCCCGCGCCGCGTACGCGTCGTCGTGCGACCCGTAAGGCGACGGCTCCGGCCGGCGAGCCGAACGTGACCGAGGCCCCCGGCGACGAAGCCGAGCCCGCCGAAGCGGCGGCCGAAGAGGCCCCCGCGCCCGCCACGACGGAGAGCGCCGCCCCCCGCCGCGCCCGTCGCCGTGCGTCCGCCCCGGCCGGTGCGCCGAAGGCCGTCGAGGCCGAGACCGTCGAGCCCGAGGTCGAGGCCGACGAGGAGGAGGCCGCCGTGGCCGCTGTCAGCGAGGAGCCCGAGGCCGCAGCCGACGAGGAGACGCCCGCGCGTCGCCGTACGCGGCGACGTGCCTCCGCGCCCGCCGGCGCCCGCAGGGCCGGCGCCGCAGAGGAGCCCAGGCCCGCCGAGGCCGAGGCCGTCGAGGCCCAGGCCGACGAGGAGGAGGCGCCCGCGCCGCGCACCCGCCGCCGGGCCGTCCGTAAGGCCACCGCTGCCGCAGGCGCGCCCAGGGCGGCCGAGGAGGAGACGGCGGACGCGGGCGAGAGCCTGCCCGAGAGCGCCGTCGCCCAGATCGCCGCCGAAGGCGCAGAGGTCGAGGCCGCCGAGAAGGCCGCGACCCGGGGCCGCACGCGCCGCCGTGCCGTGTCGCCCCAGTTCACCGCGCAGCAGGCCGAGGAGACCGAGGAGAAGGCCGCCAAGGGCGGTCGCGCCGGCCGCCCGGCCGTACCGACCTTCCGTGCGCCCGTGTTCACCGAGCCGATGTTCCAGACCCCGGAGACGGCCGCCGCGGCTGCCGCCGCCGAGAGCGGTCCGGAGCCGCAGGAGGAAGAGGAGCCCGCCGTGGAGGCGGCCGCCCCCGAGCCCGCGGGCCGTCGTCGGCGCCGCCGTCGTGGCGAGCCCGCGGAGCCCGTCGAGGCGCCCGTGGCCGAGGCCGCCCCGGCCGAGGACGAGACCGAGACGGAGCCCGAGCCCGAGCAGGCGGAGGCCGCCGAGGGCGAGGAGCAGGACGAGTACGAGGACCGCCCCTCGCGCCGTCGCCGCCGTGGAGGCCGTCGCCGTCGCCGTGGTGAGGCCGCAGAGGCCGACGAGAACGCGGACGAGCGGGGCGACGAGACCGGCGCCGAGACCGAGGCCGCCCACGACGAGGGCGACGAGGAGGACGAGGACGAGACCGGCACCCCGTCCGCCGCCGGCACCAGCAGCACCCGTCGCCGCCGCCGTCGTCGCCGTCGCGGTGGCGACGGTGGCGCCGCGGAGGGCGAGACGGGCGCCGACGACCCCGAGCACACGGTCGTCAAGGTCCGCGAACCCCGCAAGAAGGAGGAGCTCGGCACCGGCGCGGACGAGGTCCAGTCCATCAAGGGCTCGACCCGTCTCGAGGCGAAGAAGCAGCGCCGCCGCGAAGGCCGCGAGCAGGGCCGCCGCCGGGTGCCGATCATCACCGAGGCCGAGTTCCTGGCGCGCCGCGAGGCCGTCGAGCGTGTGATGGTCGTCCGCCAGAGCGGCGAGCGCACCCAGATCGGCGTCCTCGAGGACAACGTGCTCGTCGAGCACTACGTCAACAAGGAGCAGGCCACCAGCTACGTCGGCAACGTCTACCTGGGCAAGGTCCAGAACGTGCTGCCGTCCATGGAGGCGGCGTTCGTCGACATCGGCAAGGGCCGCAACGCGGTCCTGTACGCCGGTGAGGTGAACTTCGAGGCCCTGGGCATGGCGGGCGGCCCCCGCCGTATCGAGGCCGCCCTCAAGTCCGGCCAGTCGGTCCTGGTCCAGGTGACCAAGGACCCGATCGGCCACAAGGGCGCCCGCCTCACCAGCCAGGTGTCCCTGCCCGGCCGCTACCTGGTCTACGTGCCCGAGGGCTCGATGACCGGCATCAGCCGCAAGCTGCCCGACACTGAGCGCGCACGGCTGAAGACCATCCTCAAGAAGATCGTCCCCGAGGACGCGGGCGTCATCGTGCGCACGGCCGCCGAGGGCGCGAGCGAGGACGAGCTGCGCCGCGACGTCGAGCGTCTGCAGGCCCAGTGGGAGGACATCCAGAAGAAGGCCAAGGGCGGCGGCAGCTCGAACGCGCCTTCGCTGCTCTACGGCGAGCCGGACATGACCGTCCGTGTCGTCCGCGACATCTTCAACGAGGACTTCACCAAGGTCGTCGTCAGCGGTGACGAGGCGTGGGAGACCATCCACGGCTACGTCGCGCACGTGGCGCCCGACCTCGCGGACCGGCTGCAGCGCTGGACCAGCGAGACCGACGTCTTCGCCGTCCACCGGATCGACGAGCAGCTGATGAAGGCGCTGGACCGCAAGGTCTGGCTGCCGAGCGGCGGTTCGCTGGTGATCGACAAGACCGAGGCCATGGTCGTGGTCGACGTCAACACCGGCAAGTTCACCGGCCAGGGCGGCAACCTCGAGGAGACCGTCACCAGGAACAACCTGGAGGCGGCCGAGGAGATCGTGCGTCAGCTCCGGCTGCGCGACCTGGGCGGCATCGTCGTCGTCGACTTCATCGACATGGTGCTGGAGTCCAACCGGGACCTGGTCATGCGCCGGCTCCTGGAGTGCCTGGGCCGCGACCGGACCAAGCACCAGGTCGCCGAGGTGACGTCGCTGGGCCTGGTCCAGATGACCCGCAAGCGGGTCGGTCAGGGGCTGCTGGAGTCCTTCTCCGAGACCTGCGTCCACTGCAACGGCCGCGGCGTGATCGTGCACATGGAGCAGCCGACGTCGGTCGGCGGCGGTGGCGGCAAG
Organism: Streptomyces sp. NPDC006294; assembly: GCF_042870895.1. NCBI lineage: Bacteria > Bacillati > Actinomycetota > Actinomycetes > Kitasatosporales > Streptomycetaceae > Streptomyces > Streptomyces sp. NPDC006294. The sequence continues at coordinate 417,167 of NZ_JBIAHV010000001.1, forward strand.
CGCGCGAAGAAGCGCGGCCGTGGCGGCGCGCAGGAGCAGGCGGAGCCGCAGCCGGAGACCACCGGCACCGAGACCGAGACTGAGACCGAGGTCGCCGCCGAGGTGGCGGAGCCGGTGGCACTCGCCGAGCCCGAGTTCATCCCGGACGAGGAGCTGTACAGCAGCGCGGCGGAGGCCGAGGCGGCAGCCACCCGCGGCCGTGGCCGCCGCCGGGCCACCCGCAAGGTGTCCGCCCCGGCCGGCGCGCCCAGGGCCGCGGAGCCGCAGCGGCCCGCGGAGCGGGCCGTGGAGCCGCAGGCCGAGGTCCCCGCGCCCGCGGAGGCCGAGCCGGCCGCGCCGGCGGAGGAGGCGGCCCCCACGGGCCGTACCCGCCGCCGCGCGACGCGGAAGGCGTCCGCTCCGGCGGGCCCGCCCGTGACGTCCGAGCCGACCGTCGTGGAGACGACCGTCACCGCGCCGGCCGAGCCGCAGCCCGAGCCCGCGGAGGCGGCCCCCGCCCCCGCCGCCGAGGAGACGCCGGCCGCGGCGCCGCCGCGTGCGCGCCGCCGGGTGACCCGCAAGGTGACGGCTCCGGCCGGTTCGCCGTCGGGCGCCGAGGAGGCCGCAGTCGTCGTGGTCGAATCGGAGCCGAAGGCGGCAGCGCCTGAGGACGTGGCCGCGAAGGCCGACGAGACCGGAACCGAGGCCGAGACCGCCGCCGAGGCCCCGGCGGCCAAGAAGGCGGCCCGCAAGACCGCCAAGAAGGCCACGGCGAAAAAGGCGGCGGCGAAGAAGACGACCACCGCCAAGAAGACGGCTGCGAAGAAGACGACGGCGAAGAAGGCTTCCAAGAAGACCGTCGCCGCCGAGCAGACGTCCGCCCCGGGCGTCTCGTCCACCGCGTCGGACGAGTAGGGCGGGGCAGCACGACACGGTCGGCGGTGGGTCTCCCGAGGGGAGGCCCACCGCCGGCCGTGTGTCCGGGTTCCGTCAGCGCCGTCCGAGCACCCTGCGGACCTTGCGGCGTGCCCGGTCGGCGAAGGACGGGACCGGTGCGGGAGCCTCGGGCCCCTGGAGGCGTACGACGCGGCCGCGCCGCAGCACGGCGACGGCGAAGGGCGGCGTCTTGGCCTTCGGGGCCGTGGCGGTGACCAGGGCGATCGGGTGCGTGCCGTCGGGGAGCGGAACCCGGTCGGCGAACGACAGGACGCACTCCGCTCCGGCCGTGACGACCGCAGGCAGGGTCTGCGCGGAGGCGCCCTTGCCCACGCGGACCTCGAGCACGAGCCGGCCCTTCGCCCCGGCCGGCGCCACGGGCAGCGGCAGCGCGGCCCGGCCGTCGCCCGGGCGCGGTCCGACGGCGTCACCGGTGCGCGCGGCCAGTTCGGTGCCGAGGCGCCGCAGCCGCTCGTCCATGTCGAGGGCGAGCTGTCCGCCCTTCGTCCAGTAGGGGATCGCGATCCGTGCCGGGCTGCCGACGAGGGCGGGCCCGCAGGCCGCTCCCTGGCCGGGGGCCGCGGCGGTGCCGCCGATACGGGGCTGACGCCCGATACCGAGGAGCTGGAAGAAGGCCCACACGTCGTGCGGGCCGCTCTCCAGCGGCCGGCCGCCCTTGAGCGAGAGCGGGTCGACGCGGAGCGTCCCTGCGGCGACGAGACGGCTGCGTCCCTCGCCGAGCTGCTCCAGCCTGATGTCGAGCTCGCCGTCGGGGAACCACCAGTCCTGGCGGTCGCGGTCCTTGACGATGAACTCCCCGTAGGCGTGGGCGTACGGGTCCTCGACCTCCCAGTCGCCGACGCCTGGGATGTCCTCGAGCAACTCGGGATCGAGCAGCAGCCGGCCGTCCTGCTCCACGAGGACCAGCGGTTCGCCGTCGGGGCGCAGCAGGCTGAGCCGTACGTCCGCCCTCAGCTCGCCGTCCTGCCAGCGGACGGCGTCGACCTCGGTGTGCGCCTTGACCTGCCGGATCCGGTCGGCGAGGGCGATCAGGGAGTCGAGCCGGCCCTCTTCGAGCAGGGTGGCGCGCAGCCGGGTGGCGGCCGCGAAGCCGTCGCGTACGGCGGGTGGGAACTCCTCGACGGCGATCGAGCGCGCCGCCTCGAAGCGGCGCTGCCGCTCCTGCGGTTCCAGGTTCAGCACCTCGCCCTCGCTGACCCGCTGGAGCACCTCCGCGCGGTAGAGGCGGTGCAGCATGCCGTTCTGCCGGTCGCCGGGCTCGGTGCCCTCCTTGACGGTGCGGACGGCGTGGCGGAGGTTGCCGAAGAAGTCGTGGCGGTCGGTGAACATCGACTCGGTGTTGTTGCCGCCGTCCTCCCGCTTGAGCCAGTAGTAGCAGGGGTAGTCGCCGAGGACCGATATGCGCTCCGCCTTCAGATAGGAGGCGATCACGAACGGCATGTCCTCGAGGATCCACGGGCCTTCCGGGAAGCGGATGCCGTGCTCCAGCAGGAATTCCCGGCGGAACATCTTGTGCGGGGTGAGCGTCTCCATGAGCTGGAAGTTGTCGGCCGTGCAGGACTCGACCGTGCGCTTGAAGACGCTCTTGGGCCGGACCATGGTGCTGGTGACCTTGCCGAGCACCACGTCGGACCGGTTCCGGGCGGCCAGCTCGTACATGCGCTCCAGCGCCTGCGGGCCCAGCAGATCGTCGTGGTCGACGAAGTGCACGTACTCGCCGCGGGCCAGCTCGACGCCCACGTTGCGGGGCCTGCCCGGCCAGCCGGAGTTCGCGATCGTCTCGATTCGTACGTGGGGGTGCTCGGCCGCCAGCTTCTCCAGGCGGGTGAGGCTGTCGTCGGTGGAGCCGTCGTCGACGTAGATCACCTCGTAGGCGTCCGGGCCGAGGGACTGGCCGAGCAGCGAGGGCGCGCAGTCGTCGAGGTACTGGCCGCCGTTGAAGACGGGGACGACGACGCTGACCTTGACCACAGGAAACTCCCGAGTGCTGACGATGTGAACGAGCCGTGACCGCGAGGGGAGATCCTACGACGCGAGGCGCCGCGGACCCGGGGCGAGCCGGTGTGGCCGTACCGGCTCGGGACGTGCAGGGCTGGTTTGACCCGCCGGGACGCGGTCCGTAACCTGGACCCTCGGCGTGTTTCCTTCATTGCGCCCACTCCTGAGCACCTCCCTCCCGGTCCGCCGGGAGAGGCCGCTCGTCCATTCGGATCACACGGGCCCCGGCCCGTTCGAACGGCTGGCATCAGGAGTTTCGTCCCGAGCGAGAGAGAGATCCGCGTGTACGCCATCGTGCGCAGCGGTGGTCGCCAGCACAAGGTTGCTGTCGGCGACATCGTTGAAGTTGACAAGATTTCCACTGCCCAGGTTGGCGACACGGTCGAGCTCTCGACCCTGCTCGTTGTCGACGGCGACGCCGTGACCAGCGACCCGTGGGTGCTGGCCGGCATCAAGGTCACGGCCGAGGTCGTGGACCACCACAAGGGCGCGAAGATCGACATCCTTCGCTACAAGAACAAGACCGGCTACCGCCGCCGCCAGGGTCACCGTCAGCAGTACACGGCGATCAAGGTCACCGGCATCCCCGCGGCTGCGAAGTAAGGGACTGAGGAGAGATGGCACACAAGAAGGGCGCATCGTCCACCCGGAACGGTCGCGACTCCAATGCTCAGCGGCTCGGCGTGAAGCGCTTCGGCGGTCAGGTCGTGCTCGCCGGTGAGATCCTGGTCCGCCAGCGCGGTACCCACTTCCACCCCGGCACCGGCGTCGGCCGCGGCGGCGACGACACGCTGTTCGCGCTGCAGCCGGGTGCGGTGGAGTTCGGTACCCACCGTGGCCGCAAGGTCGTGAACATCGTTCCGGTCGCCTGACCGAGACTTTCACGAGGGGCGGACCTCACTTCCCGTACGGGAAGCGGGTCCGCCTTTCGTGTGTTGTAGAGACAGACATTACGTACATCACCCCTCATCACTGGAGGCACTTCCATGACAACCTTCGTGGACCGCGTCGAGCTGCATGTCGCCGCGGGTAACGGAGGCCACGGCTGTGCCTCCGTTCACCGGGAGAAGTTCAAGCCGCTCGGCGGCCCCGACGGCGGCAACGGCGGCCGTGGCGGAGACGTGATCCTGGTCGTCGACCAGTCGGTCACCACACTGCTCGACTACCACCACAGCCCGCACCGCAAGGCCACCAACGGCAAGCCGGGCGAGGGCGGCAACCGCTCCGGCAAGGACGGTCAGGACCTGGTCCTGCCGGTCCCCGACGGCACCGTCGTCCTCGACGGGCAGGGCAACGTCCTCGCCGACCTGGTCGGTCAGGGCACCACCTTCGTGGCCGCGGAGGGCGGCCGCGGCGGCCTCGGCAACGCGGCCCTCGCGTCGGCGCGCCGCAAGGCGCCCGGATTCGCGCTGCTCGGCGTGCCCGGGCAGGCCGGCGACGTGGTGCTGGAGCTCAAGACGGTCGCGGACGTCGCGCTCGTGGGGTACCCCAGCGCCGGCAAGTCGTCGCTGATCTCCGTGCTCAGCGCCGCCAAGCCCAAGATCGCGGACTATCCGTTCACCACGCTCGTGCCGAACCTGGGCGTCGTCACCGCGGGCTCGACCGTCTACACCGTCGCGGACGTCCCCGGCCTCATCCCGGGCGCCAGCCAGGGCCGCGGCCTGGGCCTGGAGTTCCTGCGCCACGTCGAGCGCTGCTCGGTGCTGGTGCACGTCCTGGACACCGCGACGCTGGAGTCCGACCGCGACCCGGTCTCCGACCTCGACGTCATCGAGGAGGAGCTGCGGCAGTACGGCGGCCTCGGCGACCGGCCGCGGATCGTCGTCCTCAACAAGATCGACATCCCGGACGGCCAGGACCTCGCCGACATGATCCGCCCGGACCTGGAGGCACGCGGTTACCGCGTGTTCGAGGTGTCCGCGGTGGCCCACAAGGGTCTGAAGGAGCTGTCCTTCGCGCTGGCCGAGATCATCTCCGAGGCGCGGGCGGCCCGGCCGGTGGAGGAGGCGACCCGGATCGTCATCCGGCCCAAGGCGGTCGACGACGCCGGCTTCACGGTCCGGCAGGAGGAGGACCGCCTCTTCCGCGTGCGCGGCGAGAAGCCGGAGCGCTGGGTGCGGCAGACCGACTTCAGCAACGACGAGGCCGTCGGCTATCTCGCCGACCGGCTCGCCCGCCTCGGCGTCGAGGCGGAGCTGATGAAGGCCGGAGCCCACGCCGGCGACGGAGTGGCCATCGGCCCCGAGGACAACGCGGTCGTCTTCGACTGGGAGCCGACGGTGATGGCGGGCGCGGAGATGCTCGGCCGCCGCGGCGAGGACCACCGCTTCGACGCCCCGCGCCCGGCGGCTCAGCGGCGGCGCGACCGCGACGCGGAGCACGACGAGGCACAGCAGGAGTACGAGGGCTTCAAACCCTTCTAGCCGTCCCCCTGCCGCACCGCCGGCCCTTTCTCGCCGCCCGAGGTGGGACCATGGCCGGATCCGTACGGACGTTCCACTGAAATTGGCCCGGAGATCACCTCCGGGCCAATTCTGTATGCAACCCCCGGCCTCGATTCCCTGTCTCTCTGGAGGAAGGGGGCCGAAGGTGCATCCGTGGTGAAAACCAGGACTCAGCGGTCAAAATCGGTGATGACGCACGTCCTCTTCACTCCTGGGAGCGGTACCGAACGGAGCACTGATGAAGATCTCTTTTCTCATTCACACCATTTACGGCATCGGCGGCACCATCCGCACGACGCTGAATCTGGCTGAGGAGCTGGCGAACCGCCACGAGGTCGAGATCGTCTCCGTCTTCCGTCACCGGGACGAGTCCGCCTTCGCCATCGACCCCCGCATCACCGTCGTGCCGCTGCTCGACATCCGCAAGGACTCCCCGGCGAGCGACCGGGAGGATCCCCGCTTCAGCGAGCCCGCGACGGTCTTCCCCCGCGCGGAGGCGCGCTACAAGGAGTACAGCCGGCTCACCGACGAACGGGTCCGCGAGCACTACGCCACCTGCGACGCGGACATCGTCATCGGCACCCGCCCCGGTCTCACGGCGTACGTCGCCCGGTTCGCCGCTCCCACCGCCGTACGGATCGGGCAGGAGCACATGACGCACCATCACCACAAGGCGGCGCTGCGCGAGGAGATGTACGAACACCTCGACGCCCTCGACGCGTTCGTGACCGTCTCCGAGGGGGACGCGGCGGTGTGGCGGGAGAAGATGCCGCTGCCGACCACCAGAGTCCTGGCCATACCGAACAGCGTTCCGGAGCCGTCACTCGCGCCGTCCGACGGAACCAGCAGGACGATCGTCGCCGCCGGCCGGCTGGCCCCGGAGAAGCAGTACCACGTGCTCCTGGACGCCTTCGTGAAGGTCGTCGCCGTCCACCCCGACTGGGTGCTGCGCATCTACGGATCCGGGGACCAGCGGACCAGGCTGCGCGAGCGGATCGACGCGCTGGGGCTCTACAACAACGCCTACCTCATGGGCGCCCGTTCGCCCATAGAGCCCGAGTGGGTCAAGGGCGCGATCGCGGTGTCCACCTCCCGCCACGAGTCGTTCGGCATGACCGTCGTCGAGGCGATGCGCTGCGGCGTGCCCATGGTCAGCACCGACTGCGACTACGGGCCGCGCGAGATCATCCGCGACGGTGAGGACGGGCTCCTGGTGCCGGTGGGCGACCCGGACGCCGTCGCCGGGGCGCTGCTGCGCCTGATCGAGGACGAGGACCTGCGAGGGCGGATGGGTGCGGCGGCCGTGCGCAGTTCCCGCCGGTTCGACCCGGCCGTCGTCACCAAGCAGTACGAGACGCTCTTCGGCGAACTCGCCGAAGGGGCCGCGCGGCGGGCGGAGTTGCCCGGCATCCCCACCGCCGCGGACTGCGTGGTCGATCCGGACGGCTCCGTCACGCTCACGCTCGCCGCCCCGTTGCCGGAGGGCGCCGGGGGCGGGGTGCGGCTGGTGTGCACGCGCACCGGCGACCCCGACCGCGTACGGACCTTCGACTTCGACGCCACGGGCAGGGCGACCGTCCCGGCCGACGCGGCCTTCGCCGAGGGCCTGTGGGACACGTATGTGGAGCCGGCGGACACCGGCGTACGGGGGCGCATCACCGCACGGGTCGTCGATCAGCGCGGCGCGGTCGGCATCGCCGGACGGCTCGCGCCCGAGGAGACCGTCCGCAACCTCATCCCCTACAAGGACACCGCCAAGGGCGGCGCCCTGATGCTGCGGGCCTGGTGTCGTCCGGTCCACGCGGAGGCCGACGTGGTCGAGGTGGACGGCAGGCGCGTGACGCTGGCCGGTTGCCTCCACGGCCGGGCCGCCGCCTCGGGGGAGCCGGAGCTCGTGCTGCGCCGCCGCGGCAAGCCGAGGGAAGAGATCACCTTCCCCGGCGAGCGGCAGGGCTCAAGGGACTTCCGCTTCACCTTCTCCTCGTCGGTGCCCGCCGCCTCGCAGACCACCTCGCACGATGTGTGGGACGCCTATGTGCGGTACGCGCCGGATGAGAAGCCGGTGAGAATCGGGCGGGTGCTGGACGACGTGGTGCAGAAGAAGGACGTCTTCGTCTATCCGCAGAGCGTCATCTCCAGGAGACGGACGGAGAGTCTGGCGCGGTTCTGGGCCAAGCGGCTCCTGGGCAGGCCCGGGGCCCGGGTGCGGGTGCGGGTCTACTACACCGTCACCAATGACCTGGCGCTGAACGTGGTCGACCTCCCATGACCCGCTCATGGGTGATTCATGCCACTCAGATGTGTGGTGTCGGTCACTCCGGGGTTGCCGTCCATCCCGGTCAATTCCCCTGATCACCGGTGAACAGGAGGTTTATCGGAGCGGTGGCCCGGGCGTCACCCGCCTTGCGGTTCGGTAACGGAGAGTGCAACCATCAGTTTTGTCCCCCAGCCCTCGCAAGGTAGGTCGTCTGTGTCTGTGCAGCACATAGCCAAACCCCGAACCACAGCAGTCGTGCTCGCCGGCGGGACCGGTCAGCGCGTGGGTCTGTCCATCCCCAAGCAGCTGCTGAAGATCGCAGGCAAGGCTGTCATCGAGCACACGCTGTCGATCTTCGAGCGTGCCGACTCCGTCGACGACATCATCGTGTTGATGGCCCCCGGCTATGTGCCGGACGTCGAGAAGATCGTGGCCAAGGCGGGGCTGACCAAGGTCGTCAAGATCATCGAGGGCGGCGCGACGCGGAACGAGACCACCGAGCGCGCCATCGCGGCGCTGGGTGAGGGCCTGGCCGAGGGCGAGGACCGCAACGTGCTGTTCCACGACGCCGTGCGCCCGCTGCTCTCCGACCGGGTCATCAAGGACTGCGTCGACGCGCTGGACCGCTACCAGGCCGTGGACGTCGCCATCCCGTCCGCGGACACGATCATCGTGACCCGGACCCACGGCGAGGACGGCGAGTTCATCACCGACGTCCCGGACCGCTCCCGGCTCCGCCGCGGCCAGACGCCCCAGGCGTTCAAGCTGTCCACGATCCGCAGGGCGTACGAGGTCGCCGCGGGCGACCCGAACTTCCAGGCCACCGACGACTGCTCGGTGGTGCTCAAGTACCTGCCGGACGTGCCGATCTACGTCGTCGCGGGCGACGAGTACAACATGAAGGTCACGCAGCCGGTCGACGTCTTCATCGCGGACAAGCTCTTTCAGCTGGCCTCCACCGCCGCCCCGCGCCAGGCCGACGAGGCCGCCTACCGCGAACTGCTGGCGGGCAAGACCTTCGTCGTCTTCGGCGGCTCGTACGGCATCGGCGCCGACATCGCCAAGCTCGCCGAGTCCTACGGGGCCAAGGTGTACGCGCTGGGCCGCTCCACCACGGGCACCCATGTCGAGAACCCGGAGCACGTCGACGACGCCCTCTCCACGGCGTACGCCGAGAGCGGCCGCATCGACTACGTGGTCAACACCGCGGGCGTCCTGCGCATCGGCAAGCTCGCGGAGACGGACAACGCGGCCATCCAGGAAGCGCTGAACGTCAACTACCTGGCGCCCGTCCAGATCGCCCGGGCGTCGCACAAGTACCTGGCGGAGACCCAGGGACAGCTGCTCCTCTACACCTCCAGCAGCTACACCCGCGGCCGCGCCGAGTACAGCCTGTACTCCTCCACCAAGGCGGCCATGGTGAATCTCACCCAGGCCCTGTCGGACGAGTGGGCCGCGGACGGTGTCCGGGTGAACTGCGTGAATCCGGAGCGCACGGCAACTCCCATGCGCACCAAGGCGTTCGGCGCGGAGCCGGCCGGTTCGCTGCTGTCCTCGGAGGCTGTCGCGCGGACCTCGCTCGACGTGCTGCTCTCCGAACTGACGGGGCACGTCATCGACGTCCGTCAGCAGGACCCGACCCGTGGAGCCTCGGCGGCATCGGGCTTCGAGCAGGCCCTGGCGTCCGTTCTGGACCGCCAGGAGGATGTGTAATAATTTCGGATAATCATTTCTCTGGGCCTCTGTAGTTGCCGCGTTTCGCGCAGCGCTGCGGGGGCCCGAGTTCGTGAAGTCTGGCCTTCACACCTTCTTCGCAAGGTAAAACTGTCGGTTCCCCCAGGAGCAGGTGCTTCGTGATTTCGAAAGCCATTCGCTTGGCCCGCGTGGGTAGCGGATCCGAGCTGGCCGCGGCACTTCTGCTGGTGCTGGGATTCCCGTGTGTCATGCTCGCCGCGATAATTCCCGATCTCTGGTTCTTCGCGGCGGCCGTGGCAGTGACGTATCTGTCCGACCGGTTTCTGCACCAGCGTTCCAGCTATCTGATCAACCGTCTCGCCAAGGTGCGGGCCGGTCTGTCCATCAGGTTCCTGCTGCGGCAGCTGCTGCTCGTGCTGCTCATGGCCCGGATGGGGCTCGCGGACCGGCCGGTCTTCTATGTGACCGTCGCCTGCCTGCTGGTCTTCTACGGCCTGCAGGCGCCGCACGGCGCGATGGTCACGCTGCTGCGGCTGCGCCGCAAGCTGCCGGTCGTCACGCGCAACGTCGACCTCTCGGGATATGTGCGCATCCCCGACGCGCCGCCGCGGCGGCTGCTCGACCGGTCCGCGGAGAAGATGCTCCACCTGGACGTCTTCGCGCTGCTGGGAGTGCTGGCCGCGATCGAGGCGGACACCCCCGGGTTCGCGTACGCGGGCCTGGCGGTCACCCTCGTCCTCGCCGTCGGGTACCTGGCCATGCTCGTGCCGCACCTGCGGCCCAGCAGGCTCGTGCCGCCGGCGGACCGGGTCCTGAAGGGCGTCGACAAGTGGCTGACCGACTACCGGCCGACCGTGATGATGTACTTCTCCGGTTCAGCCGACTCCGCGTACCAGATCAATATGTGGCTGGAGACGATGTCCCGGCTCCAGGGCCGGCCGATCGTCTTCCTGCGTGAGCGCAACATCGTGCCGCAGCTCGGTCCCACGTCGGTGCCGGTGATCTGCGTGCCCGGCAGTGTGCACCTGATGAACCTGGACCTGTCCTCCGTGCGGGTCGCGCTGTACGCCGCCAACGTCGGCAAGAACATCCACATGCTGCGGGTGCCGACCATGAAGCACGTCTTCATCGGCCACGGCGACAGCGACAAGCTCGCCAGCGTCAACCCGTTCAGCAAGGCGTACGACGAGGTCTGGACCGCCGGCCGCGCGGGACGCGACCGGTACGCGCTGGCCGACGTCGGGGTGCGCAGCGAGGACATCGTCGAGGTGGGCCGCCCGCAGCTCGCCCCGATCAAGACGGGCAACGCGAGGACCGGGAACCCCATTCCGACCGTGCTGTACGCCCCCACCTGGGAGGGCTGGGACGACAATCCGGGCAACACCTCCCTGCTGCTGGCCGGCGAGAACATCGTCAGGAAGCTCCTCGAGGCGCCGGAGCCCGTACGGGTCGTCTACAAGCCGCACCCCTTCACCGGCACCCGCAGCGCCAAGGCCAAGGCCGTCGACGCCCGGATCGTCGAGATGATCGAGCGGGCCGCGGCGGCACGCGCCACCGAACCCCGCTGGGCGGAGGAGGCCTCCGCGCACCGCGCGGAGCAGGCCGAGGCGGCCGCCGAGCTGCGGCGCATCGAGGCCCGGCTCGCGGAGCTGACCGTCGGGGCCGGCGAAGGCCAGGACGAGGCGGAGGGCTCGCGCGACTCGCTGCCGGACCCGGCGCGCGAGGCGGAGGCGGCACGGCTGCGGGACGAGTGGAACACCGCGTACTGGCGTTCCTTCGGATGGTGGGAGCACAAGGTCGTCACCGGGCCCGCCCCGCGGTTGTACGACTGCTTCAACGAGTCGGACGGCATGGTCTCCGACATCTCCAGCGTCGTGTCCGACTTCATCGCCAGCGGCAAGCCGTACGCGGTCACCGACTCGGCCGGTCTCGGCAAGGACGAGTTCAAGCGGCAGAACACGGCCGTACGGGCCGCGGTGATCCTCTCCAACAGCGCGGACGAACTCGACGAGTTGCTGGCCGCGGTCGCCGACCCCGCCGCCGACTCCCTCGCCGAGGAGCGCCGGAACCTCAAGGAGTACCTCCTCGGACCGGACGAGCCGACGTCGATGGAGCAGTTCGACACCGCGGTGCAGAACCTGGCCGCGAAGTCACTGGCCCGCAACGCGGGTGTCGCACAGCGGCTGGCCGAGCCCGAGCAGGCGCCCGGTTTCGACGACACGCCTGTGGGCGGCTGAGAGAAGTTCCACCGGCCCGGCGGCCGCCTCCTTCACGGGGGCGGCCGCCGGGCCGCTTCTCTTTCCGGCCGAAATAACCGGATTGTGTCGTTCCGTACAACCTGCGGATCGGTCGGGTTGTCTTGCAGCCAATGAACCAAAACCGAGTAGTTCCTGATGTCACCGTAGTTGTCGGTGCATATGAGGCGATGCCCTACCTCGTGCGCTGTCTGGAGTCCGTGGAGAGCCAGACGCTGGGTCCGGACCGGATCGAGATCGTGGCCGTGAACGACGGCTCGACCGACGGCACCGGCGAGTATCTGGAAGAGTTCGCCGCTCGCTCCAAGGTGGCGACCCGGGTGATCCATCAGGCCAACTCGGGCGGCCCCAGCGGCCCGCGCAACGTGGGGCTGCGGATGGCCCGCGGGCGTTATGTCTTCTTCCTGGACGCGGACGACTTCTTCGGTGACGAGGCGCTGGAGCGCCTGGTCGCGATGGCGGACCGGGCCGGTACCGACGTCGTCCTCGGCCGCCTCAAGGGCGTCGGGCGCAAGGTCGGCTCCTCGATGTTCGCGCGCACCGAGGAGCGGGTGGACGTGCACTCCTCGCGGGTCGTCTTCGCCCTGAGCGCGCAGAAGCTCTTCCGGCGCGAACTGCTGTCCCGGCTGGGACTCGAGTTCGACGAGACGCTGCCCACAGGTGAGGACTCCCTGTTCACCATGGAGGCCTATCTGCGGGGCAACGGCGTCTCCGTCGTGGCCGACTACGACTGCTACCACCTCGTCGCCAGGGACGACGGCAAGCACGCGACGCGGCGCGGGAGTTACCCGCCGCGTTTCCAGGCGCTCACGGCACTGACGGAGCTGATCGTCCGGCTCGAGCCGCCCGGCCCGAAGCGGGACCAGCTGCTGGTCCGGCCGTTCACCGTCGGGCTGCTGCAGCAGTTCGGACCCCATCTCCTCAAGGAGTCGGAGGAGGTGCGCCGGCACAAACTGGAGCTGGCCGCCCCGATGGTCCGGTACTGGTCCAGGGGCGTCGCCGACCGGATCAAGGTCGGCGAGCGGCTGGTCCTCGCCTGCGTGGCCGCGGGCCGTCTCGACATCCTGGCGGACGTGCTCGAGTTCGTCCGGACCAAGCAGGTCCCGGAGGTGGTGACCGGGGACCGCCGGGGCCGGATCTTCCTCGCGTATCCGCACTTCGGGGACCGGCGGAGCGGGATTCCGCGCTCGGCCTACCAGGTCACCGTGCCCGACTGGTCGGGCAGTCGGCGCATCATGCCGACGGTCACTCTTCCTTCACTCGCGCGACGGGCTGTTGGAAGGGCTCGTCGGGATCTGCGGAGGTTGGGCGTCCGCAGGCCCCGCCGACGGCGGGTCAAGCTTGACAATGGGTAAAATCGAGCGGCCGGGGCGATAGCCGCTCGGGAAACAAGACCCAATCGAGGACAGAAATCGTGAAGGCACTCGTACTCTCCGGTGGAGCGGGCACACGCCTGCGCCCCATCACCCACACTTCGGCCAAGCAGCTCGTCCCCGTCGCCAACAAGCCGGTTCTGTTCTACGGCCTGGAGGCGATCGCCGAGGCCGGGATCACCGAGGTCGGTGTGATCGTGGGCGACACCGCCGAAGAGATTCGCGAAGCCGTCGGCGACGGTTCCCAGTTCGGGATCAAGGTCACCTACATCCCGCAGGACCAGCCGCTGGGCCTCGCGCACGCCGTGCTGATCGCCCAGGACTTCCTCGGCGACGACGACTTCGTGATGTACCTCGGCGACAACTTCATCGTCGGCGGCATCAGCGGTCTGGTCGACGAGTTCCGCGCCGAGCGCCCGGACGCCCAGATCCTGCTCACCAGGGTGCCCAACCCGACGTCCTTCGGTGTCGCCGAGCTGGACGGCGCCGGGCGCGTCGTGGGGCTGGAGGAGAAGCCGAAGGAGCCCAAGAGCGACCTGGCGCTGGTCGGTGTCTACCTCTTCACCCCGGCCGTGCACGAGGCGGTGCGCTCCATCGAGCCGTCCTGGCGCGGCGAGCTGGAGATCACGCACGCCATCCAGTGGCTCATCGACCAGCAGCGCGACGTCCGTTCCACGACGATCGCCGGCTACTGGAAGGACACCGGCAACGTCACCGACATGCTGGAGGTCAACCGCTCGGTGCTGGAGGGCGTCGAGCCGGTCGTCGAGGGCACGGTCGACGAGAGCAGCGAGATCATCGGCCGGGTCAGGATCGAGGCGGGCGCCGAGGTGTCCGGCAGCCGTATCGTGGGTCCGGCGATCATCGGTGCCGGCACCGTGATCAGCGACGCCTACGTCGGCCCGTTCACCTCGGTCTCCGAGGGGTGCCGGATCGAGGACAGCGAGATCGAGTACTCCATCGTGCTGCGCGGCTCCTCGATCACCGGTGTGCGCCGCGTGGAGGCGTCGCTCATCGGCCGTGATGTCGTCGTGACGCCCGCCCCCCGCAACCCGTCCGCCCACCGGCTCGTGCTCGGTGACCACAGCAAGGTGCAGATCTCCTCATGACCACGAAGATCCTGGTGACCGGCGGAGCCGGCTTCATCGGCTCCCACTACGTCCGCACCGTCCTCGGCCCGGAGGGTCCCGGTGACGTCGCCGTCACCGTGCTCGACAAGCTGACGTACGCGGGCAACCCGGCCAACCTCGACGAGGTCCGTGAGCACCCCGGCTTCGCCTTCGTGCAGGGCGACATCTGCGACCCCGAGCTGGTCGGCAAGCTGATGGCCGAGCACGACCAGGTGGTGCACTTCGCGGCCGAGTCGCACGTGGACCGCTCCATCGACGGCGGCGCCGAGTTCGTCCGCACCAACGTCGTGGGCACCCACACCCTGATCGACGCCGCGCACCGCGCGGGCGTGCAGACCTTCGTGCACATCTCCACCGACGAGGTCTACGGCTCGATCGACGAGGGCTCCTGGCCGGAGACCCACCCGCTGGAGCCGAACTCCCCGTACTCCTCGGCCAAGGCGTCCAGCGACCTGATCGCCCTGTCGTACCACCGCACCCACGGCCTCGACGTGCGCGTGACCCGGTGCTCCAACAACTACGGGCACCACCACTTCCCCGAGAAGGTCATCCCGCTGTTCATCACGAACCTGCTGGACGGCAAGAAGGTCCCGCTGTACGGCGACGGCGGCAACGTACGCGACTGGCTGCACATCGACGACCACGTCCAGGGCATCGAGCTGGTCCGCACCAAGGGCCGAGCGGGCGAGGTCTACAACATCGGCGGCGGCACCGAGCTCTCCAACAAGGAACTCACCGGACTGCTGCTCGAGGCGTGCGGCGCCGACTGGGACACCAGTGTCGAGTACGTCACCGACCGCAAGGGCCACGACCGCCGCTACTCGGTCGACTGCGGCAAGATCCGTGAGGAGCTCGGCTACGAGCCCCGCAAGGACTTCGCCAAGGGCCTCGCGGAGACGGTGCAGTGGTACCGCGAGAACCGCGCCTGGTGGGAGCCCCTGAAGGAGCGTGCGGCGCTGTGAGCGCGTGGCTCGTGACCGGCGCCGGCGGGATGCTGGCACCGGACGTCCTGGAGCGGCTGGCGGCCGACGGCATCGAGGCAGTCGCCGCCGGCCGGGCCGACCTGGACATCACCGACGCGGAGTCGGTCCGCGCGGCCATGGCCGAGCACCGGCCGGCCGTCGTCGTCAACTGCGCCGCGTGGACGGACGTCGACGGCGCGGAGACCCAGGAGGAGGCCGCCCTCGCGGTCAACGGCACCGGTCCCCGGGTGCTGGCCGAGGCGTGCAAGGAGGCGGGAGCGGCCCTGCTCCACGTCTCCACGGACTACGTCTTCGCCGGCGACGGCACCGAGCCCTACGCCGAGGACGGCCCCACCGGGCCCCGCAGCGCGTACGGGCGCACCAAGCTGGCGGGCGAGCGGGCCGTGCTGGAGCTGCTTCCCGACACGGGCCATGTGGTCCGGACGGCGTGGCTGTACGGCGCGGGCGGCGGCAACTTCGTCCGCACCATGATCAAGCTGGAAGCGGTCAAGGACACCCTCGACGTCGTCGACGACCAGCGGGGCCAGCCCACCTGGACCGCCGATCTGGCCGACCGGCTGGTGCGGCTCGGAAAGGGCGCGCTGGACGGCACCGTCAAGGCGGGCGTCCACCACGGCACCAGCAGTGGTGAGACGACCTGGTTCGGGTTCACCCGGGAGATCTTCCGGCTGCTCGGCGCGGATCCCGAGCGGGTGCGGCCGACGACGAGCGCGGCCTTCGTCCGGCCCGCGCCCCGGCCCTCGTACAGCGTGCTGGGGCACGAGGGATGGCGGGAAACCGGCATCGAGCCCATCCGCGACTGGCGCGAGGCGCTCGCGGAGGCGTTTCCCGCGCTGGTCGCGGCGGAGCGCGGGAGCGACACACTCGACGTTACCCGTCGGTAGACGTTTACCTGCAGACCAGATACCGGCTAACTTCGCTGGGAATCAATCAAGTTGAGATTCCCAGCGAAGGACCCACAAGGTGGACCGCCACAACTTCCTGCGCCATCTGCACCGTGTCTGCAAACCCCGGAATTATCTGGAGATCGGGGTCAACGACGGTCGCAGCCTGGCGCTGTCCCGTGTACCGTCCGTCGCCGTCGACCCCGCATTCCGGGTCGTGACGGATCTCAGTTGCGATGTCCATCTGGTCCGGGCCACCAGTGACGACTTCTTCGCGCGCAAGGACCCGCTCCTGCATCTGCGGAACGGCCGGAATCCTTTCCGCGCGCTCGCGCGCAAGGACCCGATGAACCTTCTCGGCGGGGATCCGAAGCTAGAGCTCGCGTTCATCGACGGAATGCACCTCTTCGAATTCGCGCTCCGCGACTTCATGAACGTCGAAAAGCATTCCCGGTGGTCGAGCGTCATCGTCCTCGACGACATGCTGCCGCGCGATGTCGACGAGGCCGCCCGTGACCGTCATACGAAATTCTGGGCGGGCGACGTCTACAAGGTCGCCGAGGTGCTCCGCAAGCACCGCCCGGATCTCGTGGTCGTCGAGGTGGACACCGAGCCGACCGGCGTGGTCTGCGTCTTCGGCGCCGACCCGGACAGCACGGTGCTGAAGAACGGGTACGACAAGATCATTGAGGAGTACGTCGTCCCCGACCCGCAGAACGTGCCCCAGGAGGTGCTGGTCCGCAAGAACGCGGTCCAGCCCGAGGCGCTGCTGGGCGCGGACTTCTGGCCCGCCCTGGTCCGGGCCCGTACGCTGCGGCGTCCCCGCTCGGCCTTCGCCCCGGTGCGCCGCGGCATCGAGGCCGTCAGGGGCTGACCGCCCGCCTGACACACTCCGCAGCACAGCGTGAAGCCCCCGGGACCGTCGACGGTCCCGGGGGCTTCACGCTGTGCTGCGCGCGGTGCTCAGCCGCGCTCGCGCAGCTGCGCGTAGTACGCCTGGCACTCCTCGTACGACGGCAGCAGGCCCTGCGCCTCGGCCTCGGCGAGCGTCGGCGCCGCCTCGTCCTTCTCGGACAGGAGCGGCGTGATGCCCTCGGGCCACTCGATGCCGATCCCGGGGTCGAGCGGGTTGATGCCGTGCTCGCGGCCGGGGGAGTAGCCCTCGGAGCAGAGGTAGACCACGGTCGCGTCGTCGGTCAGCGCCATGAAGGCGTGCCCGAGACCCTCCGACAGATAGACGGAGCTGTGGTCGGTGTCGTCGAGGCGTACCGCCTCCCACTTCCCGAAGGTCGGCGAGCCGACCCGGATGTCGACGATCACGTCCAGCACCGCGCCGCGCACGCACTTGACGTACTTGGCCTGGCTCGGCGGCACGTCGGCGAAGTGGATGCCGCGCAGCGTGCCGCGGCTCGACACCGAGCAGTTCGCCTGGGCGAGGCTCAGGCTGTGCCCGGCCGCCTCGGCGAACTCCGGTCCCTTGAACCACTCGTGGAAGCTGCCCCGGCTGTCCGGGAAGACCTTCGGCTCATGCACCCAGGCTCCGGAGATGGAGAGCTGCCGCATGGGATCACATCCTTGTTCTGTTGCTGGGGGAAGTGCGGGGGCTTCGGCGGGCGGGTCAGCCGGTCAGCCGGGCGGCGAGACGGCGGACCTTCTTGCGTGCCGAGGGGGGCAGCCTGCGCACGATGGGGCGGGCCACGCCCAGCAGCCGCCGCAGGCGGCGGCCCCGTCTCAGGGTGGCCAGCTCCCTGGTCAGGGCGGCATCGGCCTGCGGCAGGCTGTCGTCGAGCCGGAGGCGTCCGCCGGCATCGACGCTCACGCCGCACAGCGGGGTCAGCGGGCCCTTGTCGCCGTCCAGCCGTGCCGACAGCTGCCACTGCCCCGCCGGAGCGCCCGGCATACGCTGCGGCACCGTCAGATGGGCGCGGGCCTTCACCGGACGGATGGCGGCCGGGACGGAGTGCACGACCTTCGCCGCACCGGCCGTCTCCTGCGCGGCCTCGTCACCGGTGGCCGGCTCGTTCAGCACCAGCGCCGCCTTGCCGGCGGCGGACTTGCCGGTGGTGAACACCTCGAGGCGCAGCTCGGTCTGCCCGGCGGCGACCCGCAGGACGGGGCGGCCCTCCAGGTAGGTGGCCATCTTCTTGGCGCGGCGGGCCACATCGAGGGTCAGGTTCCCGTGCGGCTCGGTGAAGTACGGGATCACCGGGCGGGCGGGGGACGAGAGCAGCGCGGGCAGGCACTTGGCGTCGACGTGCTCGGCGCGGTCGGCGCCGAGGCGGGCCTTGCGGACGACACCGAGGCCGCGCAGTGGTACCCACACGTCCCAGAAACCGCGCGAGACCCTGCCGCGGCCGGGGCCTCCCTCCGAGGACAGGTGGCCGGTGCCGCGCAGGAGGACCCGGCAGACGCCGTCGCCCAGCTCGTCGAGCTCGGTGGTGAAGGTCGCGGGGCAGGACCACTCGACGGCGGTCTCGCGGTTGCGCAGCGACATCTCGGCCTTGAAGCTGTCCAGGTCGTCGGTGACGTCGACGAGCGAGTCGTCGTCGACGACGCCGCTGGTCACCTCGGGGTGGACGTACAGCCGGTCGTCGCGGCGCAGCAGCGTGAGGGGCTTCTGGTCGTCGCCGTACACGAGCTGGCCGGTGACCTTGACGCGGATCCGGCCGTCGGGCTCCCAGTCGAAGTCCTCCAGCCGGGCAGCCGCCTTGATCGAGGCGGCGAGGCGGGCGAGGCGCACCAGACCCTGCTGGTCGTTCGCCTCCAGCAGCCGGGCACGCAGCCGCAGCAGCGGGCCGAGGCCCTTGATAACGCCCTCGCCCATGAAGTCCTCGGCGAGCGGGCGGACCGCCTGCACCATCTCGTCGAGGTACTCGGCGTCGTACTTCACCACGGCCGGCTCGCTGAGGCGGCCGAGCATCTCCACGCGGAAGAAGCGGCGCAGCAGCTGGTCACGGAAGTCGCCGGGCTCCGTGTTGGCGACCACGACGTCGAGGACCTCGCGGAGGTTGCCGTAGTAGCCGGACGGCACGATCTTCGCGGAGCCCGCGTTCTGCCCGTCGTCGCGGCGGGAGTAGTAGTAGCAGGTGTACGTGCCCAGGATGGAGACGACCTTGGCCGGGAAGTACGCCTGCATCATGTACAGCTGGTCCTCGAGGCGCCGCTTGCCCTCGGGGTAGGCGATCTTGTTCTCGCGCAGGAACTCCGTGCGGAACATCTTGTGCGGGGTGAGGCTGTCGTACAGCGGGGCGTCCTTCAGCGAGCACTTCTCGCGGTCCTTCTTGAAGACGCCGTGCGGCACGCCGCGGAAGTTGCTGGCCACCTTGCCGATGACGATGTCCGAGCCGTTGCGGTGCCCCATGTCGTAGAGGCGGCGCAGCGCGTCGGAGGCCAGGTAGTCGTCCTGGTCGACGAACTGGACGTACTCGCCCTTCGCCTCACCGACGCCGATGTTCCGGGGCTTGCCGGGCCATCCCGAGTTCGGGATGTGGATCACACGGAAGTGGGGGTGCTCCTTGGCCAGGTTGTCGAGGCGCTCCGCAGTGTCGTCGGTCGATCCGTCGTTGACGAACAGCACCTCGAACTCGTCCGCCGGAAGGGTCTGGCGGACCAGAGAATCGATGCAGGGATCGATGTACTTGCCCGGGTTGTAGACCGGGATGACGACACTGACTTTGGTTGACACAACTGTGCCCCATCTCTCGTGGGAACCCTGGCGCGAAGTGGGGTGGGAGCCGGCCGGCCCGGTACGGGGCACAGGCCGCCGTCCGCTCTTGAGGGACGGGCCACCGTCCTGCCGCACTCTATCGGTTGACGGTGTCCAGCCGTTCGGCCGCATGCTCGTGACATTCCGGTGACATCCGAGCGCCGCGAGATCACGGGCGACCGGCGGAGCCGGCGGTCCGACCGTCATGGCCGGGAACGCGTGACGTCCCTTACTTTGCTTTGACTCGAATGTCAGCAGCCGGACAGACTGACGGCTCCGCCCGGTCTCCTGCTGGCGGTTCCGCTCGGTCTCATGGGGGAACACCATCATCCGGCTCATCCGTAGCAGCGCCCGTGGCCTGCCCTGGACGCGCGGTTCGGTCGCCGACTGCTTCTCTGGGCGGGACAACAGTCTCGGAGTGCTCAGACTGTCCCTGGCCATGGCCGTCGTGGTCTCGCACGCGAGAGTCCTCGGCTTCGGCGAGAAGGAATTCGGTCACCACTTCAGCCACGGCCAGACCGACCTCGGCAAGTTCGCCGTCTACGGCTTCTTCGTCCTCTCCGGCATCCTCGTGACGCGCAGCGGCAAGCGACTGCCCCTGGGACGCTTCATGTGGCACCGGGCGCTGCGGCTCCTTCCGGGGCTGTGGGTCTGCCTCACTGTCACCGCCTTCGTGGTGGCCCCGTTCCTGTACTGGCGCCAGCAGCACGGTCTGGACGGCTTCCTCGGACACGCCGCCGGCCCCCTGGACTATCTGCGGGCCAACTGGGCCGTCGCCCTGCGGCAGCGCGACATCTCCGGAGTGATGGCGGCGGCCGGCGACGACGGGCTCGCGCACAGCCCGAGCTTCGACGCCGCCCTCTGGTCGCTGCGCTACGAAGTGCTCTGCTACGTCGGCGTGGCCCTGCTGGCGGTGACCGGCGCTCTGACCAGGGCCCGCCGGGTCGTCGTGCTGATCACCGTCCTCCTGGGATGGCTCGTGGTCCGGCAGTCCATGGACGTCGCCCACTGGGCCGGCTTCGACGACTCCTCGTACTACCACAGCGTCGTGCTGGTCCCGGCCATGGGCCGGTTCGACCCCGACGTCATCGTGCACCTCGGCTTCGTCTTCGCCCTGGGGGCGCTGATCGAGCTCTACCGCGAGCGCATCCCGGTCAGCGACCTGCTGGGCATCGGCTCCGCGCTGGTGCTGCTCGGCAGCCTGCGCTTCGGCTACCTCTACACCGTGGGGCTGCCCGCCTACGCGTATCTGCTGCTGTGGCTCGCGATCCGGCTGCCCGCTCCGTTCCGCCGCATCGGGGCCAAGCACGACTACTCGTACGGCATCTACATCTACGGATTCGTGGTGCAGCAGGCGCTGGCCGTCCTCGGGCTCGCCCGCTACGGCTTCTGGGCCTACCTCGCCATGTCGGTGGCCGGCACGCTGATGGCCGCCGTGCTCTCGTGGCACCTCGTGGAACGCCCCGCGATGCGGCTCAAGGACCTCGGCCGCTCCCGCCCGGGGAGGACGCCCGCCGCGCAGGGGCGGGCCCGGTCGGCGGACGGACGACAGGCAGGCCGGGACGCGGACAAGGAACTCGTCGACAGCGGCAGCCGCAGCACGACCTGACCGCCGCCTCCGCCCGTCGGCCGCTCCCCGGCGGGTGCCGGCCGGCACCTGAACGGCCCGGCTGTCCAGCGGACGGAATGCGCGCGCGCACGGTGCGCGTGCTGGCATACATTCGGCGTTGTGACAGAGGCGAGGCAGAGCGTGGCAGGACAGGCCGCAGGGCAGGCGGAAGCGCGGCGGACGGCCGTGGTGCGGGAGCAGGTGACCGGGGCCCGCAGGATCGTCGTGAAGGTCGGCTCGTCGTCGCTGACCACCGCCTCCGGCGGGCTGGACGCGGACCGGGTGGACGCCCTCGTCGACGTACTCGCCAAGATCCGCAGTGGCGGCGAGAAGGAGATAGTGCTCGTCTCCTCCGGCGCCATCGCCGCTGGACTGGCGCCGCTGGGCCTGGCCCGCCGTCCCAAGGACCTGGCCCGGCAGCAGGCCGCCGCCAGCGTCGGCCAGGGGCTGCTCGTCGCCCGCTACACCGCCTCCTTCGCCCGCTACGGCGTCCGCGTCGGCCAGGTCCTTCTCACCGGCGACGACACCAGCCGCCGTGCCCACTACCGCAACGCCTACCGGACCCTGGACCAGCTGCTGGCCATGGGCGCGGTCCCGGTCGTCAACGAGAACGACACCGTCGCCACCGACGAGATCCGCTTCGGCGACAACGACCGGCTCGCCGCGCTCGTCGCCCACCTCGTACGGGCCGACCTGCTGGTCCTGCTCTCCGACGTCGACGGACTCTACGACGGGGACCCGGCGCTGCCCGCCAGCTCCCGCATCGAGGAGGTGCACGGCCCCGAGGACATCGCCCATGTGCAGATCGGCAGCGCGGGCAAGGCCGGCGTCGGCACCGGCGGCATGGTCACCAAGGTCGAGGCGGCCCGGATCGCCGCCGCAGCCGGTGTCCCCGTGGTCCTCACCTCGGCGAGCCGCGCGGCCGACGCGCTCTCCGGCCGTGCGACGGGCACGTACTTCCACGCGACCGGCCGCCGGTCCGCCGACCGGCTCCTGTGGCTGGCGCACGCCTCGGCCCCGCAGGGCTCGCTGACGCTCGACGACGGAGCCGTACGGGCCGTGGTGGTGGGCAGGAAGTCGCTGCTGCCCGCCGGTATCGCCGCGGTGGACGGCGAGTTCAGCGCCGGGGACCCGGTGGAGCTGCGTGACGCCTCCGGCCGGGCGGTGGCCCGCGGACTGGTCAACTTCGACGCCAAGGAGATCCCGCAGCTGCTCGGGCGCTCCACCAAGGAGCTGGCGAAGGAACTCGGCCCGGAGTACGAGCGGGAAGTCGTACACAGGGACGATCTCGTCGTCCTCCAGTCCTGAAAAAGCGGAAAGTCCGGCCATCAGCCACAGACCTTTGCCAAAACCGCCACACGGCCCGCCGTGGGCTGGTCAACTTTGTTGCGGGGACGGGGATCGGCTCGACGACCAAGCACGACGCAGCAACAGGGAGGCCGCCGGTGAGACGAGCGCGCCCAGGGGATGCGCCCCGAGGCAGCGGGAGGCCGCCCCACGCCCGCCGGGCGGTGGGCGAGGAGTGGGCCCTGACCAGCGTCGGGGCGGGCGCCGACTTCGGTGACGGGCCCGGCGACGAAGGCCACGACGGACCCGGCGACGGGAGTGCGGAAGGATGCGCCGACGTGGTCGTGGAGGACCGTACCGGCACGGCCGTGGACGGGCGTGTCCGCGGGCTCGGGGAGGTGCGTCGCGAGGCATTCGCCGGCCGGCCCGGCGACGGCACGGCCGGCCCGGGGACCGGGACACGGCCCGGCGCCGTCCAAGAGGAGCGGACGCTGTCCCGGCTGTGGCACATCACGCTCAGCGTCTCCGGCCCGGACGCCCCGCTCAAGGACGTCCGCCGCGGCCTGGAGCAGCTGGCCCACGACCACCCCTTCCTCCTCACCAGCCGGTACGCGGGCGACCACGCCGAGATCCGCTACTGGGAGGAGGCGCGCGATCTGCACGACGCGGCCGCCGTCGCCCTCAGACTGTGGGGCGAGCACCGGTCGACGGCCAATCTGCCGCCATGGGAGATCGTCGGCCTGGAGGTCATCGACCGGCAGACCTATCACCAGCGCGTCGCCGAGGGCTACGGTCCGCCGCCCGCCGCGAGAGTCGGGGTGCACCCCTTCTGAGCTGCCCGTCCGGCCACGGGCCGGCCCCGGACGTCTCGGAGTGCGGAATCCGTGCCAGGCGCCCGCCAAAGGCGCATTACGCTGCACATATGACGTCGCTCTCTTCGGTCTCGCCGTACGACAACATGTCCCCGGTCGCCCAGGCGGCCTACCGGGCCCGCGCCGCCGCCGCCGACCTCGCGCCACTGCCGAGGTCGGCCAAGGACGACGCGCTGCTGGCGATGGCGGACGCCCTCGAGGTCCGTACGAGCGAGATCGTCGAGGCCAACGCCGAGGACGTCGCCCGCGCCCGCGAGGCGGGGACCAGCGAGGCGATCGTCGACCGGCTCACGCTCACCCCCGAGCGGGTGCGCGCCATCGCGGCCGATGTGCGCGACGTCGCCGCGCTGCCGGACCCGATCGGCGAGGTCGTGCGCGGCCAGACGCTGCCCAACGGGATCGACCTGCGCCAGGTACGGGTGCCGCTCGGCGTGGTCGGCATCATCTACGAGGCCCGGCCGAACGTCACCGTGGACGCCGCCGCGCTCTGCCTGAAGTCGGGCAACGCGGTGCTGCTGCGCGGTTCGTCCTCCGCGTACTCCTCCAACACCGCCCTGGTGCGGGTGCTGCGGGACGCGGTCGGCGGCTCCGGTCTGCCGGCCGACGCCGTGCAGCTGGTGCCGGGCGAGAGCCGGGACTCCGTGCGGGAGCTGATGCGGGCCCGCGGCATGGTCGACGTGCTGATCCCGCGCGGCGGGGCCTCCCTGATCCGGACCGTCGTCGAGGAGTCCACCGTCCCCGTCATCGAGACGGGCACCGGCAACTGCCACGTCTATGTGGACGCCGATACCGACATCGAGATGGCCGTGGCCATCCTGCTCAACTCCAAGGCGCAGCGGCCGAGCGTCTGCAACGCCGCGGAGACCCTGCTCGTCCACAAGGACGTCGCGGCCGCCTTCCTGCCGCGCGCCCTGGACGCCCTCGCCGAGGCGGGCGTGACCGTGCACGGCGACGAGCGGGTCGTGGAGTACGCGGACGCGACGAAGGCCACGATCGTGCCCGCCACCACCGAGGACTGGGAGACCGAGTACCTCTCGTACGACATCGCGGCGGCCGTCGTGGAGTCGCTGGAGGCGGCGGTCGCCCACATCCGGCTCTGGTCGTCGGGCCACACCGAGGCGATCGTCACGACCTCGCAGGCGGCGGCCCGGCGGTTCACCCAGTTGGTGGACTCCACGACGGTCGCCGTGAACGCGTCCACGCGTTTCACCGACGGAGGCCAGTTCGGATTCGGCGCCGAGATCGGGATCTCCACGCAGAAGCTGCACGCGCGGGGCCCGATGGGGCTGCCCGAGCTGACCTCGACGAAGTACATCGTGACGGGCGACGGCCACACGAGGTGACCGCCGGCGGGGCTTCGCACCGGGTCACCCGGGCGGGGAGATTTTGCACTCTCCCTGCCCAAACCGGTCCCCCAGGTCTACGCTGAAGGCGTGCCGGACGACGTGGGGGGCAAGCCGTTCCAGGACGGCGGGGACCCCGATGACTCTGCGGACCGCGGGGGCGCGGACGAGGACTTCGCCACCGTGGTGTTCGACGAGGACTTCGTACGGGCCGCCAAGATCCACGAACCGACCGCGGTGGAGCGTCTGCTCGCCGCGGCCGAGGCACGTGCGGAGGCGGACGCCGCCCGCTCCGGCCTGCGGGGCCACTCCGCCGACGACGACCGCTACGACGGGCACGGCTCCCGGCACCGCCGCCGTGCTCACGACGACGATGACGAGGACGACGAGGACACCGGCCCCGACGGCGACTGCGCGGGCCCCTACGGACCGCACGGCGGTGCGCTGCGCCCCTACCGGGGCAGTGCCCGCTGGCACCGGCCGGTCGCCTGGCTTCTGGCGTTGCTGATGGGCATCGGGATGGTCGCGCTCGCCTTCACGGCCGTGTACCGCGGAGCCTCGAACGGCAACCGGCAGGACCCCGGGCCACAGCCCGCGCGGACCGGTGTCGACGCGCCGCCGACGGGCGCCACGGTCAGCGGACACGGCGACGGCCCGCCCGCTCTGCTCGAGCGCTCCCCTCAGGCGTCGGTCCCACCCGCCCGCTGAGCGGCGACCGCCGCGCGGATGCTTCCCGTAACCCCGGCGCGGCGGGTACGCAACTTGCTGATGGCATGTCAGAAGTTGTGGCGTACCAGCGCGTTTACGGTCAGCCCGCCGGACCTACCCTCAAAGTATGGCTGGGCGTGGAGACCCGCCCGAGGGGACTCCCGAGGGGCTCCCCGGCGGTGGAGAGGACGAGTACGGATCGGTCGTCTTCGACGAGTCGTTCGTCCGTGCTGCCCGCGTCCAGGAATTCTCCGCCATGGAACGGATGGGTGAGCACACCCCCGCCGTACGGACCCTGCCCACGTGGGACGCCAAGCGGGCACCCGCACAGATCCTGGTGCTCGTCCTCCTGGTCGTCATCGCCTTCGGCACCGCGATCTACCTGGGCGTCCGCCACCCTTACGAGCCGCCCCCCGCGAGGCAGGCGGAGCCGCTGCGCATCACCGTGGTCCCGCTCGCCCCGCAGGGCCCGGTGCCGGGCGGCACCCCGGCCGCTCTGTACGCGCACAGCCCGGCCGAGCAGTTCCGCACCGGCGCCGCCGGAATCACCATGCCCCCGGTGCGCCGGACCCAGCACTTCACGGAGGGGCAGGTGACGACGGGGCTGGCGATCGTCAAGGACTACCTCGTGACATCCTCGCTCGACCCGGACGTGCTCACCGGGGAGGCCGTACAGCCCGTGCGCATGCTGCTCCACCCGGACCAGATGGACCAGTTCGAGCAGGGTGTCACCGCATCGGCCGCCGACGGCCGCGGTGCCGCGATCGGCTGGCTGGTGCGCTTCGACCCGGCGGAGGTCGCGCTGGCCGACCCCGAGGTGCGGGTGCAGGGCACGCTGGAGGTCCTGGACACCGGGCCGGCCGCTCTGGAGATCAGCTCCGACCACACCTTCGTCTACGCGCTGCGGCGGGCCGACGCCGCCGGCCGGCCGGCCGCCGGCGACGCGTCCCTCTTCACCGTCCGCCGCGAGCTGCACTTCCGCTTCGACCGGGACGATCTGGCGCACCACCGCCTGGAGGTGCGGTCCAGCCATGTCCAGGCCGGGCCCCAGTCGTGCTCGGCGGGTGCGTCGGACGTCCTGCGGCCGCTGCTGGCCGGACAGCGGCCGGACTCCGAGGGTCCGGCCGCGACCGACCCGTACGCGACGGGCCGGCCCACCACGGCTCTGTGCGGCTCGCTCGCCCCCGGTGCTCAGCCCTCGCTGCCCTGAGCGCCGCCCGTCGTCCCGCCGTCGGCCGTACCCCCGCCGGCAGTGCCGCCGCCCGTGGTCCCTCCCGCAGTCCCGCCCGCCGGGCCCGAGCCGTTGCCCGCGCCGGCAGGGCCGCCGTTGCCCATGAACTTGTCACGCAGCTTGCCGCCGAGGTCGCCGGCGCCGCCCGCTATGTCGCCGACCAGCTTCATCAGCGGGTCCTTGCTGGTGCGCACCGAGTCGGCGTAGTGCGCGGCGGACTCACGCAGGGAGTCGCTGACCGAGGTGTCCTTGTCCGTGGTGCGGCGCGGGTAGTGGCCGTCCATGATCCGCTGGTAGTCGCGGCTCTCCGCCCACAGCTTCAGCTCCGCGGCGCGCACCGTGGTGAAGGGGTGGGAGCGGGGCAGCACGTTCAGAATCTTCAGCACGGAGTCGCGGAGGTCGCCCCCGGCCTCGTACTCCTCCGCCTGCTTGAGGAACGCGTCCACGTTCATCTCGTGCAGGTGGTTGCCGCCGGCGATCTTCATCAGGCCGCGCATCGACGCCTGAAGGTCCTGGCCGACCAGCAGCCCCGCACGGTCGGCGGACAGCTCCGACTTGCGGAACCACTCGCGCAGCGCCGTGACGATCGCCATGATCGCCACATTGCCCAGCGGGATCCAGGCCACCTTCAGGGCGAGGCCGGTCAGGAAAAGCAGAATCGTGCGGTAGACGGAGTGTCCCGAGAGGGCATGGCCCACCTCGTGGCCCACGACCGCCCGCATCTCCTCCTCGTCGAGCAGCTCCACGAGCCCGGTGGTGAGGACGATGATCGGCTCGTCCAGGCCGATGCACATGGCGTTGGGGCGGGGGTCCTGCGTCACGTACATCGCGGGGACCTTGTCCAGGTCCAGGATGTAGCAGGCGTCCCGCAGCATGTCGTTGAGGTGCGCGAACTGGGCGTCACTCACCCGCACCGAGTCGGAGAGGAACAGCAGTCGCAGGCTGCGCTCCGGAAGCAGCGCGCTGAGCGCCTTGAAGACGGTGTCGAAGCCGCTGAGCTTGCGCAGCGCGACGAGCGCCGAGCGGTCCGCCGGGTGTTCGTAGGCAC
Source organism: Streptomyces sp. NPDC006294 (assembly GCF_042870895.1). NCBI lineage: Bacteria > Bacillati > Actinomycetota > Actinomycetes > Kitasatosporales > Streptomycetaceae > Streptomyces > Streptomyces sp. NPDC006294. The sequence goes on from NZ_JBIAHV010000001.1 coordinate 444,926, forward strand.
GTGAGGAGATCTCCGGAAAGCGCCTGCGCTGCCTGCTCGGAACCTGCTCGTGGCTGTTGGTCATCATGCCCCCTGTGTGGTGCGAGTCCTCGCTCGTCCCCCTGACGGACCCCAGCCTAGGTGGTGGGACCGCGGCACGGTGGGGCCTGTGGACAACTCCCGGATGCCCCGGTGACGGCGCCTGCGGACTGCACAACGACTGAGTCGGCGTGAGCGTGCCCGGACCGCCCGCATACGATGTCCGCGAAGTCCCCGCACCCGTTCCCGATCGATAGGTTCTGTTGAAGATGAGCTTCACCGGCACCGCCGCCAACCTGGTCACTCTCGCCGAAGGCGCCGAGCACGGCGGCAACCACGCAAGCCTGAACCCGTACGTCACCGGTGTCGGCGCCTTCGTCGCGCTGCTCCTGCTGCTGTGGATCACCACCCGCTTCAACCGCGACCGCTGAGCCGTGGCCGGCGGCCGGTGCCAGTAGGCTCTGCACGCATGGGAGAGCAGACAGCGGCCGCGGGCACCCGCACCGGCTCCGGTGCGGGCAAGCGCAGACTCGGCGTGATGGGCGGCACGTTCGACCCGATCCACCACGGGCACCTGGTGGCCGCCAGCGAGGTGGCCGCCCTCTTCCACCTCGACGAGGTGGTGTTCGTGCCGACCGGGCAGCCGTGGCAGAAGAGCCACAAGAACGTGTCACCGGCCGAGGACCGCTATCTGATGACGGTCATCGCCACGGCGTCGAACCCGCAGTTCTCGGTGAGCCGTATCGACATCGACCGCGGCGGACCGACGTACACGATAGACACGCTGCGGGATCTGCACGCCCTCAACGAGGACTCGGACCTGTACTTCATCACGGGTGCCGACGCGCTCTCCCAGATCCTCGGCTGGCGGAACGCGGAGGAACTGTTCTCACTCGCCCACTTCATCGGAGTGACCCGGCCGGGCCATGATCTGACGGACGACGGGCTGCCCGAGGGCGGGGTCTCCCTGGTGGAGGTGCCGGCTCTGGCGATCTCCTCCACCGACTGCAGGAAGAGAGTCGCCCAGGGGGACCCGGTCTGGTACCTGGTGCCGGACGGTGTGGTGCGCTACATCGACAAGCGCCAGTTGTACCGCGGCGAGTGAGCCGCGGAGAGGGGCACCGTTGAACGACCAGCAGAGTCCGTACGACCCGTACTACCAGCCGCAGATCATCGGCTACGACGAGTACGGGCAGCCGGTCTATCAGCAGCCCCAGCAGTACGACCCCTACGCACAGCAGCAGGGTGGCCACCCTGCGCAGTACCAGAGCCGGCAGCAGGACCCACAGAACCAGCAGCAGGACGCCCAGGCCACGCAGGGCTACGCCCCCGAGCAGGGATATCCCTCCGGCCAGGGGTACGGCGCGGACCAGGGCTACGGCCAGGCCCAGGGGTACGGCTACGACCAGTACGCGCCCCAGCAGCAGGGCGGCCAGTACGACCCGTACGCCACTCAGGCCGGCTACGGATACGACACGGGCACGCAGCCGGCCGTCGACACCACCGCGCAGTGGAACGTCCCGCAGCAACAGCAACAGCAACAGCAACAGCAGTCGCCGCAGTACCAGGGGCAGCAGCCTCCGGCTCCGGCGGCTGCTCCCGAGCCGGCCGTCGTGCCGGGGCAGCGCCGGCCGGAGAGCGGCGAGCGGCCGTACCAGACCGAGCAGTTCTCGTTCATCGAGGAGCCGGACGACGACTCCGAAGACGTCATCGACTGGCTGAAGTTCACGGAGAGCCGCTCGGAGCGCCGCGAGGAGGCCAAGCGCCGCGGTCGCAACCGCGTCGTCGCCCTCATGGTCACGATGGCGCTCGTCCTCGTCGGCGGCGTCGGCTATCTCTGGTACGCGGGCAAGCTGCCCGGCCTCTCCGGTTCGGGCACCAAGAGCGACACGGCGGCCGGCCCGCAGAAGCGCGACGTCATCGTGGTGCATCTGCACAACACCAAGAAGGAGGGCACCTCCACCGCCCTCCTCGTCGACAACGCCACCACCCGGCAGGGCACCACGGTCCTGCTCCCCAACACCCTCTCCGTCGCCAACGACGACGGCACCGCCACGACCCTCGGGAAGTCCGTAGAGGACGACGGGTCCACCGGTACGCGCGAGGCCGTCGGCACCCTGCTCGGCGCCGAGATCTCCGGGACCTGGCGGCTCGACACCCCCTTCCTGGAGAACCTCGTCGAACTGGTCGGCACGATCGACCTGACCACCGACACCGAGGTGCCCGGCGCGAAGAAGGGCGACCCGCCACTGGTGAAGAAGGGGGAGAACCAGACCCTCGACGGGCGGGCGGCCGTCGCGTACGCCACCTACCTCGGGCCCGAGGAGGCCGAGGAGAAGCAGCTGCTGCGCTTCGGCCAGGTCATGCAGGGCGTGCTCAAGAAGCTCCCGGACGACCCGAAGCCGGCGACGGTCATCGTGGAGACGCTGGGGCAGATCCTCGACCCCTCGCTGAAGGAACCCGACCTCGGAGCCTCCCTCGCCAAGCTCGCCGAGCGTGCCAAGGGCGGCGACTACCGGACCGCGGTACTGCCCGTCCAGGAGGACGGCACGCTCAGTGACAAGGCCGCGAGCAGCGTGGTCAAGGACGTCCTGGGCGGCTCGGTCAGCGCTCCCGAGCCCGGTGACACGGTCCGCGTCGGCATCAGGAACGGCAGCGGGCAGGCCGACGCGCTGGAGAGCGCCAGGGTCACGCTCATCAACGGCGGCTACAACGTGGTGAGCGGCGGCAAGGCCGACACCGTCGACGCCTCGCAGGTCACCTACGCCGACGACGGGCAGAAGGCGAAGGCACAGGAGGTCGCCAAGACGCTGGGCCTGCCGGCCGATGCGGTGAAGAAGGGCAAGCCCGCCGCCAACGCCGACATCTCGGTCGTGCTCGGCCCCGATTTCGAGACCGGGAACGCGGGCTGACCGGGGCGGCGGCGCCGCCGCGGGCAAAGGCTGCGAGGAGTGTCGGCGGTCCGTGAGACCCTTGAAGGGTTCTTGACCGCCGACGAAAGCCTGCTTGTGACCGCCACTGATCGCTCCATCGAGCTCGTCAACGCCGCCGCTCAGGCGGCCGCCGACCGGCTCGCGCACGACATCATCGCGTACGACGTCAGCGATGTGCTCTCCATCACCGATGCCTTCCTGCTCGCCTCCGCCCCCAACGACCGCCAGGTCAAGTCGATCGTCGACGAGATCGAGGAGCGGCTGAACAAGGAGCTCGGCGCCAAGCCGGTGCGCCGCGAGGGGGACCGCGACGCCCGCTGGATCCTGCTCGACTACGTCGACATCGTGGTGCACGTGCAGCACAGCGAGGAGCGGGTCTTCTACGCCCTCGAGCGGCTCTGGAAGGACTGTCCCGAGCTCCCGCTCCCCGAGGACGCCCGGAGCACCCGCGGCAAGGCGGAGGAGCACGCCAAGCTCACCGGCGGTGACACGGAAGGGGAGCAGCGCTGAACGGCATCGTTTCCGGCACCCGGGCGACCAGGCGGCCGGCGCGCGGCCGGCGCATCGTGCTGTGGCGCCACGGCCAGACCGCCTGGAATCTGGAGCGCCGTTTCCAGGGCTCCACGGACATCGAGCTGACCGAGGCCGGTGTTCTCCAGGCACGCCGTGCCGCGCGCCTGCTCGCCTCGCTGAACCCGGACGCGATCGTCGCGTCCGACCTGAAGCGGGCCGCGGCGACGGCGGGCGAGCTGGCCGCCGTCACGGGGCTCGACGTGTCCTACGACGCCGCCCTGCGCGAGACCTACGCCGGCGCCTGGCAGGGTCTGACCCACGAGGAGATCGTCGAGCGGTACGGCGAGCAGTACGCGGCCTGGAAGCGCGGCGAACCGGTCCGGCGCGGCGGCGGTGAGCTCGAGACCGAGGTCGCCGACCGGGCCGCCCCGGTGGTGCTCCACCACGCGGAGAAGCTGCCCGACGACGGCACTCTCGTCGTCGCCAGCCACGGCGGCACCATCCGTACGACCATCGGCCGGCTGCTGGGTCTCGACGCGCACCACTGGGAGAGCCTCGGCGGCCTCACGAACTGCTGCTGGTCGGTGGTGGGCGAAGGCGCGCGCGGCTGGCGTCTGCTCGAGCACAACGCCGGCACCCTCCCGGAGCCGGTCCTCGGCGACGACACCTGAGCGGGGCGCCGAGCGGGGGCTTCGAGCCGGGGACGGGTCCGGCCCCGGCGCCCGAGCGGACTCCGGCCCGGATTTCGCTTTCCGGCAGGTCGCAGGCTAGAGTTCTTCTTGTTCGCAGCGCGGAGCGCGAAGAACACGCGGGGCTATAGCTCAGTTGGTAGAGCGCCTGCATGGCATGCAGGAGGTCAGGAGTTCAATTCTCCTTAGCTCCACAATCCGGATCCCGTCCCCTTCGAGGGGGCGGGATTCTGCGTTCTCCCCGGACGGCCCGCACCGCCGCGGCGCCGTGGCCGATCTCGTACGCGAACGCCGCTGACCGGTGTGCGTGGCCATGGCAGAATCGGACGGCCGGAGGGGACACCGGCGGTACGGGAGGGAGCGCACGATGTCCGCCAGCGGCGAGGAAGCCGGGGAGGCTGCCGATGACCTGCTTGCCACGGCGGAGGCCGGCGCGCGCCTCAGCTGTCCTTCCTGCGGTTCTGCCCATGTCGCTCAGGTCCTCGGGGACAACGGCGGCGTTTCCTACGTGTGCACGGCCTGCGGCCACAGCTGGAGCTGAGTGATGGGTGCCCACAGGCGGAAATGCGACTGGTGCGGCAGCGGTACGCCGATCGTGCGGGACATGGATCCGGTCAATGCCGAGTTCCAGTACTGGTGCGAGGAGTGCGCGCGGGCGCTGATCATAAAAGGCGACCCGATCGAGACGTACCGCGAGCTGGAGGGCGAGCCGATCTACGGCCGGCTTCTGGACGAGCACTGCACACTCAAACGTTTCTACTCGTTCGCAACGGCCTGACGGCCCGTCCGGCTTCCCGCCCCGCCCGACGGGCGGAGCCGACGCCCCCGGACCCTCCGGGGCGTTCCGCGGGGGCGTGGAATCGATTTGGAGAAGCGGCGGCGGGCGCGTTAATGTTCTCTTCGTCGCCGCCGCGGGGGGAGACCCGGAGCGGGGCGGCACACAGCAAGGGGCTATAGCTCAGTTGGTAGAGCGCCTGCATGGCATGCAGGAGGTCAGGAGTTCAATTCTCCTTAGCTCCACAGAAGACAGCGAGGCGGGCCACCCGATCCGGGTGGCCCGCCTCGCCTTTGGGGCGTCCGCCGTCAACCGCGGCCGCTGCCAAGCGCCTTACGGCTGCTGCTCGGCAGCGCGGCGCGGGCGGGCGGCGGCGTCGGGCCCGGGGAGGCGACCCGCTCGATCCGCATGGCGAGCGCGGGGCAGCGGCGCACGGCCCGCTGCGCGCGTCCCTGCATGTGCACCGGAACCATCGCGTCGGCCACCGACGGATAGCCGTCGGGGTTGAGCCGGATCAGCTCCGGGATGATGTCCGCGCAGAGCCCGTGGCCCTGACAGAGCGTCCAGTCGACGAAGATCTTCTCGCCGCTCGGGATCGACTCCTCCGCCTCCTCGTAGCCGGGCAGCGGCAGCGGCAGCACACCCGTCGTGGCACGCCCGCAGCCGCCGTGCAGGACGTGCGCGGCGAGGTCGTCGGTGAACGCGGACAGGGTGGACGCGAAGAAGCGGGCGGAGCCGTCCGGGTGCTTGCACGCGCCACGGCCCTTGACGGCCTGGGTGACCTCGCGCAGCGCCTCCAGGGCCGCGGGGCCGCCGCCGTTCATCACATCGGCCAGCCCGCCGGCCGCGGCGGGCAGCCCGAGCTTGCAGGGGCCGCACTGTCCGGCGGTCTCCGCGGCCAGCCAGTTCGCCACCCGCAGCGCCTCGCCGAGCGGACAGGTCTCCGGGCCGATCGGCAGGATCGCGCCCGCTCCCAGCGCGCCGCCCACGGAGGCCAGGGACTCCTTGGACACCACGGCTTCGTGGACGGCGGCCGCGTCGATCCAGTTGCCGTGGTAGCCGCCCGTCAGGACGCCCTGCGGCTCGGGCGGCGCACCGGCCAGCTGGAGCACGTAGCGCAGCGGCACGCCCGTCGGCACCTCGACGACCATCGGGCGGGCGACCGCCCCGGAGATCGTGAGCAGGACCGTGCCGGGCTCGGTGTCGAGACCGGTGTGGCTGTAGCGGCGGGCGCCGATCCGGGCGGCGACGGCGAGCTGTGCGAACGTCTCCGCGTTCGACAGCAGCGTCGGAGCCCCGCCGACGCCGGTCTCCGCGGCGCGCACACGGCGGCCGGGCGGCAGCGCGGGACCGCCGTTGACGGCCCGGATGACGGAGGAGGCCTCGCCGGAGACCATGCGCTCCGGCGTGCGGACCACTCTGGCCCGCAGGGCCTGGCCGCGGCGGTCCGAGAGACCGCGTTCGGCGAGCGCGGCGCGCATCGAGATCTCGGTCGAGTTGCGGGTGACCGCGACGACGAGGGTCCGGGCGCCGAGCGCCTCCGCGGCGAGCAGCGCGCCGTCGAGGATCAGATGCGGCGCGCGGTTCAGCAGCACCGTGTCCTTGCGGCAGGCGGGCTCGCCCTCGCTGCCGTTGACGACGACCACCGGCCGGATGCCGCGCCGGATCGCGGACTTGGCGACGGCCCGCAGCTTCTTGCCGAAGGGGAAGCCCGCGCCACCGCGGCCGGTGAGGGATATGTCCTCCGCGAGCTGTGCGAGCCGTTCGCCGCTCACCGGCTCCAGCGGTCCGTGCACCTTCAGATGCATGGACAGGTCGAGGCGCTCGACCAGGTCGAACCCCTGGGTGAGCTGGGGAAGGCCGACGACGCGGACCTCGGGGACGTCGGGGAGGGGCGCATTCACGGTCGTTCTCCTGCTGGTGCGTGCCAGGGCTCTCCGGCCGGGGGCTGGAAGAGCGGGCCTGGCAGTGGTGCTGTCTCGTCGTACGGGGGGAGCGCGCCGGTGTCGTAGGACGGCCGGTCGTCGTAGGGGTTCAGGGGATCGGACGGCGAGGCGCCGTACGCGGTGCCGTATGCGGTGTCGTATGCGGTGTCGTATCCGGGGGAGGGGGCGGCGCCGCCGGTGTCGTACGCGGGGAGGCCGCCCGTGTCGTAGGCCGGGACGCTGCCCGTCTCGTAGTCAGGGATCGCGCCGGTGTCGTACGGGGACGGCGTGTCGTACGCGGCGGAACCGCCGTACGGCGCCGCGGGCGGGTCGTACGAGGGGGCGGCGTCGTAGAGCGGCGGGGGCGGGGTGTCGTTGAGGGGCGCCGCCGGGTCGGGCCGTACGGACTGCGCCGGCAGCGGCGGCGAAGGCGTCGGCCAGCTGCCCGCCGGCGGTCCCGTCTCCGAGACCACGGGTATCTCCTCGGTCATCGGCACCCGCTCGGCGAGCGGGGGCTGCGGATCGCCGGCCAGCGACACGGCGCGGTAGGCCGCGGCCATGCCGGTGCCGCGGCCGCCGGCGGTGACGCCGTCCGGCGCGGCGGCCGGCTCCTCCTCCTGTGGCCGGGGCGCCTCGTAGAGCTGCGGGGAGGGCGCGGCGAGCCTCGGGGGCTGAGCACGCGCCTGGCCCAGGGGCGGCTGGAAGTCCTGCTCGTACGGGCGCTGCGACGGCACGCCGTTCCCTGTGCCGGTCATGCGCTCCATACGGTCCATGCGGTCCATGCCTGCGGGTACGGTCGGGCGGCCCGTCCCGTTCATCGCGCCGATGCCGGGGAGCGGCGCGGTGCTGAGGTCCCGCTGTGCCTGCTCGTCCGCGGCCGCGGGCCGGTCGGCTCCGTCGCCGCCGGTCAGCTGCATGATCCTTTCTGCGATGCGGCGCTGCACGGGGCGCGGCAGCAGACGGACCGCGAGCGCGGCGGCGACTCCGGCGAGGGCCAGGCAGTACATGGTCACGACCCAGGTCGCGGCCGGGCGGCCGGTGTAGAGGCCGTGGACGAGGGCGAGGCACCAGGCCGGGTAGGCCAGCATGTGCAGCGGCCGCCAGCGGCCGGCGACCTTGATGTTGCCCGCCAGTGCGCTGCGCAGGGCGCCGGTCGTGCCGGCCACCACCATCAGGAAGCCCGCCAGTGAGCCGAAGCCGATCAGCGCCTCCGTGCCGGTCACGCCCAGGCCGAAGGGGATCAGGGCTCCGAGCAGCGACACATGCCCGAGCGACACCTTCACCGTGGCGTGCAGCAGGAGGAAGCCGAGCGAGGCGATGGCGGTCACCCGGTGGATGCCCTGGGCGAGCAGACGGTGGCGCGGGGAGAACAGCAGTCTGTCGGTGGCGAGGAGACCCCACGCGACGGACGCGGTGAGCGACACCAGGGAGAGGACTCCGGTGGTGAAGTCGAGCATGGCGCGGAAACTGTCGCCGCCTCCGACGGCGAGCAGGGGCAGGAGCACCAACGCGGCCACGGAGACGCCGCCTTGCACCTGGCGGCTGACTCCGCGGTCCGGACCGGACGGCAAACGCATCTTGAGACGAGGGTTCATGGGGCGACTCCGAATGGTGCGGGAAGGCTGTCCCGTTGACGCACTCTAGGTCGACCCATACCAAGCGGTACGAGGTTTCGAGGTTTATTGCGGTGAAGTGAGCACAACTGACTTGGGGGTTGCCCTGGATGGGGTCGATACGCGAAGTAACCCGGACCGCTTGATCATCCGTGACGGCCGGAACCCGCCGCTGCGGCGTCGGGCGGCGCGACGGGAGCGGTCGACAGCGGCGTCGGGTGGCGCGACGGGAGCGGTTGACAGCGGTCCGGAATCGGCCGTAATCGCTCGGATACGGTCGGGAAGCGGCTCGGTGTGGATACCTCTGCGGACGGTTCCTCCGCTGCGGTACCCTGACGCCATGCGTGCCGTACGCCTTCTGCTTAGCGAGCCGCGCTGATCAGTCCCGACGGATGAGAAATCCGGTCGGAATCGGCGCGGCGTCCCCTCCTGTGCGAGGGGATTTTTCATTTCCCCTGGTACGTGAATCGGCTGGCAGTCGGCGAAGACGATCGATGGAGCTTTAAGGATCATGAGCGAGATGAACTCGGCTGCTGAGACAGCGGCCCCGCATCGTTACACGGCCGCCATGGCGGCCGACATCGAGGCACGCTGGCAGGACTTCTGGGACGCCGAGGGCATCTATGAGGCGCCCAACCCGAGCGGCGACCTGGCGGGGGACCCCGCCCAGGTGGCGAAGCCCAAGAAGTTCATCATGGACATGTTCCCCTACCCGTCGGGCGCGGGCCTGCACGTCGGTCACCCGCTGGGGTACATCGCGACCGACGTCTTCGCCCGCCACCAGCGCATGAGCGGGCACAACGTCCTGCACACCCTGGGCTTCGACGCCTTCGGCCTGCCGGCCGAGCAGTACGCCGTGCAGACCGGCACGCACCCGCGCGTGTCGACCGAGGCGAACATGGAGAACATGAAGGCGCAGCTGCGCCGGCTGGGCCTGGGGCACGACAACCGCCGGTCGTTCGCGACGATCGACCCGGACTACTACAAGTGGACCCAGTGGATCTTCGTGCAGATCTTCAACTCCTGGTACGACCAGGAGGCGAAGAGGGCCCGCCCGATCCACGAGCTGGTCGCCCAGTTCGAGAGCGGGGAGCGCGACGTTCCCTCCGGGCAGTCCTGGACCGACCTGAGCGCCGTCGAGCGCGCCGGCGTCCTGAGTGACTACCGCCTGGCGTACGCCTCCGACGCGCCGGTCAACTGGTGCCCCGGCCTGGGCACCGTCCTGGCCAACGAGGAGGTCACCTCCGACGGCCGCTCCGAGCGCGGCAACTTCCCCGTCTTCAAGGCCAAGCTGCGCCAGTGGAACATGCGCATCACCGCCTACGCCGACCGGCTGCTGGACGACCTGGACGCGCTGGACTGGCCGGAGGCCATCAAGCTGCAGCAGCGCAACTGGATCGGCCGCTCAGAGGGCGCCCGCGTCGACTTCGCGGTCGACGGCCACGACGGCGCACGGATCACCGTCTTCACGACCCGCCCCGACACCCTGTTCGGCGCCACCTACATGGTCCTGGCGCCCGAGCACGGCCTGATCGACTCCATCGTCCCGGCCGAGTGGCCCGAGGGCGTCAAGGAGGCGTGGACCGGCGGCGCCGCGACTCCCGCGGAGGCCGTCGCCGCCTACCGCAAGCAGGCCCAGACGAAGAGCGACGTCGAGCGCCAGACCGAGCACAAGGACAAGACCGGCGTCTTCACCGGCTCGTACGCCGTGAACCCGGTCACCGGCGAGCGGATCCCCGTCTTCGTCGCCGACTACGTCCTGATGGGCTACGGCACCGGCGCCATCATGGCCGTCCCCGGACAGGACGAGCGCGACTGGGAGTTCGCGGAGGCCTTCGAGCTGCCCATCGTCCGCACCGTGCGGCCGCCGGAGGGCTGGGAGGGGGAGGCGTTCACCGGGCAGGGCCCCGCCATCAACTCCGCCAACGACGAGATCTCACTGGACGGTCTGGACGTCGCCGAGGCCAAGGCGAGGATCACCGCCTGGCTGACGGACAAGGGCATCGGCGAGGGCACGGTCAACTTCCGGCTGCGCGACTGGCTGTTCAGCCGTCAGCGCTACTGGGGCGAGCCCTTCCCGATCGTCTACGACGAGGACGGCGTCGCGCACGCGCTGCCCGAGTCGATGCTGCCGCTGGAGCTGCCGGAGGTCGACGACTACTCGCCGCGCACCTTCGACCCCGACGACGCGGACACCCAGCCCGAGACGCCGCTGTCCCGCAACGAGGACTGGGTCAACGTCGAGCTGGACCTGGGCGACGGCACCAAGCGCTACCGCCGCGAGACCAACACCATGCCCAACTGGGCCGGTTCCTGCTGGTACGAACTGCGCTACCTGGACCCGCACAACAGCGAGCGGCTGGTCGCCCCCGACATCGAGCAGTACTGGATGGGGCCGCGCGAAGGACAGCCGCACGGCGGCGTCGACCTGTACGTCGGCGGTGCCGAGCACGCGGTGCTGCACCTGCTGTACGCCCGTTTCTGGTCCAAGGTCCTGTTCGACCTGGGGCACGTCTCGTCCGTCGAGCCGTTCCACAAGCTGTACAACCAGGGCATGATCCAGGCGTACGTCTACCGCGACGAGCGCGGCTTCCCCGTCACCGCCACCGAGGTGGAGGAGCGGGACGGCAAGTTCTACTTCGACGGCGAGCCGGTCAAGCGCGAGCTGGGCAAGATGGGCAAGTCCCTGAAGAACGCCGTCACCCCCGACGAGATCTGTGCCGAGTACGGTGCCGACACGCTGCGTCTGTACGAGATGGCGATGGGCCCCCTGGACGTCTCCCGGCCGTGGGACACCCGCGCCGTCGTCGGCCAGTACCGGCTGCTGCAGCGGCTGTGGCGCAATGTCGTCGACGAGGCGACCGGCGAGGTCACGGTCGTCGACGGCGAGCCGGACGAGGCGACGCTGCGCGCCCTGCACAAGGCCGTCGACGGTGTCTCGCAGGACATGGCGGCCATGCGTTTCAACACCGCCATCGCCAAGATCACCGAGCTGAACAACTACCTGACGAAGACGGGCGGCCCGGTGCCGCGGTCCGTGGCCGAGAGCCTGGTGCTGCTGGTGGCACCGCTGGCCCCGCACGTCGCGGAGGAGCTGTGGCGCAAGCTGGGCCACACCGAGTCGGTCGTCCACCAGGACTTCCCGGTCGCCGACCCGGCGTACGTGGTGGACGAGACCGTCACCTGCGTCGTGCAGATCAAGGGCAAGGTCAAGGCCCGCCTGGAGGTCGCCCCGTCGATCACCGACGAGGAGCTGGAGACACTGGCGCTGGGCGCCGAGCCCGTCGTCACGGCCCTGGGCGGCGCGGGGATCCGCAAGGTGATCGTGCGGGCGCCCAAGCTGGTCAACATCGTGCCCGCGTAGCGGACAGAGCTGTCGGGGGCTTCCCCTACGGGCAGGTTGGGGGTTCCGCCGGAACCTACGGCCTGCCCGTTCCGTTTACGGTGGAAGGACACACACGACGCCGGAGGGCGCACATGGAAGCCGTGATCACGATTCTCGCGCTGCTCTTCTTCGCCTTCGTGGCGCTGGGGGTGTACGTGAGCGTGAAGGCCGTGCGTGCCGCCAAGCGCGGCGTCGAGCGCACCGTCACCCAGGCGCGGCGGACGGTGGAGGAGACCGCGCTGCGCGCCAAGAGCTACGGGCAGACCGGCGTGGTCGGCGAGCTCGCCCAGCTGCGGCTGAAGCTGCGTACGTCGATGCGGGCGACCCAGGACACGCTGAACGCGGGGGTCGCGGAGGACGCTTCGCTCTCCGAGTCCCTGGCCCTCTTCCAGCGGCTCAGCGCGCACGGACGAGAGCTGGACGACGAGCTCAGGAGGCTCGAGCGCGAGCCTGACCGGGCCAAGGTCTCCTCGCTGATGCCGGGGCTGCGCGAGCGCACGGAACAGGTCACGCGCTCCGCGGAGGCGCTGCGCTGGGCGGCACGGGACCGGGCGCAGAAGTTCGCCGAGGGCGACCTCGACGCGCTGAGCGCGCAGATCGACATGGAGGCGGGGGCGCTGCGGCACTGGTCGACCACGGACGGTTCGGCAGACGCGGAGAGCAGGGCCGCCGCGGGCGCCGGGGCCTCGGCATGGCCGCAGGCGCCGGACTCGGAAGTCCCGGAGCCGGCCGGGGCCGGACCGGGCGCCACCCAGACGTGGCCGGCGGCATCGGAGTCCGAGGCGGGTGCGGAGCCGGGGGCGCAGGACCGGCCCCAGGCGATCACCGCCCGGGATCCACGGGAGGCGACGACCTATCCGTGGCAGAAGACCGCCCGGCCGGAGACCACGAACTGACGCGTCGCGGCCCGGACATCCCGCGCCTCGCGCGAGGTGGCCGGGCGGCCGTCCGGCACACGGCGTCCCCGCATCGGGTGGGGGCGGGTGCCGCCGACCGTACGGCGCGTCGCGTCCGGGGCAGGGTCGGGCTGCCGTACGGCGTCGCCTGCGGGTAACCTCCCGCTCATGTCCCGCCATGTCGCGATCGTCACCGATTCAACGGCCCACCTGCCGCCGCCGGCGATGGAGCGGCACTCCATCACGGCCGTGCCGCTGACCGTCGTCCTCGGTGACCAGGCGCTGGAGGAGGGCACCGAGATCTCGGCCCGCTCGCTGGCGACCGCCCTGCAGAAGCGGCGCTCGGTGACGACGTCCCGTCCCAGCCCGGAGATGTTCAGCCAGGCGTACCGCACCGCTGCCGACGCCGGGGCCACGGGAATCGTCTCGCTGCACCTCTCCGCCGAACTGTCCGGGACGTACGACGCGGCCGTGCTGGCCGCCAAGGACGCGCCCGTGCCGGTGCGGGTCGTCGACACCGGAATGATCGCCATGGCCCTCGGGTTCTGCGCGCTCGCGGCCGCGGAGGTGTCGGAGGCGGGTGGCTCGCTGGACGAGGCGGTGGCCGCGGCGGAGAAACGGGCGGAAGGCACGTCCGCGTACTTCTACGTCGACACGCTCGACTACCTGCGCCGCGGCGGCCGGATCGGTGCGGCACAGGCGCTGCTCGGCTCCGCGCTCGCCGTGAAGCCCCTGCTCCAACTGACCGGAGGCCGCATCGACATGCTCGAGCGCGTGCGTACGGCGTCGCGGGCCATCGCCCGGCTCGAGGAGATCGCCGCCGAACGTGCCGGCACCGCCCCGGTCGACATTGCGGTTCACCACCTCGCGGCCCCGGAGCGGGCCGCGGCACTCGCGGACCGGCTGCGCGAGCGCGTGCCGGGCCTGGCAGAGCTGCATGTCAGCGAGGTGGGCGCGGTGATCGGGGCGCACACCGGACCGGGTCTGCTGGGCGTCGTGGTCTCGGCGCGCTGAGGAAGCCGGCCCCTGTGGTCACCCGTCAGGGTGGCCGAGTTGCCCACAACGGGCTTGTTATCCACTGAAATCGGGACGTCTCAGCGGGTTCGGGCGCTGGTGCCTACCGTCCTGTGACATGGCTCTTCGATCACGTACCGCAACCAGTGGCCCGGGCCGCGCCCCGGCCTCCGACAGCCGTGCCCGCCACGGCCACGGCCGCGTTCACGGCCGTCTCCGCCGGCACGAGCGCGTTTACGCGCCGGTGTACGGGCCCATTGACGGACCCGGGCACGGGCCCGAGCCGCTGCGCGCACGGGGACCGGCGCCCGCGGTGACGCCAGGCATCGGTGGAGGCGTCAGTCCCCGACGGGGCGCCGGCGAGAACGGCCGTGGCCTACGGGCCGTTCGCCTGCGCGGCGGACGTGCGCCGACGGCAGAGGCAGCCACCTTGCGGCGGCGGGCCGACGCCCTGTTCGGGCCGGGTCCGCGGGCCGTGGGCGGGGTAGCGGGGGAGGCTGCGGGAGCGGCTGCGGGCGTGGCGTCAGGACAGCCTGAGACCGGTCCGTCCTCTCCCGCCTCCGCGCCGGTGTCCGCACGCCCACCCACGCCCCTCGGGGGACGGCGGGCGGGGGCGGGCACCGGCCCGGGCCGAAACGGCTCCGGCGGCCGGGTACGAGGGGCCGGGTCGGGCGGGCCACCGGAACCGGCCGGCGGGGCACGGCCGCCTGCGGTGCCTGCGGGCGATGGCGGGGGCACGGCAGGAGCGGCGCCTGTGGTGCCCGGCAGCGAAGCCCGGGGCCCGGCAGGAGCGGCAGCGCCCGACACGGGCACGGACACGGGCACGGACACGGACACGGGCACGGGCACGGACACGGGCACGGACACGGACACGGGCACGGGCACGGACACGGACACGGGCACGGACAGGGGCAGGGGCAGACCGGGGGACAGGCCGCTCCCGCACATCCGGCTCGCTCTGCGTGACCGGCTGCCGGTGTGGGTCCAGCTCCGGTGCGGGCTCGAGCCGAAGACACTCGCAGCTCTGGCCGTCGTCCTCGTGGCGGCGGCTGTCTTCGCGGCGCAGCACTTCTGGTCCGGCCGGCCGCAGCCGCTGCACGCCCCGGAACTGGTTCAGCACGGCGCTGCCCAGCCGCGGTCCGGGCCGGCGGCGGATCCGTCCCCCTCGCCGGGGCCACCGGTCGCGGGACCTGAGCGGGCTGCCGCGATCGTCGTCGACGTGAGTGGCAAGGTGCGCCGGCCGGGGGTGCTCGAACTGCCCGCCGGTTCGCGGGTCGCCGACGCGCTCGCGGCGGCCGGTGGCGTCAAGGCAGGCACCGACCTGACGGGGCTCAACCGGGCACGGGTGCTGATGGACGGTGAACAGGTCGTCGTCGGCGGCCCGGCACCGCCGGCACCGGGCGGTTCCGGCACCGGGCCGGGGGCAGGCGCCCCTGCCGGGCCGATCAGCCTCAACTCGGCCACGGCGGACCAGTTGGAGACGTTGCCCGGAGTGGGCCCGGTGCTCGCGCAGCACATCCTCGACCACCGCACGCAGAACGGCGGCTTCCGGTCGGTCGACGAACTGCGCGACGTCAACGGAATCGGCGACCGCCGGTTCGAGGTGCTGCGGAATCTGGTGCGGCCATGACCGGGGTGGCGGCCCACGCCGGGACGGGGCACAGGCTGGGCGCGGCCGACCCGCGTCAGGAGGGCCCGACCGATCTGCGGCTCGTCCCGCCCGCACTGGCCACCTGGCTGGCGTCGGCACTCGCGCTGGGGGCGCCGGGCCAGTGGACGGCAGCTGGTGTGGCGGCCTGTCTCGCCGCTGCGGCGCTGCTGCCGCTGTGGGCGGCAGCGGCACGGCGTCGTCGGGACGCTGGGCTCGGCGGGACCCACCGGGACCGCCGCGTACGCCGGGTCGGCCGCGTTGGCGGGGGCAGCGGGCCCGGTTCGGCAGGCCACGTGGGGCCGGCCGCCTCACCGGGGTCGGCGCGCACTCCGGGAGGCCGTTCGCAGCGGTGGCGTCCGGGCGCCACGGCGCTCGTCGCCGCGTTGGTGTGCGCGGCTGCCGGTGCCGTGTCCGCCGGGCTCCATGGGGCGGATCTGCGACGGGGGCCGCTGCCCGGTCTGGCCGAGCGGCACGCGCGCGTCACGGTCGAGCTGACCGTCACCTCCGACCCGCGGCCCACCAGCCCCAAGGTCGTGGGCGCCCGGACGGCTCCCGCGGCCCTCGTACTGAACGCGGAGGCGACACGGGTCAGCGTGGCCGGGGGCGCCGTCACCGCAACCCGTACGCCCGTCCTGCTCCTCGTGTCCCCCGGCGAAGAGGAGACGGCCTGGCAGCTCCTGCCCTCCACACGGCTGACGGTGGGCGGGCGCCTCGCCCCGCCGCTGCGCACGGACGACCCCTTCGCCGCCGTGCTGCGAGCCGACAGCGGCCCACCACGGATCACCGCCCCGCCGACCGCCCTGCAGCGTACGGCCGGTGACCTGCGCGCCGGACTGCGCGAGGCGACGGACGGTCTGGCCCCCGACGCCCGCGCGCTGCTGCCGGGACTGGTCGTCGGCGACACCTCACGCATCCCCGCCGACCTGCAGAACGCGTTCGAGGCGACGGACCTGACCCACCTTCTTGCTGTTTCCGGAAGCAACCTCACCATCGTCCTCATCCTGCTCATCGGACCGCCCGGCAGAGCTCTGCTGGCCGAACGGCGGGGCCTGGCACCCCGCCTGGGCATCACCCTGCGCGGAACGGCACTGCTCGGCGGGGTGCTCACGCTCGCCTTCGTGGTCGTCTGCCGACCGGAGCCCAGCGTGCTGCGGGCGGCGGCCTGCGGACTCATCACCCTGCTGGCCATCGGCACCGGCCGGCGCAGATCGCTCGTCCCGGCGCTGGCGGCCGCAGCCCTGCTGCTCCTGCTGTACGACCCGTGGCTGGCCCGGAGTTACGGCTTTCTGCTCTCCGTCCTGGCCACCGGGGCCCTGCTCACCATCGGTCCCCGCTGGAGCGAGGCGCTCCAGCGGCGCCGGGTGCCTCCCAGGCTCGCCGAGGCGCTGGCCGCGGCCGCCGCCGCGCAGGCGGTCTGCGCCCCGGTGGTGGCCGTGTTCGCCGCCAGGGTCAGCCTGGTGGCCATCCCCTGCAACCTGGCCGCCGAACTGGCCGTGGCCCCGGCGACGGTCCTCGGTTTCGCGACCCTGGCCGTGGCGCCCGTCGCCATACCGGTCGCGGAGCTGCTGGCCCGCTGCGCCGGGTGGCCGGCCGGCTGGATCGCTGCCGTGGCGCGCACCGGGGCGGCCCTGCCTGGCGCCCAGATCGACTGGCCGGGCGGCTGGCGCGGCGGGCTGCTGCTCGCGGCACTCACCGCGGTGGCGCTTCTCGTCGTCCGGCGGCTGACGCGGCATCCGTGGGCGACCGCCCTCTGCGCGCTCCTGCTCGTGCTCGTCGTGGTGCGCCCGGCGCCGCTCACCGCGAGGCTCACCGGCTGGCCGCCTCCCGACTGGGCACTGGTGATGTGCGACGTGGGCCAGGGTGATGCCATGGTTCTGGCGGCCGGAGACGGCACGGCCGTGGTCGTCGACGCGGGACCCGACCCGCAGCTCACCGACCGGTGCCTGAGCGAACTGGGCGTCACACAGGTGCCGTTGCTGCTGGTCACGCACTTCCACGCCGACCATGTCGCCGGCCTCGCCGGGGTGTTGCGCGGCCGGGCGGTCGGCGCCATCCAGACGACCACGTTCGAAGAACCGCGCTGGCAGGCCGAGTTCGTACGGCGTACGGCGGCCGCGGCGGAAGTGCCGGTGATCCAGGCGATACCGGGGGAGCGGCGCAGGGCGGGACAGCTGACCTGGCAGGTCCTGTGGCCCGACCTGTCACGGGGCGCCGACCCGGAAGGCCCGAACGACGCCAGCGTCGCCCTGCTCGTCCGGGCCGCGGGCGGCCTGTCGATGCTGCTCCTCGGAGACCTGGAACCACCGTCGCAGCGACGGCTGATACGCGCCCACCCCGCGCTGCCCGCCGTCGACGTGCTCAAGGTGGCCCACCACGGATCGGCCTACCAGGACCCCGGCCTCCTCGCCGGAGCCAGGCCCCGGCTGGCGCTCATCTCATGCGGCCGGGACAACCCGTACGGACACCCGGCACCCCGCACGGTCGGCGCGCTGCGGGCCCAGGGGGCGCTGGTGCTGCGCACGGACCGGGACGGAGCGATCGCGGTGACGGGCGCCGGGTCCGATCTCCGGGCGGTGGCCCGCGGCGCCGCCTGACCGGGAGCGCGGAATGGTGGAGCGCGCGTCGAGGGTCCTGGAAGCCGGAACCGCCGAAGGCCCCGCGCCCCGAGGGCGGCCGCCGCGCCGCGGGTCAGTCCAGCCAGCGGCCGTCGGCCATGATCAGCCGGTCCTTCAGCTCGTTCTCCTCACGCCATGCCTTGACGACACGGGGGGTGATCCGCAGATATACCCAGGGCTCCCGGTCCCTCGGGTCCCAGTCCAGCTTCGCGGCGAAGGCGTCCGCGGCCTCGGCCGCCAGCGCGGACCCTTCGACGACCTCGGCCGGACCTTCGACATGCACGACGTCACGGGTGTGGCCGAGGGTCACCGCGGCCTCGCCCCGTGGGGTCACGTTGCGGGCGGTCGGGTTGGTGCGCCGGGTGCACATCAGCAGGGAAGTGCCGTCCCAGAGGAAGGAGAGAGGCACGAGACACGGGTGTCCGTCCGCGGACGCTGTGGCGACCCAGGCGTCCTCGTCCTGGGCGAGTCGGCCGAGTGTGTCCCGGCGGCGCTCCTGCCGGCTGCGCGCCGGTTCCTGAGTGATCATGACAGGCACGCTAGGGGCCGCCGGGCGGTGGCGCGTCGGGCGGAGGGCGGAGTGGCCTCCGACCTGGGGACCAGGACCAACGACGTCTGGCCGGGCGGTGGAGGCGGTGGGCAGACTGCACGTATGAGTGCACGTCCGTCGCCACCGTCCGCCTCGAGCCCGTCCCCGTCGGCCTCCGCCGCGAAGGCGCCGCCGGCCCCCTCACCGCAGGACGTCGACGCGTACCTCGCGCGCATCGGCGCCGGGCGGCCCGAGCGTGCCGGTGCCAATGCGCTCAGGGACCTTCAGCTGCGGCATCTGCTGTCCGTGCCGTTCGAGAATCTCTCCGTCCATCGCGGCGAGCCTCTCGTACTGGCGGACGGCCCGCTGCTCGAGAAGATCGTCGGCGCCCGGCGCGGCGGGTTCTGCTACGAACTCAACGGGGCCTTCGCCGCGTTGCTGCGCGGTCTCGGCTTCGGTGTGACGCTGCTCCAGGCCAGGGTGTTCGGCGACGGCGGGCGGCTGGGCATCCCGTACGACCACCTGACGCTGCGCGTGGAGACCGAGGACGGGACGGGGCCGTGGCTGGCCGACGTCGGGTTCGGTGATCACAGCCACCACCCGCTGCTCCTCGACGAGCGGGGCGACCAGTCCGATCCGGCGGGGACCTTCCGTCTCGTCGAGGCGGGCGACGGGGACCTCGACCTGCTCCGGGACGGCAAGCGGCAGTTCCGGCTCGACACCAGGCCGCGTGAGCTCGCCGACTTCGAGGCGGGAGCCTGGTATCACCGGACCTCGCCCGCGTCCCACTTCACCAAGTCGCTGGTGTGCTCCCTGCTCACGGCAGACGGGAGGATCACCTTGAGCGGTCGCAAACTCGTCACCACGGAGGGCCGGGAGCGCCGGGAGCGGCCGTTGGAGACCGACGCGGAGGTGCTCGCCGCCTACCGGAAGCACTTCGGCCTCGAACTCGACCGGGTGCCGGAGGTGCGGGCGGCGGCGAAGAACTGACCCGGCGCCTCCGGGCCGGTGGGGGCAAGGGGGACGTACCCCGGGCCACCGGCACAATGTTGCGGTGAGCGATGTGAGACATGTGCTGGTGCTGCCCGACCGTGACGCCGCCGAGGAGGTGGCCGAGACGATCGGCGACCGCTTCAAGGTACCCGAGGAGCCCCAGCTGGTACGGGACGCGCTGGCCGGCGAGGACGACGCCGAGGACGCGCAGTGGCTGGTGGTCGTCGAGGACCCGGACGGCAGTCTGGACGCCGCCGAGCTCGACGACTTCGTCGCCGCCTGGGACGGGTGGCGCGAGGCGCACTGACCGCCAGTGCCGAGCCGCGTGGGCCGTTCGGCGCCCGGGCGCACCGACCGCCCGCCGCTCGTGCGGCACGCGTCCTCGGTTGCCGTGCCGACAGGACTGTCGGTGGCGCGTGGGATGCTGGAGCGCGATGGCCACCAAGAACTCGACCGACGATCCGCTCGCCCCCGTCACACTCGCCGTGGGCCAGGAGGATCTGCTTCTCGACCGCGCCGTCCAGCAGGTCGTGGCGGCGGCGCGGGCCGCCGACGCGGACACGGACGTACGGGACCTGACCGCCGACCAGTTGCAGCCCGGCACGCTCGCCGAGCTGACCAGCCCGTCGCTCTTCGCCGAGCGCAAGGTCGTGGTGGTGCGCAACGCACAGGACCTGTCCGCCGACACGATCAAGGACGTGAAGGCGTATCTGCTCGCCCCCGTCGAGGAGATCACCCTCGTCCTGCTGCATCCCGGCGGCGCCAAGGGCAAGGGCCTGCTGGACGCGGTCCGCAAGGCGGGAGCGCGCGAGGTCGCCTGCCCCAAGACGACCAAGCCGGGGGAGCGGCTCACCTTCGTGCGGTCGGAGTTCCGCGCGGCGGGCAGGTCCGCCACGCCGGAGGCGTGCCAGGCCCTCGTCGACGCCATCGGCAGCGATCTGCGGGAGTTGGCCTCGGCGGTGTCGCAGCTGACCGCGGACGTCGAGGGCACCATCGACGAGGCGATCGTCGGCCGTTACTACACGGGCCGTGCGGAGGCGTCCAGCTTCAACGTCGCCGACCGGGCGGTCGAGGGCCGCGCGGCCGAGGCGCTGGAGGCGCTGCGCTGGTCCCTGTCGACCGGTGTCGCGCCCGTGCTGATCACCAGCGCGCTCGCGCAGGGCGTGCGGGCGATCGGCAAGCTGTCCTCCGCGCGCGGCGGCCGGCCGGCCGACCTGGCGCGGGAGCTGGGCATGCCGCCGTGGAAGATCGACCGCGTCCGTCAGCAGATGCGCGGCTGGACCCCTGACGGTGTGGCGATGGCCCTGCGCGCCGTGGCGGCGGCCGACGCGGGCGTCAAGGGCGGCGGCGACGACGCGGAGTACGCGCTGGAGAAGGCCGTCGTGACGATCGCGACGGCGGCACGCTCCCGCCGCTGAGGCCTCCCGGGCCTCGCGCGCACCGCCCCGTCCCCACCTCACCCCGCCCCCGTGCCGTCCGTCCACGACGAAGGCCCCGTGCCGTCCGTCCACGACGAAGGCCCCGGGCCGGTCGTCCTGGGGAAGGACGGTGGCTCGGGGCCTTCGCTTCAAGCTGGGTGCGCCGCACCCGCGTGGCGAACGCAGGCCGCGTGCGGCGCTGAAGGGTGCCGGTCAGGAGCGGATGAGAGGGCCCGCTTCATCCCTTCCGGCGATCACATCAGTGCTCAGCCCTGGAGGGTGGCAACCTTGGAAGCCAGCGCCGACTTCTTGTTGGCGGCGGCGTTCTTGTGGATGACGCCCTTGGAGACGGCCTTGTCCAGCTGGCGGGAGGCGGCACGGGCCGCCACGGTCGCCTGCTGGACGTCGCCGGTGGCGACAGCCTCACGGGCCTTGCGGATCGCGGTCTTGAGCGAGGACTTGACGGCCTTGTTGCGCAGGCGCGCCTTCTCGTTCGTCTTGTTCCGCTTGATCTGGGACTTGATGTTCGCCACGAAAGAGCCTTTTCAGGATCGATGATCTTCGAGTTCGTGTCCCTTCCCCGCGGCCCGTCGGGTCCGAGAGGTGTGCCCAGAGAGGGAGGGCACGAGACACAGCTGCTCAGGCTACCAGTCGCCGCACGGGCGGCCCAAACCGAGCACAGTCCCTTGCGCGTGGGACCATGGAGCCTACGTATCGATCCGACAGCGACCCGAGCCGCGCCCGAGTCGAGCTCACCGACCCGGCGTCTGCCAAAGAATCAGGACCCTGCGTGCCCGCGACTCCTACCAACGTGCCCGAGCCGAGCCGTACCGACCCGGCTCTGATCCGCAACTTCTGCATCATCGCGCACATCGACCACGGCAAGTCGACGCTTGCCGACCGGATGCTCCAGCTGACGGGCGTCGTCGAACAGCGGCAGATGCGCGCTCAGTATCTCGACCGGATGGACATCGAGCGCGAGCGTGGCATCACGATCAAGTCCCAGGCGGTCCGTCTGCCCTGGGCCCCCAATGAGGGAGAGGACCAGGGCAGGACCCACATCCTCAACATGATCGACACCCCGGGCCACGTCGACTTCACCTATGAGGTGTCGCGGTCCCTCGCCGCGTGCGAGGGCACGGTCCTGCTGGTGGACGCGGCCCAGGGCATCGAGGCGCAGACCCTCGCCAACCTCTACCTGGCGATGGAGAACGACCTCAAGATCATCCCCGTGCTGAACAAGATCGACCTGCCGGCCGCCCAGCCGGAGAAGTTCTCCGAGGAGCTGGCCAACCTCATCGGCTGCCAGCCCGAGGACGTGCTGAAGGTCTCGGCGAAGACCGGCATCGGCGTGGACGCGCTCCTGGACCGGGTCGTCCGCGACGTCCCGGCCCCGGTCGGTGTCAAGGACGCCCCCGCCCGCGCGATGATCTTCGACTCGGTATACGACTCGTACCGCGGCGTCGTGACGTACGTACGAGTGATCGACGGCCAGCTCAACAAGCGCGAGCGCATCAAGATGATGTCGACCGGCGCCACTCACGAGCTCCTCGAGATCGGCGTCTCGTCCCCCGAGATGACGCCGGCCGACGGCATCGGCGTCGGCGAGGTGGGCTACATCATCACCGGCGTGAAGGACGTCCGTCAGTCCAAGGTCGGTGACACCATCACCAGCAAGGACAAGGGCGCCACCGAGGCCCTCGGCGGGTACAAGGACCCCAAGCCGATGGTCTTCTCCGGCCTCTATCCGCTGGACGGCTCGGACTACCCCGACCTCCGCGAGGCGCTGGACAAGCTCCAGCTCAACGACGCCGCCCTGGTCTACGAGCCGGAGACCTCCGCGGCCCTCGGCTTCGGCTTCCGCGTCGGTTTCCTCGGCCTGCTGCACCTCGACGTCGTCCGTGAGCGCCTGGAGCGCGAGTTCAACCTCGAACTCATCGCCACCGCGCCCAACGTGGTCTACCGCGTGATCATGGAGGACGGGAAGGAGCACACGGTCACCAACCCGAGCGAGTTCCCCGAGGGCAAGATCGACAAGGTCTTCGAGCCGGTCGTCCGGGCCACGATCCTCGCTCCCAGCGAGTTCATCGGCTCGATCATGGAGCTCTGCCAGAACCGCCGCGGCACCCTCCTCGGCATGGACTACCTCTCCGAGGACCGCGTCGAGATCCGCTACACGCTCCCCCTCGCCGAGATCGTCTTCGACTTCTTCGACAACCTGAAGTCCAAGACCCGCGGTTACGCCTCCCTGGACTACGAGCCCACCGGCGAGCAGGACGCCCAGCTGGTGAAGGTCGACATCCTCCTCCACGGCGACCGCGTCGACGCCTTCTCCGCCGTCACCCACAAGGACGCCGCGTACGCCTACGGAGTACGGCTCGTCGCCAAGCTGCGCGAGCTGATTCCGCGCCAGGCGTTCGAGATCCCCATCCAGGCGGCCATCGGCTCCCGGGTCATCGCCCGCGAGACCATCCGCGCGATCCGCAAGGACGTCCTCGCCAAGTGCTACGGCGGTGACATCTCCCGTAAGCGGAAGCTGCTGGAGAAGCAGAAGGAAGGCAAGAAGCGGATGAAGATGGTCGGCTCCGTGGAGGTCCCTCAGGAGGCCTTCATCGCGGTGCTGTCCAGCGACGAGAGCGGCAAGAGCAAGAAGTAGCGGCCACGTCCCCACGAGGTGCGAAAGGCGTCCGTCCCCTGCCGGGACGGGCGCTTTTCGGTTTTCCGGAACCTCCCGGACAGATGCATGCTTGTTGCATCGATCTGCTGCTCCAACCGGTGGATCGGCGTTCCGTTCGTTATCAAGCGGCAGCCCGCAGGCACTTACGCGCCGGTCGAACGGGCTTTACCCTGAGCACGGCTCGATGGTTACTCGCCAGTTAAACAACCAGCCCGTCGCGCAGTGCTGCCGCCGGCCCGGAGGACGTCGTGAGCGAAACCCAGACCCTGATCGAGAACCGGCCGCCTTCGGTGGCCACCCTCTTCACCGAGCGCGTGGCAGCCACGCCGGACGGCGAGGCCTACCGCTATCCCGTGCCGCCCGCATCCGGCTCCGGACCCGACGACTGGAAGT
Source organism: Streptomyces sp. NPDC006294 (assembly GCF_042870895.1). NCBI lineage: Bacteria > Bacillati > Actinomycetota > Actinomycetes > Kitasatosporales > Streptomycetaceae > Streptomyces > Streptomyces sp. NPDC006294. Next base: position 468,963 of record NZ_JBIAHV010000001.1, read on the forward strand.
CCCTGAGCTGGGGCCAGGCCGCCGAACGGGTCTTCGCCATCGCGGCCGGACTGATCGACCTCGGGGTGGGCCCCGAGGAGCGGGTCGCGCTCGCCTCCTCCACCCGGGTCGAGTGGATCCTCGCCGACCTCGGCGTGATGTGCGCCGGAGGCGCCACCACCACCGTCTACCCGTCCACCAACGCGGAGGAATCGGCGTACATCCTCTCCGACTCCGAGAGCCGGGTGCTGATCGCGGAGGACGTCTCCCAGCTGGCCAAGGCCCGTGAGAAGCGCGCCGAACTGCCCGAGCTGAAGCACGTGGTCGTCATCGACCCGGCCGGCCTGGAGCCGGACGCCGCCGACCCGGAGGGCTGGGTCGTCTCCCTGACCGACCTCGAGGCGCGCGGCGCGAAGTACCTCGCCAAGCACCCGGACGCAGTCAAGGAGCGGGTCGCGGCGATCACCTCCGACCAGCTCGCGACGCTCATCTACACCTCGGGCACCACCGGCCGCCCCAAGGGCGTACGGCTGCCGCACGACAACTGGTCCTACATGGCCAAGGCCATCGCCGCGACCGGCCTCGTCACCAAGGACGACGTGCAGTACCTCTGGCTGCCGCTCGCCCATGTCTTCGGCAAGGTGCTGACCTCCGGACAGATCGAGGTCGGCCACGTCACGGCCGTCGACGGCCGCGTCGACAAGATCATCGAGAACCTGCCGGTCGTCCAGCCGACGTACATGGCCGCCGTGCCCCGCATCTTCGAGAAGGTCTACAACGGAGTCGCGGCCAAGGCCCGGGCGGGCGGCGGCGCCAAGTACAAGATCTTCCAGTGGGCCGCCGGCGTCGCCCGCGAGTACGCCAAGGTCACCCAGGACAACTTCCGCCGTACCGGCAACGCCACCGCGCCCTTCGGCCTGACCGCCAAGCACAAGGTCGCCGACGCCCTCGTCTACTCGAAGCTCCGCGAGGCCTTCGGCGGCCGGCTGCGCGCCGCCGTCTCCGGCTCCGCCGCGCTCGCGCCCGACATCGGCTACTTCTTCGCCGGCGCCGGCATCCACATCCTGGAGGGCTACGGCCTCACCGAGTCGAGCGCCGCCTCCTTCGTCAACCCGGGCGAGGCCTACCGCACCGGCACGGTCGGCAAGCCGGTGCCCGGCTGCGAGGTCCGCATCGCCGACGACGGCGAGATCCTGCTGCGCGGCCCCGGCATCATGGAGGGCTACCACAAGCTGCCGGAGAAGACGGCCGAAGTCCTCGAGTCCGACGGCTGGTTCCACACCGGCGACATCGGCGAGCTGTCCGACGACGGCTATCTGCGGATCACGGACCGCAAGAAGGACCTGATCAAGACCTCCGGCGGCAAGTACATCGCGCCGGCCGAGGTCGAGGGCCAGTTCAAGGCCGTGTGCCCGTTCGTCTCCAACATCCTGGTGCACGGCGCGGACCGTAACTTCTGCACCGCGCTGATCGCCCTGGACGAGCCGACCATCCTCGGCTGGGCCGAGGAGAACGGCCTGGGCGGCAGGAGCTACGCCGAGGTCGTCGCCTCCCCGCAGGCCGAGCAGCTCATCGAGGGCTATGTGAAGCGCCTCAACGAGGGGCTCCAGCGCTGGCAGACCATCAAGAAGTTCCGGCTGCTCCCGCGTGACCTGGACATCGAGCACGGCGAGCTGACGCCCAGCCTCAAGCTGAAGCGCCCGGTCGTGGAGCGCGAGTACAAGAACCTGATCGACGAGATGTACGCGGGATCCCGCGAGGTGTAGCCGCCGCCATGGTGTGACTGGCGGGCGGGAGCGCGGAAGCAGCCCTCGCCGGCCCGGACAACGTCCGGTCCGGCGGGCCTTCCGTCGCTCCCGCCCCGCTCCTTTACGCCGTCCAGGCCGTTTCGTTCCTGTTTCGTTCCCTCGACTTCGGTGACTCGGCGCTTATGGGCGCCCTCGGTCTGTCACTCTGTCGGTGTCATGAGCGGCGCACGCCAGCACCGACCAGGAGCCGCAGGTGGGGTCCATTCCGATGCAGCGCGAAACCGGCAACCGATCGACTTCCGTGTGGCCGGCCCGGTCCGACGCCGGGCCGGCCGCGCGCACCAGCCTGCCCGGCAACCTCCTCGCTCCGGCCGCGGGGCGCCGCTTCGTGCGGGACGCCGTCGCCGAGTGGACCGCTCTGGGGCTCCTGACGGCCGGCCGCCGCGCGGACCGGCTCGCCGACGACGCGGCGATCGTCGTCAGCGAGCTGGTCACCAACGCCGTCGTGCACGCGGGCACCGCGGCCGAACTGCTCTGCCGCTTCGAGGAACCGACGCACGAGCAGCCGGGCGCGCTGGTGGTCGAGGTCTCGGACCACCACCCCGCCAGCGGCGTGACCGGCGGCACGCACAGCGCCGACCAGTCGGGCACCCCCGACTACGGCCGCGGCCTTCACCTCGTCGCCTCCCTCGCGGAACGCTGGGGCGTCACCTTCCACGCCGCCCTCAAGACGGTGTGGGCCCGTCTGCCGCTCGACGGCCGTGAGACCCGGCCGCCGACCGCCGCGTCACCGGCCCCGTCCGTACGCCGGGACGCGGACGGCGCGGAGTCGGCCCGGCGCCGGCGCGCCGGGCGGGACGACCTGGAGTGGGTCAGCCGCGGCGCGCCCGCGTTCCTCGCCGAGGCGTCCGACCTGCTCGCCGGCCAACTGGACGAGGACCTGGTCGCGGCGCTCGCGGGCCAGCTGCTGGTGCCGCGGCTCGCCGACCGGTGCGCGATCTGGCTCGACGGCGGGAACGAGGGACACGGGCACGGCCACGGAGCCGGGCGCGCCGGGCGCGGGGCGGCGCCGCGGCTCGTGGGCGTATGGCACAGCGACGAGTCGTGCGTGGAGCCGCTGCGCGAGGCGCTGGGCAAGGAGCCGCCCCCGCTGCCGGACACCCCGGACGGCGGACCGGTGCGGGTGCGGTGGCCGGACCGTCGGCGGGTGGACGCGACCGCCGGGTCGGTGCCCGCCGGTGCGTCCGGCCGCGCCGACGCGACGGCCGCCCGGCCCGAGGACGCGGACGCTGCGGGGGCTCACCAGGCCGCGCCAGGCCATCACGCCGTCGAGCACGGGCTCCGGACCACGGACGGCAGCGCGTCGGGCGGCGCCGGGAAGCCCCTGCCGCCCGCCTCCGGACCGCCGGCCCGGCCGTCCGCCGCGGACGGAGACGGCGGCGGCGCCCTGCCCTGCGCGGAGGCCGCCACCGCGCTGGCGTACCCGCTGAGTGCCGGAGGCCGCAGGCTCGGAGCACTGGTGGTGGCGCAGAGCGGGGAGGAGCACGTACCCGCCGAAGTCGCCGCGCTCATCGAGGACTTCGCCCGCCGGGTGGCCCTGGCCGTCGGCGCCGCGCGCCGGTACGCCCGGCAGGCCACCATCAGCCGCGTCCTGCAGCGCGGCCTGCTCCCCAGCCGGGTCGGGCAGATCCCCGGCGTCGACACGTATCTGGTCTACGAGCCCAGCGACGACGGAGTGGCGGGCGGCGACTTCTACGACGTCTTCCCCGCCGGCTCCGGCGGCCGCTGGTGCTTCATGCTCGGCGACGTCCAGGGCAGCGGTCCCGAGGCCGCCGTCGTCACCGGGCTCGCGCGGCCGTGGCTGCGGCTGCTCGCCCGTGAGGGCTACGAGGTCGGGCAGGTCCTCGACCGGCTGAACGGCCTGCTGCTCGACGACGCGATGGAGGCGGCGGAGGCGACGGCGCTGCTCGCCACCGGCGGCCACGGGCCGAGCCTGCCGGAAGGCCGGCACTCCCGCTTCCTCTCGCTGCTCTACGGCGAGGTGGTCCCCTCGGCGTCCGGCGACGGCGGCGCCCGCTGCACCCTGGCCAGCGCCGGGCATCCGCTGCCCCTGCTCCTGCGCCCCGACGGCACCGTCCGCGTCCACGCGGAGCCGCAGGTGCTGATCGGCGTCGTCGACGACGTCGCGTACCAGAGCCACACCTTCGACCTCGAATCCGGCGACACCCTGCTGTGCGTCACGGACGGAGTGACCGAGCGGCGCTCCGGCTCCCGGATGTTCGACGACGAGGACGGTCTCGCGGCGATCCTGTCCGAGTGCGCCGGGCTCAGCGCGCAGGGCATCGCGCAGCGGATCAGGGCGGCGGTGCACGCGTTCGCGCCGACTCCGCCGGGGGACGATCTGGCCCTGCTGGTGCTCCAGGCGGGGTGGCCTCGCGGGTGACGGACAATGGGGGGCATGCCTTCCGTACTGCCTGACGGCGAGCCCATGCCCGAGGACGGCGCGCTGCCCGCGTCCGCCCTGCTCGGGGCCGAAGCCCGGCCGCTGGCCTTCTATCTGCACGTGCCGTACTGCGCGACGCGCTGCGGCTACTGCGACTTCAACACCTACACGGCCACCGAGCTGCGCGGCTCCGGCGGAGTGCTCGCCTCCCGTGACAACTACGCCGAGACCCTCGCGGACGAGGTCCGCCTCGCCCGCAAGATCCTCGGCGACGACCCGCGGCCGGTGCGGACGGTGTTCGTCGGCGGCGGTACGCCGACGCTGCTGGCGGCCGGCGATCTCGTACGGATGCTGGACGCGGTCCGGCAGGAGTTCGGCCTCGCGGACGACGCGGAGGTGACCACGGAGGCCAATCCGGAATCCGTCGACCCGGCCTATCTGGCGGAGCTGCGGGAGGGCGGCTTCAACCGGATCTCGTTCGGTATGCAGAGCGCCCGGCAGCACGTGCTGAAGGTGCTCGACCGCACCCACACCCCCGGCCGGCCGGAGGCGTGCGTCGGCGAGGCGCGGGCGGCGGGCTTCGACCATGTGAACCTCGACCTGATCTACGGCACGCCCGGCGAGAGCGACGACGACTGGCGGGCCTCGCTGGACGCCGCGGTCGGCGCGGGACCGGACCATGTCTCCGCGTACGCGCTGATCGTCGAGGAGGGCACGCAGCTCGCGCGGCGCATCCGCCGCGGCGAGGTCCCCATGACCGACGACGACGTCCACGCGGACCGCTATCTGATCGCCGACGAGGTGCTCTCCGCCGCCGGCTTCGACTGGTACGAGGTCTCCAACTGGGCCACCACCGAGGCCGGCCGCTGCCTGCACAACGAGCTGTACTGGCGCGGAGCCGACTGGTGGGGTGCCGGCCCGGGGGCGCACAGCCATGTGGGCGGCGTGCGCTGGTGGAACGTGAAGCACCCCGGCGCGTACGCCGCCGCGCTTGCGGAGGGCCGCTCGCCGGGCGCGGGCCGCGAGATCCTCGCGGACGACGACCGCCGCGTCGAGCGGATCCTGCTGGAGCTGCGGCTGCGCGAGGGCGTCCCGCTGTCGCTGCTGCGCCCGGCGGGCCTGGCGGCGGCCCGCAAGGCCCTCGCCGACGGCCTGCTCGACCCCGGCCCGTACGAGGAGGGCCGCGCGGCCTTGACCCTGCGGGGGCGGCTGCTGGCGGACGGGGTGGTCAGGGACCTGGTGGACTGATCACTCACCCGGGGTGAACTCGTACAGAAGAGGGGTTCCACTGCCTACGCTGTCCCTGCCCTGCTGCTCGAACGGGATGCGGCGGACGAGGAGGGCCACGGAGATGACCGCTGGGGATGACCGGCCTGTTGCATCGATTGCCGACCTCTACGAGAACCTGCATGTTCCCGAGGGGTTCAAGGCGGAGCTCCTGCGGGGGGAAATCGTGATGACGGCAGGGCCCGACTGGGTCCGCAACATGATCGTTCTGCAGGTGCAGAAGCAGATTCCTCGTCTTGAGCGCTGGTATCCGCTCCAGACTCAGGACCTCGCGATCCCGGGCGGGTCGAAGTTCGGTGATCCCCTGCCTGTCGAGGCGCTGGATCTCACGCTGGACACATCCCGGTTCCGGACGTTGCCGGGTTCCCCCCGCTAGTCCGACACCGTCACGAAGTCGATCAGTTCCTCCACCCGCCCCAGCAGCGACGGCTCCAGGTCCTTGTAGCTCGTCACCCTGGACAGGATGTGCTGCCAGGCCGCGCCCGTGTTGTCCGGCCAACCCAGTGCCCGGCACACGCCCGTCTTCCAGTCCTGGCCCCGCGGGATTCCCGGCCACGCCGGGATGCCGAGCGACGACGGCTTCACCGCCTCCCACACGTCGATGTACGGGTGGCCCACCACCAGCACGTGCGGATCGGTCACCGACGCGGCGATCCGGGATTCCTTCGAGCCCTCGACCAGGTGGTCCACCAGGACGCCGAGGCGGGCGTCCGGACCGGGCGCGAACTCCGCGACGATCGACGGCAGGTCGTCGACGCCCTCCAGGTACTCGACCACCACGCCCTCGATGCGCAGGTCGTCGCCCCACACCCGCTCCACCAGCTCCGCGTCGTGCCGGCCCTCGACATAGATGCGCCCGGCGCGCGCCACCCGCGCCCGCGCGCCGGGCACGGCGAGCGAGCCGGACGCCGTACGGGACGGGCGGGACGGTGCCGCCGGGGCGGGGCGGACCAGGGTGACGGGCCTGCCCTCCAGCAGGAAGCCGCGCGGCTCGAGCGGGAAGACCCGGTGCTTGCCGAACCGGTCCTCCAGGGTCACCGTCCCGGCCTCGCAGCGGATCACCGCGCCGCAGAAACCGGTCGACACCTCCTCGACCACCAGATCAGGCTCCGCCGGCACCTCGGGGACGGGCTTCGACCGCTTCCAGGGCGGCGTGAGATCAGGGCTGTAGCTGCGCATCGCACGACGATACGGCCGCCCGCCGCTACGACACGCCGAAACGCGCCGCCAGTTCCGCCCGCTGCGCCCGGACGAACGCCGCGTCGACGGCCGCGCCGTGCCCCGGGACGTACAGCGCCTCCTCGCCGCCGAGGTCCAGCAACCGGTCCAGTGCGGCGGGCCACCGGGAGGTGATGGCATCCGGCCCCGCCTGCGGCTCGCCGGACTCCTCGACCAGGTCGCCGCAGAACACCACCTCCGGCTCACCCGGCACCAGCAGCGCCAGGTCGTGCCCCGAGTGCCCCGGTCCCACATTGGCGAGCAGCACCTGGCGGCCGCCGAGGTCGAGCGTCCACTCGCCGCACACCGGATGGTGCGGCGCGACCAGCAGGTCCGCCGCCTCCGCCGCCTCGTCGGGCGGCACCCCGTGCCGTACCGCGGTGTCCCGGACGGCGTCCCGCTCCCGGCCCAGCAGCGTGTCCAGGCCCACCGCCCCGTACACCTCCGCGCCCGCGAAGGCGGCCGTGCCCAGCACATGGTCGAAGTGGGGATGGCTCAGTGCGATGTGCGTCACCCGGCGGCCGCCCATCAGCGCCTGCGCCTGGGCCCGGATCTGCGCCCCCTCGCGAAGCGTCGAGCCCGTGTCGTACAGCAGCGCGGCGTCCGCGCCGATCACCAGGCCGACGGTCGCGTCCCAGCCCGGCAGGCGGCGACGGCCGACGCCGGGGGCGAGCCGTTCCCAGCCGAAGTCTTCCCAACTGACGTCCATACGGCGACGCTATCCGCATCACCTCCGCGCCCGCCTGTGCGGACCGTGCCCGGCGCCATGTCCGACCGCATGGTCTGCCACCCTTGCTACGCGTGTACCCGACAGCCGTACACTGGCCGGGGAATGTTGGCACTCGAACACAGCGAGTGCCAGACCACATACGAGGAACCACATCTGGAGGTGCGCGAATGCTCAGCGAACGCAGGCTCGAGGTGCTGCGCGCCATCGTCCAGGACTATGTCGGCACCGAGGAGCCCGTCGGCTCGAAGGCCCTCACCGAGCGGCACAGGCTCGGCGTCTCCCCGGCCACCGTCCGCAACGACATGGCCGTGCTGGAGGAGGAGGGCTTCATCGCCCAGCCGCACACCAGCGCCGGCCGGATCCCCACGGACAAGGGGTACCGGTTGTTCGTCGACCGGCTGGCGGGCGTCAAGCCGCTGTCGTCGCCCGAGCGCCGCGCCATCCAGAACTTCCTGGACGGGGCGGTCGACCTCGACGACGTCGTGGGCCGCACGGTCCGGCTGCTGGCGCAGCTGACCCGGCAGGTCGCCGTCGTCCAGTACCCCTCGCTGACCCGGTCCACGGTCCGGCATGTGGAACTCCTCTCCCTCGCTCCCGCCCGCCTGATGCTCGTGCTGATCACGGACACCGGCCGGGTGGAGCAGCGCATGATCGACTGCCCCGCGCCGTTCGGCGACACCTCGCTCGCGGACCTGCGGGCCCGGCTCAACAGCCGGGTCGTGGGACGCCGCTTCGCGGATGTGCCGCAGCTGGTGCAGGACCTTCCCGAATCCTTCGAGCACGAGGACCGCGGTACCGTCTCCACGGTGCTGTCCACCCTGCTCGAGACCCTGGTCGAGGAGACCGAGGAACGGCTCGTGATCGGCGGCACCGCCAATCTGACCCGCTTCGGGCACGACTTCCCGCTGACCATCCGGCCCGTGCTGGAGGCGCTCGAGGAGCATGTGGTGCTGCTCAAGCTGCTCGGGGAGGCGAATGAGTCCGGCGGCATGGGCATGACCGTACGAATCGGTCATGAGAACGCCCATGAAGGACTCAACTCCACGTCCGTGGTCTCCGTCGGCTACGGTTCGGGCGACGAGGCAGTCGCCAAACTCGGCGTGGTCGGACCGACCCGCATGGACTACCCCGGAACGATGGGAGCGGTACGCGCAGTGGCACGTTACGTCGGACAGATCCTGGCGGAGTCGTAAGTGGCCACGGACTACTACGCCGTACTCGGCGTGCGCCGCGACGCATCGCAGGACGAGATCAAGAAGGCCTTCCGCCGCCTCGCGCGCGAACTCCACCCGGACGTGAATCCGGACCCGAAGACGCAGGAGCGCTTCAAGGAGATCAACGCCGCGTACGAGGTGCTCTCGGACCCGCAGAAGAAGCAGGTCTACGACCTCGGCGGAGACCCGCTCTCGCAGGCCGGAGGCGGTGGCGCCGGAGGCTTCGGCGCGGGCGGCTTCGGCAACTTCTCGGACATCATGGACGCGTTCTTCGGTACGGCGTCGCAGCGCGGGCCGCGCTCGCGTACGCGCCGTGGCCAGGACGCGATGATCCGCCTCGAGATCGAGCTCAACGAGGCGGCCTTCGGCACGACGAAGGACATCCAGGTCGACACGGCCGTCGTCTGCACGACCTGCTCGGGCGAGGGTGCCGCGCCCGGTACGTCCGCGCAGACCTGTGACATGTGCCGCGGCCGCGGTGAGGTCTCGCAGGTGACGCGGTCCTTCCTGGGCCAGGTCATGACGTCGCGGCCCTGCCCGCAGTGCCAGGGCTTCGGCACGGTCGTCCCCACGCCGTGCCCCGAGTGCGCCGGCGACGGGCGGGTGCGCTCGCGTCGCACCCTGACCGTGAAGATCCCGGCCGGTGTCGACAACGGCACCCGGATCCAGCTCGCGGGCGAGGGCGAGGTCGGCCCGGGCGGCGGCCCCGCCGGTGACCTGTACGTCGAGATCCACGAGGTCGCCCACTCCGTCTTCCAGCGGCGCGGCGACGACCTGCACTGCACGGTGACGATCCCCATGACGGCGGCGGCGCTCGGCACGAAGTGCCCGCTGGAGACGCTCGACGGCATGGAGGAGGTCGACATCCGCCCCGGCACCCAGTCCGGCCAGTCGATCCCGCTCCACGGGCGCGGCATCACGCACCTGCGCGGCGGCGGCCGCGGCGACCTGATCGTCCACGTCGAGGTGACGACCCCGTCGAAGCTGGACGTGGAGCAGGAGCGGCTGCTGAGGGATCTGGCGAAGCTGAGGGGTGAGGAGCGGCCGCTCGGTCAGTTTCAGCCGGGGCAGCAGGGGCTCTTCTCCCGCCTGAAGGACGCGTTCAACGGGCGCTAGGCGTTCTGCCCGGGTGCGTGCGCCGGGGCGGGTGGATCCGCCCCGGGGCCATCCCGGCCTCCGGGCCGGGGTGGGGCCCCGCCCCGGACCCGTCCGGCCCTTCCGGGCGGCAGGTGGGGACTTGGGCTCCGGGCCAGTGCCGCAGGGTGGCCGGGCCGGGCCCCGCCCGGACCCGGTACCGCGCTCCGCGCGGTGGCCTCGAACTCCCCCTACGGCCCGGCGGCCGTGGGTGGCCCCCCAGGCCGGGCCGGAGTTGCCGGGCAACTTGAGCCTCGCCCGGGTGCTTCCCGCGGCCGCCGGGCGCAGGGGGAGATTGAGGCGCGGGGTTCGGGGCGGGGCCCGGCGGGACCGGCCAACCCGCCCCGCCGGTGGTTGAGGCGCGCCCGCCTCGGGCGCGGGCGGCACGCCCCGAAAGAGCGGAACGGGGGATTCGGCTGGGTCCGTGGGGACGTGGCACGATGCCTGCATGTCCTCCGCGTTGACCGATCTCTGCCGGCATCCGATCGTGCAGGCCCCCATGGCCGGCGGCGCCTCCTGCCCGCAGCTCGTGGCGGCCGTGTCCGAGACCGGCGGGCTGGGTTTCCTCGCCGCCGGGTACAAGACGGCCGACGGGATGTACCAGGAGATCCAGCAGGTCCGCGCGCTCACGGCCCGCCCCTTCGGCGTCAATCTGTTCATGCCGCAGCCCGGCACCGCCGACCCCGCCGCCGTGGAGGTGTACCGGCAGCAGCTGGCCGGTGAGTCCACCTGGTACGAGACGCCTCTCGGGGACCCGGACCAGGGGCGGGACGACGGCTACGAGGCGAAGCTCGCGATTCTGCTCGACGACCCGGTCCCCGTGGTCTCGTTCACCTTCGGCTGCCCCACCCGCCCGGTGCTGGAGTCCTTCACCAAGGCGGGCACGTACACGATCGTGACCGTCACCACGCCGGAGGAGGCGCAGACGGCACAGTGGTGCGGCGCCGACGCCGTGTGCGTGCAGGGCGTCGAGGCGGGCGGCCACCAGGGCACGCACCGCGACGACCCGGCGAGCGACGGCTCCGGCTACGGACTGCTGACGCTGGTCCAACTGGTGCGGGAGACCGTGGAGTTGCCCGTGGTCGCCACCGGCGGCCTGATGCGCGGCAGCCAGATCGCCGCCGTACTGGCCGCCGGCGCGAGCCTCGCGCAGCTCGGTACGGCGTTCCTGGTGTGCCCGGAGTCGGGCGCGCATCCGCTGCACAAGCAGGCGATGACCAACCCGTTGTTCGTCCGCACCGACGTGACGCGCGCGTTCTCCGGCCGGCCCGCGCGGGGCCTGGTCAACCGGTTCATGCGGGAGCACGGGCCGTACGCGCCGGCCGCGTATCCCGATGTGCACCAGCTGACGAGCGGACTGCGCAAGGCCGCGGCGAAGGCGGGCGACGCGCAGGGCATGGCGCTGTGGGCCGGCCAGGGCCACCGGCTGGCGCGGGAGATGCCCGCCGCCCAGCTGGTGGGCGTGCTCGCCGCCGAAGTCGACACGGCACGGGCCGCGTTCGCGCACGGCGGTGGTGTCTGATGACCGCTGCTGTCTTTCTCGTCGAGTCGCTGGAAGGGGTCGCGCCGGGCGCGTCCGTCACCCTTGACGGGCCGGAGGGTCGGCACGCGGTCTCCGTGCGCAGGCTCCAGCCCGGTGAGCAGATCGTCCTCACGGACGGCCTCGGCCGCGGCGCTGCCGGCTCCGTCGTCTCCACCGAGGGCAAGGACCGCCTGGTGGTCGAGGTGCGCGAGTGCCCCGAGGAGCCGGAGCCGGCGCCCCGTATCACCGTCGTGCAGGCGCTTCCGAAGGGCGACCGCGGTGAACTGGCCGTGGAGACCATGACGGAGACCGGCGTGGACGCGGTCGTGCCGTGGGCCGCGGCGCGCTGCATCACCCAGTGGAGGGGTGAGCGCGGCGCCAAGTCGCTGGCCAAGTGGCGGGCGACGGCGCGTGAGGCGGGCAAGCAGTCCCGCCGGCTGCGCTTCCCCGAGGTCGCGGAGAGCGCGACGACCAAGCAGGTGGCGGCACTTCTGGCGGCCGCGGACTTCGCGGCGGTGCTCCACGAGGAGGGCGCGCAGCCGCTGGCGACGGCGGATCTTCCGGAGACGGGCTCCATCGTGCTGGTCGTCGGCCCCGAGGGCGGGGTCTCCCCGGACGAACTGGCCGTGTTCGCGCAGGCCGGTGCGAAGCCGTACCGGCTCGGCCGCAGCGTGCTGCGCACCTCCACGGCGGGTACGGCGGCGACCGCGCTCCTGCTGGGGCGTACGGGCCGCTGGTCCTGAACCGGCCGGCCGGGTGCGGGCGTCAGCCCGCGGGAGCCCGCGGGCCGGCCGCCGTCACCGCGTCGAACAGCGGCCACCCGTCGGCCTCCACCGTCCCCGCACGGGCCGGCAGCGTTCCACTGGCCGTAGCCGCGGCCAACAGCCGCCGCACCACGCCCGGTTCGTACAGATTGAGCCAGATGCCGTGCGAGACGACCGTGCCGGATTCCCAGTAGCCGTCGGAGACGATCCGGCCCGGTGCCGGGCGGAAGGTGATCTCGAGCCGTCGCTGGGTGCCCTCCCGCCGGAGGGACAGCACCAGGCGGCAGTCGGTGACGGTGTCCGGCGCGCGGGTGTGCCGCTGGCGTACGTTCCAGATCCAGGCGGTCTCCGCGTCGATCCCCAGCCGGCGCACCCGGTCGAGCTTCTTGGTCATCGCACGACCGTACGGGCCGCACCTGGCCACAACCACTCTTTTACGTGCGGGCGCCCGGTGGCACTCTGGCCTCATGCCCGCCCGGACCAGAGTGCCGCGCGTCCTCGCCGCAACCGCCGCCGCAGCAGCGGCGGTCGGTGGCCTGGCCGCCTGTGAACCCGCCGCCGGCGGGCTGAACTCCGCCGCCGTGGCCGTGACCACGGACCGGACCGTGACCAGCACCCTCGAGCGCCTGACGTTCGACGTCGCCTGGCTCAACTGCACCGCGCGCACCGACGGCGGCGCGGCGACGGCCGGTGGCTCCCAGTCGCCCTCGCCGTCCGTACCGGCCCGCGCCACCGTCAACTGCCAGGGGGAGACCCGCTCCCGGCAGGCCATCACCGTCACCGGCACGGTGACGGAGGAGCGGGCCGGGAAGTGCGTCCGCGGAGATCTGATCGCCGAGATCGAGAAGAAGACCGTGTTCCGGGCGACGATGCTCGGGGACTGCACGGCTACGCCGAGCGGCACGCCCGCGCCGAGCCGGCCCCCCAGTGCTCCCGGGGCGCCGCGGCCCACGGTCACCGTGACGGTGACCGAAACAGTGACCGCCGTTCCGGCCAAGTGATCCAAAACCCTCACTCCGGGGCTCCCGCCTGCCTAGGGTGACGGTGTGACGCACCCTGCCTACCTCCGGTATCCGCATCTGCACGGTGACTTGATCGCCTTCACCGCCGAGGACGACGTCTGGGTCGCGCCGCTCGACGGCGGCCGGGCGTGGCGTGTGAGCGCCGACAACATGCCCGTGAACCATCCCAGAATCTCGCCCGACGGCACCCGTATCGCCTGGTCCTCCTCCCGCGACGGTCTGCCGGAGGTGCATGTCGCCCCCGTCGACGGCGGCCCCTCCGAGCGGCTCACCCACTGGGGGAGCCACCGGACCTCCGTACGGGGCTGGACCCCGGACGGCCGGGTGCTGGCGCTCACCACCCACGGCCAGGCGTCCCTGCGCCGCAGCTGGGCGCACGCGGTGCCGCTCGACGGCGGACCCGCCACCCGCCTGCCGTACGGGCCGGTCGGCGGTGTCGCGTACGGCCCGCACACGCTGCTGCTGTCGGCCACCATGGGACGCGAGGCCGCCGCCTGGAAGCGCTACCGCGGCGGCACGGCGGGCAAGTTGTGGATCGACCGCGACGGCGACGGGGAGTTCGTGCGCCTCCACGAGGACATCGACGGGAACATCGAGTACCCGCTCTGGGCCGGCGGCCGGGTCGCCTTCCTCTCCGACCATGAGGGCGTCGGCGCCCTGTACTCGTCGCTGCCCGACGGCTCCGACCTGCGCCGCCACACGCCCCTCGACGGCTTCTACGCCCGCCACGCCGCGACCGACGGCACCCGCGTCGCCTACGCGAGCGCCGGTGAACTGTGGCTCCTCGACGACCTGGAGGGCGCCGAGCCGCGCCGGCTCGACCTCCGGCTCGGCGGACAGCGCACCGATCTGCAGCCGCGGCCGATCGACGCCGCCGACCACCTCGGCGGCGCCGCGCCCGACCACACCGGCCGCGGCAGCGCCGTCGAGATCCGCGGCGGCATCCACTGGGTCACCCACCGCGAAGGGCCGGCCCGTTCGCTCGCCGCCGAGCCGGGCGTGCGCGCCAGGATGCCGCGCACGTTCCGGGTCGACGGCGAGCAGCACGTCGTCTGGGTGACCGACGCGGAGGGCGACGACGCGCTCGAGTTCGCGCCCGCCACCGGGACCGCCGCCGGCGCCACACCGCGCAGGCTCGCCGCCGGCCGGCTCGGCCGCGTACTCAACCTGGCCGTCGCCCCCGACGGCAGCCGCGCCGCCGTCGCCTCGCACGACGGCCGGGTGCTGCTCGTCGAGCGCGAGAGCGGCGAGGTGCGCGAGGTCGACCGCAGCGAGCACGGCGACGCCGACGGTCTGGTCTTCTCGCCCGACTCGGCCTGGCTCGCCTGGTCGCACCCCGGCCCCAGCCCGCTGCGGCAGATCAAACTCGCCAACACGGGCGATCTGACCGTCTCGGAGGCCACGCCGCTGCGTTTCGCCGACTTCCAGCCGGCGTTCACCCTCGACGGCAAGCACCTCGCGTTCCTCTCCGAGCGCGCCTTCGACCCGGTCTACGACGCCCACGTCTTCGACCTCGCCTTCGTCGGCGGGTGCCGGCCGCACCTGATCACACTGGCGGCGACCACACCCTCGCCGTTCGGGCCGCAGCGGCACGGGCGGGCCTTCGACTCGGACAAGGACAACGCGCAGGACGGGGACGAGAGCGCGGAGTCCGTCACCCGCATCGACCTCGACGGACTGGCCGACCGGATAGTGCCGTTCCCCGTCGAGGCCGCCAGCTACTCCACGCTGCGCGCCGCCAAGGACGGCCTGCTGTGGCTGCGCCACCCGCTGCGCGGCGTCCTCGGCGCGACCCGTGCCACACCGGAGGACCCGGAGCCCAAAACCACCCTCGAGCGGTACGACCTCGGACAGCAGCGGGTCGAGGAACTCTCCTCCGACGCCTCCTACTTCCGCGTCAGCGGCGACGGCAAGCGGGCCCTGCTCCACACCGGCGGCAAGCTCAAGGTCGTCCCCAGCGACCGCGAGGCGTCCCACGACGACGGCGACGACGCCGCGAGCGTCACCGTCGACCTGTCCCGCGTGCGGCGCACCGTCGAACCGGCCGCCGAATGGCGGCAGATGTACGACGAGGCCGGACGCCTCATGCGCGACCACTTCTGGCGGCCCGACCTCGGCGGCGTCGACTGGGACGGAGTCCTCGACCGCTACCGGCCCGTCCTCGACCGGGTGGCGACCCACGACGACCTCGTGGACCTCCTGTGGGAGGTCCAGGGCGAGCTGGGCACCTCGCACGCGTACGTCATGCCGCCCGGCGGCCACGGCGACGCCGCGACCCGGCAGGGCCTGCTCGGTGCCGACATCTCCCGTACGGAGGACGGCGCCTGGCGCATCGACCGCATCCTGCCGTCCGAGACCTCCGACCCCCACGCGCACTCCCCGCTCGCCGCACCCGGCGTCGCCCTGCGGGCCGGCGACACGCTGCTCGCGGTGGACGGCCGGCCGGTCGACCCGGTCAAGGGCCCGGGGCCGCTGCTCGTCGGGGCGGCGGGCAAGCCGGTCGAGCTGACCGTCTCCCCGGCCGGCGGCGGCGACCCGCGGCACGCCGTCGTCGTCCCCCTCGCCGACGAGGAACCGCTGCGCTACCACGCATGGGTGGCCGACCGGCGCGCCTACGTCCAGGAGAAGTCCGGCGGCCGCCTCGGCTATCTGCACGTCCCCGACATGCAGGCGCCCGGCTGGGCCCAGATCCACCGCGACCTGCGGGTCGAGGTCGCGAAGGACGGGCTGGTCGTCGACGTACGGGAGAACCGCGGCGGTCACACGTCGCAGCTCGTCGTGGAGAAACTGGCCCGCCGTATCGTCGGCTGGGACCTGCCGCGCGGCATGCAGCCGTCCAGCTATCCGCTGGACGCGCCGCGCGGCCCGGTTGTAGCCGTCGCCAACGAGTTCTCGGGCTCCGACGGCGACATCGTCAACGCGGCGATCAAGGCGCTCGGCATCGGTCCCGTCGTCGGCACGCGCACCTGGGGCGGTGTCGTCGGCATCGACAGCCGCTACTCCCTCGTGGACGGCACGCTGGTCACCCAGCCGAAGTACGCCTTCTGGCTGGAGGGTTACGGCTGGAACGTGGAGAACCGGGGCGTCGACCCGGACGTCGAGGTCGTCGCGACGCCCCAGGACCAGGCGGCGGGGCGTGACCCGCAGCTGGACGAGGCGATCCGCCTGGCGCTGGCCTCCTTGGCGGAGACGCCGCCCAAGCAGCCTCCGTCGCTGCCGTAGAGGGCTCCCCGTTCGGTGGTGTCCCGGGCCCGTCAGGGTCCGGGACACCCTGTTATCCGGCCCTTCTCCATTCTTTCGTGGCTGCTTTTCGATGGTATTGGTTTTTCCACCACCCCCTATCGGCTAATCGAATGAGCCAGACCTTGCTCTCGGGGTGAATTCATTTCTAGAGTTCCATCTGAAGGAACCGGTTATCGGCGCGCCTGCGGTGCGGGTGTTATCTCGAAGGATGGAAAATGAAGCGTATTGATGTGTCGCGACGGGGCAGGACGCTGGCGACTGTTGCCGCGGTTGCCGTGCTGGCCGGCGTCGGCGGTGTCGCCACGGCGAGCCCGGCGCACGATCTGACAGCCGTGACCACCGCGGAGGGCAAGTTCGCGGTTCCGCACGATCTTCGGGTCAAGCACGTCACGAACGTCGTGGAGCAGACTCTGACGATCCAGCCCGGCGGCGACACCGGGTGGCATGTGCACCCGGGGCTGGTGGTCCTGACCGTGCAGAAGGGGACGATCGTCCGCAAGAACGCCGACTGCACCGAAGAGGTGTTCCCGGAGGGCTCGTCGTTCATCAAGCAGGGCAACCTTGCTCTGAACGGCGTGAACGAGGGTACGGAGCCCATCGAGCTGCACCTCACGTACCTCCAGCCCGAGGGAGCTCCGCTGCGTTACGAGCGAGAGGCGCCGGCCCACTGCAACTTCGACTGATTCCGGATCGATCCGGTTCTTCCCGTCCTTTCCTGGACGGGAAGAACCGGATCTTCTTTTTCGGGAAGCCCGAGCAATTCCAGTGGTGCGAGAAATTCGAGTGGCGGCTCCCGTCAGCCGCCCGGCGGGTCGAACCGCGAGTAACCGGGCTCCGTCCAGCGCAGCGGGGACGCGGCCGAGAGCTCGCGTACGGCTTCGACGGAGAATTCCACCAGCCGCTGCGCCTCCGGCACCCGGGCGGTCTCGTCGGCCTCCCCCACCGTTCGTGCGGTGCCGCACAGGTGGAGGACGGAGCCCGTGCCCCGGTCCGGGACGAGGATTCCGGCGGCCGGATTGCGCAGCAGGTTCCCCAGGGTGAGGAACATCGCGTTCGCGGTGTGGTCGGGCCGGTGCAGCAGTGGGGGAGACGACGGTGACGACCGCCGGGGTTGCCGCCCCGGCGAGAGGCGTCCGCGTCGCCGCGGCCGGACACGGTGGCGACGAAGAACGTGTCCGCCGAGCTCACCGCCCGCTGCTGGGCGGCCGTGAGCGCGGTGCCGGCGATGACGGCACGGGCCGCCGCGGCCTCATCGGCCGCGACGATGCGGTGGTCGCGCTTCTGCGGATACTTGGGGCAGTCGGCGATGACCTGGTCGAGACCGACGTGGCCGCCGCTCCTGCACAGCGGTCTCGCCGCTGTGACAGGTGGCCACGGCATGTCCTGCCTTTCAAGGGCGGTTGCTCTGGTCATTCGTAAGATCGGAGAGCCCAGGGGCTCTGGGTATGGCTGCCTTTCCGAACTCTCCGAGCTCCGAGAGTCTTCCGGGGCTCGCGTGCCCGGATCGTGGCGCGGGGGCGGCCGGGTCCTCACCGGGCTGCCTCTCTCCGCAAGCACCCGGTCGTCGGCCCGGCTTCCTAGAAGAAGCCGCAGGTGGGCGCGCCGGCGGTCGGGGCGTCGGCCGGGTCCGCGCCGGTGGGGGCGTAGATCTCCAGGCGGGTGCCGTCGGGGTCGGCGAAGAAGATGCCGCCGGAGGTGCCGTTCTCCCCGTGCGGGACGACACCCTGGTAGGTGAACTCGGCGCCGAGACCGCGCAGCACCTCCTCGGCGGCCCGGACCTCCTCGACGGTGTCCACCTGGAAGGACAGGTGGTGCAGGCCGGGGCGGTCGGTGGCGAAGGTGCCCTCGCTCTGCTGCCAGAGCGCCACCATCATGCGGCTGCCGCGACCGAGGAACGCCCAGCGGCGGTCGTCCTCCTTGCCCTCTGCCATGACCTCGAAGTCGAAGACCTCGCGGTAGAAGGCGAGCGAGCGGTCCAGGTCGGTGACGTTCAGCCCGATGTGGCCGGTCTGCAGGTTGGTGGCCTTGCTCATCGTCGATCACATGCCTTCGATCCAGGGCCACGAGCCGCTCTCGTAACCGTTGAAAGCGAATTTAGGGGTTAGATCGCGATCGTGTCAACCGGTGATCTATGGATGACCGGTTATCGTGGGTGGTGCCAGCACGTCGACCGCACAGAAAGGACCTGAACCGTGACCTCAACCGCCGCGGCAGACCCGAGGCCGCTGACCGGCGAGCCCCTCGGCATCGATCTGCTCAACACCCGCTGGATCGACGGCGCCGGCCACCACGATCTGCTGACCGGCGTCGACGGACTGGCGGTGTGGCTGAAGAGCGCGGCGGTACGCGACGCCCTCGGCGGAGAACCTGTGCCCGCCGGCGCCGACACCCTCGAGCAGCTCCTTCTGGCCCGTGCCGCGCTCGACCAGGCCGTCGAGAGTCCTGCCGCCCCCGGGCCGGCCGCTGTGGAGGCCGTCAACGCCGTGCTCGACCACGGCCGGATACGCCACGTCCTGCGCTCCGACGGTCCGGGCACCGTCATCGAGGTGGATGCGCCGTCCTGGCTGCCCGCCTGGGTGGCGGTCGAGTCCTATCTGCGGCTCCTCGCCGACCGCCCGGAGCGCATCCGGCACTGCGCCAACCCCTCGTGCGTGCTGCACTTCTACGACGTGTCCAAGAACGGCACCCGCCGTTGGTGCTCGATGGCCGGCTGCGGCAACCGGGCCAAGGCACAGCGGCACCAGGCCCGCGTCCGCCCGGCCTGAGCCGCGGAGCGCCTCACCGGTCGGCGGCGACCGCGCCCGGGCCGCCGCCGGCCCGTCCGGGGAACGAACACCCGCGCCGTCCTCCCGGTTCTCCGCCGGCGGGTGGAGCGGACGCAGGCGTCCGCCACCTCCACCACGCCCTGGCGGATCAGGGTTCTGAACTGTTCGCCCCGGCCAGGTAGGGGGACGGGCCGGAAGCAGTGCCGAGCGACTGCCGACACATCCTCGCGGCGAACGCCGAGGTCACCGGGCGGCGCCCGTCGCGGCGACGGCGGGCGCGGCGTCCCGGGTGAGGTACTGGCGGAACGCGTCGATGCCGGCCGAGTCCTCGAAGACGGCGTCGAAACCGGCGGCCAGCAACTCGGGGCCGTAGGTGCCCGCCTCGGCACCCGTCACACCCAGTTTGCCGCCGATGACCACCCGCAGACCGCGCAGGTCCGGCTCGTCACGGAGACGACGGATGCACCGTGCCCCGTCGAGCGCCCCGTGGCCGTTGACACTGCTGATGACGACCACGTCGGGCCGGACCCGCCGGCACTCCTCGATGAGCAACTCGTCGGGCACGCACGAGCCGATGTTGGTCACTTCATGTCCCATTTCCTCCAGCAGCAGCTGCAGGAAAACGAGGTTCCAGGTGTGGGAGTCGGAGGAGACGCTCGAGACGAGCACGCGGTGGCGGCGGCGCTCCACGGGGTGTTCGGTCTCTCGTTCCGCGGCGTCCTGCCGGCGGGTGCGGTGCGGATGGACCTGATGGGTGGACAAGGCGGCTCTTTCGTCGGGTGCGGGCGCGGCGGCGCGGCATGGCGCGGTGAGGACATGGCGCGGTGACGGGACGCCGACGCAGGCGTGGTGCACGGTGGGGATGGCGTGAGGGGGGGGCCGGGGCGGAACGGCCGGTCAGGGCTGAGGGCCGTTCTGCCCCGGCCGGTTCAGGAGGCCGCGGTCACGCCGAGAAAGCGGATCTTCCGCCGCGGCGGCCGGCCGGTGTGGACGGAGCCCACCGGGGGATTCTCTGTGTGTCATGAGAAGGCTATAGAGCGGAGGCAGGGCTGGTTTCGGGTGTTCGCCGATGCCCGTTATCAAGATTTCCGATGGGACGGGCCGGACGTGCCACCGGGCCGGGGGTCAGGGAAAACGAAGGAAAGAGCCCGTGGTGCGAGAGCCTTCCCGAAACCGGTGGAACAGGAAAGAAGGACCGGCCGTCAGGCAGGCTGCGCCACGGTGTCGCGGCCGAGCCGGATCGCCACCTCCCAGACCGCGGCGACCGCCGACATGGCCACGTCGCGGCCGCTCCACAGCGCCCGCACATCGAGGCGTACCCGGGGCAGCCCCGGCAGCACCGTGAGGCCGTTGCTCTCCTCGGTCGGCCCGACGGACTCGGCCGGGAGCATGGCGATGCCGTAGCCGGCGCGCGCGAGTTCCCGGGCGCCGCCCATGGAGCCCGCCTCGATGACGGCCGCTTCGATGCCGTACACCTCGCGCAGCGTGGTGACGAGGACCTGGTGCGACGCGCAGTGGGGATCGACCGCCAGGACCTTGAGCGGTCCGAGCGCCGTCGCCAGGTCGGGTGCGGAGAGGAGTGAGGTCGCGCCGACGGGCACCACCTCGAGGTCCGGTAATTCCTCGACGAAGACACCGGGGGCGGAGAGGTCCCCGGCGGCGAAGTCGCCGTGGATCAGGGCCATGTCGACATCGCCGCCCCGCAGCGCGGCCAGCGCGCGGCTGATCCCCAACTGGCGTGGCGACACCTGCACCTTGGGGTAGCGATAGCGGCAGTCGCGGACCAGGGCGCCGATCCGTGTCTCCAGCAGCAGCGCGGAGGCGCCGACCGCGGCGCGTCCCTCGGCCTCGCCTGACGGGTCGAGCGCCGAGGCCATCTCGTCGACGACGTGGAAGATCCGGTTCGTGTAGTCCCGGAAGATCTCTCCCGCGGACGTCAGGCGAACGCCGTGCGGCATTCGCTGTATCAGCGGGAGACCGACCCGGGACTCCAGGGAGCGAATGTGCGATGTGACGCTTGATTGTGCGTAACCAAGGCTGCGTGCGGCCTTGGTGAGGCTTCCGGTTCTGGCTACTTCGCGAAAGGTTCTGAGTTGGTAGAGCGCGATATCCAACGACATGTCACTTCCCCCAAGGAAAAACACGGATCCGTCGTCATCCGGACGCGAACGGCGTCGAGGCGCTGCGGCCTGCCCTTCGCCCACGGACTCCGGCCCGTATCCGGCGGTGACTCCCCCCGAGGAGCCATGGCCGGATCGCGTCGTACCTAATGATGTCAAGAGCGAAGATGCGTTAGGTTGGATCCTGCCATGCAGTTAGCCGCCGCGACAAGCCCGATGCCGTTCGCCCAGCTGAGCCCGACCGGATGAGGACCGACATGACCACCGATGCCCCCGCACCGGGACCCGACGACGTCCCTCCCCTCCACGGCGAGCCGCTGCCGCTCGAGTTCGCCAACACGGTGTTCCCCGTGAGGGGGGTTCTCCGAGACGGCCTCGGGTCCCGCGAACGGCTCGCGTGGTGGCTCGAAGCGTGCTGCGACAGGCTGACGACGCCGCTGCCGGACGGCGCCCTCGATGCGGTCACCGCAGCGGACGTCCTGAGTTTCGTGATGCTGCGCGACGTCACCCGCCGGCTGACCGAGGCCCATGTCCGCCGGCTCAGCCCCGATTCCTGGGACGTCGCGCAGCTCAACCGGGCGTCGAGCATGGACCGGCCGTGGCCCTCGCTGCGCTGGATCGAGGGTGGGCGCCCCACGCTGGTGCAGATATGCCCCGCGCCGCCCCTGGTGGCGGTCCAGTCCGAGATCGCGCACTCGCTGATCGGGATGCTGACCGGCGCGTCCGGCGTGGAGCCCCGCGCATGCCTGGCGCCGGGCTGCGTCCTGTTCTTCGACCGCGCGCGCGGCCGCCGCGAGTGGTGCTCGACCGGCTGCGGCAACCGGGCCCGGGTGGCCCGCCACTACGCCCGCAGGAACCAGGCCCAGTAGCTGATTCCCACCCTGTCTCAGGTCTAACGACTGCACCTTGATTTGCCGTTAGAGAGGGATGGTCTTCCGGTGAACTCGCTGCTGAACCGGGGGCATCGGACTTTCCGATCCCTCCCATCGGCGAAGCGGTCGGTGACGGGCCTCGATGGCCGAATACGTTCCATGGCAAGACAGAAACGCCATGGCGCCGCCGGCATCGTCCTCGAGTGTCGCCAGGGCCACGACAGACAGGGATGAGACTTCATGCTCTCCACCGCACGTCCGGGCAGGACCGCACTGAAATACGCCGTGGCAGCCGTCGCCATGGCCTCCCTCGCCGCCCTGGCCCCCGCCCACTCGGCCGCGGCCGAGGAGATCCCGGCTCCCGACGCGTCCGCACTCGACTCCTCACGCGGCGCCAACGACCACGTCCTCTACTGGAACGACGCGATCCTCGACGTGTTCCGCCGCACGGGCGGCACCCCCGGTCCGCTCAGCCGCGGCGGGGCGATGATGGATCTGGCCATCTACGACGCCGTCAACTCCATCCGCACCATAGGCAAGCCGTACCGGACCCAGGACCCCTCGGCCCGCGGCGACTACGGCGCGCTCAACACGGCGATCGACTACGCCGCCTACACCGCCCTCAAGAACGCCTTCCCGCAGTACCCGTCGGCCGACCTCGACGCGAAGCTGAAAACGGCGCTGGCCATGCCCGACTTCGCCGGCCCGAAGCAGCGCGAGCGGGGCCGCGCCCTCGGCATCAGGGCCGCGGAGGCGATCATCGCCGACCGCACCGGAGACGGTTCCGCCGACACCACGCCCTACGTGGGAGTCACCGCCCCCGGGCACTGGCAGCCCGCGCCCGGCAAGCCCGCGGGAGGCCCCAACTGGGGCAAGGTCAAGCCGTTCGCCCTGAAGTCCGGCTCGCAGTTCCGGCCCGGCAACATCGGCGGCTTCGCCACCGCGGACCAGCTCCTTCGCAGTCCCGAGTACGCGGCGCAGGTCAACGAGATCAAGCGGATCGGCGGCAAGGGCTCCACCGCCCGCACCGCGGAGCAGACGAAGATCGGCCATTACTGGGCCAATGACATCGAGGGCACCTACAAGCCCGTGGGCCAGCAGTTCGACCACACCACGGCGGTGTTCCGCAAGTACCGGCCGAACGGCACGTCCTACGAGAGCGCCAAGCTGTTCGCCCTCACCTCGGTGTCCCTGGCCGACGCCGCGATCGCCGTCTGGGACTCCAAGTACCTGAGCGACTGGGACGTCTGGCGGCCGGCGGACGCCATCACCCGCGCGAACGAGGTCCCGAACCCGGGAATCGTCGCCGACCCCGCGTGGGAGCCCGAGGAGCAGGACACCGCCGGCAACAGCTTCAGCCCCAACTTCCCGACGTACGTCTCCGGTCACAGCGGCATCGCGGCGGCGTGGGCCGGTGCCGTACGGGGCTACTTCGGCACCGACAACCTGTCGTTCACGGCGGGTACCGACGACCCGCTGGCCCCGGGCGTCACGCGTTCCTTCCCCAGCCTGAGTGCCGCCGCGCAGGAGAAGGCCGACAGCCGCAAGTACCTCGGTGTGCACTTCGAGTGGGACAACGAAGTGGCGCTGACCATGGGTTACCGGGTCGCCGGCCACGTCGGCGCCACGATCGTGAACAACTGATCACCTGAACCGCTGATCACAGGCCCCGCCGGCCGGGCAACTGCTGGCGGGGGCGCGTGGATCCCGCCGGCAGCCGGGCGCGGCGCGGGCCCGATCCACACGGGTCGTCCCCGGAGAACCGCGACATCGCGGCCGCCGCTGGGCGCGGGCCGCCGGCCGCCGAAGAACGGCGCCGTTCGGACGGCTCCCGCAGCGCACGGCGGAGTCCGAGAAGAGACCCGAGACGCTGCCGCTCCCGCGGCGGCACCGGTCGAAATCCGCCGGCCCGCCGAGGGCACCGACGAAGAACCGCGCACTCCGCCCCCTGATGCACGTCGTGTTCACCACGACGCCCCCGGCCCTCTGCTGCCGGGCGACCACCGGGCGGCGGTGGAACAGATCCTCCTCATCGCTGTCGACACGTACGACACGAACCTTCCCCAGCGCATCGAGCCCCATATGCGGCGGACGAGTTGGCGGAAGCACACGGCCCGGTGCGCGAGCGCACGGCCGAACCCACAGAAGAGAACGCCCGGTTGGGGGAGGGAATTCCGCATCGGCCTCTGCCACTGCGAAGCCCGACCGGCTCGGCCCGATGAACCGGTCGGGGCCGGGCCGCCCCCGCCCGTCCGGCAACCACCGGCGGCCGCGGCGCGCATCCGGACCCGACCGGCTGACACGAAACCGAGGTACATCCATGATCCGCATCGCACGATTCCCACGCACGAACCGCTACGCCCACTGGGCGGCCGCGTTCTCCACCGCCTACCGGCGCCGGGAGACGGACATGCTCCGGGTCAGTGTCGGAGTGCTGTACGTGTGGTTCGGCGCACTCAAGTTCGTGCCCGCGCTGAGCCCGGCACAGGACATCGCCACACAGGTGATGGGCGTGATCAGCTTCGGCATGGTCCCGCCCGGCGTCTCCCAGCCGGCCCTGGCCCTCATGGAGGTGCTCATCGGCATAGGGCTGGTCACGGGGAAGCTGCTGCGGCTGACGCTGGCCGTGTTCTTCGTCCACATGGGGGGCGTGTTCGCCACCCTGGTGATCCTTCCGGGCGAGGTGTGGCGCTACCCGTTCGTCCCCTCGATGGAGGGGCAGTACATCATCAAGAACCTGGTCCTCGTGGCCGCCTGTCTGTCCGTCGCCGCCGCGGCCCTGCGCACCACCCGGTCGTCGTCCGGTGACGTGCAGCCGGGCGCACTGCCCCTGACGGCGGACACCGTGACGGCTCCGCAGTCCTTCTGCCCGTCGTGCCTGCTGACGGACGCCGCCGACCGGTCACCGCGCACGACGCCGCACGTGCAGGGCGGCGTTCCGGCCGGGGCCGCCGGGCTCCGCCAGGACCCGTACCTGGTCCGGCAAGGCGTCCTCGACGACTCCCTGCAGCCCGGCCGCCGTGGCTGACAGCGGATCCCCCACCCCCTGGCGCCGGCCACGACCGGGGGACGGGTGAGCGGCGGCTGCCCCGTGAAACCGATGCGGGGCAGCGGGGCCAGCCGATCCGGCCGGCCCCCGCGCGCCCAGGGCGCCGCGCCCCGAGGGGTGCGCCGCCCGATAGCATGCGGAAGTCGTCGTCAGCGCGCGCCAGGAGGACCGGGAATGGCCGGAGAACCGCAGGCGGACTGCCTGTTCTGCAAGATCGTCGCCAGGGAGGTGCCTGCCACCGTCGTACGGGAGACGGAGACGACCCTCGCCTTCCGCGACATAAACCCGCAGGCTCCCACGCACGTCCTGGTCATCCCCAAGGCGCACTACCCGGACGCCGCGTCACTCGCCGCCGGCGCGCCCGGACTCGCGGCCGACGTGCTGCGCGAGGCCAGCGAGGTCGCGGTGGAGGAGAAGGCGGCCGACAGCGGCTACCGCGTCGTCTTCAACACCGGCTCCGGCGCGGGCCAGACCGTCTTCCACGCCCACGCGCACGTGCTCGGAGGCCGCGGCCTCGAGTGGCCGCCCGGATAGCCGGAAGCAACGCGCCTTGTCCGTACGTGAACTCGTGGTGCTGGGCACCGCCAGCCAGGTCCCGACCCGGCACCGCAACCACAACGGCTATCTGCTGCGCTGGGACGGGGAGGGGCTGCTCTTCGACCCGGGGGAGGGCACACAGCGCCAGATGCTGCGTGCCGGTGTCTCCGCGCATGACATCGACCGGATCTGCGTCACCCACTTCCACGGCGACCACTCCCTCGGCGTCGCCGGGGTGATCCAGCGGATCAATCTGGACCAGGTCCCGCACCCGGTGTCCGCGCACTATCCGAAGAGCGGGCAGCGGTTCTTCGACCGGCTGCGGTATGCCACGGCGTACCGCGAGACGGTGAGGCTCAAAGAGGTCCCGGTCGCCGCCGACGGCGTCATCGCCACCACGGCGGGCTACACCCTGCACGCGCACAGGCTGTCGCACCCCGTCGAGTCGTACGGCTACCGGCTCGTCGAGCCCGACGGCCGCCGGATGCTCCCCGAGAAGCTGGCGGCGCACGGCCTGACCGGGCCGGACGTGGGCCGGATCCAGCGCGAGGGCGCACTGGACGGGGTCACCCTCGACGAGGTGAGCGAGGTCCGTCCGGGGCAGCGGTTCGCCTTCGTGATGGACACCCGGCTCTGCGACGGCGTGTACGCGCTGGCGGAGGGCTGCGACATGCTGGTCATCGAGTCCACGTTCCTCGACGAGGACGGGCGACTCGCCGCCGACCACGGGCACCTGACGGCGGGCCAGGCGGGCAGGGTGGCGCAGGAGGCGGGCGTCCGGCACCTGGTGCTGACGCACTTCTCGCAGCGGTACACGGATGCCGCCGCCGAGTTCGAGCGGCAGGCCAGGGCGGCCGCCGGCTTCGACGGCGAGGTGACCGTCGCCAGGGACCTCTCGCGCATCCCCGTGCCGAAGCGGGCCTGAGGCGCCGCCCCGGCCCCTGGGTCCGAGCACGTTCCGCGGTTGCGAGGCGCCGGCCGCCTAGAATGCGATCATGCCCCTCCCCAAGGCCGAACTCCACCTTCACATCGAAGGCACCCTGGAGCCCGAGCTCGCCTTCACCCTCGCCGGGCGCAACGGCGTGGAGCTGCCCTGTCGGGACGCCGAAGCGCTGCGCCGCGCCTATCTGTTCAAGGATCTGCAGTCCTTCCTCGACCTGTACTACGGGCTGATGACGGTGCTGCGCACCGAGGAGGACTTCGCGGATCTGGCCGACGCCTACCTCCGGCGCGCCGCCGAGCAGGGCGTCCGGCACGCGGAGATCTTCTTCGACCCGCAGGCGCACACCGCGCGGGGCGTCGGCATCGGCACGGTCGTTCAGGGACTGGCGCGTGCGCTCGACCGTGCGGAGGAGCGGTACGGCGTCTCCACCCGGCTGATCATGTGCTTTCTGCGGGACGAGACGGCCGAGTCGGCGCTCGCGACGCTCGAGGCGGCGAAGCCGTATCTGCACCGGATCACCGGCGTCGGTCTGGACTCCGCGGAGGCCGGCCATCCGCCGTCGAAGTTCCGCGAGGTGTACGAGGCGGCCGCCGCGCTCGGTCTGCGCCGGGTCGCGCACGCGGGCGAGGAGGGGCCGCCGGAGTACATCCTCGAGGCCCTGGACGTGCTCGGAGTCGAGCGGGTCGACCACGGGCTGCGCTGCATGGAGGACCCGGAACTGGTCACGCGGCTGGCGCGCGAGCGGATCCCGCTGACGCTCTGTCCGCTGTCGAACGTACGGCTGCGCGCCGTGGACGTGCTGGAGGACCATCCGCTGGCCCGGATGATGGCCGCCGGGCTGATGTGCACGGTCAACTCCGACGACCCGGCGTACTTCGGCGGCTACGTCGGCGACACCTTCCACGCGGTGCACGAGGCGCTCGGGCTGGACGACGAGCAGCTGCGGGAGTTGGCCCGCAACTCCTTCCTGGCGTCGTTCCTGGACGACGACGAGGAGCGCCGTGCGCGCTATCTGGCCGAGGTGGAGGCGTACGAGTTCGAGCACGCCGGTCGGCCGGGCAGACCAGGTAGTTGAGCACGCCGGTCGGCCGGGCGGGGCCGGGCCCGCGCTGCGTACGCGCCCCCTGCGGCTCAGCCCGCGGCGGGCCCGGTCCAGCCGGCCGGCACGTGGGCGAGACGCACCCGCTGGGGGTGGTCGCCGACGGCGACGGTGGCGACCTTCCTGCCGGTGGCGAAGTCGATCGCGGTGACCGCGTCGGCTCCGCTCTCGGAGATGACGCAGGACTTGCCGTCGCCGCTGACCGTGGCCCAGTAGGGCTTGGACGCGGGCACCAGCGGCCCTTCGGCCAGGGTGGCCCGGTCGACGACGGTGGCGTAGTCGTCCATGGTCCCGGCGACGCAGAGCTTGTCGCCCTTCGGGCTCATGGACATGCCGTGGTGGCGCGAGTCGTTGACCCAGCTGGTGCGGTCCTCGCTGGTCGCCGGGTTCTTCGGCAGCGTCTTGACCCGCGTGACCTCGTCCGTCGCCACGTCGTACTCGACGAAGCCGTTGAAGAACGACACCTGGAAGTAGAGCCTGGACTCGTCCGGGGTGAAGGCGACGGGCCGGACCGAGTCGGAGAGGTCCTTGCGGCCGAAGGCGTCGAGCCGCTCGCGCATGTCGATGACCTTCACCTGCTGGTGGGTCCGCGTGTCGACGACGGTGATGCGGCGGTCGCCCTTGGTCCAGTCGAGCCAGGGCGCGTCGAGGGCGGTGTTGACCTCACCGATGGACATGTTCCACAGATGCCTGCCGCCGTCGGTGAAGACGTTCTCGTGCGGCTTGTCACCGGTCTTGAACGACCCGGCCTGCTCGCCGGTCTCGATGTCGAGGACGTGCACGGTGTTGGACGTGGAGGCGGAGACCGCGACCCGCCTGCCGTCCGGGGAGACGGCCATGTGGTCGGAGCGGAAGCCGGAGACGGGGAAACGCCAGTTGATCTCCCCGTTGGCCAGCTCGATCGAGACCACGTCGGCGAAGCTCGGGCGGGAGACGACCATGGCCGATCCGTCGGGCGTCGAGTACATGTCGTCGACGAACTGGTCGTGCCCCTCGCCGGGGCCCTGGCGGATGCCCAGGAAGAAGGCCAGCTTCAGCGGATTGAGGTAGATCTCCCGCAGCCGCTCCTCCTTGTCGGGTATGACGTTGATCCGGCCGATCTTCGCGAAGTCGCCCCGGGCCTCGATGACATCGGCGGTGCCGTCCCAGTTGTTGCCGACGAACATGACCTCCCGCAGGGAGTCCGCGGCCGGGCCGGCCGGGGCCGCGGCGGTCGCCGTCACCGACGCGGTGGCGGTCAGAGCCAGGGCGGCGACGGCCGCACCGACGGCCCGCCTGGTGCTGGACAGAGACATCGTCGTTCCTTCCACGGAGGCGGCCCCAGGAGGTCGAGGCGCAGTCTGAAAACGGAGCCGTTCAGATTGGGCTACTGGAAAGTAACGAGCGGTGGCAGGCTTCACAAGACTTCGCACACGCCGAAACCCGGACTTCAGCCCGCCGACCCACGAAAATGAGTCGTCCGACGACAGGAGGTCATGTGACAGGCAGGGCCCGGCCGGCCACCGGCCGTTACGGAGGCAGGTCCGCGGAGGAGCGCCGGGCCGAGCGCCGCCGCCGGTTCCTCGACGCGGGCCTCCGGCTCTTCGGCGACGCACCGGGCTACCGCGCGACCACCGTCGCCGCGCTGAGCGAGGCGGCGGGGCTCTCCACCCGCCAGTTCTACGAGGAGTTCCGCACCCTCGAGGACGTACTGGCCGCCCTGCACCTCCAGGTCAACGACTGGGCGGAGGAAGCGGCGCTCGCCGCCCTCGACCGCGCCGCGGAACTGCCGGTGGCGGAGCGGGCGGCGGCGGTCTTCCGCGCGTACGCCGCCAACGTGACGGGCGATCCCCGGCGCATCCGGATCACGTTCCTCGAAATCGTCGGCGTCAGCCCGCAGATGGAGCGGCAGCGGCTGGCGCGCCGCGCCCGCTGGGTGGACTTCATCTGCGCGGAGGCGGCGCGCGCCGTGGAGCGCGGAGAGGCCGAGCCGCGCGACTACCGGGTCGCGGCGGCGGCGTTCATCGGCAGCGTCAACGGGCTGCTCCACGACTGGACCGCCGGATGGGTGGACGCCACCCTGGACGAACTCGTCGACGAGCTGGTCCGGATGCTGCTCGGCATCCTCCGCCCGGCCCCGCTGTAACGCGCCGGCCGGGGGGTACGGGCCACCCGCCGCGTCCACCGGGGCCCCGGCCGCTCCCTGCCCGCCTCCGTTCCGGTGCCGGTGGCGTCGGGCAGACTGGCTGGAAATGCACCACGTACGGGAGTGCCCACGGTGACCACTCGCAACGGAAAGCAACTGCCGCAGCCGGCCGGCTCCGGTCCCTTCGCGCCCGGCCGCGCGCGCCCGGCCGCGGCCACCTGCCTCGATCCCCTCGCGGCACTTCGGACGCCCGGCGATCCCGACTGCGACGTCTATCTGACCGGCAGCGTCTTCCTCGACATCATCTTCACCGGCCTCGACTCCGCCCCCGTGCGCGGCACCGAGTCGTGGGCCCGCGGGATGGGGTCCAGCCCCGGCGGCGTCGCCAACATGGCCACCGCCCTCGCCCGCCTCGGGCTGCGCACCTCCCTGGCCGCCGCCTTCGGCGACGACCACTACGGCGAGTACTGCTGGGACGCCCTCGAGCAGGGCGAGGGCATCGACCTGTCCCTGTCGCGCACCGTCCCCGGCTGGCACTCCCCGGTCACCGTCTCCATGGCGTACGAGGGCGAGCGCACCATGGTTTCCCACGGCCACGAGGCCCCGCCGCCGGAGCCGGCCCCCGACTGCCCGCCGCCCGCCCGCGCCGCGATCGCCTCCCTCACCCCCGGCGTCCGGGCGGAGTGGATCGCCCAGGCCGCCCGCAAGGGCACCCGGGTCTTCGCCGACGTCGGCTGGGACGAGTCGGGCCGCTGGGACCCGGACGACCTGGCCGACCTGGAGCACTGCGAGGCCTTCCTGCCGAACGCGGCGGAGGCCATGCGCTACACCCGCACCGACTGCCCGCGCGCCGCCGCCCGGGCCCTGACCGGCCGGGTGCCGCTGGCCGTCGTCACGCTCGGCGCGGAAGGCGCCTACGCCGTGGACGGCTCCACCGGCGAGAGCGCCGAGGTCCCCGCCATCCAGGTCGAGGCGCTGGACCCGACGGGCGCGGGGGACGTGTTCGTGGCGGGATTCGTCACCGGCACGCTGGCGGGCTGGCCGCTCGCCGACCGGCTCGCCTTCGCCGGGCTGACCGCGGCCCTGTCGGTGCAGGAGTTCGGCGGGTCGCTCTCCGCTCCGGGCTGGTCGGAGGTCGCGGCCTGGTGGCAGTCCGTCCGGGCCGTGCACGACCAGGACCCGGCGGCCCTGCACCGGTACGGCTTCCTCGAGCGGCTGCTGCCCGCGCCGGCCAGGCCGTGGCCGCTGCGCCGGGCGGTCCCCACGATCGGCTTCGGCCGCTCGGCCTGAGGCGGCCGCGCCAGTGCCTGCCCGGACCCGCGCCAGTGCCTGCCCGGACCCGCCACGGCGCCGGTCCCCTCCGTCACCGCCCGGATCCGCTCCGGTAAAAGCCTTCGGCCTTGTCAGTGGCACGTCGTACTCTGGATGTCCCAGAGGTTGTCGAGCAGCGAGAACCCTGCAACGGGAGGTATGTGCAGGCCACAGAGCCGGCCCATGACTCAGACACCGACAGACCAGACCCCCGCGCCGGGCCAGGCGCGAGCCCACTTCACCGTCCCGGCCAAGCACCCGATGGTGACAGTTCTCGGCTCGGGTGACGCCCTGCTGCGCGTGATCGAGAAGGCCTTCCCGGCGGCCGACATCCATGTCCGGGGCAACCAGGTCAGCGCGGTCGGCGACGCGCGGGAAGTCGCCCTGATCCAGCGCCTGTTCGACGAAATGATGCTCGTGCTCCGCACCGGGCAGCCGATGACGGAGGACGCAGTGGAACGCTCGATCGCCATGCTCAGGGCGGCCGAGGAAGGTACGGGCGACGCCGTGGCCGAGACCCCGGCCGAGGTCCTCACCCAGAACATCCTCTCCAGCCGCGGCCGCACCATCCGCCCCAAGACGCTCAACCAGAAGCACTACGTCGACGCGATCGACAAGCACACGATCGTCTTCGGCATCGGCCCCGCCGGTACCGGCAAGACGTATCTCGCGATGGCCAAGGCCGTGCAGGCGCTGCAGTCCAAGCAGGTCAACCGCATCATCCTGACCCGCCCCGCCGTCGAGGCCGGAGAGCGTCTCGGCTTCCTCCCCGGCACGCTGTACGAGAAGATCGACCCGTATCTCCGCCCGCTGTACGACGCGCTGCACGACATGCTGGACCCCGACTCGATCCCGCGCCTGATGGCGGCGGGCACGATCGAGGTCGCACCGCTCGCCTATATGCGTGGCCGGACGCTCAACGACGCGTTCATCATCCTCGACGAGGCGCAGAACACGAACCCCGAGCAGATGAAGATGTTCCTCACCAGGCTCGGCTTCGACTCGAAGATCGTGATCACCGGCGACGTCACCCAGGTCGACCTCCCCGGCGGTACGAAGAGCGGTCTGCGCCAGGTGCAGGCCATCCTCGACGGCGTCTCGGACGTCCACTTCTCACGGCTCACGTCGCAGGATGTCGTCCGGCACAAGCTGGTCGGCCGTATCGTCGACGCGTACGAGAAGTACGACGGCCAAAACGGGAAGTAGTCAGCGCGCACCATGTCGATCGACGTCAACAACGAGTCCGGAACCGAGGTCGACGAGCAGGCGATCCTCGACATCGCCCGCTACGCCCTCGCGCGGATGCGCATCCACCCGCTCTCCGAACTCTCGGTGATCGTCGTGGACGCCGAAGCCATGGAGCAGCTGCACATCCAGTGGATGGACCTGCCGGGACCGACCGACGTCATGTCCTTCCCGATGGACGAGCTCCGTCCGCCGGGCAAGGACGAGGAGGAGCCCCCGCAGGGCCTCCTCGGTGACATCGTGCTCTGCCCCGAGGTCGCCAAGAAGCAGGGCGAGGACGCTCCCACGCAGCACTCCATGGACGAGGAGCTCCAGCTCCTGACCGTCCACGGAGTGCTGCACCTGCTCGGTTATGACCACGAGGAGCCGGACGAGAAGGCCGAGATGTTCGGTCTGCAGGCCGCGATCGTCGACGGCTGGCGGTCGGAGAAGGGCTTCACCGGCCCGTCCCCGGCGCCGACCGTCTCATGACCGGCCAACTGATCGCGGGCGCCGTCGCGCTGGTCGTCGTCGCCTGGCTGGCCGCCTGCGCGGAGGCCGGCCTCGCCCGGGTGTCCAGCTTCCGCGCCGCCGAGGCGGTGCGGAACGGGCGCCGGGGCGCGCAGAAACTGGAGCAGGTCGCCGCGGACCCGACCCGCTACCTCAACGTCGCCCTGCTGGTGCGGGTGGCGTGCGAGATGGCGGCCGGAGTGCTCGTCACCTATGTCTGCCTGAAGGAGTTCGCGGAGACCTGGTCGGCGCTGCTCGTCGCCATCGCCGTGATGGTGCTGGTGAGTTACGTCGCCGTGGGCGTCTCCCCGCGCACCATCGGCCGTCAGCATCCCCTGAACACGGCCACCGCCTCCGCGTACGTGCTGCTGCCGCTGGCCCGCGTCATGGGCCCGGTGCCGCAGTTGCTGATCCTCATCGGCAACGCCCTGACCCCCGGAAAGGGCTTCCGCAAGGGGCCGTTCGCCTCCGAGGCCGAACTGCGGGCCCTGGTCGACCTGGCGGAGCAGGAGTCGCTGATCGAGGACGACGAGCGCCGCATGGTGCACTCCGTCTTCGAGCTCGGCGACACCCTGGTGCGCGAGGTGATGGTGCCGCGCACCGACCTCGTGTCCATCGAGCGGTACAAGACCGTCCGCCAGGCGCTGACGCTGGCGCTGCGCTCCGGTTTCTCCCGTATCCCCGTCACCGGGGAGAACGAGGACGACATCGTCGGCGTCGTCTACCTCAAGGACCTGGTCCGCAAGACGCACATCAACCGCGACGCGGAGGCGGACCTCGTCTCCACCGCGATGCGGCCGGCGGTCTTCGTGCCCGACACCAAGAACGCGGGGGACCTGCTGCGCGAGATGCAGCAGAAGCGCAACCACGTCGCCGTCGTCATCGACGAGTACGGCGGCACGGCGGGCATCGTGACCATCGAGGACATCCTCGAGGAGATCGTCGGCGAGATCACCGACGAGTACGACCGCGAGCTGCCGCCCGTCGAGGAGCTGGGCGACGGCCGTTTCCGCGTCACGGCCCGTCTCGACATCGGCGACCTCGGCGAGCTGTACGGCCTGGGGGCCGACGAGCTGGACGACGAGGACGTGGAGACGGTCGGCGGCCTGCTCGCCAAGGCGCTCGGCCGGGTCCCGATCGCGGGCGCGGAGGCGGTCGTGGACCTGCCGGACGGCCGGGCCCTCCGGCTGACCGCGGAGTCTCCCGCGGGCCGGCGCAACAAGATCGTGACGGTGCTCTCCGAGCCGGTGGAGCTGTCGGCGGAGGAAGGGGCGACGGGGTGACTCCGGAGGAACTGCGGGCGTTCTGCCTGGAATTCAACGCCGCGGTGGAGGAGTTCCCCTTCGGTCCTGAGACCTCCGTCTTCAAGGTGCTGGGCAAGATGTTCGCCTTGAGCGCGCTGGACGGCACCCCGCTGACGGTCAACCTCAAGTGCGACCCGGACCTCGCGGTCGGGCTGCGCGCCGACCATCCGGGCGTGATCGTCCCCGGCTGGCACATGAACAAGCGCCACTGGAACACGGTGACGGTGGCCGAGCTGCCCGACCGGCTGGTCCGGGAGCTGGTGGAGGACTCGTACGACCTGGTGGTGGCGGGTCTCCCGCGGGCGGAGCGGCTGCGGCTGGACCGGAGCTGAACGGGGAGCCCGGCCCGGCCAGGTGCGCAGTAATCCATGGCGGGACAGCCTCCGTTTCTGTGTATTCTCTGTGCGTCCAGGGGAGGGGGGAAGCTCCCCAAGAGCTCTTTTGACATGGGGAGATGACGCAATGCGTACCCGTATCCGCCGTACCGCCGCCGCCGTTCTGACCGCTTCCGCTCTCTGCCTCGTAGGCACCGCCTGCGGCGCGGAGGACGACAAGAAGCCGAGCGCTTCCAAGAGCGGCGACGCCAAGGGCTCGGCGAGCGACAAGCCCGCCGAGGAGAGCAAGTCCGTCGAGCCGCTGACGGAGGCCCAGATGAAGGCGTCCACCCTCGAGCTCGGTGACCTGCCGTCCGGGTGGAGCGCCCGCAAGGTTCCGTCGTCGACCGACGCCCCGCCCAAGGCCGACAAGCCCGAGTGCCAGCCGCTCGCCGACATGCTGGCCGCCGTCCAGGGCGCCACGGTGGGCGGTGACGTGGACTTCATCCAGGACGGCGGCGCCATCGAACTGGCCCAGCAGGTCTTCACCCTGCCGGGCACGGGCGCCGCCGACTACGTCAAGGGCATCGAGACCGCCCTGAAGAGCTGCACCACGGTGTTCGTCGACATGGAGGGCGCCAAGGTGCCCGTCAAGGTCGCCCCTCTCGACGCTCCGGACATCGGAGAGGCGTCCCAGGCGTTCACCATGGCCGTGGAGTTCGTCCCCGGCATCGAGATCAAGGCCAGCGTGGTCGCAGCCCACCAGGGCACCGGCGCCACCCGTGCCGTGCTCAAGCATCCCGGTAGCGACAAGGTGCAGAAGACCTTCCCGGACCTGGTCACGCTGGTCGGCGACAAGCTCGTCAAGGGCGCCCAGGGCTGACGCCGGTGCGGACTCGGGGCCGATCTATGCTCGTGGCATGACGCAGAGTTCCGACCTCGGCCCCGAGGACCGCAAGATCATCACTCTGGCGCGCAGCGCCCGGGCCCGTAACGGCGTGCCCGAGGGCGCGGCGGTGCGCGACGAGACCGGCCGCACCTATGTCGCCGGCACGGTGGCCCTGGACTCGCTGAAGCTCAGCGCGCTGCAGACCGCCGTCGCCATGGCGGTGGCCAGCGGCGCGACGTCGCTGGAGGCGGCGGCCGTCGTCTCCGAGGCGGACGCCGCCTCCGACGACGACCGCGCGGCGGTACGGGACCTGGGCGGGGCGGGGACGCCGGTGCTGCTCGCGGGCCCCGACGGGGAGTTGAAGGCCGCGGTCACCGCGGGCTGACGCGGGGCCCGGCCGGTGTTTCCCGCGGCCGCCGGAGCGTACGGGACGGAGCCCGGAAAGCCCCTCGGGGGCGCCCGGCGCGGGCGCGCGTGACCGAGCGCCCCCGACATCAGGGAGAATGGGCGCCATGAGCGCTCGTACCCAGTCTTCCGAAGCCCCCCATCGGGCCGGCTTCGCCTGCTTCGTCGGCCGTCCCAACGCGGGCAAGTCCACCCTCACGAACGCTCTGGTCGGCCAGAAGGTGGCGATCACCTCCAACCGGCCGCAGACCACCCGGCACACCGTGCGCGGCATCGTGCACCGTCCGGAGGCGCAGCTGATCCTGGTCGACACCCCGGGGCTGCACAAGCCGCGCACCCTGCTCGGCGAGCGGCTGAACGACGTGGTGCGCACCACCTGGGCCGAGGTCGACGTGATCGGCTTCTGCCTGCCGGCCGACCAGAAGCTCGGCCCCGGCGACCGCTTCATCGCCAAGGAGCTCGCCGGCATCAAGAAGACCCCCAAGGTCGCGATCGTCACCAAGACCGACCTGGTGGATTCCAAGACGCTCGCCGAGCAGCTGATCGCGATCGACGCGATCGGCAAGGAGCTCGGGATCGAGTGGACCGAGATCGTGCCGGTCTCCGCCGTGGGCGACAAGCAGGTGAAGCTGGTCGCCGACCTCCTGATCCCGCTGCTCCCGGAGAGCCCGCCGCTCTACCCGGAGGGCGACCTGACGGACGAGCCCGAGCAGGTGATGGTCGCCGAGCTGATCCGCGAGGCCGCGCTGGAGGGCGTGCGGGACGAGCTGCCGCACTCGATCGCGGTGGTCGTCGAGGAGATGCTGCCGCGCGAGGACCGCCCCGCGGACCGCCCGCTGCTGGACATCCACGCCAACGTCTACATCGAGCGCCCCAGCCAGAAGGGCATCATCATCGGCCCGAAGGGCAAGCGCCTGAAGGAGGTCGGCATCAAGTCCCGCAAGCACATCGAGGCGCTGCTGGGCACACCGGTCTTCCTGGACCTGCATGTGAAGGTCGCGAAGGACTGGCAGCGCGACCCGAAGCAGCTGCGGAAGCTGGGCTTCTGAGCCGAGCGCGGTAAACCGCCTGCGGCACCGGCTCAGGATCCTTCTTTGAGCACCAGCGAGATCAGATGCCGCTGTGCCTCGGTCAGCCGGGGATCGGAGCAGTAGACCGTGCGCCCGTCGACCGTGAGCTGGTAGCTGAACCCGTCGGGGACCCCGATGGGCGGGGTGTCCCGGCCCTCTGTCATCGCCTGTTCGGCCAGGGCGTGCATCTCGTCCGCGTCGGCCCGCCCCGAGGTGTCCACCTCGGCGTGACGCTCGATGCCGGCGAAGCCGCCCGTACGCCTTACCTGGATACGCATGGTTCCCGTTCTAGTACGGAACGGGGCCGGGCGACAGCCGGGCCGCCCGGCCCCGGTGTTCATTCGGACGTCTTGACGCCGACCTGCGACCAGGCCTTGAGCACGGCCTCCAGCTCCTCGCCGTCGCCGTAGCGCGCCTTCGCGGCGGCCGCCGTCAGACGGGCGAAGCTGCCGAAGTCGGCGTCCACCGTCAGCTCGCCGCCGGTGAGCACGTCGAACCAGATCTGTCCGGCCCGCTCCCAGGCGCGTCCGCCGAGCCGGGTGGCGAGCAGATAGAAGGCGTGGTTGGGGATGCCGGAGTTGATGTGGACACCGCCGTTGTCGCGGCCGGTGCGGACGTAGTCCTCCATCGTCGCCGGCTGCGGGTCCTTGCCGAGCACGTCGTCGTCGTACGCGGTCCCCGGCGCCTTCATCGAGCGCAGCGCCGACCCGGTGACCCGGGGCGCGAGCAGGCCGGCGCCGATCAGCCAGTCCGCCTCGTCGGCGCTATGGCCCAGCGTCCGCTGCTTGACCAGCGAGCCGAGCACGTCGGAGACCGACTCGTTGAGGGCGCCGGGCTGGCCGAAGTAGCTCAGATTGGCCGTGTACTGGGTCAGGCCGTGCGCCAGCTCGTGGGCGATGACGTCGACCGCGACGGTGAAGTCGAGGAACACCTCGCCGTCGCCGTCGCCGAACACCATCTGCTCGCCGTTCCAGAAGGCGTTCCCGTACTGCTCGTCGTAGTGGACCGTTGCGTCGAGCGGCAGGCCGGCGCCGTCGACGGAGTCGCGTCCGTACGCGGTCAGCAGTTCGAAGGTGGCGCCGAGTCCCGCGTACGCGCGGTTGACGGTGGCGTCCCTGACGGCCTCGTCGCCCTCGCCGCGTACCCGGGCGCCGGGCAGCGCGGTGCCGTTCCGCGCGTCGTACACGGTGCGGCGCGGGCCGTCGGCCGGGGCGGCGACCGGGCGTGCGGCAGCGCCGACCACGGTGGTCAGCCGGCGCCCGGTGCGGTGCGCGGCGTCGGCCTGGAGGGTGCGCCGGGCGGGGCCGGAGAGGGCGGGGTCGCCGGCGCGGGCGAGCTTGTCGAGGATGTGCGGCGGCACGATGCCGCAGAAGACCGGGGTGCGAATGTCCATGGAGGGCAATGTCGCAGCATGTGACGACACTGTCACGGAAAGCGAGTCCGGTTAATGAAATGGAGTGATAGGCCATATTTGCCCGTTACTGATCGGTCGTCCCGCATACTGGAACAGGGCCCATGCACCCGTCGAGGCTCGGTTAGTCTTCTTCGCATCATGCGTTTCGGGCTGCTTCTCCTTAGCTGCCGCGGTGAGGGCCTGTAGTCGATAGGCCGACCCCCTCCCCGCGGAGTCTGGTGCTGCTTCGACCCAGTCGGCCCCCTTCCCGCAGGATCAGAGGAGCCCCACGTCATGTCACAGTCGCAGTGGACCGGCCGTCCCACCCCGATCACGAACACGACGCACATGCAGAAGCCGTCCGGGATGCCGATCCACAAGTACGGCCGGTACGAGGCCGTCGAGATCCCCGACCGCACCTGGCCCGAGCGGCGGATCACCCGGGCCCCGCGCTGGCTGTCCACCGACCTGCGGGACGGCAACCAGGCGCTGATCGACCCCATGAGCCCCGCGCGCAAGCGGGAGATGTTCGACCTGCTGGTACGCATGGGGTACAAGGAGATCGAGGTCGGCTTCCCGTCCTCCGGCGAGACCGACTTCAACTTCGTGCGCTCCATCATCGAAGAGGGCGCGATCCCCGAGGACGTCACCATCTCGGTGCTGACCCAGGCCCGCGAGGACCTGATCGAGCGGACCGTGGAGTCCCTGGTCGGCGCCCGGCGCGCCACGGTCCACCTCTACAACGCCACCGCGCCCACCTTCCGCCGTGTCGTCTTCCGCGGCTCGAAGGGCGACATCAAGCAGATCGCGGTCGACGGCACCCGGCTGGTGATGGAGTACGCGGAGAAGCTGCTGGGCGACGAGACCGCCTTCGGGTACCAGTACAGCCCGGAGATCTTCACCGACACCGAGCTGGACTTCGCCCTGGAGGTCTGCGAGGCGGTCTGTGACGTGTGGCAGCCCGGCCCCGGTCGCGAGATCATCCTCAACCTGCCCGCCACCGTGGAGCGTTCGACGCCGTCCACGCACGCCGACCGCTTCGAGTGGATGTCGCGGAACCTGACCCGCCGCGAGCACGTCTGCCTGTCCGTCCACCCGCACAACGACCGCGGCACCGCAGTCGCCGCCGCCGAGCTGGCGATCATGGCGGGAGCCGACCGGATCGAGGGCTGTCTGTTCGGGCAGGGCGAGCGCACCGGCAACGTCGACCTGGTCACCCTGGGCATGAACCTGTTCTCCCAGGGCGTCGACCCGCAGATCGACTTCTCGCAGATCGACGAGATCCGCCGCACCAGCGAGTACTGCAACCAGATGGAGGTCCACCCGCGCCACCCCTACGCGGGCGACCTGGTCTACACCGCCTTCTCCGGCTCCCACCAGGACGCCATCAAGAAGGGCTTCGACGCGATGGAGGCCGACGCGGCCGCCGCCGGCAAGAGCGTGGACGACATCGAATGGGCCGTGCCGTACCTGCCCATCGACCCGAAGGACGTCGGCCGCTCCTACGAGGCCGTCATCCGCGTCAACTCGCAGTCCGGCAAGGGCGGTATCGCCTACGTCCTGAAGAACGACCACAAGCTGGACCTGCCGCGCCGGATGCAGATCGAGTTCTCCAGGATCATCCAGGCCAAGACCGACACCGAGGGCGGCGAGGTCACCCCGGCCGCGATCTGGTCCGTCTTCCAGGACGAGTACCTGCCGAACCCGGACAACCCGTGGGGACGCATCCAGATCCGCTCCGGGCAGACCACCACCGACAAGGACGGCGTGGACACGCTGACCGTCGAGGCGGTCGTCGACGGTGCGGAGACCGTGCTGACCGGTTCCGGGAACGGTCCGATCTCCGCGTTCTTCGAGGCGCTGAACGGCATCGGCGTCGACGTGCGCCTGCTGGACTACCAGGAGCACACGATGAGCGAGGGCGCGTCCGCGCAGGCCGCCTCGTACATCGAGTGCGCCATCGACGGTCAGGTGCTGTGGGGCATCGGCATCGACGCCAACACCACGCGCGCCTCCCTGAAGGCGGTCGTCTCGGCCGTCAACCGCGCGGCCCGCTGACACCCCCGTACTCCCGTGCCGGACGCCGGGCCTGCCCGCTCGTGAGCGGGTCCGGCGTTTTGCGGTGCTGTGCACGTAGTTGTGCCGGGGACCGGAATCAGCCATGTGGATCCGCACCTTCTCCGGGGTGCTGACGCGACATCGCCTCTGTGGCTAACATCACGTCAACGCGGCAGCGCTGCCGCAGCGTGATGGAGGTGCGACGTGCTGCCAGCCCGGGGAATGTCCGTCCGAAGACTTCGGGTATGCGGCATTCACACGTCGTGGAACACCGTCGGCGACGGCGAGTTCTTCTGCCCCGGCTGCGGAGGCGACCGCAACTACCGCCGCCGGACCGGCCGCCGCCGCTTCGCGGTCCTCGGCGTGCCGCTGCTGCCGCGCGGCATCGCCGGGCCCGTCGTCGAATGCGCCGCCTGCCACGGCCACTTCGGGACGGACGCCCTCGACCACCCCACCACCGGCCGCTTCTCCGCGATGCTCAGAGACGCGGTGCACACCGTCGCTCTCGCCGTCCTCGCCGCCGGCGGCACCTCCTCCCGCAGCGTCCGCGAGACCGCCGTCCACACCGTGCGCGCCGCCGGGCTCGACGACTGCACCGAGGACCAGCTCACCTCCCTCATCGAGGCCCTCGCCGCCGACACGGGCCGGTACGTCACGGACGCCGGGCCCTACGGCGCGGCGCTCGCCATCGAACTCCACGAGGCGCTCGAACCTCTCGCCCCGCACCTGGCCCCCGCCGGGCGCGAGTCGATCCTGCTCCAGGGCGCCCGGATCGCCCTCGCCGACGGTCCGTACACCCAGGCCGAGCGCGAGGTCCTCGCCACCGTGGGCGCGGCGCTGCAGCTGGACGAGACCGACACCACCCGCCTGATGGAGACGGCCCGCACCCCCTTCTGACCCCCTGCACTCGTTCGTACTCCCCGGGGAGTACGGGCGCGGACGTACCGCCCCGCGGAGTACGGCGCATCTCGCCCTCCCGTGCGACGAAAGCGCCTCCCCGCGACGGGACGCTGGTGACGCATCACGCCACCGGACGCCCGTACGAAGGGGAGACACCCATGGGGCCCGTACTGACCGCAAGCCGGAGACCTCCGTCCAAGCCGCCCGCCCGGCCGGGGGCCCGGCGGTCCGTGCCATGGGCCGTCGTGGTGCTGTGGGCCGCGGTCATCGCGATCGCCCTGCCCTTCGCGGGCGGGCTCGCCGACGCCCAGCGGAACAACGTCGTCGACCACCTGCCGGCGAGCGCCGACTCCACGCAGGTGGCCAAGATCGAGCAGGCCCTCCCCGGCGGGGGGTCGACCGAACTGGTCGTCGTCTACCACCGGGACGGCGGGCTCACCGCCGCCGACCGCTCCCACGCGCAGCAGCAGATCGACCGGATCACCGGCGCCCACCCGTTCGACGGCCCGGCGCCGCAGGGCGTCCCGTCCCAGGACGGCACCACCCTGATGTACCCGATGTCGACCACCGCGCCCGGCACCGACAACGACGCCCGCACCGCCCTCGTCGACGACGTGCGCGGCGAGTCCCTGCTGTCACCGGGGCCGACGTCCCGGCTGATCGCCCGCGTCCTGAGCGCACCGCGGATGCCGGAGGCGGGCGGCCCGGACGGTCTCACGGTCCGCGAACGCCAGGTCCTGGCCCTGGTGGCCCGCGGCCTGAACAACACGGAGATCGCCGAGTCGCTGGGTCTGAGTCCGCTGACGGTCAAGACCCATGTCAGCCGTAGCATGGCAAGCTGGACGCCCGGGACCGGGCCCGACTGGTCATCGTCGCCTACGAGCCGGGCTGGTGACGCCGGGAACGGGGTGAGCGGGCGCCGCGGGCCGGTTCAGGGCGCGATGTTGTGGTTGATCCGGAACAGGTTCTCCGGGTCGTACCGGCGCTTGACCGTCCGCAGCCGGTCGTAGTTCTGCCGGTAGTTGGCGCGCACCCGGTCCTGGTCGTCGGTGTCCATGAAGTTGATGTAACCGGCCTCCTCGGTGTGCGGACGCAGCGCGTGGTCGTACGCGCGGGTCCAGGCGACGTTGTGCTCGGTGTCGGCCGGATCGGGGTAACTGGCCCCGAAGGCGTGGGAGAACGCGGCGTCGCGGTAGGCGAAGGCGGTGTCCTGCGGGCCGACGCGGTGGCACGCGCCGTCGATCGGGAAGAGCACGGTGTCGCTCTCCATCGACGGAATCGTCTCGCCGTACGTCATATGGACGTCGATGGCGCCGTCGCTCAGGTCGCGGCTGAAGTTGCCCTTCCAGTAGTGGTGGAGACCGGGCGGCAGATCCTCGTCGAACAGTGTGTTGATCACCGGATACGGGATGCGGTCGAGGAACTGGCCGATGACCGGGCCGAGTTCGGCGAGGCGGCCGCGGATCGTGTCGTCCTCCTCCGGCGGGCCGCTGAAGCAGGTGACCACACCGCACACGGGGCGGCCGTGCCACCGTTCCGGCAGGAACGGGACCTGCGGCCCGAGGATCACGGCGAAGAGCGCGTTGAACTCCTCGGGGGCGCCGGCGATCATGTCCCGCCAGCGGCGCGCCACGTCGCCGTCGAGCGGATAGAACGTGGGGCCGCCGAGGACGACGTCCACCGGGTGCAGCCGGTACTGGAACGACGTGACGACGCCGAAGTTGCCGCCTCCGCCGCGCAGCGCCCAGAACAGGTCGGGGTGGTGCGCGGCGTCGCAGGTGACGAGGGCCCCTTCGGCGGTGACGACATCGGCGGAGACGAGGTTGTCGCAGCTCAGGCCGTAGCGGCGGGCGAGGTGGCCCATGCCGCCGCCGAGGGTCAGTCCGGCGATCCCCGTGGTGGAGACGACCCCACCGGTGGTGGCGAGGCCGAAAGCGTGCGTGGCATGGTCGAAGTCACCCCAGGTGCAGCCTCCTTCGGCGCGGGCGGTGCGGGTGACGGGGTCGACGCGGACCGCGCGCATCCGGGACAGGTCGACGACGAGTCCGCCGTCGCACGTGCCGTGGCCGGCGACCGCGTGGCTGCCGCCGCGGACGGCGAGCGGCAGGGCGTGGTCGCGGGCGAAGTGCACGGCGGCGATCACGTCGGCGGCGTCGACGGGGCGTACGACGACGGCCGGGTGGCGGTCGTGGGCGGCGTTGTAGACGCGGCGGGCCTGGTCGTAGTCGGGGTCGCCCGGCTCGATGACATCGCCGCGCACGGCGGTGTGCAGGGGCTCAAGGGCCAGGTCGGCCGGTTCGGTCGAGGGGGTGGTCAGCGCGGTCATCACGGCACCGGCTTTCGGGGTGGACGTGTGCGTTCTCATGGGCCCGGACGTGTCCGCGGGGCTCAATGAGCCGATGAGTCCGTTGTAGGCCGCGGGGCCCGGGCCGGGCATCGCCCGGACCGTCCACGTGCCGGGAGGGGCCGGTATGGGCAGAACGGCCCATACGGCGTCCGGGAATCAGCCGGCCAGGCCGTGGGCGCAGGCGTAGGCGGTGGCGGCGGCGCGGGAGGTCACGTCCAGCTTGGCGTAGATGTTGTTCAGATGACGCGCCACGGTGTGCTCGCTGATCACCAGCTCCCGGGCGATGTCCCGGTTGGTGCCGCCCGCGGCGACCAGCCGCAGCACCTCCGCCTCCCGGCGGGTGAGACCGCCGGGCAGGCCCCGCGGCCGTTCGCTGAGCAGGGCCGCCGCGCGCCGGGCGTCGGGGTGCGCGCCCAACTGCTCGAACGTGCTCCGCGCGGCCCGCAGTTCCAGGCGCGCGGCCTCGACGTCGCCGGCCGTCCGGCACGCGGCGGCCAGCAGCATGCGCACCTGGGCTGCCTCGTACGGGATGCGCATCCCCAGCCAGCCCGCCAGCGCGCGGCGCAGCGGCCGCAGCGCCGCGTCGGGGTCGTCGGGGCCCTCGGGGCGGCCCTGGGCGAGGGCGAGCGAGCCCTGTGCCGTGTCGGCCATGGCCCGCAGCAGGGTCGCGGTGGGCGGGCGGGGTCCGGTGGCGGCGAGCGTCTCCAGCTCCTTCACCGCGGTGGCGGCGCCGTCCACGTCACCGACGGCGAGCGACACCTCCGTCTGCGCGGCGAGCAGCCGGGCCCGTCCGAGCAGGTCGGCCGACGCCTCGCCCTGGCAGGCGAGCGCCAGCCGCAGCCCGGTCACGGCGGCCTCCGCCTTGCCCTGCGCCAGGCGGAGGAGGGCGAGACCGGGCTGCGGCGTGAGGCCCAGTTCGTGGGCGCGGGCGTACGACGCGGCGGCGTCGTCGAGGCGGCCCCGGCGCCGCTGGATCTCCCCGGCCTCGTAGTGGGCGGCAGCGGCGGCCTCGAGACAGTCGGGCATGACCTCCTGGCAGACCCGCTCGGCCTCCGCGGCGGCCAGCGGCCACGACCCGAGGAGGTCCAGCACCTGGACGTGGTGGATGCGGCAGAGCCCGCGGAAGGGGTTGTCCGTCAGGGCGGCGCCGGCGGTCGGGTCGCTCTCCGCCGCGCCGTCGACGCCCTCGGCGGCCGGGGCGGCGTGCCGCGACCAGGGGACGGAGCACCAGGCCATGGCGGCGTCGGTCCATTCGACGGCCCGTGCGAAGTCGGCGGCGGCCATGCAGTGGGTGAGCGCCATGCAGTAGAGCCAGCCGGTGAACATGCCGCTCAGCTCGCCCGCCGTGACCGAGCACATCGCGTCG
The DNA here is from genome assembly GCF_042870895.1 of Streptomyces sp. NPDC006294. NCBI lineage: Bacteria > Bacillati > Actinomycetota > Actinomycetes > Kitasatosporales > Streptomycetaceae > Streptomyces > Streptomyces sp. NPDC006294. Next base: position 513,868 of record NZ_JBIAHV010000001.1, read on the forward strand.
TCCAGCAGGGCCAGCGCCTCGGCCCGCCGGCCGTTCGCCAGCAGCACCGCCGCGTGCGCCTGGCGGCTCAGCGCGACGAGGTCGGGGCTGCCGGAGTCGACCGCGATGCGGTGCATCCGCCGGACGGCGGCCAGCGCCGCCTCGGGGTCGGCAGCGGTCTGCGCCTCCTCCGACTCGGTCCAGGCGAGGAAGCACTGCTCCGGGCAGTCCGGCTCGTGCTCCAGATGCTGCCGTGCCCGGTGCAGCCAGCCCGCGGCGGCGCCGGGGCGGCCCAGGCTGCGGTACTCGTAGAAGAGCCACCACGCGGCGGACCCCGCCCGGCGCCGGTCACCGGCCGCCGCGTACCCGGCGTGGGCGCGCAGCCGGGTGTCGACCGACTCGTCCACATGCCCGCTCCACCAGGCCGCGTCGGAGAGGAGGTCGAGGTCGCCGGGGGAGAGCGCGCGGGAGCCGGGGCGTCGCCGCCCGTCCGCGTGGCGTCCGTCCCGGTCGAGAGCGTGCAGCAGTACGTACGCCTCGGCCCAGGATTCCCGGGCCGCCGCGTCCCGCGCCCGCTCTACGGAGGGGGCCGACTGGACGGCCATGGCCGCTCCCTTCCCACCTCAGGATAGGAGCGGCCCGGTCACCGCCGAAAGCCCTGGCCACGCCGCCGAAGGGCGCCCGGTCGGCGGGCCCGGCAGGCGCTCGCCCACCGGGCCTCCATGCGTGATCAGGCGCCGCTCGCCCTGAGCATGTCCTCGCGCTCGACGATCTTCACGCGCTCGCGGCCCTGCGGCTCGCCCAGCGCCTTCTCGGCCGCGTCGAGCTCGTACCAGCCCTGCCAGGTCGTCCAGCGGACGTTCCGCTCCGTGAGGAAGGACTCCACGGCCTCCGGCTCGGGCGAGGCCGGCGTCTGGAGGCGGCCGTTCGCGTAGTCCTTGAGCAGGTTCGCGACGGTCTCGTTCGCGTCGCCCTTGGTGTGGCCGATGAGGCCGACCGGGCCGCGCCGGATCCAGCCGGTGACGTACGTGGAGTCCAGGTGCTCGCCGGACTCCTCGATCACGCGGCCGCCCTCGTCCGGGACCGTGCCCGTCGTGACGTCCCAGGGCAGCTTCGGCAGCTCGTCGGAGAGGTAGCCCACGGCCCGGTAGACGGACTGGACGTCCCAGTCCTTGAGCTCGCCGGTGCCCTTCACGTTGCCCGTGCCGTCGAGCGCGGTGCGCTCGGTGCGCAGGCCGACGACCCTGCCGTCCTCACCGAGGATCTCCGTCGGCGACTCGAAGAAGTGCAGGAACAGCTTGTGCTGCCGCTCGCCGACGTCCCGGATCGCCCAGTTCTCGAGCGTCTTCGCGACCATGTCGGCCTGCTTGTTGCCCCGGCGGGTCTCGATCGAGCCCGCGTCGTAGTCGATGTCCTCGGGGTCGACGATGACCTCGATGTTGGGGGAGTGGTCCAGCTCCCGGAGCTCCATGGGGCTGAACTTGGCCTGCGCCGGCCCGCGGCGCCCGAAGACGTGGATCTCGACGGCCTTGTTGGCCTTGAGTCCGTCGTAGACGTTCGGCGGGATCTCGGTCGGCAACAGCTCGTCCGCGGTCTTCGCGAGGATGCGCGCCACGTCGAGCGCGACGTTGCCGACGCCGAGCACGGCGACCTTCTCGGCCTCCAGCGACCAGGTGCGCGGCCAGTCCGGGTGCCCGTCGTACCAGGAGACGAAGTCGGCCGCGCCGTACGAGCCGTCCAGCTCGACGCCCGGTATGTCGAGCGCCCGGTCGGCGGTCGCGCCGGTGGAGAAGATCACCGCGTCGTAGAAGGTGCGGAGATCGTCCAGGCTGAGGTCGTTGCCGTAGTCGACGTTGCCGAAGAGGCGGATCTGCGGCTTGTCGAGCACCTGGTGCAGGGCCGTGATGATGCCCTTGATGCGCGGGTGGTCGGGGGCGACGCCGTAACGGATCAGGCCGAAGGGCGCGGGCATACGCTCGAAGAGGTCGATGGACACGCCGGGGTCGGCAGCGGCCACCTCGGACTTCAGCAGCGCATCGGCGGCGTAGATACCGGCGGGGCCGGCTCCGACGATGGCTACCCGCAAGGGGCGGGGCATGACAGGTTCCCTTCGAGCGGCGACAACTGGCTCGTCGGCAACCCTAAACAAAGGCAAGCCTAAGTCAGTACTCGGCCTGGCTCTATGACCTCATAAGGCAGGCTTATGCCCCCTCAAAGGTCTCCTTGATGGAGGTCGTGGGGGCGGTAGCGGCGGCCACCGGCTTCCGTGTGGCCGGGAGGCGCTCCGCGCAAGGCGGCCGGCGGGGGCCATTCGGCACATCTGCGCGAAAATGCCGTCGGTTTGCGGTACCCGTGCCGAGGAATTCCGAGCCGCCCGCCGTTGAGTTCCGGCCACGGCTCGACAGCCCCGCCCAGCTGCCCAGTTGTAGTGGACACACTCTTGATCAGCGTAGCCGCGGAGCGTCTCCCCCGTAATGCGATTCGTGAAGTCGACCATGGGCGGGAAATCATGTCGAGCGACGAAAAGGCACCGCGTCACCCCCTGACGCGCATGTCGGTTGGAGGAAGCCGTGAGCTCATTGCGCGTTGCTCCGAAACGGTCCGGGACCGCGCTCGTCGGACGGGGTCGCCGCGACGCCGACACGGTCCGCCCGATCACTGCCGCGCTGCCCAGGGGACAGGGCGAGGCCCCATGACGCAGATCCCGCCGATCGGTTCGTACGTCGTCGACACCCGCACCGGGCGCGTGGGCCGGCTCATGGGCGAGGCGGGCCCGTTCCTGTCGCTGAGACCCGTCGGCGGCGGCCGGGAGTGGGAGTGCGCCCCGGACAGCGTGCGCCCCGCGACCGCCGCCGAGCGGATCAGCGCGACGACGGCGTACGTGAACGCGCGCAGCCGGGGCGACGTCCTCTGAGCGGCGCCGGCGCGCTCCCGCGGCGGGGGCGCGCCGGCAGCGGTCAGGCCGTCCTGGCCGGGCGGCGCAGCCGGGTCAGGATCACATGGGCGAGCACGCCGAACAACAGGCCCCAGAAGGCGGACCCGATCCCGAAGAGGGTGATCCCGGACGCCGTGGCGAGGAACGTGATGAGCGCCGCCTCGCGGTCCTTCTCCTCCGCGACCGCGCCCGTCAGCCCGCCCGCCAGCGCGCCGAACAGGGCGACACCGGCGACCGCCGCGACCAGTTCCTTGGGCAGGCCGGCGAACAGCACCACCAGCGTGGAACCGAACATGCCGATCAGCAGATAGAACGCACCGCAGGAGACCCCCGCCACATATCGGCGGCGCGGATCCTGGTGCGCCTCCGGGCCGGTGCAGATCGCCGCCGTGATGGCCGCGAGATTGACGGCGTGCGAGCCGAAGGGCGCCAGGGCGGTGGAGGCCAGGCCGGTGGAGCCGATCAGCAGCCGGTCGTCCGGCCGGTAACCGGCCGCCGCCAGCACACCCATGCCCGGGGCGTTCTGCGAGGCCAGCGTCGCCAGCGTCAGCGGCACGGCGATGCCGATCAGGGAGGCGACGGAGAAGTGCGGCGCGGTGAACACCGGCGCGGCCAGTTCGAGGCCGTCGAGGTGGACGTTCAGCCGGGAGCCGGCCGCCGCGGCCACCACACCCGCCGCCAGCGCGACGAGCACGGCGTAGCGCGGCAGCAGCCGCTTGCCGAGCAGATACGCCACCAGGACGGAACCGGCGATGTAGGGGGCGGACTTGAGAGAGGTGAACACCCCTGTGCCGAAGGAGAACAGGATGCCCGCGAGCATCGCCGAGACCACCGCACCGGGCACCTGGCGCATCAGCCGGCCGAACACCCCCGTCAGCCCGACCAGCGTGATCAGCAGGCCGGTGACCACGAACGCGCCGATCGCCTCGGCGTACGAGTACGCGCCGAGGCTGGTGACCAGCAGCGCCGCGCCGGGTGTCGACCAGGCGGTGATGACCGGCATCCGGGTGCGCAGACTCAGTCCGATGCAGGTCAGGCCGCTGCCGATGGAGATGGCCCACACCCAGGAGCTGGTCTGCGCGCTGTCCAGCCGCCCGGCCGACGCGGCCGCCAGCACGATGACCAGCGGCCCCGAGTAGGAGACGACGACGGCGACGAATCCGGCCAGGACGGCGGAGACGGACATGTCGCGCCAGAAGCCGGGGCCCCTGCCCGCGTCGGTCGCGCACTGCTCGGCCGCGCCCTTGTCGGCGTCGCCTGGGCCGGCTGCGCCCTGCTCTGCCGCGCTCTGTTCGGCGGTGTCCGGCGCTGGGCCGTCCGGCGCGGGGCCGGCGTCCGGCGGGGTGCCGGACTCCGGGGTGCGGGGGCTGCGGATGTCACGGCTCAACGGTCTTCCTTCACGGCCCGCTCCAGGGCCTGTTCGAGGTCTGCGACGAGATCCGCCGGGTTCTCCAGTCCCACCGAGATACGGAGCATGTCCTGGGGGGAGCAACTGCCCGGTCCCTCGAAGGTGTATCGGTGTTCGATCAGGCTTTCCACCCCGCCCAGCGAAGTGGCGCGAATGAACAGCTCGCAGTGCTGGGCGGCGCGCAGCGAGCGCTGCCACTCCCCGTCCACGTGCAGGGAGAGCATTCCGCTGAACCCGCCGGTCATCTGACGTGCGGCGATGTCGTGCCCGGGGCCGCCGGGCAGCCCCGGATAGGTGACCTTGCGGATCAGCGGATGGTCGGCGAAGTGTTCGGCGAGTGCCAGCGCGGTGGCCGAGATCTGCCGCATACGGGGGAAGAGGGTGCGTATCCCGCGCATCAGCAGATAGGTCTCCAGCGGGCCGAGGATCGGGCCGGTGAGCCTGCGGTGCAGCTCCAGCCGCTCCCACAGGGCGTCCGCCCGCTCACTCGGGGAGGGCGCGAGCACCAGCAGACCGGCCACCACGTCGGTGTGGCCGTTGAGGTACTTGGTGCCGGAGTGCATGACGATGTCGGCGCCCAGCTCGAACGGCCGCGTGTGCACCGGGGTCGGCACCGTGTTGTCGACGCCGAACAGGGCGCCCGCCTCGCGCGCCACCGCACCCACCGCCGCGATGTCCGTCACCGTCCAGGTGGGATTCGCCGGGGACTCGGCCCACACCAGGGCGGTCGGCGCCGCGGCCACCGCCGAGGCGACCGCGTCCAGGTCGTCCATCGGTACCTGGACCACGTCGAGACCGCGGTCCGGGCCGAACTCCAGGAGCCACTTGGTGAGTCCGAAGTACATCGTCCGCGGCACGACGACGCGGGAGCCGGCGGGCAGCACCTGGAAGACGGCGGTCGCCGCGGCCATGCCGGAGGAGAACACCAGACCCCGCGAGCCGCCCTCCAGGCCCGCCACCACGTCCTCGACCTGCTCGTACCCCGGTGCGCCCTGGTCGCGCAGATAGGCGAGCCCCGCCGGGGTGCGGTACTGGTCGTCCCGGGCGAAGGTGGCGCCCAGGCTGATGGCGGGCGGCACGGCGCCGGTGGTGGGGGAGCGCCAGCCGTCGCCCTGCGCTGCCCGGGTCTCCGCGTGGTAGGCGTGCGTCCAGGGGCTGTACTTCTCGCTGTTGCTCATCGCTTCCTCTTGTCGGTCGGCGACTGCAGCGCCGTGGCGAGGGCCAGTTCCGCGTCCAGCAGCGCACGCGAGGGTGCGCCGGGGGAGGGGACGTAGTGGTTGTAGTAGCTGGAGCCCTCGGTGTGCGGGCCCAGGAAGAACAGGCGCGGTTCGGTCTGCCCGGTCCGGCCGACGCTCCGCCCCCGTCGGTCCACCTCCAGCCCGGGCAGCGGCACTTCGCCGGCGGTGAGGGTGCGGGCGCGGCCGGACTCGGCCAGCCGCCGCAGCAGCGAACCGGGCACCCGCTCGGCCACCGGCTCGGTCACATGGGCGTGCACCACATGGTCGACCTCCTCGGCGGCCGGACGCTCCAGCAGCGTCGACTCCAGTCGCCAGGGGCCGTTGCCGGCCGGTGGGACGACCTTCGGGGCCGGGCCGGGGCCGATCCGTACCACTCCCGCCTCGATGAGGGAGAGCAGCTCCGCGGAGCGGTCCAGCTGCGGACCGATGACGAGGCGGTTCACCAGCGGGGCGACGGCGTGGAAGAAGTGCGCCAGCGACTCGTCGTCCAGGCCCGGCGCGTCGACGGCGGCGCGCAGCACGTCGCGGTGGTCGCGCAGGACCTCCAGGGCCTCTTTGAGAGGGCTGACGCCCAGGCCCGCCCGTGCCTCGGCGAGATCGTCCGCCACCTCGGCCGTGAAGGACGCGGTGTACGCGCGGCGACCGGGCCAGGTGCGGGCGGGCGGGCCGTCGCCGTGCTCCTGCGTGTCCGTGACGCCGTCCAGCAGGTCGCGGACGGGGGACGGGCCGAAGCGGGCGCGCAGTTCGGCGAGCAGCCGGTCGTGGCCGAAGGCGCCCACGCCGGAGGCCAGTTCGGCGGCGGCGCGCGGCGCGTGCGCCGCGCCGCCGTCCGTTTCGCGGGCCAGCAGCGTGCGGTACCAGGCGAGCTCCATCTCGGCGACGACGAGCGGCAGCACGTCGTCGGTGAAGCGGAGCCGGCCGCCCGGCCGTCCGGCGCGCAGTGCGGCCAGGCGGAGCACCGTGAGCACGAGCGGTACGGGACGGACCCGGCCGGGATTCAGATGCGGCCGGCTGCGGGCCGGCAGCCCGGAACGGTTGGCCAGCACGATCAGCGGCTCGCGCCCTCCGGGCTCGTACCGCAGCCGCTCCCCGTCGCGGACATGGCGGCCGCCGCGTCCCACGGTGAGGGTGGCGATCACGTCCATGGCCGTCAGGCCCGTACCCAGCACGGCGACCCGGTCGCCCGGGGCGACGCCGCCGACCGCGTCGGGCAGCGGGTACGGGCGGGTGATCAGCCGGGGGTCGGCGGCGGGCGGGGCGGGCAGGTGGAGCGAGTGGTGCCCGACCGTGACGAAGACGGCGTCGGCGGTGATCCGTCCGCCGTCGGCGAGCACCACGGTCTCGCCGTCATCCTCGCCGTCGGCGAGGATGTCGACCGCCGTGGTGGTGTGGCGTACCAGGGTGAGGCAGTCGGGCGCCGCTTCCGTGATCCGCCCGGCCGCCCAGGCGAGGTACTCGCTCAGCAGCCGGCGGGGCAGGAAGTCGTTGGGCCTGATCCGCCGGCCCCGGCCCGGCCGGACGGTGAAGCCGTCCTCGCCGAGCCGCAGATCGCGTTCCTGGCACCATGCGTGCAGCGACGGCCCGGCCGGGAGTACGGGGCCGTCCACCATGTCCGCGTCGGCGAACGCCGTGAGCTGTGCGCAGACGGTGTTCAGCAGCAGATGGTCGGGCTGGTCCGCGCGGTGGAAGCCCGGTCCCGCCACCACCGGGTCCACCAGGTGCACCACGAGCGGGAACGGGTCGGCGAGGGCATGGGCGACGAGCCGCTCCAGGACGCCGAGGCCGCGGGATCCGAGACCGACGATCACGAGGGAGCCCGGTACCGGGGGCGCCACGGCCGTCGAGCCCCTGGAACCGTGGGGATGTGTGGTCACCACCGGCTCGTCTCCCCGAAGAAGTCCGGCACCGGCAGGGCCGTGCCGCCGCGGTGCGCCTCGGTGAGCACATGGGCGCCGACCGCCAGGTCGAGGACGCCGAGGCCGAACGGCGAGAAGATCACCGGCCGGTCCGCGGAGAGCTCGGCCTCGCCGCTCAGCACACCGGCGAGGGTGCCGGTCACGAACGCGCGGGAACCCGAGAGCTGTTCGGCCAGATGCGGCGAGGTGTCGGCCTTCAGACAGTGGTCGACGTCGTCCAGGACGTTGTCGGCCGCCAGGACCACTTCGGGCGCCAGGTCGCGCAGCGAGATGTTGAGCACCAGCTGACCCGGCCCGAACGGCTTGGTGACGTACGGCGCGAGCGCCGTCGTGGCGAACACCACGGTCTCGGCCGCCAGGGCGGTGTCCAGGTCGGCGGTGAACGAGGCGGCACGGTCCTGCGTGGCGCGCACATGGTCGGCGAGCGCCTGGCCGGACGCCTCGTCGATGTCGTGCACCAGATAGGAGTCCGGGGCGCAGCCGGCCGCGTGCAGGTAGTCGCAGATGTTGCGGGCGATGACCCCGCCGCCCACCACGGCGACCGTGGTGCCGCGGTAACCACCGGGCCGCAGGGTCCTGGCGGCGACGGCGGCCGACGCGGCGGTGCGGGCCGCGCTGATTCCCGCCGCCTCCAGGCAGGCGACCGGGTAGCCGGTCTCGTAGTCGTTGAGCACGAGGACCGCGGAGGCGCGCGGCAGGCCGGACGCGGTGTTCCGCGGGAAGCTGGCGATCCACTTGATGCCGGCGAGCTGTACGTCGTCACCGAGGAAGGCCGGCAGGGCGATGATCCGCGAGTCGGGCTTGTCCGGGAACCGCAGGAAGTAGCTGTCGGGATTGACCGAGTCGCCCCGGTCGTGTGCCCGGTAGGCGCGCTCCACGATGTCGATGACCGCGGCGCGGGAATCCCGCAGGATTTCCCCGACGGCCTTTCCCGTGACAATACTGAAGTCGAACATTTCTCCCCCTTCTCAGGCGTGCGCCCGAGGTATTTCTTCGTCGATTGCTCCGAGCCCGCGCTCTGCCACCCATTGGTCGTCGTAGAGGGTGTCGAGATAGCGGTCCCCGAAATCAGGGGACACGGCGACCACCGTGCTTCCCTCCGGAATGTGTTTCGCCGCTTGCTGCACGGCGAAGAGCACTGTCCCGGTCGATCCGCCGAAGAGCAGACCGCGTTCCTTGGCGAGCATCCGGCACATCTCGACGGATGCCGATTCGGGCACCAGAATCAGGTCGTCCACCATGTCCCGGTCGAATATCTCCGGTCGTCTGCTGGTGCCGAGCCCCGGAATGTGCCGCCGTGCCGGAGGGCCGCCGAAGGTCACGGAGCCGACCGTGTCGACGGCGATGACGCGGGTGGCCGGGCTGTGCCGGCGCAGAAAGGCGCCGCAGCCCATCAGCGTCCCCGTGGTGCCCGCGCCGATGAAGACGTAGTCGGCGTGGCCGATGTGCTCGAAGATGGCCCGCCCGGTGCGGTCCCGGTGGGCCTCGGGCCCGGCCGGGTTGGCGTACTGGTTCAGCCAGTACAACTGCGGTTCGCGGGACAGCCGTTCACCGATGTAGTCGATGCGCGACTGGAGGAATCCGCCGTTCGTGTCGGGGACGTCGATCACGACGACCTCCGCGCCGAGCGCCTGCATCAGCCGGACGGACTGGCGGTTGGCGTTCGGGTCGGTGACACAGGTGAGCGCGTATCCCTTGGCCGCGCACACCATGGCCAGCGCGATGCCCAGGTTCCCCGACGTCGATTCGATCAGCCGGGTGCGCGGAAAGGCGCGCCCGCTCTTTTCGGCCTGCTTCTCGGCGTCCGCGACGAGCGCGATCGCCGTCTTGAGTTTGACGGAACCTGCTGGATTGAGACCCTCGATCTTCAGGTAGAGCGAACTGCCCGGAACCAGTTGATCGAGCCGGATGAACAGATCATCCAGTACGAGATCGTAAACTTCTTCCGCTATCACCAGAATCCAAACCGTGAAATACGGGAATTGCGCATGGCGAAATGAGCCGCTGCGGTCACCCGTGGGCTTGTCGGCGGTGCGCATGGTCGGGCGCACGCGTTGCAGAAGGGACCTTTCCCCCGTCCCCCGTGGCCACGAACCCCCGTTCGTCTGCGGCCGCTTCAATTCTGACACGTGGTCGAGCTTCGGCCAAGTCGTTTCAGTGGCCGGGAAAGGTTGAAAGGTGAATTGCATTTCGGCGGCCCGTGTGCGTGGAGAAAGGGAATTCTTTATTCCGCCATGACAGTACTGCCCGCCGGGGCTGCCGCCTCTTCGGCCGCGGGGGCGCCCGCCGGCCGGGCCACCACCGCCCGCCCGCGGGGTCCACCGCCGCCCGGCCGCGGGGTCCACCGCCGTCCGGCCGATGAGTTCCGGCCCGCCCGGCGGTCCACCCCTCATGGACAAGGAATTCAGCGCCACGCTGCAGAAGAGCCCCGCCGAAGGCGGCTGGACCTACCTGGTCTGGCCCGAGTCCGTCGAGTACTTCGGGACGCGAGGGCTCGTCAAGGTCCGCGGGACCATCGACGGGCATCCCTTCCGGAGCTCGTTCATGGCCCTCGGTGACGGCAGGCACAAGCTGCCCGTCAAGGCCGACGTGCGCAGGGCCATCGGCAAGGAGGCCGGCGACACCGTGACCGTTCGCATCGAGGAGCGCCTCGCGCCTTGACCGTACCGGGGCCGGATGCCGTCCCCGGTGCGGGAGAATGGGGCCATGAGCCTGTTCCGTGATGACGGCGTCGTCCTGCGCACCCAGAAGCTGGGTGAGGCGGACCGCATCATCACGCTGCTCACCCGCGGTCACGGCCGGGTACGGGCCGTGGCGCGGGGGGTGCGGCGGACCAAGTCCAAGTTCGGGGCCAGGCTCGAGCCGTTCTCCCACGTCGACGTGCAGTTCTTCGCGCGCGGCAGCGAGCTGATCGGGCGCGGGCTGCCGCTGTGCACCCAGTCGGAGACCATCGCCCCGTACGGCAGCGGCATCGTCACCGACTACGCCCGCTACACCGCCGGCACGGCCATGCTGGAGACCGCCGAGCGGTTCACCGACCACGAGGGCGAGCCGGCCGTGCAGCAGTATCTGCTGCTCGTCGGCGGACTGCGCACGCTGTCGCGGGGCGAGCACGCGCCGAACCTGGTGCTCGACGCGTTCCTGCTGCGTTCCCTCGCCGTCAACGGCTACGCCCCCAGCTTCGACGACTGCGCCCGCTGCGGGCTGCCCGGGCCCAACCGGTTCTTCTCGGTGGCCGCCGGCGGCGTCGTATGCGGCGACTGCCGGGTGCCCGGCAGCGTCGTACCCTCTGCGGAGGCCGTCAGGCTGCTCAGCGCGCTGCTGACCGGCGACTGGCCGACCGCGGACGCGTGCGAGGCACGCCACGTCAGGGAGGGCAGCGGGCTGGTGTCCGCCTACCTGCACTGGCACCTGGAGCGCGGCCTGCGCTCCCTGCGGTACGTAGAGAAGTAGCGAAGCAGCGAAATAGGAGATGTGAACCGCATGGCACGACGCGGAATCCTGGGCCGGTCCCGCCGCGAGTACAAGGTCCCCGAGCCGCACCCCTCCGGTGCCCGCCCGCCCAGGATCCCGGCCGAGCTGGTGCCGAACCACGTGGCGTGCGTCATGGACGGCAACGGCCGCTGGGCCAAGGAGCGGGGCCTGCCCCGCACCGAGGGCCACAAGGTCGGCGAGGGCGTCGTGCTGGACGTGCTCAAGGGCTGCCTGGAGATGGGCGTCAAGAACCTCTCCCTCTACGCCTTCTCCACCGAGAACTGGAAGCGCTCGCCCGACGAGGTGCGCTTCCTGATGAACTTCAACCGCGACGTCATCCGCCGCCGCCGTGACGAGATGGACGAGCTCGGCATCCGGATCCGCTGGGTCGGCCGTATGCCCAAGATGTGGAAGTCCGTCGTCCAGGAGCTCCAGGTCGCGCAGGAGCAGACGGTCGGCAACGACGCGATGACCCTGTACTTCTGCGTCAACTACGGCGGCCGGGCCGAGGTCGCGGACGCGGCGCAGGCCCTCGCGCGCGATGTGGCGGCGGGCCGGCTCGACCCGTCGAAGGTCAACGAGAAGACCTTCCAGAAGTACCTCTACTACCCGGACATGCCGGACGTCGACCTCTTCCTGCGCCCCAGCGGCGAACAGCGCATCTCGAACTACCTGATCTGGCAGTCCAGTTACGCCGAGATGGTGTTCCAGGACGTGCTGTGGCCCGACTTCGACCGCCGCGACCTGTGGCGCGCCTGCCTCGAATACGCGCAGCGCGACCGCCGCTTCGGCGGCGCGATCCCGAACGAGGAGCTCGAGGCGATGCGCGGTCGCCCCGACACCCCGGCCTCCTGATCCGCCGGACCGCACGGCGAGGTACGGCACGGTACGGACGGGCCCGGACACCGGCCGCGGCGTACGCGCCGGGCACCGCACGGCGAGGTACGGACGGGCCCCGGACACCGGCCGCGGCGTACGCGCCGGGCACCGCACGGCCGTGGCCGGCCCGGCCGCTACGATCACAGCTCGTCGGCGGACCGGGGAGGGGCCATGACCGAGGCGGAGCGTCAGCACTCGGAACAGACGGTGGAGCTGGTCTACGAGCCCACGGCCCGTGACATGGTCTCCGCCCTGCGGGCCCGTGCGCGGGCCACGCCCGTCGGCCGCCGTATGCGGCGTCTGCTGCTCTTCGCCGGCGTGCTGTGCACCGTCTGCTTCGGGTACCTCGTGCTGATGAACGCGATGACCTGGCGGCTGTGGCTCATGATGGGCGCCGGCGTCCTCGCCTTCGCCTGCCTGTACCTGATGCCGTGGATACAGGGACGCCAGCTGCACCAGCCGGCGGCCCGGCAGGGCGAGTTCCGTGCCGTCGTCGACGACAGCGGCATCCGGTTGACCACCCGCGACGCCGACGCCACCACCAACTGGACGGGGTACTCGCGTTACGCGGAGACCGACGACGTGTTCGTCCTCCTCACCGGCGACAAGCACAGCGTGGGAGTCATGGTGCTGCCCAAGCGGGGCGTGACGGAACCGGCCGGCGCGGAGCGGCTGAGGACCCTGCTCGAAAGGCACCTGGAGAAGGCGCCGCAGAAGGGATGAGCGTGCGGGGCTGCGGCAGCGCCGCGCTCTTCGCGGCCGCCGCTCTCCTGGCCTGGCTCAGCTTCGGCGTGACGGTCGAGACGGAGACCTTCGCCGGGCTGCGTCCCAACGACGCCGGCCTCGCCCTCTTCTTCGCCGCGCTCGCGGCCGGCGCCGCTCTTCGGGGCCTCCGGCTCGCGGGGCGCCGTTCCGTGCTCGCTCTCGCGGCCACCGCGTGCCTGGCGGCGGCGCTCCTGTGGCGCCTCCACACGATCGCGCCGGCCCTGCACTGCTGGGACCACAACACCGTCGGCCGCGACGACGACGGGTCCTACGACTGTTTCGACCGCTGACCCGGCGCACGACGGTGGCCCGCACCCCGGCCAGGAGCCGGGCGTGCGGGCCACCGTCGTACAGGTCAGCCGGCCTTCGCCGCGCACTCCGCGCACGTGCCGAAGATCTCGACCGTGTGCGCCACGCTCACATAGCCGTGCTGCGCCGCGATCGACTCCGCCCACTGCTCCACCGCCGGGCCCTCGACCTCGACCGCCTTGCCGCACATCCGGCACACCAGATGGTGGTGGTGGTCGTCGGTCGAGCAGCGCCGGTACACCGACTCGCCCTCGCTGGTGCGCAGCACGTCGACCTCACCCGCGTCGGCGAGCGACTGCAGCGTGCGGTAGACCGTCGTCAGGCCCACCGAGTCGCCGCGGTGCTTGAGCATGTCGTGCAGCTCCTGCGCGCTGCGGAACTCGTCCACCTCGTCGAGCGCCGCCGCCACCGCGGCCCGCTGCCGGGTCGACCGGCCTCGTACCGGGGCGGTGTTCCCGCCGGTTGGCGCCGTGGTCACAGGTGCCTCCTCGCTTGGCCCGCACATACGTCGGGCCATTGTGCCAGGCCCGCGCGCGGACCCGTCCCGGGCAGGGGAGCGCGCCCCCCTGCCGGGCTCAGACCTTGACGTCGTCGCCCGGGCGTCGCGTACCCGGAACGTCGACGGTGCACTCGGTCCCGCCCGCGCCGTCCGCGCCGCTCGCCTCCATGGCCTTCGCCCGCCGCCGTGCCAGGGGTGTGGCCAGCGCGGTCAGCACGACGAACACAGCGATGGCGAGCATCACGATCGTCGCCCCCGGCGGCACGTCCTGGTAGTAGGACGTGGCAGTTCCGGCCAGGGCGACCGCCACGCCGATGGCGACCGACAGCGCGTACGTCGCCTTGAAGGAGCGCGAGATCTGCTGGGCGGCGGCCACCGGAACCACCATCAGGGCGCTCACCAGCAGCAGGCCGACCACCCGCATGGCGACGCTGACCGTGACCGCCGCGGTGACGGCGACCAGCAGGTTCAGCGCTCGCACCGGCAGGCCGGTGACCCGGGCGAACTCCTCGTCCTGGCTGACGGCGAACAGCTGCCGCCGCAGACCCAGCGACACCGCCACCACGAACGCCGCGAGCAGCACGATCGCGACGACGTCCTGGTCGGAGACCGTGGAGAGGGAGCCGAAGAGATAGGTGGTGAGGTTGGCCGTGGAGCCGGTGTCCGAGAGCTCGATCAGCAGGACACCGCCCGCCATGCCGCCGTAGAACAGCATCGCCAGCGCGATGTCGCCGCGAGTGCGGCCGTAGGTGCGGATGAGCTCCATCAGCACGGCGCCGACGATCGAGATCAGCGTCGCCATCCAGATGGGGTTGGTCGACATCAGGAAGCCGAGCCCGACGCCGGTCATCGCGACATGGCCGATTCCGTCGCCCATCAGGGCCTGCCGCCGCTGCACCAGATAGATGCCGACCGCGGGGGCGGTGATGCCGACCAGCAGTGCCGCCAGCAGTGCGCGCTGCATGAACGCGGATTCCAGCATTTCCATGATCATGTGAGCAGTCCCGTGCGGAGCGGCTCGTCGGCCGCGTGCGGATGTACGTGGTCGTGGCCCGGCAGGGCGTGCTGGCCGACGGCCTCCGGGGGCGGCCCGTCATGGACCACGCAGCCGTCGCGCAGGACCACGGCGCGGTCGATCAGCGGCTCCAGCGGTCCCAGCTCGTGCAGCACCAGCAGCACCGTCGTACCGGCGGCCACCTGCGTGCGCAGCGTCCCCGCCAGCACCTCCTGGCTGGCCAGGTCGACCCCTGCCATCGGCTCGTCCATGATCAGCAGCTCGGGTTCGGCGGCGAGCGCCCGGGCGATCAGCACCCGCTGGTGCTGGCCGCCGGACAGGGCGCCGACGGAGTCCCCGGCGCGGTCGCCCAGGCCGACCAGCTCGATGGCGCGCTGCACGGCCGCCCTGTCACCGCGCGAGGGCAGCCCGAAACGGGCACGCGAGAGCCGGCCCGAGGCGACGACCTCGCGGATCGTCGCCGGCACACCGCTCGCGGCGGTCGTGCGCTGCGGCACGTAACCGACCCGCGCCCACTGCCGGAAACGGCGCAGCTCCGTGCCGAACAGGTCGATCCGGCCCTCGGTGAGCGGCACCTGGCCGATCACCGAGCGCACGGCGGTGGACTTGCCGGAGCCGTTGGCGCCGAGCAGGGCGACGACCTCACCGCGGTCCACGGTGAGGTCGATGCCGCGCAGGACGGGGCGCGAGCCGAGCGTGGCGCGGGCTCCGCGGACGGAAATGACCGGCTCGGTGCTCATGGGGGGCCGCCTCTCCTGGTGGTACTGCGTCACTTCGCGCCGAGGGCCTTCTGCAGCGCGGCGAGGTTCGAGCGCATGACCTCGATGTAGTCATCGCCCTTGGACCGGTCCGTGATTCCCTCGAGCGGGTCGAGGACGTCGGTCTTCAGGCCGGTGTCCTTGGCGAGGGTCTTCGCGGTCTTGTCGCTGGCCAGCGTCTCGAAGAAGACGGTGGTGACCTTGTCCTTCTTCGCGATGGTCTGGAGCTCCTTGATCCGCGCCGGGCTGGGCTCGGACTCGGGGTCGACGCCCGAGATGCCCTCCTGCTCCAGGCCGTAGCGCTCGGCGAGGTAGCCGAAGGCGGAGTGGGTGGTGATGAAGGTCTTCGTGTCCGAGTTCTTCAGGCCCTGCTCGAAGTCGGTGTGGAGGGCGGTGAGCTTCGTGACCAGCGCGTCGGTGTTCTTCTGGTACTCCGCGGCGTGGTCCGGGTCGGCCTTCTCCATCTGGGCGCCGACACCCTTGGCGACCTCGGCGTACTTCACCGGGTCGAGCCAGATGTGCGGGTCGGCGCCGGCCTCGGCCTCGTGCTCCTCGTGCCCGGCCTCTTCGTGTCCGGGTTCCTCGTGCCCGGCCTCTTCGTGCCCGGCCTCTTCGTGCCCGGCCTCTTCGTGCCCGCCGGAGGTGTCGAAGTTCTCCAGGCGCGTGAGCGTGGTGGCGTCCACCTTGTACTTCACGCTGCTCTGGTCGATGGCCTTGTCGACGGCGGGCTGGACGCCCTTGAGGTAGAGGATCAGACCGGAGTCGTTGAGCTCGGCGGTCTGGCGGGGCTTGAGCTCCAGGTCGTGCGGCTCTACGCCCGGCTTGGTGAGGGTGGTGACGGAGACCTTGTCACCACCTATCTCTTCGGCGAGATACTGCATGGGGTAGAACGACGCGGCGACCTTCAGCCTGCCGTCGCCGTCGCCGTCGCCGTCGACGCTCGCGGCGTCGGAGGTGGAGCAGGCGGAAACGGCCAGGAGGCCGAGCGTGACTGCTCCGGCGGTGGCGGCGGTGGGTATGAGGCGTCGTACGTTCATGACACTCATTTTCAACAAAGACGGAAACGATTGTCAATAAACGTCCGTCCCGCACCTCCGTCCGATCCGATTTGATCCCGGGGGTAGCGCCGCCGGTAACCTGAGTCATTCTCCGTTCGTCGTCGTCGTAATGAAGAGAGCACCGTGGCCGCCGACAAGATCGATACGATCGTCAACCTGAGCAAGCGCCGTGGCTTTGTCTACCCCTGCAGCGAGATCTACGGCGGCCAGAAGGCCGCCTGGGACTACGGACCGCTGGGTGTCGAGCTCAAGGAGAACATCAAGCGCCAGTGGTGGCGCTACATGGTCACCTCGCGCGAGGACGTCGTCGGGATCGACTCGTCGGTGATCCTGGCCACCGAGGTCTGGGAGGCCTCCGGCCACGTCGCCACCTTCACGGACCCGCTGACCGAGTGCACCTCCTGTCACAAGCGCTACCGCGCCGACCACCTGGAGGAGGCGTACGAGGAGAAGCACGGCCGCGCCCCCGAGAACGGCCTCGCCGACCTGAACTGCCCCAACTGCGGCAACAAGGGCACCTTCACCGAGCCCAAGCAGTTCTCCGGCCTGCTCTCGACCCACCTCGGCCCGACGCAGGACTCCGGCTCGGTCGCCTATCTGCGCCCCGAGACCGCCCAGGGCATCTTCACCAACTTCGGCCAGGTGCAGCAGACCTCGCGCAAGAAGCCGCCGTTCGGCATCGCGCAGATGGGCAAGTCCTTCCGGAACGAGATCACTCCGGGCAACTTCATCTTCCGCACCCGCGAGTTCGAGCAGATGGAGATGGAGTTCTTCGTCAAGCCGGGCGAGGACGAGGAGTGGCAGCAGTACTGGATGGACCAGCGCTGGAACTGGTACCGCGATCTGGGTCTCCGTGAGGAGAACATGCGCTGGTTCGAGCACCCGCAGGAGAAGCTCTCCCACTACTCGAAGCGCACCGCCGACATCGAGTACCGCTTCCAGTTCGGCGGCAGCGAGTGGGGCGAGCTCGAGGGCGTCGCCAACCGCACCGACTACGACCTCTCCGCGCACTCCAAGGCGTCCGGCACCGACCTGTCGTACTTCGACCAGGAGGCCGGCGAGCGCTGGACGCCGTACGTCATCGAGCCGGCGGCCGGTGTCGGCCGCGCCATGCTGGCCTTCCTGCTCGACGCGTACAACGAGGACGAGGCGCCCAACGCCAAGGGCGTCATGGAGAAGCGCGCCGTGATGCGCCTCGACCCGCGCCTCGCGCCGGTCAAGGTCGCGGTGCTGCCGCTGAGCCGCAACCCGCAGCTCTCCCCGAAGGCCAAGGGCCTCGCCGCCGACCTGCGCAAGAACTGGAACATCGAGTTCGACGACGCGGGCGCCATCGGCCGCCGCTACCGCCGCCAGGACGAGATCGGCACCCCGTTCTGCGTGACCGTCGACTTCGACACCCTCGACGACAACGCGGTGACCGTGCGCGAGCGCGACACGATGAAGCAGGAGCGTGTCTCCCTCGACCAGATCCAGGGCTACCTGGGCAGCCGTCTGCTGGGCTGCTGACGCCCCGCCTCCGACGCGTTCACAGCGTTCGAAGCCCTCGGTTCCGGGTAACGGAACCGGGGGCTTCGTGCACACTGGGCCCGCGCGCACCCACAGGCAGGCCGAGGTACAGGCAGGCCAGGCACAGGAGGCACATATGCCGTCCATGACGACCAGCAAGGTCCGCAGATGGGACCAGCACGGACGCGAACACGTGGTACGGGTGGAAAAGGCGGGAATCCAGCGGCAGTTGAGCTGCGGCACCTGCGACTGGCGCAAGAACGCGCAGTTCCTGCCGTGGCTCAAGGCCGAGGAACACCTGACACAGGCCCACCAGGCGACCGTCGACCCGACCGCCGGCGAGGGCTGAGCCCCGCGGCACGGCCCTGGCGGCCCTGACCGTCGTGAAGCGGCCGTGCGGCACGGCGCGGGCCGGACGGGTGGACCCGGCCGGGCCGGGCCCCGCGATGCGGCGCGCGACACCCTGCGGACACGGGTCCGCTGCCCCGGCATTTGGCCGAGGCCCCGGGCGGCGTGAGGGCTCGGCACCGTGGGCCGCCCTGCGGCAGGGCGCAGGCCGTACGTACGACGTGGGTCCTGCGACGCGGCCCGGCGGCGCGAGGCCCATGCCGCCGCGGGTTCGCGGCCCCGGCGCCTGCCGAGCAGGCCGCGCTCGGCGGCGTGAGGGCTTCGGGCGCGGGCTTTGCCACGTGGAGCGCTCACGACCGGGTGCCCTGCCCAGGGAACCCGCCCCGAGAGGCCACAGCCGACGCGACTGCCGACTCTCCTCAGCCCGCGGGCTGGTCCGTCGGTCGGGCCGTGAGCCCGCGCAGGCAGAGGTCCGCGACCGCCGCGAACTCGGCGTCGATCCCCGGCTTCGACCACTCGGGTGCATAGGCCGGGTCGTGGAAGCGGGTCGTCGCGTCGAACACCGCCCGTGCCGCGCCCTGCGGCTCCACCGGCATGAACTGGTGTGTCTGCACGCCCTCTTCGACGATCCCGCTCAACTGCCCGACCAGGTCGGCGATGTGGTCCTCCACCACGGTGCTGTTCTCGCCGATCAGTACGCCGAAGGTCTCGAACAGCTCGGGATCGGCGCCCGCCTTCCTCCGCTTCGCCTCGAAGAGCGTCGACAGCCACTGGCGCAGCTTCTCCGGCGCGGGCCGCTCCGAGCCGCCGGCGATCTTCGCCAGCTCGTCCACCGTCCGGTGCAGCCAGCGCTCCGTGACCGCCTCCCGCAGCGCGGCCTTGGTACGGAAGTGCCGGTAGACGCTGCCGTGGCTGACACCCAGTGCCCGCGCCACGTCCACGACCGTGGCCTTCGCCGGGCCGTACCGGCGCAGCACGTCCTCGGTGGCTTCGAGGATGCGCTCGGGGGTCAGTGCTTCGGGCGTCATG
Organism: Streptomyces sp. NPDC006294; assembly: GCF_042870895.1. Classification (NCBI taxonomy): domain Bacteria; kingdom Bacillati; phylum Actinomycetota; class Actinomycetes; order Kitasatosporales; family Streptomycetaceae; genus Streptomyces; species Streptomyces sp. NPDC006294. The sequence goes on from NZ_JBIAHV010000001.1 coordinate 532,984, forward strand.
GCGTCTGGTGCCTTTCGCTGAACAGGGGGCACCGAGACGGTACCGCGCGGCTCAGTTCTCGCTGTCCAGGTGGGCCATCTGTGCTGCCGGGTACCGTTCGCCGGCCGCCGCGTCGGCCGGTACGGCCTCCTCGATCGCCGTGAGGTCGGCATCGGTCAGCGTGACCTCCAGGGCGCCCAGCGCCTCCTCGAGCCGGCTGCGGGTGCGGGCGCCGATCAAGGGCACTATGTCCTCGCCGCGCGAGAGCACCCAGGCGATCGCCGTCTGCGCGACGCTGATCCCCTTGCCGTCGGCCACCGCGCGCAGCCGGTCGACCAGGTCCAGGTTGTGGTGGAGGTTGTCGCCCTGGAAGCGGGGGCTCATCCCGCGGAAGTCGCCGGGGCCGAGCTCCCGGTCGCGTGAGAAGTGGCCGCTGATCAGGCCGCGCGACAGCACCCCGTACGCGGTGACGCCTATGCCGAGCTCGCGGACGGCCGGCAGGATCTCCTTCTCGATGCCGCGCGATATCAGCGAGTACTCGATCTGGAGATCGGCGATCGGGGCCACGGACGCCGCACGGCGGATCGTCTCCGCGCCGACCTCCGACAGGCCGATGTGCCGGACATGGCCCGCCTCGACCAGCTCGGCGATCGCGCCCACCGTCTCCTCGATGGGGACGTCGGGATCGAGGCGGGCGAGCCGGTAGACGTCGATGTGGTCCGTGCCGAGCCGCTGGAGGCTGTACGCCGCGAAGTTCTTGACCGCGGCCGGCCGGCCGTCGATTCCGGTGAAGCCGCCCTCGACGGTGCGCAGCGCGCCGAACTTGACGCTGACCAGGGCCTTTTCGCGAGCGGCTGCGGGGGCGGTGCGCAGCGCCTCGTTGATCAACAGCTCGTTGTGCCCCATCCCGTAGAAGTCGCCCGTGTCGAGCAGGGTGACGCCCGCGTCGAGCGCGGCATGGACGGTCGCCACCGACTCGGTGCGGTCGGCGCTGCCGTACAGAGCGGACATGCCCATGCAGCCGAGGCCGAGAGGGAAGACCCTCGGGCCCGTGGAGCCGAGGGCGCGGGAAGCAGGCGCGGTGGTGGTGGTCATCAGAGTCTCCCAAGGCGTGGGTCGAGTGACACCGACAACAGTGACATGACGGGTGACAGATTGCAATATCTGTCAGTCGTCATTCGCTCGCGCGAGTGAATGCGGTGGACGCCATGGACGCCGCTGAACCCCGGTGAGCGCGGGCGAAGGCGGCTGACTGCGGAGACGTCTTCGGCCGGCGTGCGCTCGCCCGCCGCGGGCGCCGCAGCGAAAAAGTGGCTGCCGACCGCCTCGCGGACGCGGTACCGTCAGGCCATGTCTTCGTTCTTCCAGATCTACGAGTGAGAGGGCGGCGGTCTCCCGCCCCCGTCAGACGCTTCCCGAGTCACTTCTCACCCACGATGGGAGAACCCCATGGCCAAGAGCCGTAACAACCTTCTCGGTGTCGGTGGACAGCGCAAGAAGATGTCCCGCGCCGAACAGCAGGCGAGCGGCCTCACCCGCGACGTCGACCGCAAGGCGTCCGAGGACCAGAAGCAGGAGCTGGTGCGCAAGATGCGTGAGCGCGCCCTCGATGTCGCGCCGGAGGCCGAGCCGCAGACCGACGGCGCGGCGGCGCAGCAGGAGAGCCAGGCCCAGGCCTGATCCGCACGCAGGGGCCCGGACCGCATCACGCGGTCCGGGCCCCTGCTCGTGCGCCGCCGCCCGCACCTCCGTCCCGCCCGTCCGTCCCTCGCCCCCGCACCCCCGCGAGTGCGGGACAATGGGCGAATGACCACGCTCGCCCCCGCCTCCACGAACACGCTCCGGATCGGCCCGCACGCCGTGCAGCCGCCGGTCGTCCTCGCGCCCATGGCCGGCATCACCAACGCGCCCTTCCGCACCCTGTGCAGGGAGTTCTCCGGCGGCAAGGGCCTGTTCGTCAGCGAGATGATCACCACGCGCGCGCTGGTCGAGCGCAACGAGAAGACCATGCAGCTCATCCACTTCGACGCGACCGAGACGCCGCGCTCGATCCAGCTGTACGGGGTGGACCCGGTCACCGTCGGCAAGGCGGTGCGCATGATCGTGGACGAGGGCCTGGCCGACCACATCGACCTGAACTTCGGCTGCCCGGTCCCCAAGGTCACCCGCAAGGGCGGCGGCTCGGCGCTCCCGTACAAGCGGCCGCTGCTGCGCGCGATCCTGGGCGAGGCGGTGACGAACGCCGGCGACCTGCCGGTCACCATGAAGATGCGCAAGGGCATCGACGACGACCACATCACCTTCCTCGACGCGGGCCGCATCGCCGTCGAGGAGGGCGTCACGGCCATCGCCCTGCACGGGCGCACGGCGGCCCAGCACTACGGCGGCACCGCCGACTGGGACGCGATCGCCCGCCTCAAGGAGCACGTCCCCGAGATCCCCGTGCTGGGCAACGGCGACATCTGGTCGGCCGACGACGCCGTGCGGATGATGCGCGAGACGGGCTGCGACGGCGTGGTCGTGGGGCGCGGCTGCCTGGGCCGGCCGTGGCTCTTCGGCGACCTGGTGGCGGCCTTCGAGGGCCGCCCGGACGGCTACGCTCGGCCGACGCTGCGCGAGGTCGCGGAGGTGATGCTGCGGCACGCGACGCTGCTGGGGGAGTGGATCGGCGACGAGTCCCGCGGCGTGATCGACTTCCGCAAGCACGTGGCCTGGTACCTGAAGGGCTTCGCCGTCGGCTCGGAGATGCGCAAGAAGCTGGCGGTCACCTCGTCGCTGGACGAGCTCGGCGCTCAGTTGAACGCGCTCGATCTGGATCAGCCGTGGCCGACGGGCGCGGACGGTCCGCGCGGGCGGACCTCCGGCAACAACCGGGTCGTCCTTCCGGACGGTTGGCTGAAGGACCCGTACGACTGCGCGGGCATCGGCGCGGAGGCCGAGCTCGACACGTCCGGCGGCTGAGCGTCGACGCTGCCCGCCGCGTAGCGGTCGTCGGTCCATTCGACAGGGCGGCCCTGGGACATGGTCGGGCGACCAAGGAGGTCCCGGCCACGCTCGGCCACCCGTCACCCGTCACCCGCCATCCGCCACCGGCTGTCCGCCACCGGCTGTCCGACGCGGACGCGCCGCGGGTGGTCGGCCGGTCGGACGGTGGAGGACACAGCCGCTCATCTGATGCGGGTCAGCGGCTCTCATGCCTCCCGATGCCTCCCGGGCGGGCGAGGTGAGCGCCGCGCTCGGTGACCTCTTCCACGGAAGGTCCGGGTCAGGGCCCCGCTGCGTCCCGGCGCCCGTCGGCTGCCGGCCGAACCGGAGCGTCAGAGGGTGCCGTTCGCCCTGGTCGGCGCCTCGCCTCGGATCGTCGTCGACACGGTGATCACCGGAGCGCCGGGCGAAGTGCCGTTCTCCTTCACGCCGTCGGCCCACGACACCGTACGGACGACGCCGCACCCCGCCCTACCGGGCGGCCGCGGACCGGGTCGGGGCCGCCGCACACCTGCTTGGCGGTCGAGGACTCCCCGCACGGCACCAGGCCGGCGGAGGCCGCAGGTCGCGCGGGGCCCGTGCCGCCTCGCTGCTGCCGCAGTCGACTCGCCGGGGAAGCGCCGGCCGGAGCCCGGAGGACGCGGATCTCGGCCTCCTCAGCCGGTGTGTCCCGGCGCGTTACGGAGGTCGCCGACCGGTCCGGATGATGGAATTCCGTGGCCTCCGGCGGCGTGATCCTCGCCACCCCTGATAGGGGGTGCGCTCAGATGAGCGAAAACGGAGCGGCTGCACTTTCCAAAGGGTGGCACTGAGTGCCACCCTTTTGGGGTTCGCTTCATGGAGCGTCTTGTGGCGCTGTGTGTGTACAGCGCTCGTGATCGCAACGTCGCGTGATCATCAGTTCAAGAGTTGAACAAACCCTGAGCACCCCCGGCATCCCCCGGGACTTTCGATCTGCTGGCGGACGAGTGGTTAAGGCCGTATGACGCGCAAGTGGACGTACCGAGATGCCTTCGATCTGGGTATGTTCCTCGCCGTCAGGGCAGCCACCGAGTCCTCGAGGAGTCGAGACCCGTGTCGGAAAACAAAGATCAGAAGTTCGTCTACGACTTCACCGAGGGCAACAAAGAGCTCAAGGACCTGCTCGGTGGAAAGGGCGCGAACCTCGCCGAGATGACCAACCTCGGTCTTCCGGTCCCCCCCGGGTTCACGATCACCACCGAGGCGTGCAAGGTCTACCTCGAGAGCGGCGAAGAGCCGCCCGCGCTGCGCGACGAGGTGAGTGCGCACCTCGACGCCCTCGAGACGACGATGGGCAAGAAGCTCGGCCAGGCCGACAACCCGCTGCTGGTCTCGGTGCGTTCGGGCGCCAAGTTCTCGATGCCGGGCATGATGGACACCGTCCTCAACATCGGCCTCTCCGACGCCTCGGTCGCGGGTCTCGCCCAGCAGGCCGGCGACGAGCGCTTCGCGTGGGACTCCTACCGCCGTCTCATCCAGATGTTCGGCAAGACCGTGCTGGGCGTGGACGGCGAGCTCTTCGAGGAGGCACTCGAGGAGGCCAAGGCCGCCAAGAAGGTCACCGTCGACACCGACCTCGACGCCGCCGACCTCAAGAAGCTCGTCAAGCAGTTCAAGAAGATCGTCAAGTCCGAGGCCGGGCGCGACTTCCCCCAGGACCCGCGCGAGCAGATGGACCTCGCCATCTGCTCGGTCTTCGAGTCCTGGAACACCGACCGCGCCAAGCTCTACCGCCGCCAGGAGCGCATCCCCGGCGACCTCGGCACGGCCGTCAACATCTGCTCCATGGTCTTCGGCAACCTCGGCCCCGACTCCGGCACCGGTGTCGCCTTCACCCGCGACCCCGCCTCCGGCCACCAGGGCGTCTACGGCGACTACCTGCAGAACGCGCAGGGCGAGGACGTCGTCGCCGGTATCCGCAACACCGTGCCGCTGGCCGACCTCGAGTCCATCGACAAGAAGTCGTACGACCAGCTGATGCAGATCATGGAGACGCTGGAGAACCACTACAAGGATCTCTGCGACATCGAGTTCACCATCGAGCGCGGCCAGCTGTGGATGCTGCAGACCCGTGTCGGCAAGCGCACCGCCGGCGCCGCCTTCCGCATCGCCACCCAGCTCGTCGACCAGGGCCTGATCGACGAGGCCGAGGCGCTCCAGCGCGTCAACGGCGCCCAGCTCGCGCAGCTGATGTTCCCGCGCTTCGACGAGAAGGCGAAGACCGAGCTGCTCGGACGCGGTATCGCCGCCTCCCCGGGCGCGGCCGTCGGCAAGGCCGTCTTCGACTCCTACACCGCGGTCAAGTGGTCGCGCTCCGGCGAGAAGGTCATCCTGATCCGCCGCGAGACCAACCCGGACGACCTGGACGGCATGATCGCCGCCGAGGGCATCCTGACCTCCCGCGGCGGCAAGACCTCGCACGCCGCCGTCGTCGCCCGCGGCATGGGCAAGACCTGTGTCTGCGGCGCCGAGGAGCTCGAGGTCGACACCAAGCGCCGCCGGCTGACGGTGAACGGCACCGTCATCGAGGAGGGCGACGTCGTCTCCATCGACGGCTCCACCGGCAAGGTGTACCTCGGTGAGGTCCCCGTCGTGCCGTCGCCGGTCGTCGAGTACTTCGAGGGCCGGATGCACGCGGGCGCCGACGACGCCGACGAGCTCGTCCAGGCCGTCCACCGGATCATGGCCTACGCGGACCGCGTACGCCGGCTGCGCGTACGGGCCAACGCCGACAACGCCGAGGACGCGCTGCGCGCCCGCCGCTTCGGCGCTCAGGGCATCGGCCTGTGCCGGACCGAGCACATGTTCCTCGGTGAGCGCCGCGAGATGGTCGAGAAGCTGATCCTCGCCGACACCGACGACGAGCGCGAGGACGCCCTGAAGGCGCTGCTCCCGCAGCAGAAGCAGGACTTCGTCGAGCTGTTCGAGGCGATGGACGGACTGCCGGTGACGGTACGTCTGCTCGACCCGCCGCTGCACGAGTTCCTGCCCGACATCACCGAGCTCTCGGTGCGCGTCGCCCTCGCGGAGGCCCGCAAGGACCACAACGAGAACGACCTGCGCCTGCTCCAGGCCGTGCACCGGCTGCACGAGCAGAACCCGATGCTGGGCCTGCGCGGCGTACGCCTCGGGCTCGTCATCCCCGGCCTGTTCACCATGCAGGTACGGGCGATCGCCGAGGCCGCCGCGCAGCGCGTCGAGGCCAAGGGCGACCCGCGCGCCGAGATCATGATCCCGCTGGTCGGCACCGTCCAGGAACTGGAAATCGTCCGCGACGAGGCCGAGCAGGTCATCGCGGAGGTGCAGCAGCGGACCGGGATCGAGCTGGAGCTGGCGCTGGGCACGATGATCGAGCTGCCGCGTGCCGCGCTGACCGCCGGTCAGATCGCGGAGGCCGCCGAGTTCTTCTCCTTCGGCACCAACGACCTGACCCAGACCGTGTGGGGCTTCTCCCGCGACGACGTGGAGGCCAGCTTCTTCACCGCGTACCTGGAGAAGGGCATCTTCGGGGTCTCGCCCTTCGAGACCATCGACAAGGACGGCGTCGGCGCCCTGGTCCGCAGCGCGGTCGAGGCCGGCCGGGCCACCCGGCCCGACCTCAAGCTCGGCGTCTGCGGCGAGCACGGCGGTGACCCGGAGTCGGTGCACTTCTTCCACGAGGTGGGCCTGGACTACGTCTCCTGCTCGCCGTTCCGCATCCCGGTGGCGCGGCTCGAGGCGGGCCGCGCGGCGGCCCAGTCGGCCGGCAGCGACTCCCGCTAGGACCAACGGACCCCGGAACCGCCACCGGGCCCGGGGCACGAAAACCCGGAGCCCGGTACCTCGACCCTCACCGGCTGCCCGGTGGCGGTTCCGGCTCACCAGAGAAGGGGCGGGCGCCTGTGCGGGGCGCCCGCCCCTTCCGCATGTCCTGGGCCCCTCGTGCGGTGGCCGGCTGCCGGCTACGTGGTGCCGGCCCAGCCGGCCCGGCGGGAGTTTCAGAAGGTTCCTCTTGAATCCTGAGTCAGTTGAATTACGGAGCAATTTAGCTTCCGGCTTCTTAACAATGGTCGAATTTCTGCCGTCCGCCGGGCCCGTGCAACGGACAGGAGCGCGGCCTGCGGATCCCCACCCGCCGACCGCGCTCCATTTCCCGTGCCGGACACGGAGCCGCAACCTTCGTCACCGCCGCCGGACGCGCAAAGCCCCCCACGGTCCTCGCTGCGTCACTTCGGTGAAGTAGGTTTCATGCCCGACGTCGTACAGCTTTTCGGTTGGCCCCCATGGGCCGCGAGGCGTTTCAACTGTGGCTGAAACACCGTGGTAACAACCTGTGATGGCATGCATACTCAGTGATGGGGGCGATGGCGGGTGCAACAGTGGGGGTTCGGTGCTTCGTATTCATTTCAACGCGGACGACCTGGCGCGGGTGAGGATGGCGGCCAGGCCGGACGCGTTGTGGGAATCCATTCTCAGTTTTCACCGATTGCGCGACCGAAGGGGCGCACTCCTCTTCGGTGAATGGCGTGCCCAGGCGCGAACGCGGTTGAAAAGTGAAACACGACTGCTCTCCGCGCTCGTGCCCCAGCGCGGATATTTCCCGGACTTTCTCACGCCGCCGGAGTCTTCGGAGGGCCTTGACGCGGGCCTCGAGGCGCTGCGGGCGACGCCCCCGTCCCGACTGCACGCGGAAGTCGCCCTCGCCGCCGCCCACCGCTCGCCCCTGCGCTCGCTGCCGGGCCGGCTGCTCTCCCTCGCCGAGGGCAGGGGCGAGTCGGTGGCCCGGCTCGTGGAGGTCCTGCGCGCGTACTACCGCGCGGCCGTCGAGCCGTACTGGGCCCAGATCCAGGGCCGGGTGGAGGCGGACCGCGTCGTGCGCGGCCGGGCGCTGCTCGACGGCGGCGCCGGGGAGCTGCTCGCCTCCCTGCCGCCGGTGCTGCGCTGGCGGGCACCGGTCCTGGAGGCCGACTATCCCGTCGACCGCGAACTGCACCTGGACGGGCGCGGCCTGCTGCTCCAGCCGTCGTTCTTCTGCCGCGGGACCCCGGTGGTCTACCGCGACACGTCCCTGCCGCCGGTGCTGGTCTACCCGGTCTCGCACACCAGCGAGCAGTCCGCCGGCGACGCCGGGGGCGTCTCACTGGGCCGTCTCGTCGGCCATACGCGCTCCGCGGTGCTCCAGGCCATCCGCGGCGGCTGCACGACCAGCGAACTGGCCCGCAGGGCAGGGGTGTCCCTGGCCTCCGCGAGCCAGCACGCCGCCGTACTCCGTGAGGCGGGCCTGGTGGTGACCCTGCGCCACGGCAACGCGGTGCTGCACTCCCTCACCCCGCTGGGCGCCGCCCTGCTGCGCGGCGGCGCCACCGCGGAGCCCGAGCTCGCTATGCGCGGAACGGACCGCTCACTTCGTAGGTGATGCCGCCCGACGAACTGCCGCTGGTTCCGCGCTGGCTGGAGAAGTACAGCCGGCTGCCGTCGGGGGAGAAGGCCGGTCCGCAGATCTCCGACGACGACTGGCCGGTGACGCGCAGGAACGGCGCGACGACGTCGTCCGGCGTGATCACGCAGATCTCCATGTTGCCGCCGTCCTCCGCCACGAACAGGTCCCCCGAGGCGGCGCCCGTCACGTTGTCCACGCCGGTGAGCGGCGCGGAGCCGCCGACGACCAACGAGTCGTCGTAGGCCAGTTCGTACGTGTTGCTCAGCAGGTTCAGCTGCCAGAGCCGGTTGTCGCCCTTGGTGGTGAACCAGACCTTGTCGTCGGCGTAGTGGCAGCCCTCGCCGCCGTTGAACAGCCTGGCGCCGGACACCTGGTCTCGGGTGGGGGTCGGGGAACCGTCCGGGTCCGGCACGGTCGCCCACGTGAAGGAACCGGAGGTGGCCGGGCCGGCCTTGAGCACCTGAAGGGTGCCGGAGGACAGATTGCCCCACGTGGCGGGGACGAACCGGTAGAGGCAGCCGTCCGACGCGTCCTCGGTCAGGTAGATCACCTTGCGCACCGGGTCGGCCGCGGCGGCCTCGTGGTTGAACCGCCCCATGGCGGGCCGGCGTACGGCGGCGTTGACGCCCCACGGGTCCGTCTCGTAGACGTAGCCGGTGCTGACCTCCTCGCAGGAGAGCCAGGTGTTCCACGGGGTGGCGCCGCCCGCGCAGTTGCGGTTGGTGTTGGACAGGATGCGGTAGGCGCCGGTGATGGCGCCGGCCGAGGAGAACTTCACGGCGCTCGCGCCGCCGGTGGAGGAGATCTCCGAGTTGGAGACGTAGACCCAGCCGCCGCCGTCGGCGAAGCAGGCGCCGCCATCAGGAGCCTTGTGCCAGGTGTACGAGGTGGAGCCGACCTTCTGGCCCGACCGGGCGATCACCCGGCTGGTGAAGCCGGCCGGCAGCTGGATTCCGTTCGAGTCCGCCGGACGGAGCGCCCCGTAGGGGCCGGAGCCGGGCTGGGCCGGGGCCGCGGAGGCGGCGCCCTGCCACAGGGTGAAGCCGAAGGCGGTGGCCGAGGTGCCGACGACCGCTCCGCGAAGGAAGCTGCGACGTTCCACTTGTCACTCCAGGGTGGGATGACCGCCCCGCGGCGCCGGTCGGTGCCGCGGGGTCGCGCGCTCCCGGACCATAGAAGCGGTGGGTGGCGCAGACTTCAACGGAGGGTGACCCCGGGAAGTCGTCCGAAGAATTCTCCGCGGACACCGATGAGTCCGCCGCGGGCCGCCCGTCTACCCCTTCGAAAGCACCGCGCACACCGGCACCGCGCACACCGGCACCGCGCACACCGGCACCGCGCACACCGCGGGCCCCACAGGAGAGAGACCGTCATGGCTCAGATGATCTTCGTCAACCTGCCCGTCAAGGACCTGGAGACCAGCAAGGCCTTCTGGAGCAAGCTGGGTTACTCCTTCAACCCGCAGTTCACCGACGAGAACGCGGCCTGTCTGGTCTTCAGTGACACGATCTACGCGATGCTGCTGACGGAGGCCCGCTTCAAGGACTTCACCAAGAAGGACATCGCCGACGCGGCGACCAGCACCGAGGCCATCCTCTGCCTGAGCGCGGACAGCCGCGAGAAGGTCGACGAGCTGGTGGACGGCGCGCTCGCCGCCGGCGGATCGCCCTCCAACGACCCGCAGGACTACGGGTTCATGTACGGCCGTTCCTTCCAGGACCCCGACAACCACCTGTGGGAGGTCATGTGGATGGACGTCGAGGCCATGCAGCGGGCGATGGCCGAGGGCGACGCGTGACGGGTGCCGGGCCACGTGGCCCGGCACCCGGTGATGTGCCGTTCTCCTGCGCGAAGAGCCAGCCCGGGATCCTGAAGCAGGTTCAGGGAGCACGTGCTTGGCTCTCGCGACGCGCTCTGCGGAGCTTGCCCGCTCATGCGCCCGCGTCAGGGCAGTGACAGACGGCGCATGAGCGGAGCCGATGGCCGCCGCTCAGCCGACCCGTACCTCGTACGCCGTCACCGACACCGAGTCGTCGTCCAGGCAGCGCCCGGTCCCCAGGTCGAAGCGCTGCTTCAGCAGCGGCGAGGCGACGAACGGCCGGCCGGCCACAGAGCCGACCAGTCCGCGCGACAGCACCTGCGCGCCGCTGAACGGGTCACGGTTGTCGATGGCGTAGGGCCGGCCCTCACGGTCGAGGAAGACGGCGACCTGACGGCCGTCCGGCAGCAGGGCCGCCACGCCCCGGCCCGGCGTCAGCCGGGACAGCGGGCACAGCGCCGCCCAGTCCTCACCCAGCCTGAGCTGGATCTGGACGTCCGTCGTGGCGGGGGCGAGGGTCGTCGCGGTCATCGGGCGGCACCTTCCAGGGTCTGGTCGAACGATCGGATGGTCAGCAGGGGCAGGTCGGGCTTGACCTGGTCGCGCTCCGGCACGAACTTCACCGTCGGGTCCGGGACGTCGGGCGCGTTGACGAAGGACTGGAACCGCATCAGCCGCTCCGGGTCGTTCAGCGTCTCGGCCCACTCGTCGCGGTAGCCCGCGACATGGTCGTCCATCATCGACTCCAGCTCCGCGCAGATGCCGAGCGAGTCGTTCACGACCACGTCCCGCACGTGCTCGAGACCGCCCTCGATGCGGTCCAGCCAGGTCGACGTCCGCTCCAGCCGGTCGGCGGTGCGGATGTAGAACATCAGGAACCGGTCGATGAGCCGCACCAGTTCGGTGTCGGAAAGGTCCTGGGCCAGCAGGTCAGCGTGGCGCGGCGTCGCGCCGCCGTTGCCGCCGACGTACAGGTTCCAGCCGTTCGCCGTCGCGATCACGCCGAAGTCCTTGGACTGGGCCTCCGCGCACTCGCGCTGGCAGCCGGAGACCCCCGACTTGAACTTGTGCGGCGCGCGCAGGCCCCGGTAGCGCAGCTCCAGGTCGATCGCCATGCGGACCGAGTCCTGCACGCCGTAGCGGCACCAGGTCTGGCCCACACAGGACTTGACCGTGCGCAGCGCCTTTCCGTACGCGTGCCCGGACTCGAAGCCGGCGTCCACCAGGCGTGCCCAGATCTGCGGGAGCTGGTCGACGCGGGCGCCGAACATGTCGATCCGCTGACCACCGGTGATCTTCGTGTAGAGACCGAAGTCGCGGGCCACCTCGCCGATGACGATCAGCTTCTCCGGAGTGATCTCACCGCCGGGGATGCGCGGCACGATCGAGTACGACCCGTTCTTCTGCATGTTGGCGAGGAAGTGGTCGTTGGTGTCCTGCAGGGCGGCCTGCTCGCCGTCCAGCACATAGCCGGAGGCGCCGATCGTCGGGGCGAGCGAGGCGATGATGGATCCGACGGCCGGCTTGCAGATCTCGCAGCCGTCCTTGCCGCGAGCCGTCTCCCGGCCGTGCGCGTCCAGCAGCTGCTGGTACGACGTGATGCGCAGGGCGCGCACGATCTCGTACAGCTCCTGGCGGGTCTGCCCGAAGCAGCCGCACAGGCCCTTGTCGACCTCGACGCCCGACGCCTCCAGCTCGGCGTTGACGAGCTGGCCGAGCACCTTGACGCAGCTGCCGCAGCCGGTACCGGCCTTGGTGCACTTCTTGACCTCGGGGACCGTCGTGCACGAGTGCTCGGTGACCGCGCCGCGGATGGTGCCCTTGGTGACGTTGTGGCAGGAGCAGACGACCGCCTCGTCGGGCAGTGCCGAGGGGCCGAGCGCGACCGGTGCACCGGCGCCGGCCGGCAGCACCAGCTGCTCGGGGGCCATCGGCGGCACCGAGCCGGTGAAGGCCCGCAGCGTGCCGTACGACTCGGCGTCACCGACGAGGATGCCGCCCAGCAGTTCGCCCTCGGGGCCGACGACCAGTTTCTTGTAGACGCCGGCGCGGGAGTCGGAGTACACGACGTCGAGGCAGCCGTCGGCCGCGCCGTGCGCGTCGCCGAACGAGGCCACGTCCACGCCCAGGAGCTTCAGCTTGGTGGAGGTGTCCGCGCCGGTGAAGGTCTGCTCCTGGCCGTCCAGGGCCGCGGCCGCCGCCTCCGCCATCTCGTAGCCGGGCGCCACCAGTCCGTACACCCGGCCGTCCGACGCGAGCGCGCACTCCCCGATCGCGAAGACCGCCGGGTCCGACGTGCGGCACTGCTCGTCCACGACGATGCCGCCGCGCTCGCCGACGGCGAGGCCCGCGTCCCGGGCGAGCTGGTCCCGGGGCCGTACGCCCGCGGAGAAGACCACCAGGTCCGTCGCGAGCGTCGAACCGTCGGACAGCGCCATGCCGTTGACGGCGCCGCCCTCGTCGGCGGTGACCTCCTGGGTGCCGACGCCGGTGTGGACGGAGAGCCCCATGCCCTCGATGGTGCGCAGCAGCGCCGCGCCGCCGCCCTCGTCGACCTGCACGGGCATCAGCCGCGGCGCGAACTCCACGATGTGCGTCTCGAGGCCCAGCCCCTTCAGCGCACCCGCCGCCTCCAGGCCCAGCAGCCCGCCGCCGACGACCGCGCCCACACGGGCCGTCTTCGCGTACTCCTCGATCTTGAGCAGGTCCTCGATGGTCCGGTAGACGAAGCAGCCCTCGGCGTCCTTGCCGGGCACCGGCGGCACGAACGGGTACGAGCCCGTCGCCAGCACCAGCGTGTCGTACGAGAGGGTCCGGCCGGCGCGCGAGGTGACCGTGCGCGCGGCGGTGTCGATGCGCTCCGCCGGGTCGTCCAGGTGCAGCTCGATACCGTGCCGCTCCATGAAACCGTCCTCGACCATCGACAGGTCGTCGGGCGTGTTCCCGGAGAAGTACGAGGTCAGCCGCACCCGGTCGTAGGCGGGGCGTGGCTCCTCGCACAGCACGACGACCCGTGCCCGCTCGGTGACGCCACGCTCGGCCAGGGCCTCGAGGAAACGCTGGCCGACCATTCCGTGGCCGACGACCACGATCGTGGGAGTGGTCGCGGAAGGGGACATCGCAGCCATGTCAGAGGCCTCCATCATTGGTGAGCAGGTGGAGCAGGGGGAGGGAGTCCGGCAGGGCCTCGTCGCCCTCCCAGGCCCGGGCGAGCGCGCCGACGGACGCGAGATCCCCGAGCAGTACGCCGCCGACGAGCCGGTCCCCGCGGACGACGACCTTGCGGTACGCGCCCCGGGTGGCGTCGGCGAGCTGGACGACGTCGTCCCCCGGTCGGGGGGTCGGGTCGCCGAACGCGGCCAGGTCGAGGGGGCTCGTCGCGGACGCCAGGGTGAGCCGGGTCAGCGCGCGGGTGCCGGAGTAGCGGCCGCCCCGGCCGCTGAGCACGGACGCGAGGACGTCCGCCTGCTCCAGCGCCGGGCCGGCCAGACCCTGCACGACGCCGTCGTGCTCGGCGCAGTCGCCGATGGCGTGGATGTACGGGTCGGAGGTGCGCAGTTCGTCGTCGACGACGACCCCCCGCCGCACCTCGAGCCCCGCGTCGACCGCGAGACCCACCCGGGGCCGTACGCCGCAGGCCAGCACCACGATCTCCGCGTCCAGCGCGAAGCCGTCCGCGAGGACCACCGCGCCGACCGCCCCCTCGGGGGTGGTCCGCAGCCCGCGCACCCGGCACTCGGTGTGCACCTCGACGCCGAGCAGCTCCAGATGCGCCCGGAGCAGGCCCGACGCGGACACGTCGAGCTGCCGCTCCATGAGGTGCTCGCCCTGCTGGGCCAGCAGCACCTTCGCGCCGCGGACCGCCAGCGCACGGGCCGCCGACACACCGAGCAGCCCGCCGCCGACCACCACCACCCGCGTGCCCGGTCGGACGGCGTCGGACAGGGCCGCGCAGTCGTCAAGGGTGCGGAAGGGGTGGACGCCGTCCGGGAGCCCCGGGCCGATGCCGCGGAGCGGCGGCAGCACCGGGTTCGAGCCGGTCGCGAGCACGAGGCGGTCGTAGCCGACGGCCGTGCCGTCCGCGCAGTGCACGACCCGCCGCTCGCGGTCGACCGACGTCGCCCGCACCCCGCGCCGCACCGGAACGTCCGGCAGCGCGATCACTTCCGGCCCGTACCGGCCCGCGAGCACCTCCGCGAGCAGCACCCGGTTGTACGGCGCGTGCGTCTCCTCGCCGAGGACCGTGAGGCGAGCACCCGCGCCGAGCTGACGCGCCAGCCGCACGCCCGCCGTCCCGCCGCCGATCACCACGATCTCCGAAGTCATGCATGCAGCGTGCGTCGCGGGTGTTACCCGTCAGGTCCCCTTCTGTTTCCCACGGGGAACCTTGCGCTCAGCGGCGGGGGGCGGGGGGTGTGAGGCGGCGGTATCCCGTGGGGGTGCGTGGCGCCTGCGGCGGGCTGTCCCCCTCCCCGCCCCTTCCCGAAACCAGGGGCTGCGCCCCCGGACCCCGGTTTGGGGCTTCGCCCCCGGGCCCTGTCCCAGGCTCCGCTCCCGGGCCCCGGCACCGCGCTTCGCGCGGTGGCATCAATCTCCCCCTACGGCCTGGCGGCCGTGGGCGGGGGCGCCTCCCACGGCAGCCAGGCGTAGCGGAGTCCCCCCGGCCGGGCTGCACTGCAGCCCAGCCGGCGATTGAGGCGCGGCGGCACGAGGGCGGAGCCTCCGGACGGGTCCGGGCGGAGCCCGGTTCGGGACGGGGCGGGGAGGGGACAGGCTCCGCGCAGCGGCGCCCACGCCCGGCCAACCTCAGGTCAGCCTCAAGACTTCCGCGATCGTTGGACGGCACACGCACCCCCTCCATAGGCTCACGCCGTGCCCGACATATCCCTCACCACCCTCCTCTTCCTCTGCCTCGCCGCCGCCGCGGCCGGCTGGATCGACGCCGTCGTCGGCGGCGGCGGGCTGCTGTTGCTCCCCGCGCTGCTGCTCGGGCTGCCGCAGGTCCCGGCAGCCCACATCCTCGGTACGAACAAGGCGGTCGCCATCGTCGGCACGTCGGGCGCCGCGATCACCTACGTACGCAAGGCCCCGGTGCAGGTGAAGACCGCCGTCCGCATCGGGCTCGCCGCACTCGCCGGCTCGATGGGCGGCGCCTTCTTCGCCGCGGGCATCAGCAGCGAGATGCTGCGCCCGGTGATCATGGTCGTACTGCTCGGCGTCGCCGGGTTCGTGATGCTGCGCCCCTCGTTCGGCACGGCCCCCGCCGCGGACGCCGACAGGCGCCGTGTCACCCGGACCCGTACCGTCCTCGCGATCGTGCTCGTCGGCGGCGGCATCGGCTTCTACGACGGGCTGTTCGGGCCGGGCACCGGCACGTTCCTGGTGCTGGCGCTCACCGCGGTGCTCCATCTGGACCTGGTGACGGCCTCCGCCACCGCCAAGATCGTGAACGTGTGCACCAACGCCGGCGCCCTCGCGATGTTCGGGTACCAGGGCACCGTGCTGTGGCAGCTGGGCGCGCTGATGGCCGTGTTCAATCTGGTCGGCGCGATGTTCGGGGCACGCATGGCACTGCGGAAGGGCAGCGAGTTCGTTCGCGGCGTGCTGCTCGTCGTCGTCTTCTCGCTCGTCGCGAAGCTCGGCTTCGACCAGTGGACGGCGTGACGGTCCTCAATACGTGACGGCCCTCAGTACCGGTCGGCGGTCTCGACGTACGCGGCGTCCGCCCGTGCGATGACCTCGGTCAGCACCCGGCCCGCGACGGCCAGGTCCTCGGCCGGGATCCCTCCGTACACCCGCGGGCCGAACTCCGTGGCGAAAGCGGCCAGCCGGGTCTGTTCGGCGCGGCCGGTCTCGGTCAGCGCCACCCGCGGGCTCGGTTCCCGCAGCGGCTCCAGCGGTTCGAGCAGCTCGGTGGCGAGCAGCTCCGCCACGGTGTCCCGGGCCACGGCCCCGTCGATCTTCAGGGTGGAGGTCAGCAGCTCGACGATGCGGTCCGTCTCGGCGGTGCCGCCCTCGGCGGCGACCGCGTTCAGCGCCATCGACTGGTGGAAGGTGGTTCCGGTGCGGCTCAGTTCACGGTCGAGCAGGGCGCGGGCCGCGTGGTGGGCCCGCCCGATGAGCCGGCTGTCGAGCAGGATCGGCGTGGTGGACGACATGGTTACTCCTCGGGTGGCGTGGACGTGTCCTCGTAGGTGTCGGGCGGCGCGTCGAGAGGTGTTTCGAGCAGCAGGCGCAGCTCACGCGTCAGCGCCCGGGTGCGCGGTGCCTCGAGCCCGCCCAGCGGGTCGAGCAGCCGGTCGAGCAGCGTGTGGACCTCGGTGACGGCGCGGCGTGCCTTCTCCTCTCCGGCAGGGGTGAGCGAGAGCTGCACGGCCCGGGTGTCGGCGGGGTCGGGCGTGCGCCGCACGAGTCCCGACGACTCCAGCGCGCGGGCCAGCTTCGAGATGTAGAGCGGTTCGAGGCCCGTGTGGTCGGCGAGTTGCCGCTGGCTGGGCCGGTGCCCCGACTGCCGTATGCCGTGCAGGGAGGCGATCACGGTGTACTGCGCGTGAGTCAGCCCCAGGGGAGCGAGCGCGCGGTCGACCGCGACGCGCCACTTCGTCGAAAGACGCCAGACCAGGTAGCCGGGCGTGGGGCCCTCGGGTGCTGTGCTCATGCCGATACAGTACATGGACACTGTATCCATGGCTATGGTCTCAGTCCGCACCGTCGTGCCGCACCCCGATCAGGTGCGCGTACGCCACGACGTTCCCCTGATAGCCGGTTTCGTCCGAGAAGCCGCCGCCGCAGGTGATCACGCGCAGTTCGGCCCGGTCGCCAGCGCCGTACACCTTCTGGTCGGGGAAGGCGTCGGCCTCGTAGACCTCGATCGCGTCGATGGTGAAGACGGCGGTTCTGCCGTCCGCTCGGAGCACCTCGATCCGGTGGCCCTTCTTCAGGGCGCCGAGGCTGTAGAAGACGGACGGTCCCTGCGCGTTGTCGACGTGGCCGGCCACGATCGCGGTGCCCTCGGCGCCCGGGGTGGTGCCGTCCTCGTACCAGCCGGCGAGGTTGCGGTCGGCGGCCGGTGGGACCTCGAGGCTGCCCTCGGCGTCCAGGCCGAGGCCCGTGACGGGGGCGTCGACGCCGATCCGGGGGATGCGCAGCCGGACCGGTTCCGAGGGCGGCAGCGGGTCGGCCGCCGCGTCGGTGTGCTGGTCGGGGCCGGCCGCGAAGGCCTGGGCGGCGGACGGGACCGGCGGGGTGACGTCACGGGCGCCGTTCTGGACCAGCCACAGCCCGACGAAGACGGCGACGGCCAGGCCCCACCCCTTGCTCCTGCGTCGGACGGTGTCCTGGGCGGTCATCGGTCCTCCAAGGTCGCGTCGAAGGTCGCGTCGTGCACACGGGCGAAATGCCGCCCGGCGTGAGAAGTCGCCCCGCCCCCGTCGGCTCGAGGCCTGACGGGAGCGGGGGATCCGGCGGCACGGGGTCCCGGTTGGTCTACCGGTCCGTCAGCCTCTCTGCGCGCCGCTCGCCCGGCGGCGCAGAAGGAGCGTCCCGCCCACAGCGGCCGCGGTCAGTACCGCCGCGCCCGCCGCGATCTGGGTGGTGTCGGGGCCCACGCTGCCGCCGACTCCGGTTCTGACGTGCCCGCTCGGCTGCTTGTGGTGCACCTCGAGGTCGCCGGTGGCTTCCTTGCCGTTCTTGCAGCGCACCTCGATGCCGTACGTTCCCGGCCTGGTGTCCTCGGGGACCGTGAAGTGGCCCACGACGGTCTCCTTGTGCGTGCCGGGCCACAGCTTGAACTCGCCGGCGCCGACCGACCGCGCGTCGCCGACGCCGTGGCCGTCCTTGCCGCAGGCCGTGGTGTTCACGGTGACCTTCGTGCCGGGGGTGGCGGGGGACGGGTACACCTCGAGCTCGCCGAAGTCTCCGGCGTACGCCCCGTGGGCGCCGAGTCCTATCGTGGCGATCGCCATCGCGGTGCCGGTCAACAGGCGGGCGGTGGTGCGCATGGGGTCCTCCGGAAGCGCGCTGTGCGGTGTCTCGTCTCCTCTGAGATAAGAGGCCGGGCGTCCGGCACGCCTGCTGATGGGCCCTCAGATTCCCTCGTCCGAAGTGGCGTGTCGCCCTGGACAGATCGCGTACCCGCAGGTCAAGGCCGCCAAGGTGAGGGCGGGAGCAGTCGCCGGGCGTGCCGTGCCGAACGGGTGAGGCCCCGCCCGTACGGTACGCGGCGAGAAATTCCTGGACGCCGCTTGACCTCAACCAAACTTGAGGTACCAAGCTCCTCCGCATGGACATCAACACGCCTGACCAGACGTCCCCTCTGAAGCTCGCCGTCGTCATCGGCAGCAACCGCGACGGCCGTTTCGGGCCCACCGTCGCCGACTGGTTCCTCTCCCGTGCCGCGGCGCGCGAGGACTTCCAGGTCGAGGTCGTCGACCTCGCCGACGCCGAGCTGCCCACCGCGCTCTCCTACAACCCCTCGCCCGAGGTGCGCGCGGAGCTCGGCAAGGTCACCCCGAAGCTGGCCGGCGCCGACGCCTTCGTCGTGATCACCCCCGAGTACAACCACTCCTTCCCCGCCACCCTCAAGAACCTCATCGACTGGCACTTCGGCGAATGGCAGGCCAAGCCCGTCGGCTTCGTCTCCTACGGCGGGATCTCCGGCGGGCTGCGCGCGGTCGAGCAGCTGCGGCAGGTCTTCGCCGAGCTGCACGCCGTGACCGTCCGCGACACGGTCTCCTTCCACAACGCGGGCGCCCACTTCGACGACGCGGGCAACCACCGCGACCCCGCCGCCCCGGACGCCGCCGCCAAGACGATGCTCGACCAGCTCGGCTGGTGGGGCGAGGCGCTCAGGACCGCCAAGTCCGTCCGCCCGTACGCCGGCTGAGACCGGCCCGACGCGAAGGGCTGCCGGCCGCGCGGGCCGGTGCACGGTGGCGGCGGCCGAGGCGCGGCCCCCGGTGCGTACGGTGGCGGGTGGGGCCGCGTTCACGGCCCCACCCGTCCTGTGCGCGAGGCCGCGCGCCCGCGGAGGATCCGACGACCGAGAAGGAGCCCGTGCCGTGGAACAGACCCCCGCCACGCCACCGCTGCTCGCCGTGATGACCACGACCGACAGCGCGGAGAAGGCACACCAACTGGCGCAGGGCGCCGTCGAGGCCCGGCTCGCGGCCTGCGCCCAGATCTCCGCGCCGGTGACCTCGGTCTACCACTGGCAGAACGCCATCGAGACCGCGGAGGAGTGGCAGGTGCTCTTCAAGACCACACCCGCCTGCTACGACGCCCTCGAGGCCCATCTGACCGCGGCCCACGACTACGAGACACCGGAGATCATCGCCATGCCCGTGGTGCGCGGGAACGCGGCGTACGCAGGCTGGGTACGGGCAGAGACCGTGGCGCGATGAACAGGCGGCAGCGGCTTCCGTTCTTCGTCTACGGCACGCTGCGTCCGGGAGAGCGCAACCACGACCTGTTCCTGCGCGGCCGCACCACCACGGAGCGGCCCGCCCTGCTCTGCAGCGCACGGCTCTACCGGGGCCCCGGCTTCCCGTACGCCGTCGACGACCCCGGCGGGCCGTGCACGGTCACCGGAGAGGCGGTGTGGGCGGCCCCGGAGGACTACGGGCGGCTGCTCGGAGTCCTCGACCGGCTGGAGGAGTACACCGGCCGGCCGGGCCGCCCGGAGAACCTGTACGAGCGCACGGCACGCACGGTCCTCCTCGACGACGGCACGGCCGTCACCGCCTGGGTGTACGTCGCCGCCGAGCGCGTGGCCCGCGAGCTGCGCGCCGCCGGCACCCCCGTGGACGGCGGCGACTGGCGCGGAACGGTCAGGCCCCGGCAGCCGGGTCCGCCGGCTCCAGCCGGACCGCGCACACCTTGAACTCGGGCATACGGGAGGTCGGGTCGAGCGCCGGGTTCGTGACCGTGTTGACCCGGCCCTCGCCCGGCCAGTGGAACGGCATGAAGACCGTGTCCGGCCTGATCCCGGTGGTGATCCGCGCGGGACCGGTCGCCCGTCCGCGCCGGGACACCACGGCGAGCGGCTCGCCCTCCGCGACGCCGATCCGCTCCGCCAGCTGCGGATGCAGCTCGACGAACGGGCCGGGCGCGGCGGCGTTCAGCTCGTCGACCCGTCTCGTCTGCGCGCCCGACTGGTAGTGGGCGACCACCCGCCCGGTCGTCAGCAGCACCGGGTACTCGGCGTCGGGCTCCTCCGCGGCGGGCCGGTGCCCGACCGGAACGAACCGGGCCAGCCCGTCGGCCGTGGCGAACCGGTCGAGGAACAGCCGCGGCGTCCCCGGGTGCGGGACCTCGTCCTCCGGTTGTGCCGGGCAGGGCCAGAACACGCCGTCCTCCTCCACGATCCGGCGGTAGGTGATGCCCGAGTAGTCCGCCAGGCCGCCCGCCGACGCCCGCCGCAGCTCCTCGAACACCTCCTCCGGATCGGCCGGGAAGCCCTTCTCGTGTCCCAGCAGTCCGGCCAGCGCGCCCAGCACCTCCAGGTCGCTGCGGACCCCGGCCGGCGCGTCGACCGCCTTGCGGCGCAGCAGCACCCGGCCCTCCAGGTTGGTCATCGTGCCCGTCTCCTCGGCCCACTGCGTCACCGGCAGCACCACGTCCGCGAGCGCCGCCGTCTCCGAGAGGACGACGTCCGCGACGGCCAGGAAGTCCAGCGACCTGATCCGCTCCTCGACGTGCGCCGCGCGCGGCGCGGACACCACCGGGTTCGAGGCCATCAGCAGCAGCGCCTTCACGTCCCCGCCCAGCGCGTCCAGCAGCTCGTAGGCGCTGCGGCCCGGTCCGGGCAGCGACTCGGGGGCCACGCCCCACACCTCGGCGACATGCGCCCGCGCTGCCGGGTCGTCCAGCTTGCGGTAGCCGGGCAGCTGGTCGGCCTTCTGGCCGTGCTCACGGCCGCCCTGCCCGTTGCCCTGCCCGGTCAGACAGCCGTAGCCGGAGAGCGGCCGGCCCGCCCGGCCCGTCGCCAGGCACAGGTTGATCCACGCGCTGACCGTGTCCGTGCCCTTGGAGTGCTGCTCGGGCCCGCGGGCCGTGAGCACCATCGCGGACGGCGCGTCGCAGAACAGCCGTACCGCCTCGCGCAGCTCCGGCACCCCCACGCCCGTGATCCGCTCGACCAGCTCCGGCCAGTGCGCCATGGCGGCGGCCCGGGCGTCCGCCCAGCCGCTCGTACGGGCGGCGATGAACTCCTCGTCGGTGCGCCCCTGCGCCACCACCTCGTGCAGCAGGCCCAGGGCGAGCGCCAGATCGGTGCCGGGCCGGGGTGCCAGATGCAGGTCGGCCACCTCCGCCGTCTTCGTCCGCCGGGGGTCGACGACGATCAGCTTCCCGCCGTTCTCCTTCAGCTCGGTCAGATAGCGCAGCGCCGGCGGCATGGTCTCCGCCAGGTTCGAACCGACCAGGATCACGCAGCCGCTCTTCGGGATGTCCTCCAGCGGGAACGGCAGACCGCGGTCCACACCGAACGCCTTGGTGTGCGCGGCCGCCGCCGACGACATGCAGAAACGGCCGTTGTAGTCGATCTGCGAGGTGCCGAGCACGACGCGGGCGAACTTCCCGAGGGTGTACGCCTTCTCGTTGGTCAGTCCGCCGCCGCCGAAGACGCCCACCGCGTCGGCGCCGTGCCGCTTTCGCGTACGCCGCAGCCCGTCGGCGATCGTACGCAGTGCCTCCTCCCAGGTGGCCGGCTCGAGCCGGCCTGTGGCGTGGCTTCTGATGAGCGGCCCGGTCAGGCGCACCCGGGAGGAGAGAACGGCGGGCGCCGTGCGGCCCTTGCCGCACAGGGCGCCCCGGTTGACGGGGAAGTCGGGGCGCTCCACCACCTCGACGGCCGTCCCGGCGCCCGCGCCGGGCTGCGGGACGCCGCGCAGATTCATACCGCACTGCAGGGCGCAGTAGGGACAGTGGGTCGGGGTGGTCTCGTCGCGCATGCCGCCCAGCGTGGAACATTCGTGTTACGAGGGCGGACGCGGCGCATTACAGACGAGGTACGCCGCGCTCAGGGAAGGGCTCACGGCGGCGTGAGGTGCCGCCGTGAGCACCAGGGCGCCGGTGGGACGCGGGACACGGCTCAGGCGCGGCGGCCGGTCATCGCCAGCAGCCGGGTCTGCGGGTCGTCGCCCGGCGGCGGCTCGATCGGCGGGGCGAACAGCCCGGACTTCGACAGCTCGGCGGCGTACGGGCCGACCTCGCCCAGCGTGAAGGCCACCAGCGCGTCCGGCAGCCGTTCCTCCGCGCCGATGGCACGCGACAGGTCCCAGGCGTGCACCACGGCGTCACTGATCATCTGCGAGCAGTAGGCCGTGACCGGCGTCTCCCCGTACGACAGCTGGACCGTCCCCGCCATGGCGCCGTCGTCGGAGAACGCCTTGCGGGCGGCGCGGGCGGCCGCGTCCCAGCTCCGCTTGGGGTGCTCGCCGAGGACGTCGCCGTCGTACGCGTCGCCGACGTCCTCGATCGTCGCGCCGTCGGTCACCAGGTCCGGCACCCACAGCTGCTCGGCGGTCAGATGGTTGACGAGATCGCGCACCGACCACTCGGTGCACGGCGTCGGTCCGTCCCACTGGTCGTCGCGGACGGCGTGCACCCGGTCGGTGAAGAGACCCAGCGCCTCGGTGTGCCGGGACAGGAGTGTTGCCACGTCTTTGTTCATGGAGCTCACTGTTCCGCGCCGGGGAGCGCGATGCGAGCGCACCGGGCCGCGTGCCGCCCGGTCAGCGCACCGGCTGCGCGAGAGCGTCATGGACACCCGGCTCGCGCGCCCCGAGGAAGCGCGGATCCGGCCGGAAGACGGCGTCCAGCGACGCCTTTCCCGCCGCGAACATCTCGCGCACCCCGCCGTAGTACCAGGTCGCGTCGTGCGGCTCCGAAACCCCGACGCCGTACGACTCCACCCCCGCCGACCGGCACAGCGCGACGGCCCGGCGGATGTGGAAACCCTGGCTCACCAGCAGCGCGCGCTCCACCCCGAAGATCTTCTTCGCCCGTACGCAGGAGTCCCAGGTGTCGAACCCGGCGTAGTCGCTGACGATCCGCTCGTCCGGCACACCGCGCTCGGTCAGATACGTCCGCATGGCGTCCGGCTCGTCGTACTCCACCCGGCTGTTGTCCCCGGTGACCAGCACGACCTTGGCCTTGCCGGTCCGGTACAGCTCGGCGGCGGTGTCCAGCCGGTGCGCCAGATACGGGGAGGGCCGGCCCTCCCACAGCCCGGCGCCGAAGACGACGGCGACGTCCCGCGCGGGGGCGTCGGCGACCGTACGGACACG
The DNA here is from genome assembly GCF_042870895.1 of Streptomyces sp. NPDC006294. NCBI lineage: Bacteria > Bacillati > Actinomycetota > Actinomycetes > Kitasatosporales > Streptomycetaceae > Streptomyces > Streptomyces sp. NPDC006294. The sequence goes on from NZ_JBIAHV010000001.1 coordinate 556,496, forward strand.
GCTGTCGGCGACAGCGTGCATCCACGTCGCGGGCGCGAGCCCGAGCACGCACCCGAGCATGACCGCCTGCACGGTCCGCCGCCGCTTGGCGGTTCTTGTCACCCCGGTCGCTCTCACAGACGGTCAGACGCCCGGCGGCCGAAAAAGGTTCGCCCGGAGCGGCGCCGTTCGGCCAGCATCACCTCATGATCGACGACAGGGCGCGCACGGCCGCCCGCAACAACGCCGAATGGTGCGAGGCCATGTGCCGCGCGCACGGGCTCCCCGGCGACTTCGGCCCCCGGGCCTGGACCAACCCGCGCCGCACCCCGCTCCTCTACCCCGACGCGGTCACACTGAGCGAGGACGCGACGGCGGACGACGTGCTCGCCGCGATCGACACCGCGGGCGGGGGCTGCTCGGTCAAGGACAGCTTCGCGTCGCTGGACCTGTCCGGGGCGGGCTTCGACGTCCTCTTCGAGGCCCGCTGGCTCCACCGGCCGGCCGGCACCCCCGCGCCGGCCCCGCCGCCGGGAGTGGCATGGGCGCCGCTCACCACCCCCGCGGAACTGGCCGAATGGGCGACGGCCTGGGACGCGGACGAGAGCCTGTCGGCACTCTTCCGCCCGCAACTCCTCGCCGACCCGGCCGTCACCTTCCTCGCCGGCCGGAGCGCCGACGACGGCCGCGTGGTCGCGGGCGCGGTGGTGAACGTGGGCGGCGGAGCGGCCGGCCTCTCCAACGTCTTCACGACGTCCGGCGACACGGACGGGGCGTGGGCGGGCTGCGTGTCGTCCGTCTCCCGCCTGTGGCCGGACCTCCCGGCCGTCGGCTACGAGCACGGCGCCGACCTCACGTCGGCGGTCCGGCACGGCTGCGAGGAGGTGGGCGCGCTCCGGGTGTGGCTGGCGGGGTGACGTTGCCGGTCCCGCGGGGCGCGTGCCGGCTCGTGGGGGCGGTGCCCCGGGTCCGGCGCTTCAATCGCCGGCGGAGCTGGGTTGGCCGGTCTTGTCGTGGCTCCGCCCCGAGCCCCGCGCTTCAATCGCCGGCGGGGATGGGTTGGCCGGTCTTGTCGTGGCTCCGCCCCCGGGCCCCGCGCCTCAATCGCCGGCGGGGCTGGAGTGGTCGGGCCGCAGGCTCCCGCGCCCAAACGCCCGCGAGCTGGGAGCGTGCCGGTCTTGTGGGGGCGGTGCCCCGGGTCCGGCGCTTCAATCGCCGGCGGGGCTGGGCTGGTCGGTCTTGTCGTGGCTCCGCCCCGAGCCCCGCGCCTCAAACGCCGGCGGGGCTGGAGTGGCCGGTCTTCTCGGGGCTCCGCCCCCGAGCCCGGCGCCTCGATCTCCCCCTACGGCCTGGCGGCCGTGGGAGGGACCTCCAGGCGGGGCTGGAGTTGCCCCTGTGGGAGCTCCTGCTTCGCGCAGCGAGGTCAGGCGTGCCCAGCTCGGGCTGGGTTGCCGCGCAGCGGGACTTCCAGCCCGGCCTGGGGGACTCCCCCTACGCCTGGTGCCGTGGGAGGTGCCCCCACCCACGGCCGCCAGGCCGTAGGGGGAGATTGAGGCCGCCGCGCGGAGCGCGGTACCGGGCCCGGGCGGGGCCCGGCCCACCCGCGCGGTGCGCGGTACGGGGTCCGGGGCCTGCCCCGGTTCGGGAAGGGGCGGGTAGGGGAACAGGCCCGCGGCCCCGGACGCGCCCACCCCGCACCGCCCCCCACCCCCGCCGTGAGCCCCGCGCAAAGACCCGTCACCCTCACGCAACAACCCCGCAACCTGCGCCCGCCACCATCGATGCATGACGGAGCCGGAACACCTTCGTGAGTCCCAGCCCCCGCCCCCGCCGTTCGACAGCGCAGTCGACACCGCCGCGCAGTTCGACACCACCGTCGACTTGCTCACGCGTATCACCGCTCAGCTCGGCACCCAGCTGAGTCACGTCCGACTGAACGGAACCCACCCCGCATGGCCTTCACCGCCGCCACCCGGCCCGCCCTCGTCGCCGTCGCACACGGCAGCCGCGACCCGCGTGCCGTGCGTACCGCCACCGCGCTACTCGACCGGGTCCGCGAGCTGCGGCCCGGTCTCGACATCCGCCTCGGCCACATCGAGCTGAACGAGCCGCTGCTCGGCGACACGCTCGCCGCGCTGCCCGACGGCACGCCCGCCGTTCTCGTGCCGCTGCTGCTCAGCCGGGGGTACCACGTCCGGCACGACCTCCCGCAGGCCGCCGCCGCGCTGCCCGGCGCGGACATCCGGATCGCGCGCCCGCTCGGCCCGCACCCCCTCCTGGCGGAGGCGCTCGCGGACCGCCTCGCCGAGGCGGGCTGGCGCCCCGAGGACGGCGCGAGCGGCAGCGCCGGTGTCGTCCTCGCGTCCGCCGGCTCCCGCGACCCCCGGTCCGCCGAGGACACCCGGCGGATGGCCGGGATGCTGGCCGAGCGGCTCGGCGGAGTGCCGGTCGTCGCCGCGTACGCCTCGGCTCTCGCGCCCACCGTCCCCGCGGCGGTCAAGGCACTGGAGGCGCGCGGCCGGCGCCGGATCGCGGTCGCCTCGTACTTCGCCGCGCCCGGCCTGTTCTCGACCCGCAGCGCCGCCGCCGCGCCCTGCGTCGCGGCGGAGCCGCTCGGCACCCACCCCGCTCTGGCCCGGCTGCTGCTGCACCGCTACGACGAGGCGCTGTGCCTCCAGGGCGCCGCGCGGGCGGCCCGGCGGCTGGAACTGTCCGCCGCGTAGTCGCCCGGTGTGGCCGGACTGTCGGCCCCTGCGGTTACCTTCGGTGCATGGACGGCACCACCAGCACCTCCGCCGAAGGCAAGGCCAACGGCACAGGCACCGCAACCGGCACAGCCACAGCGACCGGCACAGGCACCGCAACCGGCACAGGCACTGCAACCGGCATCGCTCCCGACGGCTACGACGACTCCGCCGTCGACCGCTGGGCCGCCGAGCCCGACAAGCGCCCCGGCCGCACCGCCTTCCAGCGCGACCGCGCCCGCGTGTTGCACTCCTCGGCGCTGCGCCGCCTCGCGGGCAAGACGCAGGTCGTCACCCCCGGCACCCGCAGCCATGCCTGGGACGCCAGCCCCCGCACCCGGCTGACGCACTCGCTGGAGTGCGCGCAGGTGGGCCGGGAGCTGGGCGCGGCGCTCGGCTGCGACCCGGACCTGGTGGAGGCGGCGTGCCTCGCGCACGACATGGGGCACCCGCCCTTCGGCCACAACGGCGAACAGGCGCTGAACGAGTTCGCCCGGGACTGCGGCGGGTTCGAGGGCAACGCCCAGTCGCTGCGGCTGCTGACCCGTATCGAGCCGAAGCGTTTCGTGCACTCCCCGGAGACGGGCGAGCCGGTCAGCGTCGGTCTGAACCTGACCCGTGCCACGCTCGACGCGGCCACCAAGTACCCCTGGCCGCGCGGCGGCCACCCCACCGAGCCGGGCTCTGGCAAGTTCGGGGTGTACGAGGACGACCTGCCGGTCTTCGAGTGGGCCCGTCACGGGGCCCCCGCGTACCGCAAGTGCCTCGAGGCCCAGGTGATGGACTGGTCCGACGACGTCGCGTACTCGGTGCATGATTTCGAGGACGGTCTGCACGCCGGCCACGTCGACCCCAACTGTCTGCTCTCCGACACCGAGCGCGCGGCGATCTGGTCCGTGGCCATCGGCCGTTACGTGCCGCACGACACCGATCCGCAGGAGCTGTCCGAGGCGCTGGACCGGCTCGTGGACCAGGAGTGGTGGCCGCACCACTACGACGGTTCGGCGGTCGCCCAGGCCCGTCTGAAGGACGCCACCAGCCAGCTCATCGGCCGGTTCGCACTCGCCGCGGAGGCCGCCACCCGCCAGGCGTACGGGGAGGGCGGGCTCACGCGTTACGCGGCGGAGCTCGTCGTCCCGCGCGCCACGCGCAACGAGTGCGCGGTGCTGAAGGCCGTCGCGGACCGCTATGTGATGCAGCGCGCCGAGCAGGAGGCGCTCCGCGCCGACCAGCGCATCGTGCTCGCGGAGCTGGCGCAGGCGCTCACCGCCCGCGCGCCGGAGGCGCTCGAGCCGCAGTTCCGTGCCATGTTCGAGGCCGCGGCGGACGACCGGGCCCGCAAGCGGGTGATCGTCGACCAGCTCGCGAACCTGACCGACGCGTCGGCCCGCACCCTGCACGCGCGTCTCACGAGACGCCGCTGACGGCCGCCCGCCCGTCGCGCCGGGCGCCGCCGAACCGGGCACATCCGCCCCACACCCGTCCCACAGCGGACGTTTCGTCCCTGTTTGACACGCCGGAGGGTCACTCCCTCTTCCGCCATAACGCTCCGTGCGGGACGCTCGCTGAAGGCTGCGCTGCGTAGAAGCAACGAGGAGGCATCACGTGGTCGACGCACATCGGACATTCGTCATCGTCGGCGGTGGGCTGGCGGGGGCCAAGGCCGCCGAGACCCTCCGTGCCGAAGGATTCACCGGGCGAGTGATCCTCATCGGCGACGAACGCGACCACCCCTACGAACGTCCGCCCCTGTCCAAGGCGTATCTGACCGGCAAGGGCGAACGCGAGAGCGCCTTCGTCCACGAGCCCGGCTGGTACGCCCGGGCCGACATCGAGCTACACCTCGGGCAGACGGTCGTGTCCATCGACCGTGAGAGCCGCTCGGTGCGCCTCGGCGACGGCACCGTCCTCCACTACGACAAGCTGCTGCTGGCCACCGGCGCCGAGCCCCGTCGGCTGGACGTCCCGGGCACCGGCCTGGCCGGCGTCCACCATCTGCGCCGCCTCGCCCACGCCGACCGGCTGCGCCATGTGCTGGCCGCACTCGGCCGCGACAACGGCCACCTGGTCATCGCCGGAGGCGGCTGGATCGGCCTCGAGGTCGCCGCCGCGGCCCGTGGCTACGGCGCGGAGGTGACCGTCATCGAGGCCGAGGCCACCCCCCTCCACCAGGCCATCGGCCCGGAGCTCGGCCAGTTCTTCGCCGAGCTGCACCGCGAGCACGGCGTCCGCTTCCACTTCGGCGCACGGCTCACCGAGATCACCGGCCAGGACGGCATGGTGCTGGCGGCCCGCACCGACGACGGCGAGGAGCACCCCGCCCACGAGGTGCTGGCCGCGATCGGCGCCGCCCCCCGCACCGCCCTCGCCGACGCGGCGGGCCTCGACCTCGCCGGCCGGGAGCACGGCGGCGGGATCGCCGTGGACGAGAGCCTGCGCACCTCGGACCCGGACATCCACGCCGCCGGCGACGTCGCCTCCGTGCGCCACCCGCTGCTCGGCATCCCGCTGCGCGTGGAGCACTGGGCGAACGCCCTGAACGGCGGCCCGGCCGCCGCCCGCGCCATGCTCGGCCAGGACATCACCTACGACCGCGTCCCCTACTTCTTCTCCGACCAGTACGACCTGGGCATGGAGTACTCGGGCTGGGCCCCGCCCGGCTCGTACGACCAGGTGGTGCTCCGCGGCGACGTGGGCAAGCGGGAGTTCATCGCCTTCTGGCTGAAGGACCGCCGGGTGCTGGCCGGGATGAACGTCAATGTGTGGGACGTCACCGCGCCGATCCAGCAGCTCATCCGGAGCCGGACGGAGGTGGATCCGCAGGCCCTCGGCGATCCGACCGTGGCCCTCACCGACCTCGCCGGAACCGGGAACCTCACCGGCTGAGAAGGAGTGTCGCAGCGCCACCGTAGAATTCACGCGTGGCAGGCAGGATCAACGACGACGACGTGAAGGCGGTTCGGGACGCGGTCCCGATCGACGCCGTCGTTTCCGAGTATCTCCAGCTGCGCAACGCGGGCGGGGGAAACCTCAAGGGCCTGTGCCCGTTCCACGACGAGAAGTCTCCTTCCTTCCAGGTCAGCCCCAGCAAGGGGTTCTTCCACTGCTTCGGCTGCCAGGAAGGCGGCGACACGATCGCCTTCGTGATGAAGATCGACCATCTCTCGTTCTCCGAGACGGTCGAGCGCCTCGCCGCCCAGGCGGGCATCACCCTGCGCTACGAGGAGGGCGGGTACAACCCGAGCCACCAGCGCGGCGAGCGGATCAGGCTGGTCGAGGCCCACAAGGTCGCCGCCGAGTTCTACGTGGAGCAGCTGGACGGCCCCGAGGCGGAGATCGGCCGCACGTTCCTCGCGGAGCGCGGCTTCGACCAGGCCGCCGCCCAGCACTTCGGGGTGGGGTACAGCCCGGCCGGGTGGGACCATCTCACCCGCTATCTGCGCGGCAAGGGCTTCAGCGACAAGGAACTTACCCTCTCCGGTCTCTCGCAGGAGGGCCGCCGCGGCCCCATCGACCGCTTCCGCGGCCGGCTGATGTGGCCCATCCGGGACATCACCGGCGAGGTCGTCGGCTTCGGCGCCCGCAAGCTCCGCGACGACGACAACGGCCCGAAGTACCTGAACACGCCCGAGACGGCGATCTACAAGAAGTCCCAGGTGCTGTACGGGATCGACCTCGCCAAGAAGGAGATCGCCCGCACCAGCACGGCGGTCGTCGTCGAGGGCTACACCGACGTCATGGCCTGCCACCTCGCGGGCGTCACCACCGCCATCGCCACCTGCGGCACCTCCTTCGGCGGCGACCACATCAAGATCCTCCGCCGGCTGCTGATGGACAACGCCACCGCCGAGGTGATCTTCACCTTCGACGGCGACGCGGCCGGCCAGAAGGCCGCGCTGCGCGCTTTCGAGGACGACCAGAAGTTCGCGGCGGAGACGTCGATTGCGATCACCCCAGGCGGTATGGACCCGTGCGAGCTGCGGCTCGCGGAGGGGGACGAGTCGGTGCAGAAGCTCGTCGAGACGCGCACGCCCCTCTTCGAGTTCGCGATCCGGCAGATGGTGACCCGCCACAATCTGGAGACGCCGGCCGGCCGCGCCGCCGCTCTCGACGAGGCGGCCCCGATCGTCGCCGGCATCAAGAACATCGCCATCCAGCACGAGTCGGCCGTGCAGCTCGCCGGCATCCTCGGCATCCTCGACACCCAGTTCGTCGTCAAGCGCGTCGCCCAGCTCGCCCGTTGGGCCCGCGACCGGGGCTCCGACCGCGGGGGCCGTGGCGGCGGCCCCTCCAGGGCGCAGCGCCAGGCGCCCGCCGCCTCCACCCCGGCCGCGCCGTCGGGTCCGGCGCTCAATCTGCGCAGCCCCACCCACCGCACCGAGCGCGAACTGCTCAAGCTGGCCCTCCAGCACCCCGAGCTGGTCTCGCCGGCCTTCGACGCGTACGGCGTCGACGAGTTCACGGCCCCGCCGTACGCCGCGGTGCGCCGGACCATCGAGGAGGCGGGCGGCGCCGAGCAGGGCACCCGCGACCCCTCCGGCTATGTGGCCCGCGTCCGCGACGCCGCCCCCGACGACACGGTGCGCGCGCTGGTCACCGAGCTCGCCGTGGAATCGGTGCACGCCCGGACGGTCGACGAGGTCTACGCGGGCACGCAGCTCGTCCAGGTCCGCCTGCGCGCCGTGGACCGCCGCATCCGGGAGGTCCAGGGCACGATGGCCCGCCTGGGCGCGGGCGGCGACCCGGAGCGGTACGCGGCGGTCGCGAACGAGCTGTGGGTGCTCCAGCAGTACGCGCAGTCCCTGCGCAATCAGGGCGCGGCGGCTCTGTAGCCCCGGTCAGCGGGCGAACGTCGGCGCCAGCGCGGCCAGCAGCCGCCGTGCGTACAGCTCCTCGTCGTCGGCGAACCGCGGGTAGTCCGCGGCGAAGTGGTGCCACTCCACATACCGGAGCGCGTCCTCGACGTCCGCGAAGCCGACCTCCTCATGCTGCGGGTACGGCCACTCGCCGGAGAGCCGGAACACCTCGTGGAGCAGCTCGTACCGCAACGGGTGGCGCTCCGCGAGCAGGGCGGCGTCGTAGAGGTCCTTGCCCTGTGTGTAGCAGTCGGTGAGCAGCCACTGGACCTTCCAGGCCAGGGAGAGCTCCGGGCTCGCCGCCCACAGTTCGGTGTCCGCGACCGCCACGGTGACCGGGTCGACCGGCAGCCGCTCGTTGAAGACGAAGTCGAGCTGGACCTGGCCGCCGGGCAGACCGGGCGCCTGCCACGGCAGCACCATCCGCCGCCCCGGCACCCGGTCGTACGTCCAGATGTACTCGGACTCGGCGCCGCCCGCGTCGATCGTCAGCGGGCCGCCCCGCTCCTCGGCCACGCGCTGGGCCGCCGCCGCGATCTCGTGCAGCATCGCGCCGGTGCGCTCCTCCTCGATGTTCCAGTCGGCGGGCACGACCACGAAGTCGAGGTCCTTCGGCTCCCGCGCCTCCTGCCCGAACCAGACCGACAGCGGCATGCTGCCGCGCAGCACCAGCGAATCGGCCCGACCCGACCCCGCGACGCCCGCCAGGACCGTCTCCAGCGCGGTACGCCGCGCCGCCTGCCAGGCCGCGGCGTCGGGCGCGTCGGCGTCCAGCGGCCGGAACGCCCGGTGGAAGTGCTTCAGCGCCGGGTCGAACACCTGGCGCCGCGCGCCCGCGTGGTCCATGCCCACCTGCAGCGTGCGCGGCAGCTGCGAGCCGCGCCGCCGAGTCTCCTCCACCGGCTCGGTCCGGTACTCCGGCCCACCCGGTATCGGCCGTCTGCCGTTCCCCGTCACTGTGCCGCCCCCTCTTCGATCCAGCCGTCGTCCACCGACAGATCACTGTCGTACAGCACGAACTCCCGCTCCTCACCGACGATTTCGTGGCCGGCGCCTCGCAACTCCGCGACGAGCGCGTCGCACGACCGTCCCGCCTGACGCGCCGACACTCCGCGGCACCGCTGCGTGACGAACCGCTCGTGCCGGCCCCCGGCCGCCACCCGGCGGGCGTTCCACGACAGATGCGCCCCGTGCCGGACGGCGAGCGCGGTCAGCGCCTCGCGGTCGAAGTCCTCGTCCAGCAGCAGCTTGAGATGGTGCTCGAAGTAGCCCTCCCCGTCGGGCCGGACCTCCGGCGCCCACGGGACGGACTCGATCTTCACCCGCACCGGATCGAACCCGTCCGCCCGCAACCGCGTCACCAGCGCCTGTGCGGCGGCCCGTTGCCCGGCGAGCCCGTCCCGGCCCCTCGATGTCAGCATCGGCTGCCGGACCATCCGCCCCCGGGCCAGCACGATCCGTGTCACCTTCAGCCCCGCGGCCCGTGCCCAGGCGTCGAGCCGGTCACGGCCGGCCTCGTCGGCGCAGCGCACCGTCACATGGGTCTCGTACTCACAGCTCTCACGCACCGGCAGAGTCTCCCAGACCCAGGTACGACGGGCATCCGAGTAACCGGCCGGTCACGCACGGGTCTCAAAAAGTCGTCGCACGCCCCTCGTGGCAGCGATGTGTCGTACCCCACACTGGGGTGCGGTGCGTAGGGCCCCCCGACCGGCAGCGATCACCTGGAGGTCGCCCCGTGCAGACCCAGACCCTGTCCGAGACCCATACCGACGCCGTCGCCGCGGTCGTCGCCGCCGCGGTCGAACAGGTGCCCGCGCAGGGCCTGCCCGCAGGGCACCCCGAAGCCCTGCCGCCGAACCTGGTCGAGGAAGCCGTGGAGCCCGAACCTCCCGAGCCGCCGCGGCGCACGGGGCGGTACACCGACAGCGGCCCGTCCTCGGACCTCTTCCGCCAGTATCTGCGGGAGATCGGCCGCATCCCCCTGCTCACCGCCGCGGAGGAGGTGGACCTCGCCCGGCGGGTCGAGGCGGGGCTCTTCGCGGAGGAGAAGCTCGCGAGCACCGTCGACCCCGACTCGCAGCTCGCCGTCGACCTCGACCGCCTCGTGGTCATGGGCCGGATGGCCAAACGCCGCCTGATCGAGGCGAACCTACGGCTCGTCGTGTCCGTCGCCAAGCGGTACGTGGGCCGCGGACTGACCATGCTGGACCTGGTCCAGGAGGGGAACCTCGGCCTGATCAGAGCGGTCGAGAAGTTCGACTACGCCCGGGGCTACAAGTTCTCGACGTACGCGACATGGTGGATCCGCCAGGCCATGTCCCGCGCCCTCGCGGACCAGGCCCGCACCATCCGGGTGCCCGTGCACGTCGTCGAACTCATCAACCGGGTGGTGCGGGTCCAGCGCCGCATGCTCCAGGAACGCGGCTACGAACCCACCCCCGAGGAGGTCGCGAGCCACCTCGAACTGACCCCGGAGCGGGTCAGCGAAGTCCTGCGGCTGGCCCAGGAACCGGTGTCACTGCACGCCCCGGTGGGCGAGGAGGACGACGTCGCCCTCGGCGACCTCATCGAGGACCGCGACGCGGCGTCGCCCGTCGAGTCCGCCGCGTTCCTCCTGCTGCGCGAGCACCTGGACGCGGTGCTGTCCACGCTCGGCGAGCGCGAACGCAAGGTGGTCCAACTCCGCTACGGCCTCGACGACGGGCGCCCGCGCACGCTGGAGGAGATCGGCCGCCTCTTCGGCGTGACGCGTGAACGCATCCGCCAGATCGAGTCCAAGACCCTCAACAAGCTCCGCGACCACGCGTTCGCGGACCAACTCCGCGGCTACCTGGACTGACCGCGGCGTTGCGGCCCCGGGCCCCCGCCGCCTCAATCTCCCCCCACGGCCTGGCGGCCGTGGGGCCCCCGGGCGAGCCGGTCTTGTCGGGGCGCTCCCCGAACCCCGCGCCTCGAACGCCGGCGAGGCTGAAGTTGCCGGGCAACTCCAGCCCGGCCGGCGATTGAGGCCACCGCGCGAAGCGCGGTACCGGGCCCGGGCGGAGCCCGGCCCGCCGCCCGGAGGGCGGTAGGGGTCCGGGGCTTGGCCCCACGCGGACGGAGCCGCACATCCGGTACAGCCGGGGAAGGGGTGGGGAAACGGCCCCGCAGGGGCGACCCGCCCCGCGTTACTCCACCTCCACCACCGCCTGCGCGAACTGCGCCGAGTACAGCCGCGCATACGCGCCCCCCACCGTCAGCAACTCCTCATGCGTGCCCTGCTCGACGATCGCGCCGTCCTCCATCACCAGGATCACGTCCGCGTCCCGGATCGTGGAGAGCCGGTGCGCGATCACGAAGCTCGTGCGGCCGTGGGCGAGCCGCGCCATCGCCTTCTGGATCAGCACCTCCGTACGCGTGTCGACGGAGCTCGTCGCCTCGTCCAGCACCAGGATCACCGGGTCGGACAGGAACGCCCGCGCGATCGTGATCAACTGCTTCTCGCCCGCGCTGACGCCCGCGCCCTCCTCGTCGATGACCGTGTCGTAGCCGTCGGGCAGGGTGCGGATGAAGCGGTCCGCGTGCGCGGCCCGCGCCGCCTCCTCGATCTCCTCGCGGGACACGTCCCGCGACGCCCCGTACGCGATGTTCTCCGCGATCGTGCCGCCGAACAGCCAGGTGTCCTGCAGCACCATCCCGATGCCGGAGCGCAGGTCCTCCCGGGACGTCTTCGCGACGTCGACCCCGTCGAGCGCGATCCGCCCGCCGGTCACCTCGTAGAACCGCATCAGCAGATTGACCAGCGTCGTCTTGCCCGCGCCGGTCGGGCCGACGATGGCGACCGTCTGCCCCGGCTCCACCGTCAGCGACAGGTCCTCGATGAGCGGCTTGTCCGGCTCGTACCGGAAGGAGACCCGCTCCAGCGACACCCGGCCCCGCGGCCGCCCGAGCCGCTTCGCGGACGGCGCGTCCGCCTCCTGCTCCTCCGCGTCGAGGAGCTCGAATATCCGCTCCGCGGAGGCGACACCCGACTGCACCAGATTCGCCATCGAGGCGACCTGCGTCAGCGGCATCGAGAACTGCCGGGAGTACTGGATGAACGCCTGCACGTCACCGATCGACAGCGCACCGGACGCGACCCGCAGACCGCCGACGACCGCCACCAGCACATAGTTCAGGTTGGAGACGAAGAACATCAGCGGCTGCATCATGCCGCTGTTGAACTGCGCCTTGAATCCGGCCTCGTACAGCGCCTCGTTCTGCTCCGCGAACGCCTGCGCCGACTCCTCCTGGCGGCCGAAGACCTTCACCAGCGCATGTCCCGTGTACATCTCCTCGATGTGCGCGTTGAGCGTGCCCGTCGACTTCCACTGCGCCACGAACTGCGGCTGCGAACGCTTGCCGACCTTGGCCGCCACGAACACCGACACCGGCACGGTCACCAGCGCGACGAGCGCCAGCAGCGGTGAGATCCAGAACATCATCGCCAGCACGCCGACGATGGTCAGCAGCGAGTTGATCATCTGCCCCATCGTCTGCTGGAGGGTCTGCGAGATGTTGTCGATGTCGTTCGTGGCACGGCTCAGCACCTCGCCGCGCTTCGACTTGTCGAAGTACGACAGCGGCAGCCGTGACAGCTTCGCCTGCACCTCCTCGCGCATCCGGTACACGCTCCGGTTGATCACCTTGATCGACAGGCGTGTCGCCACCAGCATCGTCAGCCCCGCCGCCACGTACACGGCCAGCGCCAGCAGCAGGACATCGCCCACGGCGTCGAAGTCGATGCCGCGGCCCGGGACGAAGTCCACACCGGAGAGCATGTCGGCCAGGCCGTCGCCGCCGTCCTGCCGCATGCCCTCCACGGCCTGCTCCTTGGAGGCGCCGGCCGGCATCTCCCGGCCGACGATCCCCGCGAAGATCAGGTCGGTCGCCCGGCCGAGGATCTTCGGTCCGACCACCGCGAAGGCCACGCTCAGCACACCGGCGGCGAGCATCACCCACAGCGTCGCCCGCTCCGGCGCGAGCTGCCGCAGCAGCCGCTTGCCCGAGCCCTTGAAGTCCATCGACCGCTCGACGGGCCCCGTCATCATGCGTCCACCCGGCCCGCTCATGCGGCCTCAGCCTCCGTCAGCTGCGAGAGCACGATCTCCCGGTACGTCTCATTGCTCCGCATCAGTTCGTGGTGGCTGCCCGCCCCCACGATCCGTCCCTCGTCGAGGACCACGATCCGGTCCGCGTCGCGGATGGTAGACACCCGCTGCGCGACGATGACCACGGTCGCCTCCGCGGTCTCGCGGGCCAGCGCCGCGCGCAGCGCCGCGTCCGTGGCGTAGTCGAGCGCCGAGAAGGAGTCGTCGAACAGATAGATCTCCGGCCGCCGCACCAGAGTCCTCGCGATGGCGAGCCGCTGGCGCTGCCCGCCGGAGACGTTGGTGCCGCCCTGGGCGATGGGCGCGTTCAGTCCGCCCTCCAGTCCGCGCACGAAGTCGGCCGCCTGCGCCACCTCGAGCGCCTGCCACAGCTCGTCGTCGTCGGCATCGGGCTTCCCGTAGCGCAGATTGGTCGCCACGGTCCCGGAGAAGAGGTACGGCTTCTGCGGTACGAGGCTCACGGTCCTCGCCATCAGCGCCGGGTCCAGGTCGCGCACATCGACTCCGTCGACGAGGACCTCCCCGTTCGTCACGTCGAAGAGCCGGGGAACGAGGCCGAGCAGCGTCGACTTGCCGCTGCCCGTCGAGCCGATGATCGCGGTCGTCTCGCCCGGGCGCGCCACCAGGTCGATGCCGCGCAGCACCGGCTCCTCGGCGCCCGGGTAGCCGAAGTCGACGCCCCGCACCTCGAGGTGCCCGCGGTCGCGCAGCGCCGTCACCGGAGCGAGCGGCGGCACCACGCTCGAGTCGGTGTCCAGCACCTCCTGGATGCGCTCGGCGCACACCTCGGCGCGCGGCACCATCATGAACATGAAGGTGGCCATCATCACGGCCATCACGATCTGCATCAGATACGCGAGGAACGCCGTGAGCGCGCCGATCTGTATGGCACCGCTGTCGATGCGATGGGCGCCGAACCAGACGACGGCGACGGACGAGACGTTGACCACCGTCATCACCGTCGGGAACATCAGCGCCATCAGCCGGCCGGTGGACATCGACACGTCGGTCAGCTCTTCGTTCGCCCCGCGGAAGCGCTTCTTCTCGTACTCGTCCCGGACGAAGGCGCGGATCACGCGGTTGCCGGTGATCTGCTCGCGCAGCACCCGGTTCACCGTGTCGAGCCGCTCCTGCATGGTGCGGAACAGCGGCCGCATCCTCCGCACGATCAGCGAGACGCAGATGCCGAGCACCGGCACGACCGCCAGCAGCACCGCAGACAGCGGCACGTCCTGGCCGAGCGCCATGACGATGCCGCCGACGCACATGATCGGCGCCGACACCATCAGCGTGAACGCCATCAGCACCAGCATCTGGACCTGCTGGACGTCGTTGGTGGTGCGGGTGATGAGCGACGGCGCACCGAAGTGGCCGACCTCGCGGGCGGAGAAGCTCTGCACCCGGCCGAAGACGTCCGCCCGGACGTCGCGGCCGAGGGCGGCCGCCGTCCGCGCGCCGTAGAACACCGCTCCGATGTTGCAGAACACCTGGACGAAGCTGACGCCGATCATCACGCCGCCGAGGCCCAGGATGTAGCCCGTGTCGCCCTTCACGACACCGTTGTCGATGATGTCCGCGTTGAGGGTGGGCAGATAGAGGGTGGCGCTGGTCTGCAGCAGTTGCAGCGCCACCAGGAGGCCAATGGGTTTCTTGTACGGACTGAGGTAGCTCCGCATCAGTCTTATCAGCACGCGCTGTCTCTCGGGCTCGGCAAGATCGGGGTCACCCCATCTTCCGACACCCGGTCGGCAAACCCGAAGGGTTTTCCACAAGCAGCGGCGAAGAGCAGCTTGTACGACCGCGCGGGACCTTACGGCCCGGTCGTGAACGCCCCCGGATGGATCTCGTCCCGCGTCGCGCCGTACTGCTGACGCACCGCCTGACCGATCGCCAGCTCCTCACCCGGCTCGAACACCTGCGCCGCCGCTCCCTGCCAGGCCGGCGGCGCCTGCGGCGACAGCGTGCCCTGCGCGGCCCCCAGCGCCCAGGCGGCCTGCCGGGCCGCGCCCAGCGCCGCGTAGTCCGCCGGCTGCGGCACGACCACCTGTGCTCCGAAGATCGCCGGCGCCAGGGCCTGTACCGCCGGCAGCTCGGCGGCCGCGCCGAGCAGGAACACCCGGCGTACCTCCACGCCGCGCCCGCGCAGCACGTCCATCGCGTCCGCCAGCGAGCAGAGCATGCCCTCGAACGAGGCGCGCGCCAGGTGCTCCGGCTTCATCGACTCGCGGCGCAGACCGGTCAGCGTGCCTGCGGTGTGCGGCAGTTGCGGGGTCCGCTCACCCTCGAGGTACGGCAGCAGCACCAGCCCGGACGAGCCGGGCGTCGACTTCAGCGCCAGTGCCGAGAGCTCCTGGAGATCGGCGACGCCCAGCATCTCGGCACTGCCACGCAGGGCCCGTACGGCGTTGAGCGTGTGCACGACCGGCAGATGCATCCCGGTCGCGTCGGCGAACGACGTGATCATCCCGCTCGGGTCGGGCAGCGCCTCGTGGTGCACCGCCATCACGGAGCCGGAGGCCCCCAGCGAGACCACCGCGTCCCCGACGGCCACGCCGAGGCCGAAGGCCGCCGCCATGGTCTCGCCGGTGCCCGCGGAGATCAGCAGCCCTTCCGGCGTGGTGCCCGCGGCCTCCGCCGGTCCGAGCACGTCCGGCAGCGCGCACGGCCGTCCGAGCGCCAGCTCCACGAGATCGACTCGGTACGCCCCCGTGCCCGCGGACCAGTAGCCGGTGCCCGACGCGCCGCCGCGGTCCGTGGTCTTGCGGGAGGGCCGGCCCAGCAGCTGCCACACCAGCCAGTCGTGCGGCTGCATGACGGCGGCGACCTGGCGGGCCGCTTCGGGCTCGGCGCGGGCGAGCCAGCGGAGCTTCGCCACCGGCTGCCCGGCCTGCGGTACGGAACCGACGGCCTCCGCCCAGGCCTGCCGGCCGCCGAGCGCGTCGATGAGATCGGCGGCGGCGACCTGCGCGCGTTTGTCGTTGCCGAGCAGCGCCGGCCGTACCGGAGCGTCCTGAGCGTCCAGCGTGATCAGGCCGTGCTGCTGCGCGGACACGCCGATGGCCTGCACGCCCTCCAGCAGACCGCCGGTGGCCGCCTCGCCGAGCGAGAGCAGCCACGCCTGCGGATCGATCTCGGTGGCCTTGGGCTCGACGGGGTGCGGCGCATACCCCTGGCGCAGCACCGCACCCGTGTCCGCGTCGCAGACGACGATGCGCGTGAACCCGGATGAACTGTCCAACCCAGCGACTATCCCCATGTCCGGAATTCTGCCGTACGCGGGCCCTGGGTGACGTCACGCGTGCCGAGGCCCGGCACCGGCCGCCTCAGGTGTTGGTGGTTCCCCAGTCGTCCTCGGCCCCGGCGCCCCGCTCCCGGAGCGCCCGTACCCGGCCCGCCACGGACTCGGGCACCCGGTCGCCGACCTTGTCGCTGACGGCGTGGTAGGCCTTGCCGGCCGCTTCACGGCCGCCCAGCGCGGCGGATTCGGCCGCGTTGCGGACGGCGGGGTTCTGCGAGATCTGACGCGCGGACTTCTTGAGCTGTTCGTAGCGCTCGCGCCCGGCCCGTGTCCCGAGCACGAAGCCGATGGCCAGTCCGGCGACGAACGTGAGCTTGTACCGCATGGGTGACACCCTTCCGTTGCGTCGGTGCTGCCCGCCTACCCGTCGGGAGCTGTGATCACCCGGCGCCGTACCGATTGGCGGAGCACCCCCCTGCTTGCGCTAATGTATGTGTCGCAGCGAGCGCACGCCCCCTGGGATGCCCCGGGTAGGTACGTTCGGTGCACACGCAGCAATCCCCTGTAGCTCAATTGGCAGAGCAGCCGGCTGTTAACCGGCAGGTTACTGGTTCGAGTCCAGTCGGGGGAGCGCAGTCCCCTGTAGCTCAATTGGCAGAGCATTCGGCTGTTAACCGGAGGGTTGCTGGTTCGAGTCCAGCCGGGGGAGCAGGCGAGAAGAGGGCCCCTCGGGGCCCTCTTCTCGTATCCGGTTCGTGTGACTTTCATGTGTTCTGCGCTGCATCCGGAACCGCGCAGGCGGCAGCGCAGTCCTCATGGTCAGACGTGGTCGCCCATGCGGAGCAGGAGATCGTATGACCGGCTATGCTGCGGCAGACGGCGCGCACAAGTGTGCGCGACGCGCCGTTAGGGGCGGTAGCTCAGCCGGTTAGAGCAGCGGACTCATAATCCGTCGGCCGTGGGTTCGAGTCCCACCCGCCCCACCACAGCAGAAACGTCGTAACCTGCGAAAACGTCGTTTCAAGGCTAGTCGGGCCCCGCCGTTCGCCGCACGAACGCTGCACCGACTCGCCGTAGGCTCCTTCCTATGGCTTACGTCAGGACCGACGAACGCCTGAGCGGCGACCCCTCCTACACCGCGATGTGGCGGACTGGTGGCTCCCGAACGGGCAGACCCAGCACGAGACCTTCGACGACGAAGGCGCGGCGAAACGTTTCCGCGACCTGGTGGACGGTCACGGACAGCAATGGCCGCCGGAGTGGGGCAAGGGCGAGGGTTTCGTCAAGCCGGGCGAGCCTGAGATGCCGGACTCGGAGAAGTTCCCCGTCTACGCGCACGCCTACGTGGGGCTGCTGACGGACATATCCGAGCACACGAGAACCAACTGCACCAGATTCATCGACAACCACATGGTCCCGTGGTTCGGCGAGCTGTCCGTCTCGGACCGGGGGCACAGACTCACCCGGGACCACGTCAGCCAGTGGATTCTGGATCTCCAGAACGGGCGACCCGGCCCCCTGCACCCGGCCGGCACCAAGCGCCGGCCGTACGCGCCGAAGACGATCGCCAACCTCCACGGCCTGCTCTACAGCATCTTCCAGTCCGCCGTGAGCGCCGATCCCGCCCTGCGCGACTCGAACCCCTGCGCGCACACCCGCCTGCCCAAGGGGAACGACAGCGAGGACGACGAGGTCTTCCTCGAACCCGAGGAGTACGCACTCCTCAAGACACACGTGCGCGCCGACGCCGTCGACATCGTCGATGCCCTGGTGAGCACCGGCCTCAGACGGGGCGAGATAACCGCCCTGCGACCCCAGTCCGTGGCGGCGCATCAGCCAGCCCAGACCGCCGCCCAGCGTGAGCTCGGAGATCCCCGTGTGGGACATGCCCCACCGGTGACCGCGAGCCGGAAAGCCTGGGTGGCGGCGTCGAGCTCGCCCCAGCGCGCGCCAGCTTCGACGGTCTCGGTCCGCCGTGTCGGGTCGATGCCGATGCCCCTCACCAGATCCACCACCATGCCGTGCGTCATGCACGGCCGTGCCCGCCGCGCCGTACGGCGATGGTCAGCCCCCGCTCCCGGGCGAACCGGATCGCGGCGGCCACTACGTCACCCCGACCGAAATCCGCCACGCGGGCGCCGCGCGCATCGCCGACTACCTGCAGGCGCTGGGCCAACCGCCCTGGCGCAGCCTCTGGCCGACGATGCGCACGCGCCGCGCTCGCCCAGCGTGCCGTTCTGCCTGGGGAACACCGCACCGCCCGGCTCATCCACGAGCTTGCCGGTGATCTGCTGGCCGGCAAACTCCGCCTCAAGGCCCTGGAAGCCGTGATGATCTTCGGCGAGCTCTACCGCCACGGTGCGGAATGGAAGTTCCGAGGTGTCGGCCAGGGTTACGCCTCCGGCCTGGCCGGGATCGCCTCCGACTACGGCGTCAACGTCTGACCGATCTCGGAATCCGCACCCCCGGGATGACGCGACACCGTCGGCGTATCCAGCCGAGCCGATGCCTATCCTGAACCAGGGGCGCTTCGGGGCACGTATCCGGCACCGAGCAGCGCACGGCAGCGCAGGGGGAAGGACGACTGATGGACTGGTTCTGGTGGGTGCTCATCCTCTTCTGGACAGGCGGCTTCGCATGGGCCGCCGATACTGTCCGTACCGCGTTGCGCAACCGGCATGAGCGCAGGCTCGAGCTGCT
Organism: Streptomyces sp. NPDC006294; assembly: GCF_042870895.1. Lineage (NCBI taxonomy): Bacteria > Bacillati > Actinomycetota > Actinomycetes > Kitasatosporales > Streptomycetaceae > Streptomyces > Streptomyces sp. NPDC006294. The sequence continues at coordinate 575,145 of NZ_JBIAHV010000001.1, forward strand.
GGCGGCGGCGAAACAGGAACGGCTGGCTCTCGAGGAGGCGCACAAGTCGCCGGAGCCGGTGTGCGGTTGTGCACACCATCTTGCCAAGCACGACAAGCAGGGCAGGTGCCACGAGCGCGTCGAGGTGCCGACCGCCTGGGACGAGAACAAGAAGCCGCTGCGCTTCGAAGCGGGACAGTGCAACTGCCAGCAGTATGTGGGGCCGCAGCCGCTGTCACAGGTGTACGCGGAGGAGCTGACGGACCGCTGGTCCGATACGGCGACCGCCGGGGGCGGCGATCACCACGTCCGGGAGGGCACTTGACGGTCACCCGCCGACGGAGGGGTGGTGGGGCCGGTGGCCGTGCCACCCCTCTGGCGTTGCCTGGTCAGGTCTGCTGTCTTCGGCCCATTTCCGCGGCGAAGGAGACCGGATCGGTGTCGAACCCGCGGAGCGCTTCGCGGAGCTCCCATCCACCGGAGTCGTCACGGGTGAACTCCACGACGGTCGCCGCGGTGGATCCTCCCACCTGTGCGAAGTCGTCTGTCACCAGCTTCGTGTAGCCCTCGACGACGAGTACTTCGGTGTTCGTTATGTCGGCGAAGGTCCTGCGGCCGCCGCGTTGGTGAATGGCCACGCCCACCACCACGCGCGCGTAAGAGAGAGCCAGCCGATCGAGCTCCAGGGTCATGACCTCGACGAAGCCGAAGCCCTGACCGGTCTGGCTGTGTCGGCTCAGATTGATGGTGCCGTCCGGCGACCGGCTGTCGAAGTGGACGACATAGGAGGGCTGTCCGTATGGATCCTCCTCTGTATAGGTCGTGGCGATGATGTCGAGATGATGAGGCGGCCGGCCCCAGGGGCTCGGGTCCCATCGGAGCTTCACCTCGACCTTCCTGAGTCTGTTGCTGACGCTGCTCACCGGACTCTCCTCCCGAACTGGGCCGCGGAACGTGTTCTGTACTACGGCTATGGCTATCTGCCCGCCTGCGGTCCGCTTCCCACCCATGGAGCACTCATGAGGACCCCGTCACACGGAACCACGAAGACGCCAGGCACACTCTGGGTGTTGCAGTCCGATTGACAGAAGGATGACTAACGCATGATCACGCTCACGAAGGAAGACGGTCCGGCAGATCTGGGCGGAGTGACGCATCTGTCCATAGGTGCGTCATGGGATCCCACTGCCGGCAGCAGCGGCGGTGTCATGGGCCGGCTCCGCCGAAAAACCGGTACGGACCTGGACCTGATCGCCATCGCCATGCACGACGGGGACCCGGTGCGCCTGGCCGGCCTCGACTCGCTGGACCCCCTGGGCAACGGCTCCCTGGTGCACAGCGGCGACAACCAGACCGGACACGGGGACGGCGACGACGAGACCGTCACGGTCGAGTTCGCGCGTATCCCGGGCAACATCACGTCGATCGTGTTCGTCGCCGCAGCTTTCAAGAAGGGCAGCTCCTTCCAGAAGGCGCGCAACATCAGCTTCAAGGTCTACGACGCGACCGGAGGAAGTTCTCAGCAGGTTGCCGACATCTGGCCCAGCATGCTCACCCAGGACAACGGCTGTGCCGTGGCCAAGGCCGCGCGGGTGGGCGACACGTGGAAACTCGAAGTGATCAACGTGACGGGGAAGATCAAGCAGGGTGACGAGCATGCCCTGATGCGCTTCGCTGTCAGCAAGTAGTACGTTCCTGGAGCACGGCATCCGAACGGCAGGGCCCCAGGGACATGTCCCGCGCCGCTGGTTGCCCGCGTCGCGCGACACCGGCGGCAGCCATGGGCGTCCGCGCGTTGCCGCTGTTGCGGTACGACGGCAGGCGGGCCTCGTAGAGCGATCCCCGCGGGCGGATTCAGGCCGTGTCCAGAGCCGGGCAGTTTCTCTGCACTGCTCTCGGACAGTTGGGGCCGTTCGATATCAGCCCGCGTGCCCGGCCCCGCCAGGCGTGAGGAGCCTTTGTGCGGGATGCGGTCCTGGTCGGGCCACCCCAGTGACGAGGCGAGGCGGGCGTGTGGGTGGGCTGTGTTGAACCGCGTAGGTACGGGGGGTTGTTGTGAGCCGGGTGCTCTATAGCGAGCGGTCGTGGAATCCGCTGGCGCGGATCGTGGAGTTGACCGAGGACCGGCTGCGGAGTGGCGGCAGGACCATGCCGTCGAGTGAGCTGAACCTCGGTGCCATGGCTGAGGCGTTCCAGCGCGGGTGCTGGCTCGGGGGCGGCGGGGCGGAGCGCCCGCTGGAGCGGCTGGCGGACGGGCCCGGGGTCGTCCCGGTGACCCGAGTCACCGGCACCGCGACGCCGGTGAGGGTGCGGCAGGCTGCCGAGTTCGCACGCAAGCTGGGGGAGTTGGCGGTACGGCAGTGTGGCGGGCCCGAGCAGGTGGCCGCCCTGGCGGCCCAAGCCCGGGCCGAGGGCGTACCGCTGTGGATCGCGCGGCGGTTCGCGCCGGGGCCCGCCGGGCCCATCGCCGTCGTCGTGGACCGGCGTCTGGTGCGCGTGGACGTGTGGGGGCCACACGCTCCCGTTGTAGGGATCCGGGCGCCACACGGCTTCTACCGCGACGCCACCGACCCGTCCAAGGGCCTGTGTCTGACCGTCGGCGACGTGGCGGCGGAGCTCGCACTCAAGAAGAAGCTGCGTAAGTCCAAGAGTTCCGTGGAGGTGCGCCTGGCCGGGCGGCACTGGGTGCTGCGGCGGGAGAACGCGGTGAGTTCGTGGCTGCTGTGCGACGAACGGCGTGTCGCCCTGCTGACGCGTCCCCCGCGCCGGCCGGTACCCCAGCCGGGCACGGTACTGCTGCCGCTGGTTCCTGTGCGGTACGAGAGCCCCGACCCGCTGGATGCCGTCATGGCGCAGGTCTTCGCTGTCGCCTTCGGGCTAGGGGACACGACGGGCTTGGCACGGTTCCCGTCGCAGCGTCGCACGGTGAACGGGGGTGAGCCGATCGCCGCCGACGAAGGGTGGGACCGTCCGTGGTTCAGCAACCTCGGGCACGGCAGCGACGACAACGAGCACGGCGGCGGCGACGGCTGGGGGGCGGACGGCGGGGACGCCGGTGGGGGCGATGGCGGAGGTGACGGCGGGGGCGGCGACGATGGAGGCGGCGATTAGGCAGCGGTCCCCGCCGAAGGCGCAGGCCGCCGCGGCGCCCATAAGCCGACGGCGGCGGTCAGGTGGTTCGAGTCCCACCCGCCCCACCACGGCTCGTGGCGCAGCTCAGGTCGTATCCGAGTTGCGAGCCACTCGACCGACCCCGTGCGACGGACGGCCGGTCCGCCCGGGGCCGGGGCCCAGCTTCGCGATCAGAGCGGCGAGCTCGCCGGGCGACCAGGCGTCCGCCGCGCCGGGACGGCGGGCGAGATAGCGCGCCACGGCCGGCGCGTCCCGGACCCCGTCCGTGAGCAGCCCGCGGGCCAGATGCAGCAGATACGGGCCCGAGGGCTTGGTCAGGGGCACCTCCGACAGACGCCACGGCGCGGTGAACGTGAGCACCGGGACGGCGTCGAGATGTCCGAGGAGCACCAGGGTCTCGTAGCGGCCCGGACCCAGCACCGACCTGCCGTCGGCGAGCACCTCCGCGAAGTCGAGGTCCGCTCCCGGGGGTTCGTACATCTCCTGGGTGGCGATGTCGGAGAACTGCCCCGCGGTGATGAGGTGCGCGCGGCCCCAGACGGCGCCGTCGGCAGCCGCGTCGTAGAAGGCCCGGCCGCCGCGCCAGACGGGCGACTCGGTGGCGAAGTACATCAGGCCCGGAAACTCGATCGCCTCCGAGCGCAGCGGCGGGCGCGGGTCGCGGCAGCCGGGGTAGGTCCGCGCGGCGTCGGGCGGTCTGCCGCCGCGGAGGTAGTACCGCAGCCGGGCGGCGTCCATGTTCGAGCCGTACGACGCGTACCAGATCCGGCCCGGGGGACGCGGCCGCCCGGGCGGTGCGTGGGTGAGGCGGTGGACGGTGGCCACGGACGGCTCCGCTGCGTTCGGTCGGCGACGGTCGGGGGCGTACCTCCATGGGTACCACCGCCGACCGGGTGCGCGCGGCGCATCCGGCCGGCCGGCGGGTGGGTCAGGCCTGGGGCTCGATGATGTCGACCATCCAGGAGACGCCGAACCGGTCGGTGCACATGCCGAACGTGTCGCCCCACATCTGCTTCTCCAGCGGGACGCTCACCGTGCCGTCGGCGGAGAGCTTCTCCCAGTAGCCGCGGAGCTCGTCGGCGTCGTCGCCGCTGATGCTCACGGAGTGGTTGTTGCCGGGCTTGTACTCCATGCCGGGCGGGGTGTCGGCTCCCATCAGGGTGAAGCCTCGGTCGGTCTCGAGCATGCCGTGCATGATCTTGTCCGCCTCGCCGGGCGCCTGTCCGCCGAAATCACCGAAGGTGTTCAGTCGCAGGTTGCCGCCGAGGACGTTCTTGTAGAACTCCAGGGCCTCGCGGGCGTTGCCGTCGAAGCTGATGTAGGGATTCAGGCGAGATGCCATGATCTGATCCTTTTGTTCTGTGGACCGGTTCCCGCAGGGTAAATGCCCGGGCCTCGCTCATCCGCGCCGCACACGCGGCCACGGGCGGACGGGTCCGGCGACTTCGTCAACCGGGGTCGTCGCAATGCTTCTGCATTGTTGTACTTACTCGAGTTCCAGAAAGCGTTGTCCTCGCCCGGAAGATGTCTTGACCGGCACCTCATGAATGGTCGGAGTTCAGGAACTCTTGTTAGTCGCAGGCGAGTTGTGCAAGGGTGAGCCGTCTCACAACCGAACAAGCGCTGCTCGGATCAGCTGTTCGAATTTCCTTGCGGTGGTCAACTCCAAAAGAGTGCCGAACCGCCCGCTCGAAGGTATGTACCAACCCGGCGCACTCCTTTCGGCCGTACACAGCAACCCCCCACCGCTTTGTCATGGATGGAAAGACGTCGATGCAACATGCCCGCACGCCAGGAAACTCGCCCTCGCCGCAGCCCGGCCGCGCCGCCGGCGTCTCCGACGTGGAACTCGCCGGCGCCGTACAGGCAGGTGACGGGGCCCAGGAAGTCCAGCCCGTGGCCACACTGCTCGCCCGGCACTGGCAGCCCGTGTTCGAGTACGCCTCCATATGCTCGGCGTCGAACAGAACCGCCTCCATGCTGACCGCCGCCGCTTTCGCGCAGTTGCTGGAGAATCTGGCACGCAACGGCGCCGCGGGCGCCCTGCGGCCCCATCTCCTGGTGACCACCCGTCATATCGCCAGGGCCTGGGCGGGCGACCAGCGGGTCGCGGCGGTGGTGACCGGTCTGCTCAATCCGGAAGGCCCGCAGGAGAATAGGCAGTTGGTCTCGCGCGCTTTCCACGCAATGCAGCCGGCCGCCCAGGTTCTGCTCTGGCACGCGGAGGTCGAGGCGGAGGGCATTTCCATACCGTCTGGTTTGCTGGGAATTGATCCCCGCGCCGCCTCCGGTCAACTCGGACAGGCGCGCGAACAGTTCCGGCAGACCTGTGTACGGGTCCACCGGGAGTACGCGCCGACCGCCGAGTGCCGGCACTACAACCGTCTGCTCGACATCTCGCTGCGCCGCGGCGGAGCGCTGATCCCCGACATCCAGGTGCATCTCTCCGAGTGCGCGTACTGCCGGTACGCCGCCGACCAGCTCCGGCAGGCCGACGGGCGGCTCGGCGTGCTGCTCGCGGAGGCGCTCCTCGGCGGCGCGGCCCAGCGGTACCTCGACTCGCGCCCCGGGCGGCGGCGCAAGGCCCGCGCCCAGGGCGGGGCCGCCCTCGGGACCGGGACCCCGCGCGGCGGTGGCCGGCACTCGCGCGGCACCGGCCCCCGGTCTCTGCGCGGCCTGGCCCTGCGGGGCCGGCGCATGGCAGCCGTCGGCATCGCGCCCGGAGCGCTCGCCGTCGGGGCCGCGGCCGCGGCGGCCGGACTTCTCGTCATCACGCTCGCGTCGGCGCTCTGGCCGCAGGACGAGAACCACGTCGGCTCCGTCGTCCCCAGCGGCGCGGTCACGGGCACCGCGCCCCCCGCCTCCGACGCCGGGACGTCCGCCCCGCCGGCCGCCGAGCCACGGCCGTCCGCCACCTCGGCCAACCTCCCGGCCCAGCCGCTGAACACCCGGCTCCGCAACATCGAGGCCGGCCTGTGCCTCGACATCGCCGACCGCGAGCCGACGGCCGGCTCCGAGGCGACCATGGCGACCTGCTCCTCGGCGCCCACCCAGCAGTGGGTGTACGAGACCGACGGCCGGCTGCGCAGCTCGGCAGCGCCCGCGCTCTGCCTGAACTCCCACGGGCTCGACGGCATCGTCGTCCTGGACGGCTGCACGAGCCGCACCGCTCCCGACGCCGTGGACGTCCGTTACGACCTGACCATCCAGGGGCAGGTGATCCCGCGGTGGAACGAAGGGCTGGCCCTGATGCCCGTGTCGACCGAGCCGGGCACCTCCGTGGTGGTCAAGGTCCGCGACGAGTCGCCCGCCCAGGTCTGGCAGACGGGCCCCGCGCCCGGCGTGCAGCGGCAGCAGTCGGGCGCCCACGGGACCGCGCCGTACGCGGAGGAGGTCAGCGTCCCGCGCGCGGACGTGGACGGATGTGTCCCGGAGACCTGCCCCGAGAGGCCGGACGCTCCCCGCGCCGGCGCGCCCGGCATCCCCGGCGGGCCTCCCGGCGATGTCGTGCCCGGCGCCACGCGCGAGGGGAGGCCGGAGGACGTGGCCGACGGCAGTCCGCGCCTGGCCGACGACACGCCGCCCGGCCCCGGGCCCGACGCCCAGCACAGCCGTCCGCCGGTGGTGACCGCCGTCGTGGGCCGGACGCTGATCGGCGCGCCCCATGAGCCCACCGTCCAGAAGTCTCAGCGGCCTCAGCCGTCCCGGGGTGACCGGGGGACCCGGCAGAGCGACGAGCCCCGGCCGCCGCGGTGACGCCGGCCGGCCCCGGGCGGCCGGTCAGACGAACTCGGGCTGCTCACCGGCGGTCGTGGCGGGGTCGATGACGGAGAACGCGGCCCCCTGCGGGTCCACGACCGACGCGTACCGTCCGTACGGGCTGTCCAGGGGCCCCCGCCGCACCGTGCCGCCCAGCTCGGTGACCTTGGTGACCGCCGCGTCGCAGTCCGCCACACCGAAGTAGACGTTCATGTAGGGATGGACGTCGGACGGGAACTCGTCCGTCATGCGCAGCCGTCCCGCGACCGGCTCGCCGCCGAGGTGCCAGAGGCTGAAGTCGACGGACTCGTGCCGCATCCGCTTCGCCTCGTAGCCGAAGACGGCGGGGAAGAAGTGGTCCGCCCTCTCCACGTCCCTGGTGGTGACCTCCGCCCAGCAGTACGCACCGGGCCCGCCGGTCGTGCCGAAGCCGGCGTGGCTGCCCGGCTGCCACACGCTGAAGAACACCCCGCTGGGGTCCTCCGCCGTGACCATGGTGCCGAAGGAGCCGACCGGCATCGGATCCATCAGGAGCGCGCCGCCGTTGTCCTGGATCCGCCCGGCGGTGGCCGCCACGTCGTCGGAGGCGAGGTAGAGGTTCCAGGCAGGCGGCCCGCCGGTCCCGGGCATCCGCGGCACAAGGGCGGCCGCGGCCCGGTCGTCGGAGAACGCCTGTGTGTAGCCGCCGAACTCCGGCGAGCCCTCGTCGAAGGTCCAGCCGAGCAGCTCGCCGTAGAACCGCTTCGCGGCCTCCACGTCGGGGAACATCGCATCGGCCCAGCAGGGCGTTCCTTCGGGGTGCGCTGCCATCGTCTCCCAGCCTTCCTGCGAGTCGGTCTCTCCTTGGCACGCTAGGCGCACGGGCACCCCGCCGCCCGTCAGACGCGGCGGCAGGGGCCGCGCAAGGGGCGCGTGCGGGAGGCGGCCATGGCAGCGAGGCCCTGGTGCGGCAGCAAATCACCGGTACGGGGGGTGTGAACCCGCCCGCCGGCAAAGGGGAGGCCCGGTACGGCTGACATACCGGGCCTCCCGCCGCTAGTCGGCCCCTACGATGCCCCGTACAACGCCCAGTTCCACCAGGTCCTGCGGTCGCAGCCGCAACTGGTCGGCGGTGTGCGGCACCTGGTCGGGGGAGCGCTTCAGTATCGCGGCGGCGAGCTCGGGCGCGATGACGGAGAAGTAACTGTCCGGTGTGGCCCAGGTGTTGCCCGGCGCGGCGAGCGCCAGCGCCCCTCCCGAGCCACCCTCACCGATGAGCAGGCTGGTCAGCGGCGTCCGCGCGGCGGCGACGGCCCCGAACAGCTCGGCGATCGCGGCGCCCGCGCCCGAGCGCTCGGCGTCCGCGCCGTTGGCGGCGCCGGGCGTGTCGATGAGCGTCAGCACGGGCAGTCCCAACCGGTCGGCGAGCCGGACCACGCGGGCCGCCGTACGGTATCCGGCGGGCGTCGTCGCCGTCCCGCACTGCGCGGCGTACGCCACCGGCCGTCCGTCCCTGAGGCCGACCCCGCACAGCATCCCGGGGTCGTCGCCGCCGCACCGGTCGCCGCGCAGCGGCTCGCGCCGTGCGAAGTGGTCGTCGAGATACGCGCGGGCCCGCGGCCGATCCGCCGCGCGGGCCTGCCGCACGGCGTCCCACCCGTCCCGCGGCAGCGCCCCGCGCGTCCCCAGCGCCCGCGGCGGCGCCACAGCCTCCGGACGACTCCCCTCGGCGGCCGCGCCGAACGCCGTCACCCAGAACGCCAGAGTGTCGCGCAGCGCCTCCGGCGGGACGACCGCGTCGATCTGGCCCGCGGCCAGCTGGCCCTCGGCCGTGTACGCGGCCGGGTCCGCGTCCGCCGGGCGTACGCGGGACCCGGCGAAGCCGACCTGGGCGCCGGGCAGGGCCAGGACGACGTCCGCGCCCGCGCCGAGGGTGGCCCAGCCGCCGCCCGTGGTCGGGTCGCGCAGCACCGCGATGTGCGCGACCCGTGCCTCGCGCAGCAGCGCGGACGCGCGCGCCACCCGTTGCAGCTGGGACAGCGCGACCATGCCCTCCTGCATCCGGCTGCCGCCCGTCGCGATCAGCGAGACGAGCGGCAGCCGGTGCTCACGGGCCAGCGTGTACGCGGCCTCCAGCCGGTCCCCGGCGCGTTCGCTCAGCGAGCCGCCGAGGAAGCCGAACTCGAAGGAGATCAGCACACACGCGGTGCCGCCGACCGTGGCCGTGCCGTACACGACGGATTCCGCGGAGCCCGTCCGGCGCGACGCGCGGGCCCGCTGGGCGCCGTAGCCCTCCCAGCCGATGGGGCCGTCGCCGGTGCCGGGCACCTCGGCCGGCTCCTGCTCGGCGAAGGTGTCGCAGACCGCGGCGACCGCCTCGCGGGCGGACAGGCGCTCAGCCATGGAGGGCCCGCTTCATGACCTTGCCCATGTCGTTGCGCGGCAGAACGTCCAGGAACCGGACCGTCCGCGGCCGCTTGTGCGGCGCGAGCTGGGCCGCGACATGCTCCGCCAGTTCCTCCGCGGACGGTGGCGTCTGCGGATCGGCGGCCACGATCCAGGCGACCACGCGCTCGCCCAGGTCCGCGTCCGGCTCACCCGTCACGGCGGCCTCGCGGACGGCGGGGTGGTCGAGGAGCACGTTCTCGATCTCACCCGCCCCGATCTTGTAGCCGCCGCTCTTGATCAGGTCGGTGGCCTTCCTGCCGACGATGCGGACATGGCCGTCCGGCTCGCGCACGGCCATGTCGCCGGTCCGGAACCAGTCCCCGTCGAAAGCCGCGGCCGTCGCGTCGGGGCGGTTCAGATACTCCGTGAACAGGTGGTCGCCGCGCACCTGGATCTCGCCGATCGTCTCGCCGTCGCGGACGGTGATCTCGGTGCCGTCCTCCTCGACGAGCCGCAGCGAGACCCCTGGCAGCGGCACGCCGACGGTCCCCGGGCGGGCCTCGCCGTCGACGCGGACGCTGGTGTTCATCAGGGTCTCGGTCATGCCGTACCGCTCGACGACCCGGCGCCCGGTCGCCGCGGCGATGCGCTCGTGGTCGGGCAGCGGCAGGGCGGCCGAGCCGGACACCAGCAGCCGCGCCCCGGTCAGCGCCTTCGTCAATTCGGCGTCGCCGTCCAGCGCTTCGGCCAGCCGGTGGTACATCGTGGGCACCCCGAAGAGCATCGTGCCGCCGGCTCCCAGCTCCCGCGCCACGCCCTCCGGGGAGAAGCGGCCCAGGTGGCGCATCTCGCCGCCGCGGCGCAGCGGGCCGAGGACCCCGAGGATCAGTCCGTGCACATGGAACAGCGGCAGGCCGTGCACCAGTACGTCGTCACCGCTCCACTGCCAGGCGTCCTGCAGCGCGTCGAGTGTGGTGGCGACCGCTCGGCGCGGCAGCACCGCGCCCTTGGGCGGGCCGGTGGTGCCCGAGGTGTAGACGATCAGCGCGGGGTCGCCCGCCGCCGCCTCCGGCGGCAGTTCACCGGCGGAGCCGGTCACGGGGACGTCGACGCGCTCCAACGCACCCAGTGCCGCGGGCAGTTCGTCGCCCGGCCCGGCGAGCACCACGGTCGGCGCGCTGTCGGCGACGATGTGCGCCAGCTCCCGCTCGCCGGTCCTCGGGTTCAGCGGCACCACCGGTACGCCGGCCAGCAGGGCGGCCACCGCGCCGACCGCGGTCTCCAGCGTCGGAGTGGCCCACAGTGCCACCCGGCCCGCCCCGGCGATCCGCAGTGCCAGGGCGCCGGCCGCGCCGCGCAGCTGCCCGTAGGTCAGGGACCGTTCCCCGAAGCGGAGGGCGACCCGGTCGGCGCCGGGGGCCGTGGGCGTCAGCGCTGGGAAGAGGGAACTCACTCGTCGACCTCCTGGTGGTCTGGCGTGCCGTGCTCGGCCGGGTCTCCCGCGGCCGTCATTGTCTCCCCCTTGCGGTGGAGCCGCCGTGGCGGACGTCTCCTTCCGGTGAACGATGTGCCGGATCGGGCGGACGCGGAAGGATCAGGGCCACGGGGGAGCACGGGGGAGAGCCACGGCCCGGCCGGCCGTCCACGGGGGAGGACGGCCGGGCCGCGGCCCCGGCACCGGGTCCTACGGCAGCGGCAGCGCGGCCTTCACCGCGTACACGGCGACCCGTCGGTAGCACGCGCGGAACGTCCACGCGCGTGCCCCGTCCGAGATGCGGGCCCCGGCGGGCCGGCCGCCACCCGCGAGTGCTGCCACACGAACGAGGCGACGAACACGCCGGCGACGAAGACCGTCCCGGCCGCGCCGCCGCTGAGGGCGGCCGCTGGGCGGTGGCGAGCGCGGCGACGTGCAGGGCCGTCGTCGGATCGACGAGGGCGAGCGCGGCGAACCGCGCGAACACCCGCGCGAGGCTTACGCGCCGGACCCGTCCAGCGCGTGGTACCAGGTCACCGTGGTGCCCTGCTCGCCGTCGTCGGCCACGCCGTCGTCCGTGACCGTGAGCCGTACGCCCTGCTGCCCGCCCGGCAGCCGCACCGTCGCGTCGACGTCCACGTCGATCGACGAGACGCCGCTGTGGCGGTGGGCGGCGGCCAGGGCGCCGCGCAGGGCGGCGATCAGTTCGCGGTCCACGGGTTCGCGCACCAGCGTGTCGACGGCCCCCTTGAAGTGCACGGACGGCGAGAAGCCGAGCGGCACGGCGGCGCCCCGGGTCTCGTACAGCACCCGGCCCCGGAAGGTGGTCGGCGCGTCGGCGGGCGGCTGCTGGAGGGCGAAGATCGTCGTCCGCACCTCCTGGATGGTCGAGTCGAGCTCGTCGACGGCCCGGCCCAGCAGCTCGTCCGTCTCCCCGGCCCCCGCCTTCCTGCGGGTCGACTCCAGCATCATCTCGGTGGCGAACAGCCGCTGGACGACCAGGTCGTGCAGGTCCCGGGCGATCCGGTCGCGGTCCTCGTAGACGGCGAGCCGCTCGCGGTTGTGCCGGGCATCCGCGAGGACCAGCGCCGGGGCGGCCTGCGAGGCGAACTGCGTGGCCAGCAGCCGTTCCAGCGCCGTGTAGGGGCGGCCGCCGCGCCGCCGCGGCAGAGCGAGGGTACCGATCAGCCGGCCGCCGCTCTGCAGCGGCAGCATCATGCTCGGCCCGAAGCGGCCGCGGACATGCGTGGTCATCCGGGGATCGGTCGCCGAGTCCTCGATGAACACCGGTTCGCCGCCGAGGAGCTGGACGAGCACCGGGGAGCCGGGCCGGATCGTCGTGCCGACGATGTCCCCGGGGTCATCCGGCGTGGAGGCCGCGACGATCTCCATGCCCCCCTCGGGGGTCGGCTGGAGCACCACACCCGCCGAGGCGTCGGCGAGGACACGAGCCTGCTCCGCCACGGTCATCAGCGCGTCGTCGGCGCTCCCGCCGGAGAGCAGCGCCGTGGTGACCGCCGCGGCGCCCTCGATCCAGCGTTCGCGCTGCCGGGCGGTCTCGTACAGCCGGGCGTTGCCGATCGCGATGCCGGCCTGCGCGGCGAGCACCCGCAGCAGCGCCAGGTCCTCCTCGGTGAAGCGCCTGCCCGGCCCGGAGGTCAGCCGCAGGTCGCCGAAGACCTCGGAGTCCACCCGGACCGGGAGACGCAGCGGCTCGGCGGGACTTGCGGACGGCGTCTCGCTGCCGGTGGGGAGGGTGCCGGCCGGTTGCCGCCCCGCCGTGAACTCTTCGGTGACGCGGCCGAGCTCGGGGTCGACGACGCCGAGCGCGGCGTACCGGGCGCCGGTCAGTTCGGCGGCGGTGTCCACGAGCCGCTGGAGGGTGGTCCGCAGACCGAGGTCGGTGCCGACGTCGAGCACGGCCTCGAGGAGCGCGGCGAGCCGGGGCGAACCGGTCGCCCGCCCGGCGGCGCCGCCCGAGACCTCGACGGCGTCCGGGTCGTCCGAGGCGTCCGTACCGGGCGGGCTCTGCGGATCGGGTGGGCCGGGCGGGGCGCCGTTCGCCACGGTCAGTCGGCCTCTGCCAGCGGGTCGAGGACCAGGGGCTGGATCCGGCCCTCGAGCATCGCGCCGAGGCCCTGCACCGTGCAGGTGTCCGGCCGTTCCGCGATGGTGACCGTCATCCCGGTCGCGTTGTGCAGCATCTGGTCGAGGCCCGGCAGCAGCGCGCTGCCGCCGACCATCATGATGCCGCGGTCGACGAGGTCGGCGACCAGGTCCGGCGGGCAGTCGCGGAGGACCTTGCCGATCCCGTCGAGCACCGAGGTGAGCGGGGTGTGGATCGCCTCCCGTACGGCCGCGGTGTCGACGCGGACGGAGCGGGCGAGGCCGGTGGCGACGTCACGGCCGTGGATCTCGGTCGACGACGGTCCCTGGGGGGTGAGGCCGTTGCCGTGCAGGGCCAGCTGGAGCGGGCGTACGGACTGGCTGGGCAGCATCAGCTCGTGACGGTGGCGCAGATGCTGGATCACCGCGTGGTCGATGGCGTTGCCGCCGATGGGGATACGGGTCGCGGTGACGATCGCGCCGAGGGACAGCACCGCGATCTGCGTGGTCGCGGCCCCGCACACCATGATCATGGTCGCGCTGGGCTGTTCCACCGGCAGGCCGCAGCCGACGGCCGCCGCGATGAGGGTGTCCACCAGCTCGACCCGGCGGGCGCCGAGCCCGACCAGCGTCTCCACGGTGGCGCGCTGCGCGAGCGGGTCGCTGTCGTGCGGGGTGCTCGCCGCCGCGCGGAGCCGGGGCTTGCGACGCAGCTGGCGGCGGAGCTTCTCGCCCAGCAGATGACGCAGCATCCGCTGGGCCATCTCGATGTCGACGACGGTGCCGCCGGAGACGGGCCGGACGACGCGGATGTAGCCGGGGGTGCGGCCGGTCATCTTCTCGGCGAGCGTACCGACCGCGATCAGCGCTCCCGTCCGGGTGTTGACGGCGGCCACGCTCGGTTCGTCGACGACGAGGCCGACGCCCTTCACGAAGACGCGGGTTCTGGCGGCGCCCAGATCGACGGCCAGGTGGCAACGTCGCAACTGTTCAAGGCTGACGGTCACGGCAGATCCTCCCGAGTGCGGTACTTGTTCGCATCGTGCGATCACCGCGGGCGGTACGCGCGCTGGGCTGAGCTGGTCGGGGGTACGGAGCTGACGGGGCGACAGATCAGTCCGTGAGCCGTTGCAGCAGGCCCCAGGTGAACTCCGCGACGCGCACCTCACCGCCGGGCAGGGTGAACGCGAGCCGCCATCTGGTCGGTGCCGAGCCCTCCATGGGGCGGGCCGGCGGGAAGGCCCTCGCGACCTCCTCCACGGTGCACGACCAGGGCGTCAGGTCGTCCGCCGTGCGCAGTTCGGGGCCGGCCGCACCCGGGGCACGTACCAGCCACTCGTTCCACACGGCCCCGCCGCCGGTGGTGAGCACCTCGAAGCGCAGGTCCGGCCAGAGCGGTACGGGCCACAGCAGGGCGTCGCACTCCAGGTCGCCGATGCGCCGCCGGTGGACGGACGCGGGCGTGCCGAGTGCCGAGCGGTAGCGCGCCAGCGCCCCGCGCGACCGCGGCGCGCGGACCTTCGCCTGCCAGCGCCGATTGGCCTCGCGCATCTGGGCGATCGAGACGCCGAGCCGCTGCCGGGCGTCCTCGACGAGGCCGGGCTGGAAGTCGGCCATACGGCGCAGCAGCACCAGTTGGAAGTCGAGCGGTCCGAACGGGGCGTCAGCGGTCATGGCCGACATCCTGCCCGGTCGGCGGCGTGGACGACGGCGAGTCGCCTCGCCGTGGAGGAGAGCATTCCACACAGGATCTGCACAGAGAGACCCACCTCAGGCCCCCGGGCTGCGAATAGCCTGCGGGCGCCATGGATTACTGCCACCCGTGCGGAAGGCATCTCAACGGCGCCCTGGCCTGTGCCGGGTGCGGCACACCCGTCGAGGAGCTCCGTCGCCTCAGCCCCAGTGCCCCCGAGCCCGACCCTGTCCAGGACCTGGTCGTGACGCTCGAGCCGGCGAACAGCCCCGGGCCGCGCCGTTCGCGCCGGCAGACCGCGCCGCGCCGCAGATCCGCGGGCCGTCGTGGCCGCAAGCGGCGCGGGCGCAAGGTGCTGCTCGGGACGGTCGGCCTGGTGCTGGCGGCGGGTGCGCTGAGCCTGGCGGAGCTCGCCGTCGAAGGGTCCGGTGACGACGGCGCGGCGACGGCGGTCCGGGAGGACCCGGTCGCGGAGACGACGGAGCCGGAGCCGAGCGCCTCCGACGAGTCGCCGGAGGGCCCCGACCGGGTGAGCGAATCGGCCACCACGAAGTCCGGCTCGCCGCGACCGGGCAAGTCCCGCACGGCGGCCGGGGACGGCGAGGGCGGCAAGGGTACGGGCGGCGAGGGCGGCGAGGGCGGAGAGGGTGAGGGCGACGGCCCGGAGCCGTCGGATTCCCCGTCCGACGGTGACAGGTCCCCGTCGCCGTCCTCCTCGGGCGGCCCCGGCGCACCCGCCGAGCCCGGGGACTCGGAAGCCCCGGCGGACCCGGGCGGCGAGGACCCGCCACCGCCTCCGAAGCCCGAACCGGAGCCGGAACCGTCGGAAACGTGTGAGCGCTGGCTCTTCTGGTGCATTTAGCGCGGCGCTCGTGCATCCGGGCGCCGTAGCGGTCCGGGCCGGACGTCGGGCGGTCGTCCCGGTCAGGCGTCGGGCGCCGGCCCGGCCGGCGTCTCGCCGAGCATCCGTCTGAGCAGGTCCCGCAGCAGCCCGCGCTCGACCTCCGTCAGCTGCGCCAGCGGCTCGCGCGCGAAGTCCAGCGACTCGCGCAGCCGGCGAGCCGTGCTGCGGCCCTCCGGTGTGGCCGCGGCCAGCTTCACCCTGCGGTCGCCCGGGTCGGGGCGGCGCTCGACGAGGCCGCGCGCTTCGAGACGGTCCACTATCCCCGTGATGTTCGACGGCTCGCATCTGAGCTTCTTGGCTATGCGCCGCATCGGGGTGGGCTCCATGGACAGCAGTGCCAGCACCCGCGCCTGGGCCCCGGTGAGGGCGTGGTCGGCGGCCACCTGCTCGTACTCGGAGTGGTAGCGGGCCACGACGGCGCCGATGAGCTCGACGACCTCGAGGGTCAGGGGGTCTGTTCGCTGGGCGGCCATGCGTACCAGGGTACCCCGATACTTGACATCCTTAAATATTCAGGCGCATGGTTGTTTCAGGTAATGAAGCTTTTCTAGGAGGCACGCAGCATGTCCGCACTCCCCGCGTCCGGCCGTGAATGGCACCTTGTCGCCCGTCCGCACGGCTGGCCCAAGGCCGAGGACTTCGCACTGCGGGAGGCGCCCGTCGCCGAACCGGCGGAAGGCCGCGTCCTCGTGCGCAACCTGCACTTCTCCGTGGACCCCTACATGAGGGGCCGGATGAACGACGTGAAGTCGTACGTGCCGCCGTTCCAGCTCGACAGGCCCATGGACGGCGGTGCGGTCGGCGAGGTGATCGCGTCGAACGCGGAGGGCTTCGCCGTCGGTGACCACGTGCTGCACGGCCTCGGCTGGCGGGAGTACGCGGACGTGCCCGCGAAGCACGCGACCAAGGTCGACGCCTCGCTCGCCCCGCTCTCCGCCTACCTCGGCGTGCTCGGCATGACCGGCCTCACCGCCTACGCGGGCCTCTTCGAGGTCGCCTCCTTCAAGGAGGGCGACGCCGTGTTCGTCTCCGGCGCCGCGGGCGCCGTCGGCAGCCAGGTCGGCCAGATGGCGCGGATCAAGGGCGCCTCGCGGGTGATCGGCTCGGCCGGCTCGGACGAGAAGGTCAAGCTCCTCGTGGAGAAGTACGGCTTCGACGCCGCGTTCAACTACAAGAACGGGCCGGTCGCGGAACAGCTCAAGGAGGCCGCGCCCGACGGCATCGACGTCTACTTCGACAACGTCGGCGGCGAGCACCTCGAGGCCGCGATCTCCTCGTTCAACGTCGGCGGCCGCGCGACCATCTGCGGGATGATCGCCCAGTACAACACCACGGAGCCGACCCCCGCGCCGCGCAACCTGGCGCTCGTCATCGGCAAGCGCCTGCGGCTGCAGGGCATGCTGGTGAACGACCACTCCGCGCTCCAGCCGCAGTTCGTCCAGGACGTCGCCGGCTGGATCGCCTCCGGTGAGCTCGAGTACGACGAGACCGTCGTCGAGGGCATCGAGCGCGGGTACGACGCGTTCGCCGGACTGCTCCGGGGTGAGAACACCGGCAAGATGATCGTTTCTCTCGGCTGAGGGTTCACCCGTTAGGCTCTTGCCCAGCCGCCGCGATCGTGGGCGCGAGTCGCGGCGAACCAGCAGGAGGAAGACTTCATGTCGATCCAGCAGTCCGAGGTGCTCTACACCGCTGTCGCCACCGCGGAGAACGGCCGTGACGGCCGCGTCGCCACGGACGACGGCACCCTCGACTTCGTGGTGACGCCGCCCAAGTCCCTGGGCGGCAGTGGCGCCGGAACCAACCCGGAGCAGCTGTTCGCGGCCGGTTACAGCGCCTGCTTCCAGCAGGCCCTCGTCGTCGTCTCCCGCCAGGAGAAGGCCGACATCGCCGGCTCGGTGGTCACCGCGGAGGTCGGTCTCGGGAAGAACGACGACGGCTTCGGCCTCATCGTCAAGATCTCCGCGAGCATCCCGAACGTGGACGCCGCGACCGCCAGGGACCTGATCGAGAAGGCCCACCAGGTCTGCCCGTACTCCAAGGCGACCCGCGGCAACATCACGGTCGACCTCGCGGTCTGATATCCGCCGCGGCTGAGGGCCGCACCCCGGCCGGGGTGCGGCCCTCAGCGTGTCTCAGCGGCTCTCAGCGTGTCCCGGCGGGGCTCAACCGGCCAGCAGCGCCCGGCCGATCTGTGCGAAGACGCCCTTCGGGTGCGCACGGAAAAGCGGCTCCGTGCCGAACAGCGCCACCGGCGCGCCGGCCGCCGACGTGCCGGAGACGACCGAGGCGCGGCCCGCGGCGTCGCCCGGACCGCCGGTGCCGTCCGCCGCGGCCCGCCAGTGGCCCGACACCAGCGGGTCGCCCGTGCTGTACGACTGGTCCACCCGCACCCCGTCGCCGAGGGCCGTGAACCACAGCGGTGAGTAGACGAAGGTGTGCGCCGGGGCGCCGCCCGTGATGGCGCCGCCCGCGTTGGTCACCCGGACGACACCGTTGGCGTCCTCGTTGCCCGCCACCGCCGTGACGTCGAGCAGTGCCGCCGCCCTGTTGAACGCGGCGCCCCGCTCGCCGAGTCCGACCACCCCGGCGCCGCTGCTCTCGAACGCCGCGCGGGCGGCGGGCGTCAGCTTCGCGTGGTCCAGCCCGGAGGACACGTACAACACGTCGGCCCGCGTCCAGTCGAAGCCGGCGTTCAGCACGGCCGTCGAGACCGGCACCACGTCGAAGCCCATCTCGCGCAGCGCGAACAGCTCGCCCGCGGTGACGGCCGCCGCCACCCGGGTGCGCCGCAGCGCCGCCCCGCCCTGCTCCCCGGTGGCGTGGAAGGCCACGCCGAGCCGGTCCGCGAGCACGCCCGCACGGTCGCGCGCGGAGCCCGGGACGATCGCCGAGCCGTCGTCCGCGCGCCTGACCCGCACCCCCTGCTCCAGCAGCGAGTTGAGGGCGGCGATCTCCTTCGGGTCGTCCAGCCGCAGCCGCAGGTCGCCGTGCGGGGCGACGTACCCGGTGGGCGCGGCCGCCCGGACGGGCCGGGTGCGGACCCGCGGGGCGCCGGCGGTGACGGCGTCCACGTCCGCGCCCCACAGCAGGCCGAGGCTCCAGCCCGAGATGTCGTACATGGCTCCGACGTCGGCGCTGATGTCGCGGCCGTCCGCCAGGATCACGTTGGCCATACCGCGCTTGGGCTGGTGCATGTCGACGATGTACGACCCGGCGCGGTACGAGCGGCCGGCGAGCCGGAACGAGGTCACCGCCCGCTCCACCCGGACGTCGTTGGCGACCAGGTGGTCGACCAGCCGGGCCGCCGCGGGGGCCGACCGCTGGGACCGCCCGGTGGGGATCACATACGCCCTGGGGAACTCGGCGGTGTAGACGTCCTCGGGGCCGATGCCCGGCACCCCCGGGACGGTCTCCTCGGAGACCGGCCGCTGCGCCTCGCCGGCGGCGCCCCGCCGGAACGCCTCGATCTGATCGGCGATCAGCGACGCGCGGTGCCTGTGCGTGTGGTCGAGCGTCGCGCGCATCGCGGCGCCCGCGATGTCGGTGTTGATCGCCGCCCGGCGGCGCAGCTCCTCGACCGGCAGCGTGTTGTACGCGTTGTTGTTGACGGCCAGCGGGAACTCGATGGTGTGGGCGGCGACGGCGCCCTGGAAGGGCAGGTACTGCGGGGTGAAGATGGGCGGCCAGTCGTCCCAGCCCTCCTGCTGGTCCCGGAACGGGATCACGGCGGGCCGCACCCCGTCCTTCTCCGCCGTGTAGCCGAGGCCGTTGACGGCCTTCTCCATGCCGAGCGCGTTCGCGTACGCGTTCTTGAGGAACAGGTCGTACTCGTAGTTCTCGCCGTGCGGCGGGGTCGTCGGCTCGATCAGCGTGCCGTTGACGTAGCCGTGCAGGTCGAGCATGACGGCGGGCTGCTTGTCGATGGCGATCTGCCGGATCGCGCGGGTCTCCGGCTGGGTTGCGGTGATGAAGTCGCGGTTGAGGTCGAAGCCGCCGGCGTTGGCGCGGGTGCCCGCGACCCGGCCGTCCGGGTTGGCCGTGACATTGAGGTGGACGCGGGTCTTCGCGAGCAGGTCCGCCGTCCCGGCGTCGTCGGCCTTCGCCAGTTCCTCGATGAGTTCGAGGGCGGCGTCCGTGCCCTCCCACTCGTTGCCGTGGATGTTGTTGTTGATGAACACGGGGGTCTTGTACGCCGCCTTGATGCGCCGGTCGCGGGCGGCCGCGGCCGGGTCGTTCTCGATCCGCTCGCGCATCCGCTCCTGCTCGCGCGCCTGGCCCGCGCTCTCGGGCGCGGTGACGGTGACGAGATACAGCTCGCGCCCGCCCGCCGAGTGCCCGGCGATCTCCACGCTGACCCGGTCGCTCAGCTCCTGGAGGCCGTTGAGGCGGGGAGCGAGCGAGTGGTACGGGGCGAGACCCAGCTTTGTCGACTTGTCGGCCGGGTTCACCGGTGGTGGCTCGAGTTCGGTCCTGCGGGGATAGCCGCCCGGCCGGTCGAGCCGCGGCGTACGGGAACCGAGAGCCTCGGCGGCGGCGGAGAGCGGAGCTCCCGCCGCCGAGGACGCCTCCCCGGGAGCGGCCCGCTCCCTGACCGGGTGCGGCCGGTCCGCCGCCGGAGCCGCCGCGGCGCCGGGCAGCGGGGCGAGCAGCGTGCCGGCGAGCGCGGCGGCAAGAGTTGCGGTGATCAGTGCGGTTCTGGATGAGCCCATGCGGTTACGAGCCTCCGTTGTCGGAAGAAATCGCACGGCGGCCGCCGAGGACGCCCGCCGTGACGATCAGTACGCCGGGTCTACCGGTTCGGCCGCCGAACGACAAGAGGCACCCCGATAGGGTGTGCGTCATGCGTGATCTCGGCGTCGGCTTCGGCTACTTGATGAAGGGCCAGCGCTGGGTCGCCGGCCACGGCCGGTGGTTCGGCTTCGGTCTGCTGCCGGGTCTGGTGACCCTGGTGCTCTACGCGGCGGCGATCACCGGCCTGGTGTTCGGCGCCGACGACGTGACGGCCTGGGCGACACCGTTCGCCGACGACTGGTCCTCGCCGTGGCTCGGCATCTTCCGCGGCACGCTCACGGCGCTGCTGTTCGCCTTCGGACTGTTCCTCGCGGTCATCACCTTCACCGCCGTGACACTCCTGATCGGCCAGCCCTTCTACGAGAACCTCTCCGAGCAGGTCGACCGCTCGGAGGGCGGCGAGGTGCCGCACTCCGGACTGCCGCTCTGGCGTGAACTGTGGATCTCCGCACGGGACTCGCTGCGGGTCGTGCTGCGCGTCGTCTGCTACGGCGTCCTGCTCTTCGCCTGCGGCTTCATCCCCGTCCTCGGCCAGACCGTGGTCCCGGTGCTCGCCTTCTGCGTCTCCGGCTTCTTCCTCGCGGAGGAGCTGACGGCCGTGGCCCTCCAGCGGCGCGGCGTCGAACTCAAGGAACGGCTCGCCCTGCTGAAGGGCCGCCGGCTGCGCACGCTCGGGTTCGGCGTGCCGCTGACGCTGGCGTTCCTGGTGCCGTTCCTCGCGGTCTTCCTGATGCCGGGCGCGGTGGCCGGGGCGACGCTGATGGCCCGCGACCTGGTTCCGGCGGCTCCGGAGGGGGAGAGCGACGCGCAGCCGGCCCCGTACGGCTTCCGCAAGAGCGACCGGGCGTGATGTTCCGGCGCCGGACGAGGCGATAGAACCTTGTTCATGCCGAGCTTCGAGGTCACACCGATAGGTACGGTCAGGAACAACCGAACGGACGTGCAGCACACGGACAACTGGGGTGCCGTCCGCAGCACGATCACCGTCGACGAACGCTTCGGCGACGCGTGCCTCCAGGGTCTGGAGGGCTTCTCCCACGTGGAGGTCCTCTTCGTGTTCGACCAGTTCCCGGAACAGGACGACTACCGCGAACCCCGCCCGTACCGCGGCCGCTCCGACCTCCCGCCGGTCGGAGTCTTCGCCGGCCGCGGCCCCCGCAGACCGAACCGCATCGGGATGACGTGCTGCGCCGTCGCATCCGTCCGGGGCCGCGAACTGACGGTGGTGGGCCTCGACGCGGTCTCCGGCACCCCGGTCATCGACCTGAAGCCGGCGATGGCGGAGTTCCGCGCGGCGGACATCAAGCAGCCGGAATGGGTCAGCCGCACGATGTCGGAGTACTTCCAGCCGTAACCTGCCGCCCCCTGGCCGCTACGACAGCGATGCGGCGACCACGGACGCGGCCCGGGCGATCAGCCTGTCGTCATGGGCCGCGTCCTCCTCGGCGCGGTTCGACATGATCGCCATGACGATGGGGGCCCCGTCCGGCGGCCACACCACGGCGATGTCGTTGCGGGCGCCGTAGCCGCTGCCGGTTCCCGTCTTGTCGCCGACCACCCAGCCCTTCGGCACCCCGGCCCTGATGAGCGCGTCGCCGGTGGTGTTGGTCCGCAGCCAGGTGGTGAGCTGAGCCCGTTCGTCCTTGCCGAGGGCGTCGCCGAGGACGAACGCGCGCAGATCCGTGGCCAGCGCCCGGGGCGTGGTCGTGTCCCGCGTCTCGCCCGGCGCCCACCGGCTCAGTTCGGGCTCGCGACGCTCCACGCGCGTGACGTCGTCGCCCAGCTCCGCCAGCACGGCGTCCAGGCCCTTCGGGCCGCCGAGGGCGTCGAACAGCAGATTGGCCGCGGTGTTGTCGCTGTAGCGGACGGCGGCGTCGCACAGCTCGCGCAGCGTCATCCCCGTCCCGACGTTCTTCTCGGTCACGGGCGAGTGGGCGACCAGATCGTCACGGGAGTACGTGATCACCTCGTCCGTCCCGCTCAGCGAATAATCGCGCAGCACCGCACCGGCGGCCAGCGCCTTGAACGTGGAGGCGAAGGGGAACCGCTCGCCGTCGTGGTAGGCGATCTCGCGCCCGGTGCCGGTGTCGATCGCGTAGACGCCCAGCCGCGCGTCGAACTCCCGCTCCAGCTTCTTGAAGTCCCGGGTGACCGGCTTCGCCGCGGCGTCCGCCGTCGTGCCGGCGTCCGCGCTCGGGCTCGTCGACGCGGCGGGAGGTGAAGCCGCGCCGGGAGAGCCGCCCTGGCCGCAGGCCGCGAGCGGGACGAGGACGAGCGCGGCGAGCGCACCGAGAAGGGTGCGCCGGGAACGGGAATCGGGCATGGTCCAGACCTCCGGAGCGCCTGTCACGGCGCGTCAGCTGACGAAGCGGTACGGCCGTCCCGGCGCGTGGACGTCGGCACCGGGACGTCACCGATCATGCCCCGACGCCGGCCCCGCGGCCCGTCGCGACCCGCGCCACCGCGAGACCCGGCGCGGCCGTGCCGGCGGTCGCGAGCAGCGCGCCGTCCGGGCCCCAGACCGCGCTGCCGCCCCGGCACTCGCCGACGTCGCACGGGCCGACCGCGTTGGCGAGCAGCACCGGCAGGCCGTTGTCCCGCGCCCGGACCGGACAGACCGTCTCGAACGAGTCGTTGCCCTCGTCGAGCACCGAAGACGCCACGTACACGTCGCAGCCGTCGGCCGCCGCCCGCCGCGCGACCCCGGGAAACCGGTTGTCGTAGCAGACCGCGACCGCGAACCTGACGCCGTCGAGGGTGAAGCGGCCGTCTTCGCCGCCCGCGGCGAAGACGGCCTGCTCCTCTCCGTACAGATGCCTCTTGTCGTAGCGGGCGAGCAACTCCCCGTCCGGGCCGATCACGAACGCGGAGATCGCCGGGCGGGAGCCGGACGTCCGCGCGGCGCAGCCCACCAGCGCCGCCGTCGACGTCGTACGACACGCCTCCCGCACCGGCTCCAGCCGCGGGTCGTCCTCGGTCAGCCACAGCCCCGGGTCGCGGGCGATCGGACCCAGCTCGTAACCGGTGGCCGCCAGTTCGCAGAAGGCCGTCAGCCGCACGCCCTGCCCGGCGGCCTCCCGTACGAGCGCCGCCATGCTGCGGACGTTCGCCCCGATGTCGCCCGGTGCGGACGTGAACTGGCCTGCCGCGATCCTCATACGGCCATCATCGCGTCCCGCCGCTGCCCGCGGCCACCCGGATGATCTCCCTTGTCTGGCCGATGATGTCCAGCCGGTTGCGGACGAACTCGGGGTCGGTGACCTCGGTCGTGTTGCCCGCCGCGAACTGCAGGACCGGGGTGTGCACATGGCCGCCGGGGACGTCCAGCCCGAGGCGGTCGCGCAGCAGCGTGGCGCGGTAGGCGATCTCGTTGGACAGATAGTCGCCGCCGCCCCCGGCGCGTGCGGTGGAACCCGGCGTCGGGCCGTCGGGCCGGACCACGGGACTGCTCTCGCCGGCCGGGATCTCGGTCACGGACGTGTTGTCGTACACCGGGAAGCGGCCCGTGTCGGCTGCGGTGATCGCCTCGTACGGCAGGGAGGTCAGCGTCCACTGCGGCTGGGAGGCCGGGTCGGCCACCGGGACGGTCTCCGTGCGGGAGACGTTGTCGTTGTCGGGGAAGCCGCCCCGCCAGGCGCCGTTGAAGCGCTCGATGTCGACCCGGCCCACCCGGCCCTGGCTGACCGTGGTGAACAGGTCCGCCTTCGGGAGCTGCCGTTCGAGGGTCCGCTCGACCGTGCCGTCCGCGAAATCCTGCCAGCGCACCGGGAACACCGCAGTCTCGATCCGGGCCGGGCCGTCCGCGGTGCGGATCCAGGTGCCGTCGAGGGCGAGCGCGGCTGCGCCGGACGGATTGCTGATCCGGATGTCCCGGTCCAGCGTGAACGGGTCGAAACCGGTCATCACGATCCGCTTGACGCCCTTGCCGGACGGCAGGTCCATCGAGTCCTGACCGCGCGAGGAACGCTCCAGACGGTCCATCAGCCGCGCCCGCTGCGCCTGCGTGACGCCGAACGCGGGCTGCCACTGCCGAAGCCCCGCCGTCATGCCGAGACGCGCCCAGTACAGCGGCCGGTCGTCGTCCCGGCTCAGATCGCCCCGTACCGCGCCCCTGCCCTGCGCCCGGTCCACGGCCCGCTGCCACAGCGACGACCCGTGGCGTGCCACGGCGCGCTCGGCCTGCTCGTACGTCGTCGCGCGCTCCAGCGCCCGTACGAAGGCCGGGGCGATCGGGTCGAAGCCGCTGCGGCGCAGGATCTCCTGGGGCACGGCCCGTTCGAGCCGCTGCTCCTCGACGGTGAGCGGCGGCGCGGCGAGGGCGGGCGCCGCCGACGCGAGCGGGGAGGAGGTGACGGTGAGGGCGGCGGAGGCGGTCAGGGCGAGCGCGAGCACGTCCAGGCGGGCGCGTATCCGGGGCACGAGGTTCCTTTCGTCGGCCGGCCCGCAGTATCGCGGCGCGGCGGCGGCGGACGGAAGGCCGCGTCGCGCTCAGGACCGGATCAAGGGGCGTGTGCGGCGGTGACGTTCCGGTACGCGATCTCCGCGAGCTGCCGCTGGCCGTCCCTGCCGGGGTGGAACCAGTCCCAGCGGCTCAACTGGGCCCCGGTGAAGCGGTAGTCGAAGACGGCCCCGCCGTCGTACCGGCAGCGGTCGTCCTGCGCGCAGACGTCCTCCAGCACGCCGTTGTACGCCACGACCCGCTGCTGGACGCTGTCCCGGCGCTGCTCGGCCCGGACGCCGACGTCCTGCGCCTCGCCCAGCATCGTCGCGCAGATGCCCAGTTCCCATATCCGGCTGCCCAGCGCGTCGCCCCGGCCCACCGACCAGAGCCGCTTCAGGTCCGGCACGCTGGCGACGTAGACCTGCGTCTTCGGGGCGTCCTTCCGCAGCCTGGCCATGGCGGCCTCGACCGACGCGCGGAACTCCTCGACGGGGGTCATCCGGTCCACGGTGTCCGCGCAGGCGTCGTTCGCGCCGATCATCACCGTGACCAGTTCCGGGCGATGGGCCGCCGCCCGGGCCATCTGCTCCGGCAGGTCCGAGGCGTCGGCGCCGGAACGGGCCAGGTTCCAGCTGCGCCGCGCCGCGCCCGAGGGCCCCAGCAGGCGCAGGGCGAGACTGTTCACCGCGGTGTCCGTGCCGGTCGACCACGACACCTCCGGGCAGTCCGACAGCACCATGCACGCGTCGAACCCGCGGGTGATGGAGTCGCCGACCGCGGCGAGGGACCGCGGGGCGCGGTCCCAGTCGGGGGTCGGGCTGGGGCTCGGGCTCGCGCTCGGAATGGGGCGGGCGGCAGGGCTCCGGCCGGGCTTTGACGACGCGTCACATGCCGCCGTCCCGCCGGCCGCCAGCGCGGCGACGGCGAGCGCGGCGGCGGCCTTCCGGCCGGCGCCAGTGCGTGCGCGGAGCGTTCGGCTGCGCTGGCGCAAGGTCACTTTCCCCTCCACAAACCCGGCATCCGACCTCCTGCCGAGTGAAAGCTTGGTGCGTACGGGCCCAGGACCGACATTACGTCACCCCTCGGCGCGTTCCGCACGGTAACTTTTGCCACGTCGACCCAGAGGCCGACCTCGCCCATCGGCGCCGGTAAATTACATCACGTCACATGCCGTCCCTTTTGTGGAGACTTGTTCCCGATGCTGTTTACTGAGGCCGCTGGGAAGGCGAACCTCGTCCCACACTGGAGGTCCCGGTGACGACACGTGGCGTTCTGTACGTTCACTCCGCACCGCGCGCGCTGTGCCCGCACGTCGAATGGGCGGTCGCGGGTGTGCTCGGCGTCCGGGTCCAGCTGGACTGGATCCGACAGCCCGCATCGCCCGGCACGTGGAGAGCCGAGTTCTCCTGGCAGGGGGAGTCAGGAACGGCGTCCAAGCTGGCGTCCGCGCTGCGCGGTTGGCACCTCCTGCGCTTCGAGGTGACGGCGGAGCCGTCCGCGGCGGCCGAGGGCGAGCGCTACAGCGCCACGCCGGAGCTCGGCATCTTCCACGCCGTGACCGGCATCCACGGCGACATCCTCGTCCCCGAGGACCGGCTGCGGGCGGCGCTGGCGCGGTCCGCGCAGGGCGAGACGGACCTCGAGGCGGAGGTCGCGAAGCTGCTCGGCAAGCCGTGGGACGACGAGCTGGAGCCGTTCCGGTACGCGGGTGAGGGAGCGCCGGTGCGGTGGCTCCACCAGGTCGTCTGACGGGCCGGAAGCCGGCCGGTCTTGTCGGGGCTCCGCCCCGAGCCGCCGCGCCTCAAGCGCCGGCGGGGCTGGATGTGCCGGGCCGCACGCCCCCCGTGCCTTGAGCGCCCACGGTGCCGGGAGCCGGCCGGTCTTGTCGGGGCGCTGCCTCGAGCCCCGCGCCTCGAACGCCGGCGGGGCTGGATGTGCCCCCCGTCCGGCGGGGCCGGGCGCTTGGCGGTCTTGTCGGGGCCCCGCCCGAGGTGGCCCCGCCCACGGCCGTCGGGCCGTAGGGGGAGTCTGAGGCCACCGCGCGGAGCACGGTATCGGTCCCGGGCGAAGCTCGGCCCGCCGCCCGGAGGGCGGTCCGGGGGCCGGGGCGGAGCCTGGAACACACCGCGCGGTGCGCGGTGGACGGGTCCGGGCGGAGCCCGGTTCGGGAAGGGGCGGGTAGGGGAGAAGAACGAGGCCCGCGCCCCCAGAAAGGGGCACGGGCCTCGCCGCGGAGCACGTGGGATCAGACCGTGCGGAACGCCAGCACCACGTTGTGGCCGCCGAAGCCGAACGAGTTGTTGATCGCCGCGATCGTGCCTTCCGGCAGCACGCGCGGCTCGCCGCGGACGATGTCCGCGTCGACCGTCTCGTCCAGGTCGTCGACGTTGATCGTCGGCGGGGCCGTGCGGTGGTACAGCGCCAGGACCGTCGCCACGGTCTCGATGCCGCCCGCGCCGCCCAGCAGGTGACCCGTCATCGACTTGGTCGCGGAGACCGCGACATGGTCCAGTTCGTCGCCGAGGACGGCGCGCAGCGCCTTGATCTCGGCGACGTCACCCTGCGGCGTCGACGTCGCGTGCGCGTTGAGGTGCACGACCTCGGACGGCTTGAGGTCCGTGGTCTCCAGCAGGTTCCGCAGCGCCGCCGCGATACCGCGGCCCGTCGGCTCCGGCTGCGCGATGTGGTGGCTGTCCGCGGACAGGCCCTGGCCCAGCACCTCGCAGTAGACCTTCGCGCCGCGCGCGGCCGCGTGTTCGGCCGACTCGAGGATGACGACGCCCGCGCCCTCGCCGAGGACGAAGCCGTCGCGGGCGGTGTCGTAGGGGCGCGAGGCCTTCTCGGGCTCGTCGTTGTTCTTGGACATCGCCATCATGTTGGCGAACGCCGCGATCGGCAGCGGGTGGATCGCCGCCTCCGTGCCGCCGGCGACGACGACGTCGGCGCGGCCGGTGCGGATCATCTCGACGGCGTAGCCGATCGCTTCGGCGCCGGACGCGCACGCGGAGACCGGAGTGTGCACGCCCGCCTGGGCGTTCACCTCCAGGCCGACGTTGGCGGACGGGCCGTTCGGCATCAGCATGGGCACGGTGTGCGGGGAGACGCGGCGTACGCCCTTCTCCTTGAGCACGTCGTACTGGTCGAGCAGAGTCGTCACGCCGCCGATGCCGGAGGCGATGACGGTGCCGAGCCGGGCGGGGGTGACGGCCTCGTCCTCCCCGGCGGGCGCGGTGTAGCCGGCGTCGGCCCACGCCTCACGGGCCGCGATGACGGCGAACTGCGCGGAGCGGTCGAGCTTCCGGGCGAGCGGGCGCGGCAGAACCTCGCCCGGGTCGACCGCGGCGGGCGCCGCGATCTTCACCGGCAGGTCGGCGAAGCGCTCGCCCTCGAGCAGCTTCACACCGGAGCGTCCGGCGATGAGACCTTCCCAGGTCGATGCGCTGTCGCCACCCAACGGTGTGGTTGCGCCGATACCGGTGACGACCACGGTGCGATTGGTCGAGTTCACAGGAATTCTTTCTCCACGATTAGAGGGTGCTGAATTTTCACGGCGCCACCGGAGGGTGGCGACAGACGCGCTGAAGACTCAGGCCTGGTGCTTGAGGATGTACTCCGCGGCGTCGCCGACGGTCTTCAGGTTCTTGACGTCCTCGTCCGGGATCTTGACGTCGAAGCGCTCTTCGGCGGCGACGACGACCTCGACCATGGACAGCGAGTCGACGTCCAGGTCGTCCGTGAAGGACTTGTCCAGCTGGACGTCCTCGGTCGGGATACCGGCGATCTCGTTGACGATCTCGGCGAGACCTTCGACGATCTCTTCCTGCGTGGCGGCCATGATGGCGCTCCTTCGGTGGTTATCAGAGGGTGTGGCAGTAGCCGTCCGGAAGATCCGTACGGTGCCTAGGGGAGGGTAACGACCGTCGCGGCGTAGACGAGACCCGCCCCGAAGCCGATGACGAGCGCGGTGTCGCCGCTCTTCGCCTGTCCGGTCGCCAGGAGCCGCTCCATCGCGAGCGGGATCGAGGCGGCCGAGGTGTTGCCGGTGGTTTCCACGTCGCGGGCGACCGTGACGTGCTCCGGCAGTTTCAGCGTCTTCACCATCGAGTCGATGATCCGCAGGTTGGCCTGGTGCGGGATGAAGACGTCCAGGTCGGCCGCGGTGATTCCGGCGGCGTCGAGCGCCTGCTGGGCGACCTTCGCCATCTCGAAGACGGCCCAGCGGAACACCGCCTGGCCCTCCTGCGTGATGGCGGGGAACTTGATCTCGCCGCGCTGGTTGAGCGGCAGCTTCGTGACGTCGCCGCCGTGGAAGTCGTTCCACGGCACGGTCTGCTTGATGGTCTCGGACTTGTCGCCCTCCGAGCCCCAGACCGTGGGACCGATGTGCGGTTCGTCGGAGGGGCCGACGACGACCGCGCCGGCGCCGTCGCCGAACAGGAAGGCCGTCGCGCGGTCCTCCAGATCGGTCAGGTCGCTCAGCCGCTCCACGCCGATGACGAGGACGTACTCCGCGGAACCCTCGACGATCATGCCCTTGGCGAGGGTCAGCCCGTAGCCGAAGCCCGCGCAGCCGGCGGAGATGTCGAACGCGGCCGGCTTGCCCGCGCCGATCTTGTCGGCGATCTCGGTGGCCACCGCCGGGGTCTGCTTGAAGTGCGAGACGGTGGAGACGACGACGGCGCCGATCCGGTCCGCCGTGATCCCGGCCTCTGCGATCGCCTTGCCGGACGCCTCGACCGACATCGCGGTCACGGTCTCCTCCGGGGAGGCCCAGTGGCGGGTCGAGATGCCGGAGCGGGAGCGGATCCACTCGTCGGAGGAGTCGATCGTCTCGAGGATCACCTCGTTGGGCACGACCCGGGTGGGACGGTAACCGCCGACACCCAGGATCCGCGCGTACGGGGCGCCCTTGCTGGGCTTGATCTTCGACATGCTCTACGGCTCCTAGTCAGCTGCTGAACCCGCCGCGTCAGCGGCAGATGTATGCGTGGCGACGAGCGTGCGGGCCGCGTCGAGGTCGTCGGGGGTCTTCAGCGCCAGCGTCCGGACGCCCGGCAGCGCGCGCTTGGCCAGGCCGGTGAGAGTGCCACCGGGGCAGACCTCGATGAGGGCGGTGACGCCCTGCTCCTTGAAGGTCTCCATGCACAGGTCCCAGCGGACCGGATTGGCGACCTGACCGACCAGACGGGAGATGACGTCGGCGCCGTCGGCGACGATCCGTCCGTCCTTGTTGGAAACGTAGGGGACGGCCGGGTCCGAGGCCTCGAGGGCCTTCACGGCCTCTTCGAGCTTCGCGACGGCGGGCGCCATGTGGTGCGTGTGGAACGCGCCGGCCACCTTCAGCGGCAGCACCCGGCGGACGCCCTCCGGCTTGTCCTCGGCGAGCGCCGCGAGCTGCTCCGCGGTGCCGGCGGCGACGATCTGACCGGCGCCGTTCACGTTCGCCGGGGTCAGACCGAGCTTCTCGAGGTGGGCGACGACCGTGTCCGCCTCACCGCCGAGCAGGGCGGACATACCGGTCTCGGTGACCGCGGCGGCCTCCGCCATCGCCAGTCCCCGCGCCCGTACGAGCTTCAGCGCGGCGGTGTCGTCGAGGACACCGGCGAAGGCGGCGGCGGTGATCTCGCCGACGCTGTGACCGGCGACCGCGCCGGGCGCCGTCTCACCGAGCGCCGACGCGGACAGCAGTCCGGCGGCGACCAGCAGCGGTTGGGCGACGGCGGTGTCGCGGATCTCGTCCGCGTCGGCCTTGGTGCCGTAGTGGGCAAGGTCGAGCCCGATGGCGTCGGACCAGGCCGCGATGCGGTCGGCGGCGCCGGGGAGGTCGAGCCAGGGAGTCAGGAAGCCGGGCGTCTGAGCGCCTTGGCCGGGAGCGACGAGTACGAGCACCCTCACACTCTCTCTTGTGGACGGTCCGGCACGCCCGTGAGGACAGGGACGAAGAACCGTCAGGGGATTTGTTGGTGTCCCACAAAAGTCTAGGGCTGAGCATCTCCGTCGGCCAGACGCCCGAGGATGAGGGCGATTCGCAGGGTGAAGGCGGAGCGTACATCCGAAGGCGACCATCCGGTGACGTCTGTCACACGTCGGAGCCGGTAGCGCACGGTATTGGGGTGAACGAAGAGCATCCGCGCCGCGCCTTCCAGGCTGCTCGCCTGTTCGAGATAGACACTCAGAGTTTCCAGCAGAGCCGAGCCGGCCTCTTCCAGTGGTCTGTAGATCTCCTCCACCAACTGCTCGCGCGCCGCAGGGTCGGAGGCGATGGCGCGCTCCGGCAGCAGATCGTCCGCGAGGACCGGCCGCGGCGCGTCCTGCCAGGCGGAACACGCCTTCAGCCCCGCCGCCGCGGCCTGCGCGGACCGGGTCGCGGCCAGCAGGTCGGGCACGACCGGCCCGGCGACGACCGGCCCCGCCGCGTACGGGCCGATGAGGGCCTTGGCGACCTGGAGCGGATTGTCGCTGCCGCCGGCGATGACGACGAGCCGGTTGCCGAGCACCCCGGTCAGCACCTGGAGCTTGGCGTGCCGGGCGGCGCGGCGGATCGCCTCGACGGTCAGTTCGCTGTCGCCGTCCGGCGCTGTGCCGAGGATCACGCACACATGCTCCGGAGAGTTCCAGCCGAGCGCCGCGGCGCGCGACACCGCGCCCTCGTCGGCCTCGCCGGACAGCACCGCGTTCACGACGAGCGATTCGAGGCGGGCGTCCCACGCGCCGCGGGCCTCCGCGGCCTGCGCGTACACCTGGGCGGTGGCGAAGGCGATCTCCCGCGCGTAGACGAGCAGCGCCTCACGCAGTACGGACTCGTCGCCGGGGGCGGCGACCTCCTCGATCGCCGTCTCCATGACCTCGATGGTGGTGCGCACCATCTCCACGGTCTGGCGCAGTGTGATCGCCCGGGTCAGCTCGCGCGGAGCGGTGCCGAAGACGTCGGTCGAGATGGCCTGCGGGGTCTCCGGGTGCCGGAACCACTCGGTGAACGCGGCGATGCCGGCCTGGGCGACCAGCCCGATCCACGACCGGTTCTCCGGTGGCATCGCCCGGTACCAGGGCAGTGACTCGTCCATGCGGGCGATCGCGTTCGCCGCGAGCCGGCCGGACGACTGCTCGAGGCGGCGCAGGGTCGCGGAGTGCGGGTGGGAGGAGTTCGCTGCAGGTTCGGGCACGGGACAAGAGTGCCTTATCGGGACGGGCGGCCCGCGTGCCGGGGTTCTTGTTCACCGTGACGACAGATACTCGCTCCCCGCTACGGTGGTGGCGTGATATCCGTTCGGCGCACCGGTGAGCGCTACAGCGGCGGCGATCTCGCGGCCGGCATCGAGTCCCTGCACGCGTTCTCCTTCGGGCGGCACTACGACCCGGACAATCTGCGCTTCGGCGCGATCCTCGCCTGCAACGAGGAGCGGCTCGCCCCCGGCGCCGGTTTCGACGAGCATCCGCACAGCCACACCGAGATCGTCACCTGGGTCGTCGAGGGCGAACTCACCCACCGCGACTCGGCCGGCCACGCGACCGTCGTCCGCCCCGGCGACGTCCAGCGCCTCGGCTCGGCGGGCGGCGTGCGGCACGTGGAGCGCAACGACGCCGGCGTCCCGCTGGTCTTCGTCCAGATGTGGCTCGCCCCGCTGGAGCCGGGCGGGGAGCCGTCGTACGAGATCGTGCGCGGCATCGCCGACTCCACGCCGTACGCGCTCCCCGAGGCGGGCGCCATGCTCCACGCCCGGCGCCTCGCGGCGGGCGGGCGCAGCGCCGTACCGGACGCGCCGTTCGTGTACGTGCACGTGGTGCGCGGTCAGGTGCGCCTCGGGCACGCGGAGTTGGGGCCGGGGGACGCGGCGCGGATCACGGACGCGGAGGGGCTGGCGCTGGCGGCGCCGGACGCGGCCGAGGTGCTGATGTGGGAGATGGCCGCGCGGTAGGGCCGGGGCCCCGGCCGTCTTTCAGGTGCGCGGGTGGACGTGGAGGTCCGCCCCGCTGATGCCCGGCCCCGCCGCCTCGGGCAGCAGCCGCATGTCGTGGCCGTAGTCCCCGCCGGTCAGAGTCCGGTACGGGATGGGCTCGTCGGTGAACAGCCCGTCGAGGCGCTGCCCGTACGCCCGCTCCGCCTCGGCGTACCGCTCCGCCGTCAGGCTGTTCGCGTCGTACACCGCGAACGGTTCGAGCGGCGCGATGCCGGTGAACGAGAACACGCCGTGCTGCACCGGGTGGAGCAGGTCGGACAGCCGGCCGTGGATGCCGCGCTCGGACAGGGACGGCTCCGACGCGCCGGTCGTCACCGACAGCAGCGCACGCCGCCCGGCCAGAGCGCCCTCGCTGTACGGCGGCGGGAGGCCCGGGCCGTGGGCGAAGCCGAAGGTGAACACCCGGTCGAACCAGCCCTTCAGGATCGCGGGCACCGAGAACCACCACATCGGGAACTGGAGGATCACCGCGTCCGCCTGGAGGAGTTTCCGCTGCTCGGCCTCGATGTCCGCGTGCAACCCGCCGGACAGCGTGGCCTCTTCATGGGCGGCCAGCAGCTCCAGCCGCCGGTCGGCGGGACGGTCGGGGAAGTCGTCGGCGTCCACCGTCGCCTTCCACTTCATCGCGTAGAGATCGGACACCTGGACCTCGTGCCCCGCCGCGCGCAGGCGTTCGAAGTACGTGCCGCCGCCCTGCCGGTGGTGGTCGCCGGCGGACACCGGTGTCCTGGGAGCGAGCCCCGCCGCGCTCAGCGCGGCCGTCGCCCGGCGGAGCTGCTCGTCCATGTCGGGACGGGCGGGCGGCTCTGTGCACAGCGCCTCGACGCGCCCTCCCGGCGGGAGCAGCGCTTGTGTGTATCGCATCGCGGGGACGTTCGAGCTCGTGCCGGGCCGCCCGGACCTGGACGCGAGACTGGCCGCGCTCGCCCCCGCGGTCGCCGCTGTCCGCGCGCACGCGGCCGAGGGCCGCGCCGTCGTCTCGATCTGCGTCGGAGCCTTCCTGCTTGCCGAGGCCGGCCTGCCGGGGGAGTCACCGGAGGCCGTCCACGAACGCCCGCCAGGCGCGGGCAGCGAAGGTGACGACAGGGCCGTCGGGGTTCTTGCCGTCCCGGACGGGGGCGAGCGCGGCGGGGCAGCCGCCGGCGACCTCGGCGCACTCGCCGCCGCTCGGGCCGCTGTACGACGACTTGGGTGCGGCCAAGCCCGCGGGCACGGAGGGACAGTGATCGGCTCAGCGCAGTGCGCCGCGCGCCTGCCAGTCCGCCCACGAGACGTTCCACGCGCCGAAGCCGTTGCCCGGTGCGACGACGCCCTTGGTGTCCTTGCCGCTGATCTCGAACGGGTCGCCCGGGCGGACCTGGTCGTAGAACCAGGCGGCGTTCGCGTCGCTCATGCCGATGCAGCCGGAGCTCATGTTGGCCCTGCCGAACCACTTGTCGTTCCACGGCGCGGCGTGCGCGTACATCCCGGACCAGGTCAGCCGCATCGACTTGTCGACCATCTTGTCGTAGGCGTCGCCGAGGCCGACCGTCTCGGAGTTCATGTTGATGGTTCCCTCCTTGGCCATCAGCACCGCCGTGCCGCGCCAGGAGCGCTTGTCGCCGCCGGGCGTGCCGCCGGAGACCGGGATGCTGCGGACCGCCTGCCCGTCCCGCTCCAGGGTGAGCCGCTTGCGGTCGAGGTCGACCTTGACGACCTGGCCCGCGCCGACGGTGAACGCGGTCGAGTAGTCGCGGACGAACCAGCCGCCGTCGCCGGAGTCGGTGCCGTTCAGCTCGGCCCGGAGGGTGACCTTCGTGCCGGGCTTCCAGTACTCCTTGGGACGCCAGTCGATCCGGTCGCGGCCCGAGTAGTCCTCCAGCCAGCCCCAGGCGCCCTCGGTGCCGTTCGAGGTGGTGAGCTTCAACTGCCGCTCCACCGCCGCCTTGTCGGTGACCGGGTGGTCGAAGACGAGGGACACCGGCTGGGCGATGCCGACGGTCGCGTTCGCGCCGGGCCGCCAGTCGACCTTGTTGACCTTGTCGGCCTCGGCGGTGGTGAAGACGGACGTCACTGTGCCCTTCGTGCCGCCCTTCGTGACCGTCGCGGCCGTGACCGTGTACGAGGCGCCGGGTGCGGCCTTGCGCTCGGAGACCCAACTCGTCCCGTCCGCGGCCGGCCTGCCGCTGAGGGAGCGGCCGTCGGCGTCGGTGACGGTGACCGAGGTGAGCCTGCCACCCGCCGCCTGGACCTTGACGATCTCGCCGGCACGCACACCCTTGCCCTTCGGCGTCACCGTCACGGTCGCCGGGCGGTCCTCGACCGCCGCCGGTCCATCGCCCTTGGCGTCCGCGGCCGGCATGCCGGATCCGGACGAACAGGCGGCGAGCGGCGCCAGCAGCACCGCGACCGCCGCGATGCGCACACGTATGTGGCTCAACGGATTCCCCCGTCACGAGTAGTGGATGTGACGACGACTGTAGAACCGTTGAAACCGCAGGTGAGCGGCGCTGCGGCCATGTGACGGCGACTGGTGGGGAACGGTCGTCGTCCGGTCACATTCGCCGCGCGGAGCGGTCATGGACGGCTGTGAGCATCCTCGGCGTCCCCTGGAGATCCGGGCTGTCCGGCAGGGGATCCGGGCGTTCCCCAGAGAGAGGCTCACACCGTGTCTGCGCTGCTCGTGACTGCCGACCGCGGCCAGGAAACACCGCTCGCGCCCATCACCTCCGCCGCGTACCGCCAGTTCCTGGCGTCCGGTGAGGGGGTCGCGCTGGGCGCCGGGTTCCTGCAGTGTCCGTCGTGGGCGCAGGTCAAGGAGGGCTGGCGGGCCCAGCTCGTCGGCTGGGGGCCGGACCCGGAGGCCGGGAGGCTGGCGGGGGTCGCGCTGGTGCTGCTGCGGCAACTGCCGGGAACCCGCAAGTACTTCGCGTATCTGCCGGAGGGGCCGGTCGCCGACTGGGCGGACCCGGGCATCGACGGCTGGCTCGGTCCGCTGCTGCGGCATCTGCGGGCGGCGGGGGCGTTCGCCGTACGGGTGGGGCCCTCGCCCGCGTACCGCCGCTGGAGCGCCGCCCGGCTCAAGCCGGCGACCGGGCCGGGGCGGCGGCTGGCGGACGTCCTCGCGAGCGAGGTGGACCCGCTGGGCACAGCGGTCGCCGAACGGCTGCGGGCGCGCGGCTGGCGGCGGTGCGGCGGCGAGGAGGACGGGGACGCGCAGCCCCGGCACGTCTTCCAGGTCCCGCTCACCGGCCGCACCCCGGACGACCTGTGGTCCGGGCTCAACCAGGAGTGGCGGCGCAATGTGCGGCGCGCGAAGAAGTCCGGCGTCGAGGTGGTGGTCGGCAGCGCGGCCGAACTGCCCGAGTTCTACCGGCTGCTGCGGATCACGGAGGAGCGCGACGGCTTCCGGCTCGGCCGGTCGCTCGCGTACTACGAGCGCCAGTACGCGGCGCTCAACGCGGAGGAGCCGGGCCGGATGAAGCTCTACCTCGCCCGCCACGGCGGCGAGATCCTCGCCGCGCACACCATGATCCACGTGGGCCGCCGCGTCTGGTACCAGACGGGCGCCTCGGCCGACCACCGCCGCGAGGTCCGCCCCTCGAACCTGCTCCAGTGGCGGATGCTGCTCGACGCCCAGGCCCTCGGCGCCGACGTCTACGACATGCGGGGAGTACCCTCCACCCTCGACCCCGACGACCGCCCGTACGGGCTGCTGCGCTGGAAGCTCGGCACGGGAGGGGAGGTCGTCGAGACGCTGGGGGAATGGGAGAGACCGTTGGACGGCACGGCCAACCACGCGCTGTACCGCGCGTTCCAGACGTACCTGGCGCGCCGGTGACACCGGGCAGCCGGAGCCGCCCGGCGGCCGTGCCGGGGGGCGTGCCGCCGTACGCCGGCGCGCCGGCGGAGGCTCCCGCCGGGCAGACGACCGCAGAGGCCGCCGCCCCTGCGAAGGCGCCCGGAGGGGCCGTCCCGCCGCAGGCACCCGCACAAGCCGCCCCCGCGCCGTCCGGCGCGCGTGGCCCGTCCGTGCTGCGCAGCGGGGTCGTCATGGCGGCCGGGTCCGTCGTGTCGCGGGCCACCGGGTTCGTGCGGTCAGCCGTCGTCGCCGCCGCGATCGGGGTCGGGGCGGTCGCCGACGGGTACGCCGTCGGCAACTCCCTACCCACCATCGTCTACATGCTGCTGCTCGGCGGCGCGCTCAACGCCGTCTTCGTGCCCGAGCTGGTCAAGGCCGCCAAGGGGCACGGGGACGGCGGCGCCGCGTACACCGACCGGCTGCTCACCGTCTGCGTCCTCGCCCTGCTGGTGCTCACCGCAGGCGCCGTCTGGGCCGCGCCCGTGATCATCGACGCGTACACCGACTATCCGCCCGGCCAGACCGCCATGACGGTCGCCTTCGCCCGCTACTGCCTGCCGCAGATCTTCTTCCTCGGGCTGTTCACCCTCCTCGGCCAGGTTCTCAATGCCCGCGGCCGGTTCGGCGCGATGATGTGGACGCCCGTCCTCAACAACGTCGTCGTCATCGCCGTCTTCGGCCTCTACCTCGCCACCGGCGACGGCGGTTCGCTCACCGCCGCGGAGACCGCGCTGCTCGGCTGGGGCACCACCGCGGGCATCGCCGTCCAGGCCCTCGCCCTGGCGCCCGCGCTGCGCGCCGCCCGCTTCCGCTACCGGCCCCGCTTCGACTGGCGCGGCAGCGGGCTCACCCGGCCGCTGCGCAACGCCGGTTGGCTGGTGCTGCTGGTGCTCACGAACCAGGCGGCGTACTGGGTGACGACCCGGCTGGCCACGTCGGCCGGCCTGCACGCGCACGCGGACGGCGTCGACGGCGGCGCCGGCTTCAGCGCGTACAACAACGCCTACCTTCTGTGGGCCGTCCCCCACGGCATCATCACCGTGTCGCTGATGACCGCCCTGATGCCCCGGATGAGCGCGGCCGCCGCCGACGCCGACACGGCCGGGATACGGCGCGACGTGTCGTACGCGCTGCGCAACAGCGCGGCGGCCGTCGTCCCCGCGGCGTGCGTGCTGCTGGCCCTCGCGCAGCCGGTGATGGCGCTCGTCTTCCAGTACGGCGCCACGGACGCGGACGACGTCGCCGTCATGGCGGGCACGCTGATGGCGTTCGCGCCGGGGCTCGTCGCCTTCTCGGGGCAGTACGTCCTGTCCCGCACGTTCTACGCACTGTCCGACACCCGCACCCCGTTTCTTCTCAACCTGGTGATCGCGGGCCTCAACGCGGGCCTGTCCGTGACGGCGTACCTGCTGCTGCCCGCGCGCTGGGCGGTGACCGGCATCGCCGGCGCGTACTCCCTGGCGCTGTGGACCGGCTGGGCGGTCACCGCGCTGGTCCTCCACCGCCGCCTGGCGGCGCGGGACGCGCGAACGCCCCGAGCATGGCGTTCCGCCGCCGTCGCCGCGCAGGCCCGGCTGCTGCTCGCCGCCGTCCCGGCGACGCTCCTCGGGTACGGCGCGGCCCGCTGGGCGGCCCCCGCCGGGGCGGCCGCGGCGGCCGCGGCCGGGGTGCCGGCGATCGCCGCCGTCTTCGTGCTGCTCGCCCGTCCGCTGCGGCTCGCCGAGGTGCAGGGCCTCGTCGCGGGCGTGGCCGCGCGACTGCGCCGCCGGCCCTGACGTTGATCGGGACCCGACCGACAACCCGCCTCCGACCCCCAGGGATACTGCGCACATGCCTCGC
Organism: Streptomyces sp. NPDC006294; assembly: GCF_042870895.1. Taxonomy (NCBI): domain Bacteria; kingdom Bacillati; phylum Actinomycetota; class Actinomycetes; order Kitasatosporales; family Streptomycetaceae; genus Streptomyces; species Streptomyces sp. NPDC006294. Next base: position 613,432 of record NZ_JBIAHV010000001.1, read on the forward strand.
GTGCTCCTCATCGAAGACGACCCCTCCGTGCGTGAGGGCGTCGAGCTCGGACTGCGCCGCCGCGGCCACGAGGTGCGGACCGCCGCCACCGGTGAGGCCGGGCTCGCCGCGCTGAGCGAGTTCCGGCCCGATCTGCTGCTGCTCGACCTGATGCTGCCCGGCATGAACGGCGTGCAGGTGTGCCACCGGGTACGGGAGGACAGCCAGCTGCCGATCATCATGCTCACCGCCCGCGGCGACGACTTCGACGTCGTCATCGGCCTCGAGGCGGGCGCCGACGACTACATCGTCAAACCCGCCCGCACCGAGGTCATCGAGGCCCGCATCCGCGCCGTACTGCGCAGGATCGAGGACCCCGGCGGCAGCCGGCCCGCCGTCGAGTTCCACGGCGGACTCGCCGTCGACCGCGCCGGGCTGACCGTCGCCAAGAACGGCGAACGCCTCGCCCTCGCGCCCTCCGAGATGAAACTGCTTCTGCACCTGACCGCCGCGCCGGAGCAGGTCTTCAGCCGGCAGCAACTGCTGGAGCACGTGTGGGAGCACAGCTACCACGGCGACGCACGCCTCGTCGACGCGTGCGTACGCCGCCTGCGCAACAAGATCGAGGACACTCCGGGCAGCCCGCGCTACATACAGACCCTGCGGGGCTTCGGCTACCGCTTCGGACCGCTGTGAGGCTCCGCCGCCGCACGGATGCCGCGGCCGGTGACCGCCGGACCTCCCCCTTCGGGCTGCGCACCCGCCTCGTCCTCGCGTTCCTGCTGGTCGCCGCGGTCAGCGCGGGGACCACCGCCACCCTCACCTACCGCGAGGCGCGCAACGCCGTGCTGGCCAGCGCCCAGGACACCGCGGTCGCCTCGTTCCGCGAGCAGGTCGAAACCCTGGCCTCGGAGCTGCCGATCGACCCGGCGCTGCTCCGGGAGTACCTCTTCGTCATCGCGAGCAAGTCCAAGCCGCACCCCTGGGTCGTCTTCGCCGAGTACGGTTCGCTGCGCGTCTCCTCCGGCACCAACCCCACTTCGACCGTCATCACGCCGGATCTGCGGCGGATGACCCTCGCCCGCTCCCGGGGCAGCTTCCAACGGGTCGTCAGCGACGGCGTTCCGTACCTGACCGTCGGGGTGCCCGTCCTGGCGCGCACCGGCCCCGGCAGCAGCATGCCCAGCGGACTCGTGCTGTTCGCCGTGATGCGGATGACCGACGAGGAGGCCAACGTCGACGCCCTCGTCACCGCCGCCCGAGACGGGGCACTGCCCGGACTCGCCGTCGCCCTGATACCGGCGCTGATCGCCGCGCGCGGTGTGCTGCGCCCGGTCCGCCAACTGCGGCGCGCCGCCCGCTCGATGGGCAGCGGCCGGCTGGACACCCGTATCCCGGTCCGGGGCAGTGACGAACTCTCCGACCTGGCCCGCACGTTCAACGAGTCCGCCGGCCAGCTCGAACGGTCCGTGGACGAACTGCAGCAGGCGGAGGCGAGGGCCCGGCGGTTCGCCTCCGACGTGTCGCACGAGCTGCGCACCCCGCTGGCCGGGATGCTCGCCGTCACCGAGGTGCTCGACGAGGACGCCGACGGCCTGGACCCGGACACCGCGCGTGCCGTGCGGCTGATCAGCGCCGAGACCGGCAAACTTGCCGTGCTGGTCGAGGACCTGATGGAGATCTCCCGGTTCGACGCCCGCGCCGCGGAACTGAACACCGACGAGGTCGACGTCGCCGAGACCGTCCGCAAGACCCTGGACCACCGCCGCTGGGGCGAACGGGTCCGCACCGAGCTCCCCGACGGCATCCGGGCCCGCCTCGATCCGCGGCGCTTCGACGTCGTCGTGGCCAACCTGGTCGGCAACGCGCTGCGGCACGGCTCGGAACCCGTCACCGTACGACTGTCGGTCGAGGGCGAAGTGCTGGTCATCGACGTGGCCGACAGCGGACCCGGTATCCGGCCCGAGGTGCTGCCGCACATCTTCGAACGGTTCTACAAGGCCGACGCGGCGCGCACCCGCTCGGCCGGCAGCGGACTCGGACTGGCCATCACCCAGGAGAACGTCCGCCTGCACGGCGGGACGATCCGGGCAGCGAACGGACCGGACGGCGGTGCCGTCCTCACCGTCGAGGTCCCGCTGCACGGACCGCGCGGCAGCAAGGAGGCGACGGCATGAGACGAGGGATCCGCGCGGCGACGGCCCTGGCGGCGCTGCTCGCGCTCACCGGCTGCGGCATCCAGGAGACGGACGTCATCGAGGCGGGCGGCCCGGCGACGCTCGACGTCCTGCCGGCCCGCGAGCACCGCATGATGGCGTTCCTCCTCGCCCCGGACGGCCTGCTGGTGCCGTCGCCGAGAGCCGTCGACACGGGGGCCTGGAACGGAGCCGTCGGCCCGGAGTCGGGCACCGCCCCCGAGCCGCCGTCGACCGTCAAGACGGTCGCGGCCCTGCTGGCCGGCCCGAACGCGGCCGAGACACGGGCCGGGCTGAGCAACGCGCCGTCGCTGCCCGGTCCGTCCACGGTGGTGGGGACCGAGATGTCCGGGGGCACGGCGAGGCTCACGCTGGACACCCCGCTGGCCCCGCTGACCCGGACCGCCCGGCAGCAGCTCGTGTGCACCATGGCCTACGCGGAGAGCGCCAACGGCGGTGCGCCGGTGGTCCTGGAGGGCACGGACGGCGCACTGCCCGCCGAGACGTGCGACAACGGGGCCCACCGCCCGGCCCCGACCGCGATACCTTCGGAGGCGGGCTGATCCCTGCTTACCCGCCGACCGGACGGCACGGTCAGCCGCGCAGTTCCGCCAGCACCGCGTCCGTGAACCGCGGCCACGCCTCGATCGCCCAGGGGCCGAAGTCACGGTCGGCGAGCGCCACGCACGCCGCGCCCGCGTCCGGGTCGATCCACAGGAAGGTGCCGGCCTGGCCGAAGTGGCCGAAGGTGCGCGGCGAGGACGAAGCACCCGTCCAGTGCGGGGACTTGGCGTCGCGGATCTCGAAACCGAGACCCCAGTCGTTCGGCTTCTGGTTGCCGTAGCCCGGCAGTATCCCGGACAGGCCCGGATGCACGACCGACATCGCCTCGAGGACCGTACGCGCGTCCAGCAGCCGCGGCGCCTGCACCTCGGCCGCGAAGCGCACCAGGTCGGCGACGGTCGAGACGCCGTCCTTGGCGGGGGAGCCGTCGAGCGCGGTCGACGTCATGCCGAGCGGCTCCAGCACGGCCTGGTGGAGATACTCGGCGAACGGGATGTCGGTCGCCTTGGCGATGTGGTCGCCGAGCACCTCGAAGCCCGCGTTCGAGTACAGCCGGCGGGTGCCGGGCGCCGCCGTGGCGCGGTGCTCGTCGAAGGCCAGACCGGAGGTGTGGGCGAGCAGGTGCCGCACCGTGGAGCCCTCGGGGCCGGCCGGTTCGTCCAGCTCGATCGCCCCCTCCTCGTACGCGACCAGCGCGGCGTAGGCCGCCAGCGGCTTGGTGACGGAGGCGAGGGGGAAGCGGTGGTCCACCGGACCGTGCGAACCGGCGACCGTGCCGTCCGCTCGTACGACGGCGGCCGCCGCGGTCGGTACCGGCCAGTTCTCGATCATCGCCACGCTCTGCATGGCTACGAGCCTAGACGGTCCCGCAGGCTCAGCCGCATCGCCGGGTCGGGGGTGCGGACGAAGCCCAGGGAGGCGTAGAGCGGCTCGGCCTCCGGGGAGGTCCGCAGGTCGATCCTGCGGATGCCGCGCTCACGGAACCAGCCGAGCAAGCCCTCCACGCAGGAGCGCGAGAGGCCGCGGCGGCGCATGTCCTCGTCCGTGGCGACGCTGAACACATAGCCGCAGGTGCCGTCCGGATTGCCGGGGCTGCCGAGCCGGTGCTCGATGGTCCCGACGGCGCAGGCGGCGAGGCCGCCGCCCGGCCGTTCGGCCACGTACGCCGCCATGGTGCCGTCCGGGTCCGCGAGGCGGTCCCGCAGGGTCGCCACGGCGGCGGGCTGCCAGCCGACGTCGGGGTTCGGGCCGAGGACGGAGTCGCTCATGACCTTGCGGAGGCGGACCAGTTCTTCGGCGTCGGCGGGGGTGGCGCGGCGGGAGAGACTCATGATCCGGCAGGCTAATTCGGGCTTCGTGAGAGATGCCAGTGGATTGAGCTTGCTTGGAGTGCACTCCAACGTTTTAGCGTGGAACGCATGACGGTGATCGAGAGCACCCCGGCCAGGACCGATCTCTGCAAAGCCGCTCCCCGCGCCCACCCGCGCCCCGAAGGACAGGACCGCTACACGATCAGCGAGGTCGTCGCCTTCACCGGGCTCAGCGCGCACACCCTGCGCTGGTACGAGCGGATCGGGCTGATGCCGCACGTCGACCGCTCGCACACGGGCCAGCGGCGGTTCAGCAACCGCGACCTGGACTGGCTCGCGTTCGTCGGGAAACTGCGGCTGACCGGGATGCCCGTCGCCGACATGGTCACGTACGCCGAGATGGTCCGCGCGGGGGAGCACACCTTCGAGGCGCGCGCCGAACTGCTGCAGCGCACCCGGCGGGACGTGCTCGACCGGATCGCCGAACTGCGGGACACCCTCGCGGTGCTGGACCACAAGATCGAGTTCTACGCGGACGCCCAGCGGGCGCCGGAGAGGTCCTGAAACTGATGAGCAACGCCAAGATCGCACAGGTACGCCTCGGCCGCGAAGGACCCCTCGTCGGGGTCCAGGGCCTCGGCTGCATGGGGATGAGCGAGTTCTACGGCGACACCGACGAGGCCGCGGCCCGCGAGACGCTGGAGGCGGCGCTCGCGGAGGGCGTCACCCTCTTCGACACGGCCGACGTGTACGGGCGGGGCGCCAACGAGGAATTCCTCGCGCCCTTCGTCCGGGCCCACCGGGACGAGATCACCCTCGCCACCAAGTTCGCCATCGAACGGACCGACGACCCGCACTACCGTGGTGTGCGCAACGACCCCGCGTACATCCGCCGGGCCGTGGAGGACAGCCTGCGCCGGCTCGGCGTCGACGTCATCGACCTCTACTACATGCACCGCCGCGACCCGGCCGTGCCGCTCGCCGAGTCCGTCGGCGCGATGGCGGAACTCGTCCAGCGGGGCCTGGTCAAGCACCTCGGGCTCAGCGAGGTCACGGGCGCGGAGCTGCGCGAGGCGCACACCGTGCACCCCGTCGCGGCCCTGCAGTCGGAGTGGTCTCTCTTCAGCCGCGACGTGGAGCGCAGCGCGGTCGGCGCGGCGGCGGAACTCGGCGTCGCGTTCGTGCCGTACTCGCCGCTCGGCCGGGGCTTCCTGACCGGCGCGTTCACCGACGCGGCGCACCTGTCCGAAGGCGACTTCCGGCGGCGCCAGCCCCGTTTCACGGGCGACAACGCCCGGACGAACGCGGCTCTCCTGGAGCCCGTCCACAAGATCGCGGCAGCCCGCGGCGCGACGGCGGCACAGATCGCCCTGGCGTGGGTCCAGCAGCGGGCCGACGTCCACGGCCTCGCGGTCGTCCCCATCCCGGGCACGCGGAAGGCCGCGCGGCTGCGGGAGAATCTGGCGGCGACGCGGATCGTCCTGACGGACGCGGAACTGGCGACGCTGGAGCCGATCGCGGGCCGGGTCGCGGGCGACCGCTACCCGGACATGTCGACGACGTCGACGGCCCGCGAGTAGCTGGACGCCGGCGGGTGCTCACCGGTCCCGTCGGGGCTCCGCCCCGAGCCTCGCGGCGTAGTCGCCGGGGAGACTGGAACTTGCCGGTCTTGTCGGGGCTCCGCCCCGAGCCGCGCGCCTCAAACGCCGGCGGGGCTGGATGTGCCCGGTTCCGTGCCGGGTCCGGCTCGTTGCACGCGGACGGGGCTGGAGTTGCCCGGCCACGCGCCCCCGCGCCCAAGCGTCGGCGGGGCTGATTTCGCGGGCCGAATTCCAGCCCGCCTGGGGTACCTCCCACGGCCGCCAGGCCGTAGGAGGAGAACTGAGGCACGGCCGAAGGCCGTACGGGTCCGGGGCCTGCCCCCCCACGCGGCGGAGCCGCACATCGGTACAGCGGGAAGGGGCGGGTAGGGGAACAGCTCCGCGCTGCGGCCACCGCCCGTCACCCCACCGCATACGCCGCGAACCCCACCGCCAGCACCGCCGCCACCCCCCGCACCCACCGCCCCCGCGGCCACGGCGCCTCGAAGACCCTCGCGTACCGCGCGATCAGGACCAGCAGGCCCGCGAACACCGGCAGCCACATCACCCTCCCCGCCACCCAGGCCAACGAGTCCGGGGCCGTCGTCAGGCCGGGCACGGCGCCCAGGAAGCCCGTGGGGACGGCCGCCGCCAGCATCGCCGTCTGGTGCCAGCACAGGATCGTCATCGCGGAGAGGTTGACGACGACCACCGGCGCCCACACCGCGGGCCGCCGCTTCAGCAGCCGGCCGAGCCGGTCCCGCAGCAGGATCGCCGCGCCGCTCTGCGCCGCCGCGAGGGCGAGGACGAGCAGGGACGGCGGGTGGGAGTTGGTGCGGGCCTCGCCGGGGACGCCGACCATCGACGCCGGATAGCCGAAGCAGAGCAGCAGCGCCGCGAACAGCGCGCCCCCGCCCGCCAGCAGCAGCCACGCCGACCGGCGGCCCACCCGGCCCTCGCCCCAGCTCACGCCGAGCTGATAGGCGAACAGCCAGCCCGGCAGGATGTTGGCGACGCCGAGCCAGGCCGGCATCGCCTCCGCGTACGGCCCGTACCGCAGCAGGTCGATCACCGCGACCGACGCCAGGAGCGGGGCGGCCGCCCACGCGCCCAGGCGGCGCGCGGCCCGGACGCAGTACGGGGTCAGGGCGGTGACCAGCGTGTAGACGCCGACGAACCACAGCGGCTGCACCACGAGCGTCGAGCCGGTGCGCAGCGTGTCGCCGGGCACGCCGAGCCACCACAGCACCGGGATCAGCACCGCCCAGACGGCCGTCACGCCGACGACGGGCCGGCCGAGGCGGGCGACGCGCCCGCGGAGCCAGGCGCCGGTGGTGCCCGTACGGCGGTGGTACGAGAGCACCGAGGCGTAGCCGCCGACCAGGAAGAAGATCCCCAGCATCTGGAGCACCCAGCTGGCCGGCGCGAGGAAGCCGAACGCCGACAGCGGGCTGGCGTTGTGCAGCGCGCCGTCCGCGTCGAGGGTGAACCCGCCGAGCAGCCAGTGCCCGGTGGGCACGGCGAGCAGCGCCAGCGCCCGCAGCCCGTCGATCGCCCGGTCGCGGTGGGCCGGGGTGCGTGCCTCGATCCGTTCCGCGAGTCTCATCGGACGTGTCCTTCCGCGATGGCGGCGAAAGCGCGCAGCGAGTCCGTGCCGGGAGCGAAATAGCCGGTGTGGCCCTCGGCCAGCTCGGCGGGGACGCGGCGCGCGCCGAAGGACGGGTCGGCCGGGTCGTTGCCGTGACCGAGTCCCGCGAAGCGCACATGGGGGACCTTGGAGATCCAGTCGGAGGCGTCCTTGGCGGCCCACACCCGTGCCCCGGTGCCCAGATCGCGCACGCTTCCGGCGCGCATTCCGGGGGAGGCGAGGACGACGATGTCGCGAGCGTTCATGTCACCGGCGGCAAGGCCGCACACGACGGAGCCGTAGCTGTGGCAGAACAGCACGGGCTTCGCCGCGCCGGTGGCGGCGAGTCCGTCGGTGAAGCGGGTCAGCCGGGCCGCGCCCGCCTCGGCGAGGCGGCCGGTCGCGGCGTCGAGGCCGACACCGACCGGGGTGGTGTAGCCGGCCCAGGCGACGACGGCCGTGCCGGCGCCGGTCGCGGCCCGCAGGGACTTCGCCATGCCGGCCGGGGTGCCGTACGGGTCGTTCGCCCGGTCGAAGGTCGTGGCGTCGATGTCGGAGCCGGGGACGACGACGGACACCTCCCGGGCCCGCTCCAGGTCCCCGTGGACCTCCGCGACCTGCCCGCGGCCACGCGGGTCGAAGGCCAGGATCTGCCGGCCCGCGAGGTGCCGGTACGGAGTGCCCCGCACGGCCAGGGCGTTGGCCCGGTACCGCAGGGCCACGGGCGCGCCGTCGAGGTTGCCCACGACGAGCGGGTGGCGGCGGGCGAGGTCCCGCTGCTCGCGGCCGGTCAACGAGCCGAAGAACGCGGCGACTTCGGCGGGCGTCGCCGCGGCCGGGTCGGGCAGCGTCCGTCCCAGCGAGGTGTCCGCCGTCCAGGCGGCGCTGCCCGGCGGAGGACCGGTCACCGGGTGCTGGGCGTTCCCAGAGGCCCAGCCGGTCGTCCCCGCGGCCACCGTCGTCGCCAGCGCGACGGCGACCAGCGTCCTCTTGTAGCGGCGCATCCGCCCGCCTCCTTCTCTCTCGCCCGTTGTGGCGGAGAGGAAGGTAGGAAGAGGACGGGTGACGGCACGTCACACCGGGGAGCCAACTGCCGTGTCGTACCGGAGTATCACGGGGACGACCCCGAGGGTCAGTTCGCGCTGTCGCCGGGGCGCACGAGGCCCGACTCGTACGCGAAGATCACCGCCTGCGCCCGGTCGCGCAGGTCGAGCTTGGCCAGCACCCGGCCGATGTGCGTCTTGACCGTCTGTTCCGCCAGCACCAGATGGCCGGCGATCTCCTGGTTGGACAGGCCGCGGGCGATCAGCTGGAGGACCTCGGTCTCGCGCGGGGTGAGCCCGTTCAGGCGCAGCGACGGGTCCCTGCGCGGGGCGGGCCGCTGGGCCGCGAAGTCCGCGATCAGCCGGCGGGTCACCGAGGGAGCGAGCAGCGCCTCCCCGGCGGCGACGATCCGTACCGCGGCGATCAGGTCCGCCGGCGGCGCGTCCTTCAGCAGGAACCCGGACGCACCGGCGCGCAGCGCCTCGTACACGTAGTCGTCCACGTCGAACGTGGTCAGCATCAGCACCTTGGGCCGGTGCACGACGCCGACCGGAGGGTTCAGCAGCTCGCGTGCCGCCGCGAGGCCGTCCATCTCCGGCATCCGTACGTCCATCAGCACCACGTCGGGATGCGCAGTGCGGCTGACCTCGACGCCCCTGCGGCCGTCCGGCGCCTCGCCCACCACGTCGATGTCGCTCTGCGCCGCGAGCAGCGCGGCGAACCCGGCGCGGACCATGGCCTGGTCGTCGACGATGATCACACGAATGGTCAACTCGGGTCCCCGGCGGTCTCGGTGGCTGCGGTGGCTTCGGCGGTGCTGCCGGTCAGCGGCAGTCGCGCGGCGACACGGAAGCCGCCGTCCGGCAGCGGCCCGGTGTCGAGCGTGCCGCCGGTCAACCGTACGCGCTCCCGCATCCCGACCAGGCCGTGCCCCGTACCGGTGGTCTCCAGCGGCGATATGCGTTCCCCCGCGGGGCCGTTGACGACCAGCACGGTCAGATGCCCGTCGCCGGACGTCACGGAGACCCGGGTGGGCGCGCCGGGCGCGTGCCGCACGACGTTCGCCAGCGCCTCCTGCACGATCCGGTACGCGGACAGGTCCACGGCCTGCGGCACTTCGCCCAGGCCGGCGGGGAGCGACAACTCGGCCGGCACCCCCGCCCGTACCGTCGCCTCCACCAGCTGCTTCACCCGGTCCAGCCCCGGCTGCGGGGCCCGCTCGCCCTCCGCGTCCTCGCTGCGCAGCACCGCGAGCAGCCGTCGCATCTCGGTCAGCGACTCGCGCGCGCTCGCCGCGATCGAGCCGAACTCGTCACGGGCGGCGTCCGGCAGATCCTCGATCCGGTACGGCGCCGAGTCCGCCTGCACGGTGATCACCGACATGTGGTGCGCCACGACGTCGTGCAGCTCACGGGCGATCCGGGCGCGTTCCTCGAGCAGCGTGCGCTGGGCGCGCTCCGCCTCGCTGATGGTCTCCTGTACGACCAGCCGGCGCTGTGCGTCGCCCCGTTCGCGCAGCGCGCCGGTGACGACGAGCACGACGCCGCTCAGCACGAAGAGCAGCAGATGCACGCCGTCGCTGCGGGCCTGCGAGACCAGTTCGAACAGCATTCCCGCCGCGCCGGTCGCGAGCCACACGGCGACGAGCCTGCGGCGCGGCTCGCGCAGGCCGAGGCACACCATCAGCATCAGATAGCCGACGACGATCATCGGAGTCCACGGCCAGCTCCGGCCGGGCGTGCCCGCCGCGCCCATCAGGGCGAAAGCCCCCACGACGTCGGCGGCGAGGACGATCCACCACGCCTGGAGAGGACGGGTCACGGCGAGCAGCAGCGGCGCGGTCTGCGCGGTCGCCAGCGCACCGGCGAGCGCGCCGCCGGCCCGGTAGTCCTGGATCAGCACGGTGGCCGTGACCGGCAGCAGCGTCGCGACGAACCCGAACACGACCACGTACGGCAGCACGCGAACCCACCGCTTCCCGGCGTTGCCGAGAAGGGGCTCGGTGGACTTCGACGGCGTACCGAACTCGGCGGCGATCAGCCGGGCACCGCGCTTTGCCGCGGTGGCGGCGGTGGCGAGGGGGCGGGGGGTGTGAGGCATGACGGTGCCAGCGTATGCGCTGCGCGCCCGTCTGCGGCGGGGCCTGTTCCCGTGCCCGCCCCTTCCCGAACCGGGGGCGCTGCCCCCGGACCCCGTACGGCCTTCGGCCGTGCCCTGGATCTCCCCCTACGGCCTGGCGGCCGTGGGAGGTCCCCCCGGGGCGGGCTGGTTTCGCTCCGCGAAATCAGCCTCGCCGGCGATTGAGGCGCGGGGTTCGGGGCGGAGCCCCGACGTGACCGGCCCACCCAGCCTCGCCGGCGATTGAGGCGCGGGTCCGGGCAGAGCCCGGTTACGGGAAGGGGCGGGCAGGGGAACAGGCCCCGCGCAGCGGCACACGCCCCGCGCAGCGGACACGCACCCGCCCCGCCCCGCGAGCCGTCACAGCTCCGCCAGCAGCTCCGCCTTCTTGCGCGTGAACTCCTCGTCCGTCACCAGCCCCGCCAGATGCAGGTCCCCCAAGTGCCGTATCCGGTCCGCGATGGCCGCCGGGTCGCGGTGGGTCGCGGGGGCCGTCAGGGCCGGGGCCGGGGTCTGGGTGCGGATGGATTCGAGGACCGAGGCCGCGAAGGGCAGGGATTCGTGCACCGGTCCGTACCCGAGGCCGAAGACGACGGCCGCCGGATCCTGGTCCGCCTGCGCCGCGCCGGCCGCTCCCGCGGCACCCGCCCCCGCCAGGGGGTCCGCGTCGCCGCGCCGCAGCAGCCGCAGATAGCCGTCGAATATCTCCGGCGAGCGCCACTCGACGCCGCTCAGCTCCGACACGGCGAAAGTCTGGTCGCCGGCCTTCCACTTGGCGGACGACGCACCCGTCCAGAACCACCGGAACGCCACGGTCGAGCCGTCGAAGGACGCCTTGCCGTCGTACGCCTTGAAGCCGAGCGGCGCCTGTGGCGCGGAGACGAGATAGCGGTCCGCGGGCCGGTCGGCGTCGGGGCCGAGCACGGTGCGCAGCTCGTCGGCGTAGTACTCGGCGAGCGTCTCCCGCTCGGCCGGCAGCACCAGCCGGTACGGATCGCACAATTCCTTGAGCTGCCCGGCGGCCGCCTCCATCAGCGGGTCCGCGCCGGGTCTGGGAACAGCGTGCAGCACCACCGTGCCGCGCTTGCCCGGGGTGAGCGTCACCGATGCCAGCGCCTCGTGCGGAACACGCCGTTCACGCAGCGAGGAAAGCAGCTTCGGCGTGCGGATCCCCCGTTCGAAGCGGATGAGCACGGAGTCGGTGTCGAACTCCCAGGTGGCTTGAATTCCGGCCAGCACATCACCCATGTGCCTCATCGTATGCGGCTCGCGCCTGCGCGTCGCCCCTCGGCGGCCACCCCTTTTGGCCGGGCTCTACGCGCGTCAGAGGGCTCAGGCACCGGAAATACCACCGCGGCAGGCGTCGGTGCCGCCCACGCAGCTCACGTCGGCGTACGCGCCGACGCCTATGTCGGCGAAGTTGTGGACGCTTTCGGTGCCCGGCTCGAAATAGCCGGTATGCCCCACGGCGCCCGCCGCGGAGAGCCGCCGTGCGCCGAACTCCGGCAGCACCGGATCCTCGCCGTGCCCGAGTCCGCCGACGTCCAGGTGCGGGACGTCCTCGATCCAGTCGTCGGCGTCGCGCATGGCCCAGACGCGCGCCGTCGTACGCAGGCCGGCGACGTTCTCCGCGCGCATCCCGGGGCTGCCGGCGACGGCCACGTCCCGGACCCGCGGCGGAAGCCGGCCGGCGGCGACCCCGCACACCACGGACCCGTAGCTGTGACAGAACAGGGAGACGGGGGCGCGGCCGGGCAGCGTCCGGGTGAGCGCGACCAGCCGTACGGCGCCGTTCTCGGCGAGCCGTCCGATCGCGGACTCCATGCCGATGCCGGCGGGCGAGGTGTAGTCCGCCCAGGCGATGACCGCCGTACGGAGCCTGGGCGCGGCCGCCCGCTGCGCCGCGTACAGGGACTGGGCCATCCCGACCGGGGCCGAGTACTTGCGCGCGGTGCGCTGGAAGGTGAGCAGGTTGGTGTCGACGCCGGGCACGATCACCGAGACGCGCTGGGCCCGCTCGAGGTCGCCGAAGACCTCGGCCACCCGTCCGGCGCCGGACGGGTCGAAGGCGAGGATCTGCCGGTCGCGGCTCATCAGGGCCTGGAACCGGTGCATCCGGCGCACCGCCTGCCGGTGCCCCGTGGCGGTCAGACCGGTTCCGGCGACCCGCTCGCGCTCGCGCTCCAGAGAGGCCGCCAGCGCCTCACGGTTCGCCCGGTAGCGCAGTGTGACGGGAGCGCCGTTGAGGTTGCCGACGATGTGCGGATACTTCTCGGCGAGCCGGGCACCGCGGGCGCTGCCGAGCCAGGCGAAGAACGCGGCGAGCTGATGCGGCGGCGTATTCAGGCCAGGCAGCTCCCGGGCTCCGACCCGCGCTTTGTCCCATTCACTGACTTCGGCCGCGAGGGCGTCGCGGGGACCGCTCTGGTGTCGTACGGCGGTCCAGCCGCTGGTCGCCAGCATGACGAACACCACCGCGAGGGCCAGCAGGGCGCGCCACACGGTCGGAGTGGGGGAGGCGTCGAAAGAAGTCACTTCGGGACACCCTAGAAGAAGGGCGCGGGCGCAAGCGATCAGGGTGAGGCAGATCACGTGTCGAACGGGGGAAAGAGGGGGAGGAGGGTGACGTTCCGTGCGCGAGGCGTGCGTGAGTTGCGCGCGCGTGGGTGCATTCGCCGTGCGTAGGGCCCCTGTTGAGGAGCCTGTGGTGTCACCCGTGGCTCATGGCCCGGACGGCGTACGCCAGTTCTCCGCGAGCGCGGGGCCGAGTTGGTCGAGGAACGTCTCCGTGAGCGCGCGGATCGCCTCCATGCTGGCGTCCGGTCCCTGCCCCCACAGCCGCCCGGTGGCCCGCATCACGCCGCTGAACGCGGCCACCGCGACCCGCGGCCTGGGGTCGGTGTTCACGTCGAGCCCTTCCCGCTCCGCGATGAGCCGGGCCAGCGCCTCCTCCATCACGGTGGAGCGGTGCATGTGCGCGGCGAGCAGCGCCGGGGTCGACTCGATCATCTGGAAGCTGCGCATGTGGAGATCGAGCGGGATGATCTCCTCGACCGCCTCCCCGATGCCGTCCCAGGACTCGAACACTGCGTTGCGGAGCGCCTCGAACGGCGCCTCCGCCGCGGGGCGTCCGCGCAGGGCCGCCACGTAGTGCGACTCCACGACCTCCTGGACGGCGAAGGCCACCTGCTCTTTGGAGGCGAAGTAGCGGAAGAAGGTGCGCTGGGACACCTCGACCGCGTCCGCGATCTCGTCGACGGTGGTCCGTTCGTACCCCTGGCTGGTGAACAGCTCGAGGGCGACGCGCACCAGGGCGTCACGGGTGCGCTGTTTCTTGCGGGCGCGCAGCCCGGTCGGCTCTGCCGTCGTCACTTCATCGTCCTCTTCTCGACGCTTCGCCCTGCTCAGGCTATCGGTGAGTCACGTGACAGTTACCGACTAGTGAACTCGTTTGTCAACTGTCAGCCGCTGACATTAATCTGCTCGCATGACTAGTCAGACCACCGTCGAAAAGGCGCCGCGGGATCCCCGGGACCCCGTTCCGGCACCGGGCAGGGGGCTTCGCGGCCACCCCTGGCTGACCCTGTTCTCCGTGGCCATCGGCGTGATGATGGTCGCGCTGGACGGCACGATCGTCGCGATCGCCAACCCCGCGATCCAGAAGGACCTCGGCGCCACCCTCGCCGACGTCCAGTGGATCACCAACGGCTATCTGCTCGCCCTGGCCGTCGCGCTGATCACGGCGGGCAAGCTCGGTGACCGCTTCGGCCACCGCCAGACCTTCCTGATCGGCATCGCCGGCTTCGCCGCCGCCTCCGCGGCCATCGGCCTGTCCGACTCGATCGCCTTCGTGATCGTCTTCCGGGTCCTCCAGGGCCTCTTCGGCGCCCTGCTGATGCCGGCCGCGCTCGGCCTGCTGCGCGCCACCTTCCCCGCCGAGAAGCTGAACATGGCGATCGGCATCTGGGGCATGGTCATCGGAGCCTCCACGGCCGGCGGCCCCATCCTCGGTGGTGTGCTCGTCGAGCACGTCAGCTGGCAGTCGGTGTTCTTCATCAACGTGCCCGTCGGCATCCTCGCCCTGGGCCTCGGCCTGGTGATCCTGAAGGACCAGCGCGCGCAGAACGCGCCGAAGTCGTTCGACATCCTCGGCATCGTGCTGCTGTCGGGCGCCATGTTCAGCACCGTCTGGCCGCTGATCAAGGCCGGCGAGTGGGGCTGGGGCTCCATGAGCACCGTCGGCTGGCTGGCCGCGGCCGTGGTCCTCTTCCTGCTGTTCGCCATCTGGGAGACCAAGGTCTCGGAGCCCCTGGTCCCGCTCGGGATGTTCCGCTCCGTGCCGCTCAGCGCGGGCACCGTGCTGATGGTCCTGATGGCGTTCGCCTTCATGGGCGGCCTGTTCTTCGTGACCTTCTTCCTCCAGGGCGTCCAGGGGCTGAGCCCGGTCGACAGCGGTCTGCGGCTGCTGCCGCTGACCGGCATGATGATCGTCTCCTCGCCGCTGGCGGGCGTGCTGATCACCAAGTTCGGTCCGCGTGTCCCGCTCGTCGGCGGCATGGTGTGCACCGCGACCGCCATGTTCGGCATGACCACGCTCACCGAGGACACCGGCACCTTCGCGATGTCCCTCTGGTTCGGCCTGCTCGGCCTCGGCCTCGCGCCGGTCATGGTCGGCGCCACCGAGGTCATCGTGGGCAACGCCCCGCTGGAGCTCTCCGGCGTCGCGGGCGGTCTCCAGCAGGCCGCGATGCAGGTCGGCGGCGCGCTCGGCACGGCCGTCCTCGGCGCGGTGATGACCTCCAAGGTCAACGCGGACTTCGCGGGCAACTGGCAGGACGCCGGCATCCCCGTCCCGCCGGACCCGCGACTGGAGCAGGCCGCCGAGTTCGGCACTGTGCCCGCGGAGCTGGCCCAGGCGCCCGGCATGACGCCCGAGATCGCTACCACGATCGGGGACGTCATCCACGACACGTTCATGTCGGGCATGGGCCTGGCGTTCACCGTCGCCGGCGTCGTGGCCGTCGTCGCCGCGCTGGTCGCGCTGCTCACCAAGCGCGGCGCGAACGCGGAGGCCGGTGCGGGCGCGGCCCACATCTGACCTCGGGGCGGCCTCGGCCCGTCAACACACAGCCACCGACAGCCCCGCCGGGCGCCCCCGGCGGGGCTGTCGCCTATCCGGATGATTCGTCCCGCCGCCTCTTCCCCGGCCGGGACGGCGCGGGTCACGGTTCGGTCGACCGATTCGTACGACCCACGGGGATCCACCATGCGCACCGTCACCACCACCGCGGCCCTGACCGCCGCCGCACTGCTGCTGCTCCAGCCGCTCCCGTCCGCGTCGGCCGCGGCGCCACCACGCCTCGGGGAATGCGCGGCCGGTGAGCTGTGCCTGTGGACGCAGACCGACTTCCGCGGCGGACGCCACGCCCACGAGCTCGCCGGGACCGACATCGAGAGCTGTGTGCCGCTGCCACCCGGCGCCCCGGCGCAGGCGCTCGCCAACCGCACCGGCCGGCCCGTCACCACGTACCAGTCGACGGAGTGCGCGGAGACCGGCGAGTTCGAGACGTACCCCGGCGGCGGGACCTGGGTGCCCAGGTCGCCCTACCGGGTCAGGGCGTTCAAGATCTGGGAGAACTAGGCTCCGGCACCTCGGGCGCGGCGGCGCCGGCCTCCGCGCCCGACAGCCGGGCCACCTCCGAGCGCAGCTCCCGCACCTCGACCGTGAGCGCCTCCAGCAGCTCGGTCTGCCGCCGCTCCGCCGCGTCGTCCCGCTCGAAGCGGGAGATGAACCAGGCAGCGATGTTGGCGGTCACCACACCGAGCAGCGCGATGCCGGAGATCATCAGTCCTACCGCGAGCAGCCGGCCCAGCCCCGTCGTCGGTGCGAGGTCGCCGTACCCGACGGTGGTCATCGTGGTGAACGACCACCACACCGCGTCAGCGAGCGTCTTGATGTTCCCGTCGGGGGCGTTCCGCTCCACCTGGAGCACCGCCAGCGAGCCGAACATCATCAGCCCGGCGACCGAACCGCCGACATAGGTGGTCAGCGTGATCTGCGGCGCCATCCGGGCCCGCCGGCCCACCAGCAGCAGCGTGGACACCAGCCGCAGCAGCCGCAGCGGCTGCACCAGCGGCAGCAGGACCGCGAGAAGATCCAGCGGGTGGCTGCGCACGAACAGCCACTTCGCGGGCGCCAGCGCCAGCCGTACGACGTAGTCGACGGCGAACGCGCCCCACACGAACCACTCGGCCGCCAGGCACGCCTTGTGGACCCAGTCCGGGGCGCCCGGGGTGACGATCTGCACCACATAGGCGACCGCGAAGACGAGGGAGAGCGAGAGCAGGGGCGTCTGCAGGCGCTGCTCCCAGCGGATCTGGGAGGTCTGCTGCTTCATGCGATGCATCGTAGGGAAACGCAGAGGGCGGCGGACCCGCCGGGTCCGCCGCCCTTTACCTGACCGTAGCCGTAGCCGTAGCCGTAGCCGAAGCCGTTACGCGTCGCCGCCGGCTGCTCCCGGGTCGGCCGCGGACACGTCCAGCAGCTGGTAGCGGTCCACCGCCTGCTTCAGCGCGCTGCGGTCGACCTTGCCCTCGCGGGCCAGCTCGGTCAGCACCCCCAGCACGATCGACTGCGCGTCGATGTGGAAGAAGCGCCGGGCCGCGCCACGCGTGTCCGCGAAGCCGAAGCCGTCCGCGCCCAGCGACTGGTAGGTGCCGGGCATCCAGCGGGAGATCTGGTCGGGCACCGCGCGCATCCAGTCGGACACCGCGACGAACGGGCCCTCGGAGCCGGACAGTTTCCGTGTCACGTACGGGACGCGCTGCTCCTCCTCGGGGTGCAGCAGATTGTGCCGCTCCACGTCGAGCGCCTCGCGGCGCAGTTCGTTCCACGACGTCGCCGACCAGACGTCGGCGGCCACGTTCCAGTCCTCCGCGAGGATCCGCTGCGCCTCGACGGCCCACGGCACGGCCACGCCGGAGGCCATGATCTGCGCCGGGATCGAGCCCTGCTCGGCCCGCTTGAAGCGGTGGATGCCCTTGAGGATGCCCTCCACGTCCACGTCCGCCGGCTCGGCCGGGTGCTGGATCGGCTCGTTGTAGACGGTGAGGTAGTAGAAGACGTCCTCGGCGTCCGGGCCGTACATCCGGCGCAGACCGTCCTGGACGATGTGCGCGATCTCGAAGCCGAACGCCGGGTCGTAGGCGACGCAGGCCGGGTTCGTGGAGGCGAGCAGTTGCGAGTGGCCGTCCGCGTGCTGCAGGCCCTCGCCGGTCAGCGTCGTCCGGCCGGCGGTGGCGCCGAGCACGAAGCCGCGCGCCAGCTGGTCGGCCATCTGCCAGAACTGGTCGCCGGTGCGCTGGAAGCCGAACATCGAGTAGAAGACGTACACCGGGATCAGCGGCTCGCCGTGCGTGGCGTACGCGGAACCGGCGGCGATCAGGGAGGCGGTGCAGCCGGCCTCGGAGATGCCGTCGTGCAGCATCTGGCCGGTCGGCGACTCCTTGTACGCGAGCAGCAGCTCCCGGTCCACGGCCTCGTACTGCTGGCCCAGCGGGTTGTAGATCTTCGCACTCGGGAAGAACGAGTCCATGCCGAAAGTGCGGTACTCGTCGGGCGCGATCAGGACGAACCGCTTGCCGATCTCCTTGTCCCGCATGAGGTCCTTCAGCAGCCGGACGAACGCCATGGTGGTGGCGATCGACTGCTGACCGGAGCCCTTCTTCACGGCCGCGTACGTCTTGTCCTCGGGCAGCGCCAGCGGCTTCGCCCGTACGACACGGGTCGGCACGTATCCGCCGCAGCTCTTGCGGTGGTCGTGCATGTACTGGATCTCTTCGGAGTCGCGCCCGGGGTGGTAGTACGGCGGCGGGCCGCTCTCGAGCTGCTGGTCGCTGATCGGCAGGTGGAGCCGGTCGCGGAAGCGCTTCAGGTCGTCGACCGTCAGCTTCTTCATCTGGTGCGTGGCGTTGCGGCCCTCGAAGTTCGGCCCCAGCGTCCAGCCCTTGATGGTCTGCGCGAGGATCACCGTCGGCTGGCCCTTGTGCGCCTTCGCCGCCGTGTACGCCGCGAAGACCTTGCGGTGGTCGTGACCGCCGCGGCCCAGGTGCAGGATCTGGTCGTCGGTCATGTTCTCGACCATCTTGCGCAGCCGCTGGTCGCCGCCGAAGAAGTGCTCGCGGATGTACGCGCCGGTCTCCGTGGCGTACGTCTGGAACTGGCCGTCCGGCGTCGTGTTCAGCTTGTTGACCAGCACGCCGTCGCGGTCCTGGGCGAGCAGCGGGTCCCAGGAGCGGTCCCAGACCAGCTTGATCACGTTCCAGCCGGCGCCGCGGAACTGCGACTCCAGCTCCTGGATGATCTTGCCGTTGCCGCGGACCGGGCCGTCGAGGCGCTGGAGGTTGCAGTTGACCACGAAGGTCAGATTGTCCAGGCCCTCACGGGCGGCGATCGACAGCTGGCCCAGCGACTCGGGCTCGTCCATCTCGCCGTCGCCGAGGAACGCCCAGACGTGCGAGTCGGAGGTTTCGGCGATCCCGCGCGCCTCCATGTAGCGGTTCATCCGCGCCTGGTAGATGGCGCCGAGCGGGCCGAGGCCCATCGAGACCGTCGGGAACTCCCAGAAGTCCGGCATGGACCGCGGGTGCGGATAGCTGGAGAGCCCGTACGGCTCCTTCGACTTCTCCTGGCGGAAGCCGTCGAGCTGCTGCTCGCTGAGCCGGTCCAGCAGGAAGGCGCGGGCGTAGATCCCGGGGGAGGCGTGCCCCTGGAAGAAGATCTGGTCGCCGCCCTTGCCGTCGTCCTTGCCGCGGAAGAAGTGGTTGAAGCCGACGTCGTAGAGGGAGGCCGAGGAGGCGAAGGTGGCGATGTGCCCGCCGACGCCGATGCCGGGGCGCTGCGCGCGCGAGACCATCACCGCCGCGTTCCACCGGGTCGCGTTGAGGATCTTGCGCTCGATCTCCTCGTTGCCGGGGAAGAACGGCTCGTCCTTGGTCGCGATGGTGTTGACGTAGTCCGTGCTGCGCATCTCGGGCACGGCCACGCGCTTCTCGCGTGCCCGCTCGATCAGGCGGAGCATCAGATAGCGGGCCCGCTCCCGGCCTCGCTCGTCGACGGCGGCGTCGAGGGAGTCCAGCCACTCCTGGGTCTCCTCAGGATCGAAGTCCGGGACCTGGCTGGGAAGGCCGCCAATGATGATCGGGTTGCGATCTGATCCGGAAGCCACGCTGTTCCTTCGCTGTTCGGGGGTCCTGGGACGGCAGAGCTGTCGCACCGCTCCCATCGTGTACCGCGGGGAGGCCCACGTCATCTCTACTCAGAGGTAACCGTTGATCTGAACGAGATCCGGCCCGTTCCCGGCGCACGGTTCCAGGCCGAATCGCAACCTTACGCCCGAGCCGTCCATGTGTTTCGTTCGGTCGTTCGGTTCCCATGGGGATGTGAAAGGGTAGGAATGCCGCGAAGGCGGCCGAAGGGTGTGGCCATCATTGTGGCGGGGACCCGCCGCGTGCCTGGAGATGCGTCGAGACAGCCGTAAACGTCACCGTTTCGGCGGTCTGGGCGGCCGGGTACTTGCGCGATCCGCCCCGCCCGTGTGGACTACGGCCAATGCCGCGCGTACGCGCGCGGCCGAAGCATTTGTCGAAAACGATCAGGAGGCAAGCCGTGAGCGCGACCGCGGACCACGCGGAGGAGCGGACCAACCCGGCGGCAAGGCTGGGGTTCGAGCCCGGACAAGTGGTCCAGGAGATCGGCTACGACGACGACGTCGAGCAGGAGCTCCGTGAGGGCATCGAGGCCGTTACCGGCCAGGAACTCGTCGACGAGGACTACGACGACGTCGCAGACGTCGTCGTGCTGTGGTTCCGCGACGAGGACGGGGACCTCACCGACGCACTGGTGGACGCCATCGGTCTGATCGACGAGGGCGGGGTCGTCTGGCTGATGACTCCCAAGACCGGCCGTGACGGCTATGTCGAGCCCAGCGACATCAATGAGGCCGCCCAGACAGCGGGTCTCTCCCAGACCAAGAGCATCACCGCCGGCAAGGACTGGAGTGGCAGCCGGCTGGTCACCCCCAAGGGGGCCAAGTCGGGGAAGCGCTGAGCCGCCGAGCCGCGAAGAGCAGGCATCAGGCCCCCACCGGCGCGAGCCGGTGGGGGCCTTCTGCGTAGGCTGGTCCCGCACAGCGACCGCTCACTCACACAGCTCATCCACCCGCACATACGGCTCACGGAGCCCACAGAAGGGAAACGCTTCTCATGGCGATCGAGGTCGGCGACAAGGCGCCGGAGTTCGAGCTCAGGGACAACCACGGCCGCACCGTGTCGCTCGCGGACTTCCGCGGCGAGAAGAACGTCGTACTCCTCTTCTATCCGTTCGCCTTCACCGGCGTGTGCACCGGCGAGCTGTGCGCCCTGCGGGACGAGCTGCCGAAGTTCGTCAACGACGACACCCAGCTGCTGGCCGTCTCCAACGACTCGATCCACACCCTGCGCGTCTACGGGGAGCAGGAGGGGCTCGAGTACCCGCTGCTGTCCGACTTCTGGCCGCACGGTGAGACCTCGCGCGCCTACGGCGTCTTCGACGAGGAGAAGGGCTGCGCGGTGCGCGGCACCTTCATCATCGACAAGGAGGGCGTCGTGCGCTGGACCGTCGTCAACTCGCTGCCCGACGCCCGCGACCTGAACGACTACGTCAAGGCGCTGGACTCGCTCTGATCCCCCGCGGGGGTTTCGGCCGGTGTCCCCCGGAAATGACACGGCGAGCGGGAACCGGTCACTAGGATCCGTTCGTTGATCCGAACAGTCACGCACTACGGGGGCCGACGCCCCTGAACACCAATGGAGGGACTCGTGGGAGTCAGCCTCAGCAAGGGCGGCAACGTCTCGCTGACCAAGGCCGCGCCGAACATGACCGCGGTGACCGTGGGCCTGGGCTGGGACGTCCGGACCACCACAGGTACCGACTTCGACCTCGATGCCAGCGCCCTGCTGACGAATACCGAGGGCAAGGTCACCAACGACGGAAACTTCGTCTTCTTCAACAACCTCAAGAGCCCCGACGGCTCCGTCGAGCACACCGGTGACAACCTCACCGGCGAGGGCGAGGGCGACGACGAGCAGATCAAGGTCAATCTCGCCGCGGTCCCGGCCGACGTCGACAAGATCGTCTTCCCGGTCTCGATCTACGAGGCCGAGAACCGCCAGCAGTCCTTCGGCCAGGTGCGCAACGCCTTCATCCGCGTCGTCAACCAGGCCGACAACACCGAGCTCGCGCGTTACGACCTGAGCGAGGACGCCTCGACCGAGACCGCCATGGTCTTCGGCGAGCTGTACCGCAACGGCGCGGAGTGGAAGTTCCGCGCCGTCGGCCAGGGTTACGCCTCCGGCCTGCGCGGCATCGCGCAGGACTTCGGCGTGAACGTCTGATTTCAGGCAGCAGTCTCCGCGTCCGGCGCCGCACTCTCCGTGCGGCGCCGGACGCGCCTGGGCCCCGGACCGGGCCCTCGGCAAAAGCCACCAGGGGAGGACTCACACCATGGGCGTCACGCTCGCCAAGGGAGGCAATGTCTCCCTCTCCAAGGCCGCACCCAATCTCACTCAGGTGCTCGTAGGGCTCGGCTGGGACGCGCGCTCCACCACCGGCGCGCCCTTCGACCTCGACGCCAGCGCGCTGCTCTGCCAGAACGGGCGGGTGCTCGGCGACGAGTGGTTCATCTTCTACAACCAGCTCCAGAGCCCCGACGGTTCCGTCGAGCACACCGGTGACAACCTCACCGGCGAGGGCGACGGCGACGACGAGTCCCTGCTGGTGGACCTCGGTAAGGTGCCGGCCCATGTGGACAAGATCGTCTTCCCGGTCTCCATCCACGAGGCGGACAACCGCGGCCAGACCTTCGGCCAGGTCAGCAACGCCTTCATCCGGGTGGTCAACCAGGCGGACGGCCAGGAACTCGCCCGTTACGACCTCAGTGAGGACGCCTCGACGGAGACCGCGATGATCTTCGGCGAGCTCTACCGCTACGGCGGCGAGTGGAAGTTCCGCGCCGTCGGGCAGGGGTACGCGTCGGGGCTGCGGGGGATCGCTCTAGACTTCGGAGTCAACGTTTCGTAAAAAGCCGCGTGCGGTCGGGGGAGACTCCCCCAGGCATCACCCGGGGGACAATTACACGATTGGGTAGCCAGTGGTTCTGAAAACCTTCGGCTGGTCGTTCGCCGTTACGGCGGCCGGCCTCGCATTCGCCGCCTGGCAGTGGGGCTGGGAGGCGTTCGGGATCGTACTGATCCTGTCGGTCCTCGAGATCTCGCTGTCGTTCGACAACGCGGTTGTCAACGCCGGAATCCTCAAGAAGATGAACGCCTTCTGGCAGAAGATCTTCCTGACGGTCGGCATCCTCATCGCGGTGTTCGGCATGCGGCTGGTCTTCCCCGTCGTCATCGTCGCCATCAGTGCCAAGGTAGGGCCGATCGAGGCCGTCGAGCTGGCCATGGACCAGCCGGAGCAGTACGAGGCCCTGGTCACCGACGCGCATCCCGCGATCGCCGCATTCGGTGGCATGTTCCTGTTGATGATCTTCCTCGACTTCATCTTCGAGGAGCGCGAGCACAAGTGGCTCGCCTGGCTGGAGCGGCCGCTGGCCAAGCTCGGCAAGATCGACATGCTGTCGGTCTGCACCGCACTGATCATCCTGCTCGTCACCGCGATCACCTTCGCCACCAACGCGCACACCAGCACCGGCCACGCCGACAAGTCGGCCACGGTCCTGCTCTCCGGCGTCGCCGGTCTGATCACCTATCTCGTCGTCGGCGGCCTCTCCGGCTACTTCGAGGACAAGCTCGAGGAAGAGGAGGAGCGCGAGCACGAGGAGGAGGAGCAGGCCAAGAAGGAGGGCAAGCCCGTCTCCGCGGTCGGCCTGGCCGGCAAGGCGGCGTTCTTCCTCTTCCTGTACCTGGAAGTGCTCGACGCCTCGTTCTCGTTCGACGGCGTCATCGGCGCGTTCGCCATCACCAACCACATCTTCTGGATGGCGCTCGGCCTCGGCATCGGCGCGATGTACGTCCGGTCCCTCACGGTCTACCTGGTCCGCCAGGGCACCCTGGACGACTACGTCTACCTGGAGCACGGCGCGCACTACGCGATCGGCGCGCTCGCGGTCATCCTCCTCATCACCATCCAGTACGAGATCAGCGAGATCATCACCGGTCTCGTCGGCGTCTTCCTGATCGCCGCGTCCTTCCTGGCCTCCGTCCGCCGCAACAAGGCGCTCGAGGCGGAGGAGAGTGCGGGGCGCGGCCCTGACGAGAAGGCCGGGGTCTCCTCCGGGGTGTGACGCCCCCACCATTGAGGAACGCTTCTCTGCGGGGCGGCCGGGTGCTCCCGGCCGCCCCGTGGCGTTGTGCACGGTGCACCGGAGACTAGGGCGGGGTGGGGCATGGCCATCTGGGACAACCTGTGGCGGGGCAGGGCGGCGCAGTTCGACTCGGGCAGTGCCGCGAGCAATTCCATCGAGCTGACCAGGCGGAACTCGACCGTCTCGCTCACCAAGCAGGGCGCGGCGACCGGCAACCTGCGCGTCAACCTCTCCTGGCGGATGCGCTCCTCCGACATCGAGGGCCGCTCACGCCAGAGCGGACGCCTGCTGGGCAACCCGATGAAGCTCTTCCAGCCTGACGTGGTCCAGGCCCACACCCAGGGCGTGGTCAACGTCGACCTCGACCTCGGCTGCCTGTACGAGCTGACCGACGGCAGCAAGGGCGTGGTGCAGCCCCTGGGCAGCTTCTTCGGCGACCTGAACGGCCCGCCGTACGTGAAGCTCAGCGGCGACGACCGGTTCGGGGCGCCGTCCGGCGAGACGATCTTCGTCAACCTCGACCACCGCGAGTCGATCAAGCGGCTGCTCTTCTTCGTCTACATCTACGACCAGACCCCGGCCTTCGACCGCACCCACGCGCACGTCACGCTCTACCCGAGCAACGGCCCCCGCGTCGAGATCGAACTCGACGAACGCGCACCGCAGGCCCGCTCCTGCGCGGTGTTCTCGCTCGACAACGTCAAGAACGAACTGATCGTGCGACGCGAGGTGAAGTTCGTCTACGGCTTCCAGGCGGAGCTGGACCGGTTGTACGGGTGGGGGCTGCAGTGGGGGCGGGGGTACAAGTCGCGAGCGTAGGGGGTGGCCGCTGCGCGGGCCTGTTCCCCTGCCCGCCCCTTCCCGAACCGGGGGCGCTGCCCCCGGACCCGGTGACAGCCTCTGCGCGGGTACCGGCCCTCCCGGGCCCGGTACGCGCTTCGCGCGGTGTGTTCGGGGCTCGACCCCGGGGCCCGTACCGCCCTGCGGACGGCGTGCCGCGCTTCGCCCGGGCCCGCGCTTCGCGCTGTGGCCTCAAGGTCCCCCTACGGCCTGGCGGCCGTGGGTGGGGGCACCTCCCACCCCGCCAGGCGTAGGGGGAGCACCCCCAGGCCGGGCTGGATTTCGCTCCGCGAAATCAGCCCTGCGGGCACTCAAGCCGCCGACCCGGCACGGAACCTGGCAACTCAAGCCCCGCCGGCGCTTGAGGCGCGAGGTTCGGGGCGGAGCCCCGGCGAGACCGGCCGACCCAGCCCCGCGCGCGCTCAAGGCGCCCGACCCGGCACGGAACCGGCCACCGCAGCCTCGCCGGCGATTGAGGCGCGGGGTTCGGGGCGGAGCCCCGACGGGACCGGCAAGTTCGGGCCCCGCCAGCGACTACGCCGCGGGGTTCGGGGCAGCGCCCCGATGAGGGGGCAGGCGTGGCTAGGGGCGCTGGAACTGCGGACCCATCGGCGGAAGCCGGAACGTGGGGTCGGGGGCGTACGCCGCCGCCGCGGCCGGCTGCGGGTAGCCGTAGGCCGGCGGCGCCGCCGGAGCGTACGCGGGCGCGGGCTGCGTCACGTCCGACGGCGGGTAGCCATACGCCGGCGGCTCCGGCTCCGGCTCCGGCTCGGACGGCGCCGCGCCGCCCGACTCCTCCACCGAGATGCCGAACGCCGTCGCCAGACCCACCAGCCCCGTCGGATAGCCCTGCGCCACCGCGCGGAACTTCCAGCCGTCGCCGCGCCGGTACAGCTCGCCGCAGATGATCGCCGTCTCCTCGCCGGTCTCCGGCTTCACATCGAAGACGGCCAGCGGTTCACCGCCGGCCGCCGCACCGGCGTCGTGCAGCAGTATCCGCAGGTCGTGCACGTGCTCGAAGGTGCCGCCGTCCGAGGACGCCGCGATCACCACCTGGTCGACCGACGCGTCCAGCGTCGCCAGGTCGGCCTCGACGGTGTCGGTCAGATGGTCGGCGACGCGCTTCTTCGGCAGCCGCCGCACCAGCCCCGAGGGATGACGCGGCTGGTTGTAGAAGACGAAGTCCTCGTCGGAGCGCACGCGGCCGTCGGTGCCGAGCAGCAGGGCGGACGCGTCGACATCCGGCACCCCCGCGCCCGGCGTCCAGCGCAGCACGGCTCGTACGGCCTGGGCATCAAGAGGGACGTTCGAGCCCTTCAGCATCGCGTGCGTCATGTCCGTCATCCTGCCTGTACGAGCGGTCGCGGGACAACGCGGGGCCCAGTTCCGGGCCGTGGCGTCTCTCGCCCGGCCACATGGGAGACAGGGGCGAGAAGCGGACGAGTTACCTCGATTTCATGCACTTGGGGAACTCTTGACACCTGTGCTTACGTACTATTACCGGCCACATGTTGTCACGGCCTATCCGGCGGTACGGGGGATTCTCTATGCGTCATTTCGGGCACATCACGCCCGCGGTCCGGGCGCGGCTGTTCCACCACGAGCCGTGCGACTTCGACGGGGACTCGTCTGCCCGGACGCTCGCCGCCGCCCTGGGCGCCACGCTGTACAGCCCGGCCACCCGCCCCCGGCTGGTGGACGACGTGCTCAAGCAGGCCGCCCGCGGGGTCGTCTCCATGGTGCTCTGCCTGGAGGATTCCATCGACGACGCCGAGGTGGCGGACGCCGAGGAGAACCTCGTCCGGCAGTTCGCCGAACTGGAGGCGCGCGGCGTGGAAGTGCCGCTGCTCTTCATCCGGGTCCGCACCCCCGAGCAGATTCCGGACCTCGTGAAGCGCCTGGGGCCGGCGGGACGCCTGTTGTCCGGATTCGTACTACCGAAGTTCACCGAGGACCGCGGCGTACCGTTCCTGGACGCGGCGGCCGCCGCGGAGGCCGCCGGCGGACGGCGGCTGTTCGCCATGCCCGTCCTCGAGTCGCCCGAGCTGCTTCACCTGGAGACCAGGACCGAGGCGCTCACCGGCATCGCCCGCACCGTCGACAAGTACCGTGACCGGGTCCTCGCGCTGCGCCTCGGCGTAACCGACTTCTGCTCCGCGTACGGGCTGCGCCGCTCGCCCGACATGACCGCCTACGACGTACGGATCGTGACGTCCGTCATCGCCGACGTGGTCAATGTGCTCGGCCGCTCCGACGGCACCGGGTTCACGATCACCGGACCGGTGTGGGAGTACTTCAGGTCCCAGGAGCGCATGTTCAAGCCGCAGCTGCGCCGCAGCCCGTTCCTCGAGGGCCGCGCCGAGGAGCTGCGCACCGCGCTGATCGAGCACGACCTGGACGGTCTGCTCCGCGAGATCGAGCTGGACCGGGCCAACGGCCTGATGGGCAAGACCTGCATCCACCCCTCCCATGTGCCGCCGGTGCACGCGCTGTCCGTGGTCAGCCACGAGGAGTTCAGCGACGCGCAGGACATCCTGCGGCCGGAGCGCGGCGGCGGCGGAGTGCTGCGCTCGTCGTACACGAACAAGATGAACGAGGTGAAGCCGCATCGCGCCTGGGCCGAGCGGACCCTGCTGCGGGCCGAGGTCTTCGGCGTCGCCAAGGAGGACGTCGGTTTCGTGGAGCTGCTCGCGGCCGGGCTCACCGACTGATGACGACAGGGGACGAAGAAGACGTGGTGTGGTCGGGAAGCTGGGTCGCGGAGCGGCTCGGAGTCGGACTCGTCGGCGAGGGACTCCAGGAGCTGCTGGGCCTGGCCCTGCGCCGCAACCCCAAGCGGGCGCACCTGCTGGTGTCGAACGTGCTGGGCAAGCACGTGCCGCAGCGGCCGAGCGTGGTCTGGCGCGCGGGCCACGACCTCGGCGTGCGCGTCCGTGAGCTGCTCGGCGCGGACGAATGCCGGCGCGCGGTCGTCCTCGGCTACGCGGAGACGGCGACCGGACTCGGCCACTCCGTGGCGGACGGCATCGGCCTCGCGCCCTATCTGCACTCCACGCGCCGCCCCGTCGACGGCATGCTCCCCGCGGGCGGCTTCGAGGAGTCCCACTCGCACGCCACCTCCCATCTGCTGCTGCCCGGCGATCCGGACCTGCTGGCGGGCACGGGCCCGCTGGTGCTCGTCGACGACGAGTTCTCCACGGGCAACACGGTCCTCAACACCATCCGCGACCTGCACGCGCGCTACCCGCGCGAGCGGTACGTGGTCGTCGCGCTCGTCGACATGCGCTCCGCGGCGGACCTCGGCCGGCTGGACGCCTTCGCGCAGGAGATCGGCGCCCGCGTCGACCTGGTGGCCATGGCCTCCGGCACGGTCAGCCTGCCGGACGACGTCCTGGAGAAGGGCCGGGCGCTCGTCGCCCACCACGAGCAGCCGGACACGGACACGCCACCGGCCGCCGATCCGCGCCATGTCCGGGTCGACCTCGACTGGCCCGCGGGCGTCCCCGACGGGGGACGCCACGGCTTCGAACCGGCCCACCGAGCCGCCCTGGAGGCCGCGCTGCCCGCGATGGCCGCCCGGATCGCCGAAGCTGTGGGGGAGGCCCGCCGGGTGCTCGTCCTCGGCTTCGAGGAGCTGATGTACGCGCCGCTGCGCCTCGCCCTCGCCCTGGAGCAGGCCGGTGACGTGCCGGAGGTCCACTGCTCCACCACCACCCGCTCGCCCGTCCTCGCCGTCGACGACCCCGGCTACGCGATACGCACCCGGCTGGTCTTCCCCGCCCACGACGACCCGGCCGACGGTCCAGGCGAGCGCTACGCGTACAACGTGGCGGGCGCCGGTTTCGACGCCGTCGTCGCCGTCGTCGACTCGGCCGCCGACACCCCGCAGCTGCACGCGCCCGACGGCCTGCTGGCCGGGCTCGCGACGCACACCGGGCGCGTCGTGCTCGCGGTCGTCCCCAGCTACGTGCCGGAAACCGGCCACGTACGGGAATCCGGCGTACCGCTCACCGGCCGTCTACCGGAGAACCACGCCCTCGAAGGACCTGAAAGGCCCTCCATGCTTGCCGACCCGCTCCGCGGACCCGCGTTCTCCTCCTACGCGCCCGAGGAGGTCGGCTGGCTGCTCCAGGACCTCTCCGACGTGGAGCTCGAAGCGCCCACCGAGGAGCGCGAGGAGGCCATCCAGAGCGGCGGCGCGCACTACGCGGAGTCGCTGCCCGTCGAGTACCAGCCGAACGAGCAGTACCAGCAGCTGTTCGAGGCCGCGCTCACGGTGTCGGCCGCCCGGATCGCTCGCGCCGTCGGAACGGTCACGGACACCGTCCTCGCCGAACGGACGCCGCGCCCCGTGCTCGTGTCGCTGGCCCGCGCCGGCACCCCCGTCGGGGTGCTGATGCGCCGCTGGGCCTGGCACCGGCACGGCCTGGACCTGCCGCACTACGCGGTGTCCATCGTCCGCGGCCGCGGCATCGACGCCAACGCCCTGCGCTGGCTCGCCGAGCACCACGACCCGGCCGACATCGTCTTCGTCGACGGCTGGACGGGCAAGGGCGCCATCACCCGCGAACTGGCGGACGCCCTGCGGGAGTTCCCCGGCTTCGACCCGGAGATCGCCGTGCTCGCCGACCCGGGCGGCTGTGTGCGCACGTACGGCACGCGTGAGGACTTCCTCATCCCCTCCGCCTGCCTCAACTCCACGGTCTCCGGCCTGATATCCCGCACGGTGCTCCGCGCCGACCTGGTCGGCCCCGACGACTTCCACGGCGCGAAGTTCTACCGCGAACTCGCCGGCACCGACGTCTCCGGTCACTTCCTCGACACCATCGCCGCCCGCTTCGACGAGGTCTCCTCCGCCGTCGACGCCGACGTCAAGGAACTGCTCTCCGCCGACCGCACCCCCACCTGGGAGGGCTGGCGCGCCGTGGAGCGCATCAGCGAGGAGTACGGCATCCACGACATCAACCTCGTCAAGCCCGGCGTCGGCGAGACGACCCGCGTCCTGCTCCGCCGCGTCCCCTGGAAGATCCTCGCGAGCCGCGGCGCCGGCGCCGACCTCGACCACGTACGGCTGCTGGCGGAGCAGCGCGGCGTACCGGTCGAGGAGGTCGACGAACTCCCGTACAGCTGCGTCGGGTTGATCCACCCCAAGTACACCCGGGGCGCCACCGGCGCCGACGGCAGGGCGGTGTCCCAGTGACGGTGCTCGTCGCCAGCGACCTCGATCGCACGCTCATCTACTCGTCCGCGGCGCTCGGCCTCGCCATGCCCGACGCCGTCGCCCCCCGGCTGCTCTGCGTCGAGGTGTACGAGCACAAGCCCCTGTCGTACATGACGGAGGCCGCCGCCGGGCTGCTCACCGGGCTCGCCGAGGACACCGTCTTCGTCCCGACGACGACCCGGACCCGGGAGCAGTACCGGCGCATCAGCCTGCCCGGCCCGCCGCCCCAGTACGCGATCTGCGCCAACGGCGGGCATCTGCTCGTCGACGGCGTCAGCGACCCGGACTGGCGCGAAGCCGTCGCGGCCCGGCTCACCGCCGAGTGCGCACCCCTCGGCGAGGTCCGGGACCATCTGCACCGGACCGCCGACCCGGCCTGGCTGCTCAAGGAGCGGGTCGCCGAGGACCTGTTCGCGTACCTCGTCGTCGAGCGGTCGCTGCTGCCGGAGGACTGGGTCAAGGAACTCGCCGTGTGGGCCGAGGCCCGCGGCTGGACCGTCTCCCTCCAGGGCCGCAAGATCTACGCGGTGCCGAAGCCGCTGACGAAGAGCGCCGCCGTGCGCGAGGTCGCCCGCCGCACCGGCGCCGGGCTGACCCTCGCGGCGGGCGACTCGCTCCTCGACGCCGACCTGCTCCTCGCCGCCGACCGCGCCTGGCGGCCCGGCCACGGTGAACTGGCGGAGGCGGGCTGGCAGGCCCCGCACGCCGTCGCGCTGCCGCAGACGGGTGTGGCGGCGGGCGAGGAGATCCTGCGGCTGCTGCGCGAGGAGGCGCGCCGCTTCCGCCACGAGCGGCAGGCCGTCAGCGAGATCGTGATCCCGCCAGTGGCGTGACCGGTCACGGGGTTCTCGACCGGACGGTGGGGCGGGCGCGGCACGCTCTTGTGACGCTCTCCGCCCCCCGGGCCCGCCCGGCCCGGCAACTGTCGGGTCAGCCGCAGCAGCCGCCTCCGCAGCAGCCCCCACCGCCCCCGCCGCCGCCGCTCGGCGCGGGCGCGGCGGAGTTCGAGCCGCCGACGGCGACCGCGGAGAGCAGCTTCACGGTGTCGTCATGGCCCTCGGGGCAGTCGGCGGGGGCCGAGGACTCGGCCATCGGGCGGTTCACTTCGAAGGTGTCGCCGCAGGTCCGGCAGCGGAATTCGTAACGAGGCATGCCGGTAAGGCTAGCGGCGTGCGCGCGGCTTCAGGGAGAACAGCCGGCGTCTGGTCCTCTGCGGAGTGCCCATCGGGGGTTCGGCGGCGCGGTCGGTTGCGGGCCGGGCCGCACGGGCCGGGGCTTCCGGGGCGCGCGGAGCCGCGCCTGCCGGGGCGTGCCGGGCGAGCGGCTGCCGTGCCGCGAGGTCCGCGCGGCGGCGGCTCGCCCGCTGCTCCCGTTCGGCCTCCTCGGGGTGGCGGGCCTTCCAGTACGGGTTGTCGTGCGGCAGGCCCGCGCTGACCCGCCCGTACATGCCGAAGAACATCAGCATCACGCCCACCACGAAGCTGAACATCACGTTCTGGATCCGGAAGGCCAGCGGGTTGAAGCTGCGGTCGAGCAGGGCCAGGTTCACGAAGCCGCTGAGGATGAACAGCACGCCCAGCACCATGTTCACCGTGGAGGCGAAGTTGCCGCCGATCACCATGCCGACGAAGAGCAGCAGCCCGACGGCGATGGAGAGCACGCTCAGCGCGCCGTTGGTGTTCAGCCCCGCGACGGTGTCGCCGCGGGTGTCGAAGAAGCCGATCCGGTCGATGAGGCCGAGGATTCCGAACGCGACCAGGACCAGCCCCATCAGCCCGGCACCGGCGCGGTAGAAGCGGCTGAGCCGGTGGTCGACGGGCAGGTGCTCGTCCAGTCTGATACGCCGCCGGGCCGGACTCGGAAGCCGTCCGTGGCCCCGGCCGTCCGCCTGGTCGGTTCTCCTCGAGTGCAGTACGTGTGCGGCCATCGCCGGCCTCCTTCGTACGTGCGCGTGAACCCGGAACCCCAGGATCCGCCCGGCGCCGCAGCCGTACAACCGGCGGCGGCGCCCGGTGCCGCGAGCCGGTCGGTGCTGTCGTGGCTCGGCCCGCTGACCGCTCGGCCCGCTCAGCCCGCTCGGCCCGCTCAGCCGCTGCCGGCGCCCCGGTCCTCGCGGATCTGCTCGACCACGCGGGCCACCGTCCGCCGCACGCCCTCGGTCTCGGTGAGGAAGTGCCAGTAGTCCGGGTGCCTGCCCTCGAGCCCGGTGACGGCGCGGTCCAGCCGGGCCACCGAGTCGTCCAGAGGGCGCGCGTGGCGAGGGTCCGGGGTGTTGCGGCCGGCCATCGCGAGGCGCTGGGCGTCGCGGATGGCGAAACGGGTGCGCTCGATCTCCTGCTGCGGGTCCTTGGCGACGGCGTTCAGGCGCCGGAGCCGGTCACCGGCGGCGGAGACCGCCTCGTCGGTCTGGTTCAGCAGCGCGCGGGCCGTGGACAGCAGGGCCGACGCGTCCGGCCAGCGCTGCTCCTCCCGCGCCTTGCCGGCCTCCGTCAACCGCGCCTCGGCCTGGCGGACGGCGAGCGCCGCCTGCTCGGGGACGGGCTGGAGGTCCTGCCAGCAGGCGACCGTGAACCGGCGGCGCAGCTCGCTGAGCACCGGCTCGACCTGCGCCGACCGGGTGGTGAGCGCCTGGGCGCGGGTACGCAACGACACCAGGCGCTTGTCGATCTCGGCGGCGCGCTCGGGCAGTCGCTGCGCCTCGGCCCGTACGGCCTCGGCGTCGCGCAGCACACGGTCGGCGCGCTGCAGGGTCTCGGGGACTCCATGCCGCCCGGCGCCTTCGTTGAGCCTGGTCAGCTCGGGGGCGAGGGCGGCGAGGCGGGCGGCGAGGTCGTCCGCTCTCAGACCGGAGCCGCGCACTGAATCGAGAGCAGTGCTCGCGGCGATGAGCGCCTGCCGCGCCCGTTCCACTGCCGGCGCCAGCATGGCCAGCTGCGTCTCCGCCTTGTCCAGCAGCGGCCCGAGCCCCTGCTCGAACCGGTCGAGATCCCCCTTGACCCGGACCAGCTCGTCCTTCGCCCGGGTCAGCTGCGTACGCGCCTGCGCCGCGACCGACGCCTCCAGGTCGTCCCGGTCCAGGTCGTGTGCGTCGACGGCCGAGATGTAGGCATGACTCACCTCGTCGATCCGCCGCCCCAGAGCTGCGAAGTCCTCCACGGCGCGCCGCGCCCCCGGCGAACTGTCCACCGCCGTGATCGTCTCGATCGAGATCCGCAGGTCCCGCTGCGCCGTGTCCAGCTCGTAGAACGCGGCCGCGGCGGCGTCCTTCGCGGCCTGCGCGTCCGCCCGCTGGCCCTCGCTCCGGCCGCCGAACCAGCGACGCGTCCCCCCGCCCCCGGAGAACGCCGCGGGCAGCAGCGCGGCCGCGGCGACGAGCACCGGCACGGGGACGAGCACCAGCGCCACGACGCCCCGCAGGTCGCGTCGAACACCCCGGGCGACCCGCCCGGGGCCCCGGGGCGTACTCGCGGGAACACCCCGGACGGCGAGCGCTCGTGCCTCATGGCGCGGCTGTGCGTCTCTCGCCGTCACATCCCTCTCCCGTGCTGTGTCCGCCCTGCCCGGTCCCGGTGCGGTTAATTCTCCCACCAGGTAAGGACGAACACACGGGCCCGTTAGTTCGCGCTGCGCACGACGACTTTGCCGTTGTCACTGACGGCCTTGACGACGTGACTGCTGCCGGGGTCGGTCGGCACGGCGACATCCACGTCCCCGTTGTCGCTCCTGGCGTCCACCGCGTACGGCGCGCCGGCGGCCGGCAGACGGATCTCGACACCCCCGTTGTCACTCACGGTCTCCACCAGATCGGGCACCCCGGCCAGCTCGAGCCGCACCGACCCGTTGTCCGACCGGGCGACGACACTCTTGCCCGTCACCCGCTCCGCGACGACGCTGCCGTTCTCGCTGTCCAGCTCGAGCGCCCCGCTGGAGTCGGTGACCGTCACGCTGCCGTTGTCCGACCGCAGCGTCAGCGCGGTGTCGAACCCGCTCGCCCGAACACTCCCGTTGTCGTC
Source organism: Streptomyces sp. NPDC006294 (assembly GCF_042870895.1). NCBI lineage: Bacteria > Bacillati > Actinomycetota > Actinomycetes > Kitasatosporales > Streptomycetaceae > Streptomyces > Streptomyces sp. NPDC006294. The sequence goes on from NZ_JBIAHV010000001.1 coordinate 647,278, forward strand.
GTCCACGGTCACGGCCGTACCGCGCGGCACCTTCACGGTGTGCCGCGCCACGCAGTCACTGGCGACGGCGTCGCACTTCACCTTGAGCGTGAGCGTCCCGTCCTCCATCTTCCAGGTGGCGTCCGGCCCGTTCCCGAACAGCACCCACCCGTCGACCTGCCGCGTCACCTCCACCTCCTCGACATCGGCCGGCACCAGCTCGATGTCGGAGTTGTCGGACTCGATGGTCAGGGCCTTGCCGCTGAGCGGGAACGACTTCTTCTCCACGGGTGCCTCGCTCGCGTCCGCACTCCCGCACCCGGTGAGCCCCACCCCGAGCAACAGCACCCCGGACACGGCGAGCCCGCCTCGTACGGCACGGCGGTGATGGCGACGGAGTCGGCGTGTCATGGCGATCGTTCCCCCAAGTAGCTCTCTGTGATGTCCCTTCACACTACGAGCGCCCCCGCCCCCGATCGATCCGGCCGCCCACCGTCTCCCGGGTGGGGCTATCCCCCGTACCCGACGTGGTGCCGCGCCCGGCGGCCAGGTGCCGGGGACCGCGCCGGGTCGCGCAGGGGGCACCGGCGGAACGGTTTGGAGCTGCACGGTGTGCGCCATGTACGCTGTTGCCTCATCCACGGGTGCGTAGCTCAGGGGTAGAGCGCTGCTCTTACAAAGCAGATGTCGGCGGTTCGAAACCGTCCGCGCCCACCAGTGCAAAGGCCCCCGCAGCAACTCGCTGCGGGGGCCTTTGACGGTAGTGGTTGACGGCAGTCGGGCTTGATCGGCTCGGTGGGTCTGCCTACGCCCCGTGCTGGGCCTCCTCCGCATCCCCCGACTTAGCGCCGAGAGTCCAGAGGTACAGCACGCACTGAAGCAAGATCGCAGCCCCTGGCGATCCTGCGACGTGCACGAACCCATGCGCGATCTCATTGCGTAGGTTCCAGCCGCCGGCCGGGTTTCCGCAGATCGTGAGGATGTTGCGATACCAGGATTCATCAAGCCCTTTTATCCGTAGAACTCCAAGTAGTGAGCCCAAGCCAGGGTATTGTCCCGGCTTCTCATTTCGCTGAATCTTGTAAACTCCAGCATCAAGTGCGAGCACGAGGTTTCTCGCTAGTGTCTCGATTTTGGGGGCGATGGTGAAAGTCGCCGCTTCTGGATCCCCGGTCCAGTACCTAATGAAACATCGGGCGATGGAGGCGGCGAGATCTTGTTCGGTCAATGCACCGCGTGCGAGGAACGAAGTCAAATCCTCCTCGGTTGGCAATCCGTGGACCTCGGGAATCTTGTGGAGTGCCATGGCAAGCAGGGGAGCGGTGTGTTGGAGCATGAACGATTCCTGCCGCGCCATGCGCATTTCCTCGATGTCGGATTCGTTCCGAGGGGAAAAGCGTGGCAGGCCGTCTGACCCCAAGAGTTCGGTGGAGGTCAGGCTTGCGAAAAGGGAATTTCTCGCAAATTCTTCGGCTCTCTCCCGTGTGTTCTCTACACTACCGACTGCAGGACCGTATGCGAACGTGAAGTTAATCAACGCCTCCTTCCAATCGGCGCAGCCGGAAACCGGCCTCAGGAAGTCTTCGTACTGCTCCTGACTGACGACGCTGGATGCGGAGAACTTTGCTAGGCCAAGGTCCTCTCCCCTCATCTTCTGGAGTGCGCACGCTGTACGTTCGATCAGCTCTGGAATTGCGAAATCGTGAGCTCGTTGGAGAGCGGTCTTCAGGTGTCCTGCTTTGACCAGACCTGCTGCCTCGTCGGCAGCATTCAGCCAGACCTGTACGTGCTGGGACTGAATGGCCTGCCGCTCGTCGCTATTCTTGCAAATGTGTAGCTTCAAGTAGAAGAGCTGATCCCTGATGAACGGGGAGTTGTAAGTCTCTATGGCGGCGTTGACTGCGTCAGTGAGGCTCTCGGGTAGGCGTCTTTCGTACGCCAATGGCCGGAGTAGTCGAAGGGTGACTCCGGGCGCCTCCGCGTCCCCGGTCATTGTTCGGTGAGCCATTTCGAGCATTTTCTCGACTACTTCGGAGGCGAGTTCTTCGGCCCCGACCGCGTGAGCCAGTCGAAGGGCGATGTTGAGGCTCTCTTGCTTGTCCAGTCCCCTTTCCCAGTCGTCATAAAGATTCAGGTGACACCGTGCGGCTAGGAGGGCATGGTCGCGTACGCTACCCACTCTTCTCTCGAACAAGAGATGATGGAGGCGCGCCTTTCCGAAATTCGAAGTGACCTTCTGGTGCAGTTTGCACCAAACCTCGATGCCGATGTCCGGCACGTCTTCTACTGGAGGCGGAATGGAGTGGCCGCCTGAATCGTTGAAGTACGGCGTGAGTCGAACTCTCCATTTTCCGTCGTTCTCGACTATCTGCACCTGATAGGCGAACGCCCAGGCTGCAGCTCTTCGAGTTGCGATTTCGACCTGTTCGGGGAGCAGATTCCCTTCATGCTCGCTAATGGGAATCCTCTCGTTGAAAGACCGCGTTGCTTGAAAAGATGTGGCGCTGAGGGCAGCTTCATCGATCCAACCCGCAATGAGATCCACTAGCGCATCGTCGCTCTGCATGCGGCTCAGTGTGGAGGTCTTTCGCGTGTTGATCCACCGGTTTGCCGAGATCTTCAGGGCTGCAGTAGAGGTGGCGTCATGCAACGCCTGGCCCGCAGCAACTCTTGCGGGCCAGGCGTTTGGACGCAGCTTGCTCAGCGCCGCCGCCGCAGCAGTCGGTCCATGTGACCCATCGCCTCCCTGCGGTGGTCGTCGGAGACGTGGGTGTAGATATTCATCGTGACGGCGATCTGAGAGTGCCCGAGGATCTCCATCACGACGCGGGCCGGCACACCTGCGGCGAACAGGAGCGTGGCGCATCCGTGCCGCGCGTCGTGCAGTCGGATGCGAGGAAGCCCCGCTGCCTCCGTGATGCGCTGGAACGAGCGGCTGAGGTTCATCGGCTCAACCGTGCGGCCAGTTCGCGTCGTGAACACGTAGTCGCTGTCGTGCCATTCGTGCCCCGCAGTGAGACGCTGCGTGGCCTGCCGCAGCCGCTGCCAGCGCAGCGGCGGCACGCACATGAGTGGGAGGGGGACAACACGACTGCGGCGGTTCTTCGTCGAGTCAGCGTAGAGCTCCTTCTGCACCCGCTGGATCTGGTTCCGTACGGTGAGCGTGCGACGCTCCAGGTCGATGTCCGACCAGCGAAGCCCGAGGACCTCACCTCGGCGCAGGCCGAGCGCCACGGCCAGTACGAACGCTGCGTACAGCGGATCCTTCCTCGCGGCCTCCAGAAAAGTCATCGTCTGCTCCAGGTCCCACGGTCGCAGCTCGCGCGGCTGCACCCGGGGTGCCGGAACGAGCTTGACCACGTTCCGGCTGATCAGTTCCTCACGACAGGCGGCCGTGAGCGCACTGCGGAGGACACGGTGTGACTCCTTGGCGGTGGCCGACGACGCCTGTGCCGTCACGTTCGCGAGCATGCGGCGCACGTCTGCCGCTCCTAGGGTCTCCAGTCGCTTGGCCCCGATCTGCGGGATCAGGTAGCGGCGGACGTGCGTCTCGTACTTGGCGTACGTCGTCTTCTTGCGGTCGTCCTTGACGAACTCCTCCAGCCAGTAGGGCAGCCACTCGGAGAGCTTCGCGGAGCGCGTCGGGGTGGGGACACCCTGCCGGTCCCGCAGTACCAGCTCCTGTCGCTTGGCGTCGCACTCCTCCCAGGTGGCCCCATAGACCGTCTTGCGCTTGCGGGTTCCATCAGGCTGAGGGACGTACACCCGTGCCTCGTACCGCCCGTCCTTGCGCTGCCAGATGCTGCCGGCGCCGTTCGGGTTTCTCTTACGTGCCATCAGGCAGCTTCCTCCAACTGGTGCTCAATGAACGTGCGGAGTGCGTCAGCCGGAACACGTCGTGACCGGCCGATCTTGATACTCAGGAGCTGACGCGAGCGGATGAGGTCGTAGACCTTGAAGCGGCTCAGGTTCAAGGCATCCATGACTTCCGGGACCGTGAGCGCTCGGTGAGTGGTGGGCAGGGCAGAACTCACTGCTGCCTCCAGGGCGGTGGCGCGGGCGTCGGTTTCGTTCCGGAGAATCCGCAACATCCGCCACGCCGCAACATTGCTGGTCAGCGGCTTGGATTTGTGGCGGATGGCGGTTCTGTGGCGGATAGGTGCCGCCACACGCGCTGTGTGGCGGCACCTATGGCCGTGGGCTCTCAGCCCGTGACGGGGAAGAGCGGTGTGGCGGTTTCCTGCGTCGTGTGGCGGATGCTTGTGGCGCTTTCCGCTACAGATTCACCCCCTGTGACCTGCGGTGTGGCGGCTGTGGCGGATGTTGCGGACCTGGGAGGGGGCGGGGGGCAGTACCGGGTCCAGGCGTCGGTGAGGTCTTCCGCGTAGTAGCCCTTCGGGGTGCCGGAGGCGGTGCGGATGCCGCGCGGCTTGATGGGCTTGTTGGCGGGGGTGACGTACTGCCCGAGCAGCCGTGCCAGCATCCGTGAGTTGAGCGGCTTGTCGTCCACGTCGGCCCACGGTCCGTCGTCCAGTGCGAGCAGCATTTCGAGGACAACGGCGGTGGGCATGCGGTCGGCGCCGCAGAACACCTTGTCGCGCAGGTCAGTGAGCAGCCGGACCCCGAGCGAGGCTTCGTCGTTGTCCTGCGCGGCGGTCACCAGCTCCAGGCAGGCGGCGCGGGCCCGTGCCGGCCAATCGCCCCCGGCTGCGTCTGCGACGGCGAGCAGCGGCTCCCACACGTCCGCCGGCCGGTCGCAGACACCCTCCGGCATCTCGGGCCAGGCGTCGGCGACCTGCTCGCGAGCCTGGTCGGCCCAGTCCGCGAGGCGGTCACGCAGGGCGTTGCCCTCTTTCTCGTGGACGCGACGGCGGTAGGGCTCGACCTTCTCGTTCGGGGCGCGCTTGCGCATGCGGATGATGACGGAGCGGGTCAGGATCGTGTCCGGGAGCGAGCCGAGACCGGCCATGGCCACGGCGCAGAAGGACGAGAACCATGCCGCGTTCTGGCTGGAGCCGTCTCCCACGCAGCGCAGGGACTTGCCGCCGCGCCGGTATCCGGAGTTCAGGAAGCCGCGGACCTCTTCATTGCCTCCGGCCTTGGGGCCGAAGACAGTATCGATCTCGTCGAAGAGGAGGGTTGGAGTGCCCCCGTCGCCCTCCACAAGCCGGAAGAGGGCGTTCGCGGAGGCATTAACCTCCGCTTTTCAGTTGGGATGATGAGACGTCGCTGGTCGTCAGCTTTCGGGTAGGGGACGCGGTTTCGGTGCTTGGGCATGGTGAGGGCCCGGC